>DATJQI010000065.1:0-30566 GCA_035505915.1 Gemmatimonadales bacterium | reverse complement strand
CTTCCCCAGGAAGACCAGCGCCCGCCGCACTTCGGCGCGGAACAGCTGCCGCTGCTCGTCCTTATTCAGCTCGAGCTGGCGCAGCGAATCGTCATCACCGCTGAGCCGATCGATGGTGTGGCGGAGCAGAGCGAATCCCGTATCCCGCAGGGTCGGGTACTTCGTCAGCTCGGCCTCCGCCCACGCCACACCCACCGGCCAGACATCATCGAGCCGGGTAACCCAGCGGGCCAGGGAAGCCGTGTCCTTCGCCTGGAGTGCGAAGCTGACCATGTTCTGCTCGAACATCCCGGGCATGATCGGGTGGTACCGGCGCCACAGGGAGTCACCCTCCGCCATCGCTGCGCCTTGGTCTTTTTGGAACCTGTAATAGAGTGTGCCCACGCGGTATTCGAGCATCGGGAGAGCCGACGACGTATCCCCGAGCACCCTGGCCCTCCAATACGCGTGAATCACCGAGTCATCGACAGCGATCGAGTAGTCGTACATGCCCATCTCGATGTCTGGGGACGTCGAACCCTCATATCGAGCCTGGAAGTGTTTCAGCCGAGCAAGGTCGCTGGGGGCGGTACTGTCGGTATGCGCCCGTCCCAAATCGACCATTTCATAGAAGTGGAGGAGGCCCCAGGCCTCAGGGGAGTCCGGGTAGACGGCGACCATGCGCTGCGCCACCTGAAGTGCTTGGGGCCAGTTCCGCCCTTGCAGGTCTCGGGTTTGCTGGACGAAGGCCGAGATTAGCGGTCGGCCATCAGGCGCGGTGACGAGGAGGTCCCAAAGGCGACGGTCGTTGCTGTCCACCTGGCGGCCATCGGGGGTCTCGACCGCGAACGCGGCGTAAACGGCGTTGGTCGGGAGCTTGAAGCGCCCCTCGAAGCGCCCCCGCGCGTCCGGTTCGAGCGTCGTGGCCACGACTTGACGCGTCGTCCATTCGTACCCCTGGTCGCGTTCGGTCCGGAACCGGGCTCGCAGCACCAGCTCCTTCTGTCCGGCAAGCGCTTGCGGCGGCTCGTACTCGACGGAGATCCATGCTCCGGGAGTCGGGTTCGACGGATTGAGGGAGAGCGTGCCGGTGGTGGCCGCAGCGGACAGGTCAGGGTTCGGCCAGAAGAGCCATGCTCCAACAGCGATCAGCGCGACGGCGGCAGCGGCGGCGAGCGCCCAGCGGGAACGGACCGGCTTGCCGGAATCAGTCAGCGGGAGAATCACCTGCTCTCTGGACGCCAGCCTCGCGCGAACTGAGTCGATCAGCGATGATGGGACGCCGATCTCACCGAGGCCACGCGCGGTCTGAGACAGCGAGCGGAGCGACGCGACCTGATCCCGGCACGCGCTGCACGTCGCGATATGGTCAGCGACCTGTCGGCGGTCTGCGGTTTCGTCGCCATCGGCGAAGCGCTTCAGCGATCCCAAAGAAGGGTGGAGCAGGGGGAGTCTCATCGGTCTTCCTCGAGTTCTTGGCGCAGTCGACGGATCGCGCGGAGCAGCCGCACTTCGGAGGTGCCGCGGCGGATGCCCAGGAGGTCGGCGATTTCGGAGTGGGAGTACCCTTCGACCTCTTTCAGCACGAACACCGAGCGTAGGGCCTCTGGGAGTGTCGCCACCGCGTGCTCGAGAGCCTCGCGCGCATCGATTTTGCCGGCCGGGCTCGCGACGGCGCCCTGGTGATCGGGCTCCAGACGGACCTCGTGGCGGCGGCGGTTGCGCCTCAGCCGGTCGAGACAGAGTCGAGCCGTGATGCGCCGCAGCCAGGCGCCGAACGCACCCTGTTCCGCGTAGCTCCGGAGTGCCAACGGCAGCCCAACGAAGACATCCTGGATGATTTCCGCGGCGTCGTCGCGCGAATTGGTGAGTCGGAGCGCCAGTCCGAAGAGCCGCCTGGCGTGCAGGTGGTATAGGCTCTCCAGGGCATGGTCGTCCCCAATCCTCAGCCTCGCCAAGAGGGCGGTTTCGTCCGGGGATACTGCTTCTGCGGTTCGTGACGGCACGCGGTCCGCTCGAGAGTGGTCAGAGAGCAAACGTTGGCCGGGGAGAGAACCTTACAGCGTGGCGTGCGGCCCGGCTCAACAAGGGAGATAGAGTCCCAGGGCTATTGAGGCAACGGATTTTGGTACTGAGGGCCTTCAGGCCTTGCTCGCGCCGAGAGCGCCCTTAAGGGCGCGGGAACGACGACGTCGGGGGCCGGGAACGAGATCAGTCGGGTGTCGGGGCAGTGGGCCGGGAGGGACAGCTTGTTACCACTTTTGTGACCAGGGACTAATCGACGTCGTAAGTCGATGCGCCAGGCGGGATTCGAACCCACGACCTTCGGCTCCGGAGGCCGACGCTCTATCCAGCTGAGCTACTGGCGCGCAAACGGGTCCGAAATGTACCCGCCCGCCCCCGGAATCGGTACTACGGCTTCAGTCGGGCCAGGCCCACCAGCGCGGCCAGGTTCGTCGCCCAGAACAGGAACATCCACCGCAACAATCGGGTCTCGAGGCCCGCGAACCGCTGCTCCCACTTGGCATCCTGCTGTGCGAACCGGCGCTCCAACTTCACGTCGTACTCGGCGAACCGGCGCTCCAATTTCACATCGTACTCCGCGAACCGCTGCTCCAACTTCGCGTCGAACCGCGCGAAGTTGAGCTCGTTCAGCTCCCGCAAATCCCCCCGGTACGTCGCGTCCACCTGATTGAACCACTCCACCAGCTCGTTGGCGATCTCGTCCCCGAACCGGTCGTAGAATTGACGGGACAGCTTGGCGGTCACCGGCACGAGACACCCCGTGGAGTGGACCGCCCAGCGTAATGGTAGGCTCGGCCCTCCAAATAGGCAAAACACCGCCCACCGGTCCCGGGGAACGCACCACTCACCCCTCCCCGCTGGCATCCCCCCTGCCTTCGGGGTAGAGTGTAATCCTGGCGCCGTCTTCTTTCTTACCACTACGGGAGTCCGCAATGCGCCGTACCACCATCGCCGCCGCCGCCGTGCTGCTCGCCTCCGGAGCCGCCCTCGGTTGGGCCGTGCCGCGCCACGGCGCGCAATCCGAAGACGGCGAGCGCCTCTTCAGCTGGGTCTCGGAGCTGGTGGCGACGCACTTCGTGGACTCCCTCGACCAGTCGGACATCTACGAAAAAGCCGCCCGCGGGCTCCTGGGCCAGCTCCACGATCCCTACGCCAACATCTTCCCGCCCCAGAAGTCCGAAGACTTCGACGTGCAGTACGAGGGCAAGTACGCCGGCATCGGCCTCCTCCTCGAAGACGCCGACACCGGCGTCCAGGTGAGCAAGGTCTACCCGCACACCCCGGCCCAGAAGGCCGGCGTGATGGCCGGGGACCGCATCGTGGCGGTCGACGGGCGGGACATGCGGCGCGCGAAGATGGAGGACGTCTCCAAGGCCACCCGCGGCATCGCCGGCACCCCGGTGTCCGTGCGCTTCGCCCGTCCCGGCGTTCACGATCCGCTCGACTTCCGGATGGTGCGCGCCCTGGTCCATATCCCCGCGGTGCCGTACTCCCTGGTCACCAGGGACTCCGTCGGCTACCTCCCGCTCCAGCACTTCAGCGAGTCGTCGGCCCGTGAGGTGGGCACCGCGCTCCTCGACTTCGCGCAGCACAACGTCCGCGGCGTGGTCCTCGACCTCCGCGGCAACGGCGGCGGCCTCACCGACCAGGCGCAGACCATCGCGAATTTCTTCCTCAACCGCGGCCAGCAGATCTACAGCGTCCAGACCCGCGACTCCGTGGAGCGCTACATCGCCACCTCCTCGCCGCTCGCTCCCGGCGTCCCCCTCGTCGTCCTGGTCGACCGGTACACGGCGTCCGCGTCCGAGATCGTCGCCGGCGCGCTGCAGGACCACGACCGCGCCCTGGTGGCCGGCGAACGCTCCTTCGGCAAAGGACTGGTCCAGACCGCCCGCACCCTCCCCGACGGCTGGATCGTGGTGATGACCACCGGCCGGTGGATCACGCCGAGTGGGCGGTCCATCCAGCGGCCGGAGCGGGACGTCGGGCGGGCGGCGCTCGCGGCCGACAGCGCCGCGCGGGACTCGGCGCACGCGCCCCGGCCCACGTTCCGGTCGGACGGGGGCCGTCTGGTGCTGGGCGGCGGCGCCATCACGCCCGACGTGACCCTCGCCCAGGACACGCTGACCACGGGCGAGCAGAACCTCTTCAAGGCGCTCTCCCTCCACAGCCGCGAGTTCTTCGCCTCCCTGCACGACCTGGTCGATTCGCTGCGGCCCGTCCTCAAGCCCGACTTCCAGGAGCCGGCGGCGTGGCGGGTGTCGGTGCTGGCGCACCTCAAGGCGCGCGGCGTGACCGTCGCTCCCGACGTGGCGAGCGGCGGGCAGGACTACCTGGACCGCGTCATCGAGGGCAACGTCGCGCAGGAGATCTTCGGGGACTCGGCGGCGGGCCGTCGGACCATCGCGCGCGATCCGCAGGTGCAGTGGGCCATCACCGCGCTGCGGCGCGCGCACACGCAGGGCGAGCTGCTCTCGTCGGCGGTGACTCGGGCGAATCGCGGATAGCCCGCTCTGGCGGGGACTCCGCCGCATGCGCAGTTTAGGCGGCAACAGCCTCCTGGGGCCCCCGTGCCGCGTCCGCTCGCCGTCACCGTCGTACTCGCCTTCGCCCTGGCGCCACGCCCGGCGGTCGCGCAGGGCGCCGCTGGCGATTACCTCACCCGGTACCACGAGCTGGTGGACGTCGCGCCGACCAACCAGGTCATCGCGGTTCACCATCTCGTCCTGACCCGCGACGCCGGCGAGCTCACCCTCGAGAGCGGATCGCTGTACCCGCTCGCCGCGGTCGGCGGACACACCGCCGGCGCGGTGTTCCGGGGCGCCGGGCGGTTCGTCCTCAAGCCGGCACTGCCCACCGAGCAGGTCGAGCTCCGGCGGTATGCCGGCGACACCGTGCTCGACGACTCGGTCTCCGAAGCGGTGCTCATCTTCGCCGACACGACCGGGGACCAGCTGGCGGCGCTGTCCGCGTCCGCCGGGCCGGTCCCCGACGACGTGGCCGGAGTTGCGCGCGACGCGCTGAAGACCCTCGCGGGGAAGAACGAGGGCTCGTTCGACTGGGGCGTGATGTGGACGTTTCTGAACGGGGACCGCACCGGACTCTTCGTCGCGCGGCTGAAGCTCGTGAAGCACGGCGACGCGCTGTTTGAAATCGATCCCTCTTCCACCGAGTCGGTGGAGCTCTTCAAGCCCGCGCACCGCACCGAGTTCGGCGTACACTGGTCCCTGGTCACCCAGTTCCCCGCGCGGGGAGCGGTGGCGACCACGGAGCAGCCCCCCCGTCTCGACGTGCCGCACTACGTCCTGGACGCGAACCTCAAAGAGACGTTCACGGCGGACCTCGACCTGTCGGCCACGGCCGCCCTGTCGCTGCGGGCCGACACCGCCGTCGGACCGTGGCTGCCGTTCGAGCTGCAATACAAGATCCTCGTCGATTCCGGGCACTGGCAGGACGGCACGCCGGTCCGGACGTTCAAAGCCAAGGATTCGGGGCTCCTCTGGGTGCGGGCCCCCCGGCGCCTCGCGGCCGGCGACTCGCTCACGCTGACCCTCAGCTACCACGCCAACCACCCCGATCTGATCGACCGCTCGAGCGAGTGGTTCTTCATCGAGCCGGGCGTGGCGTGGTATCCGGAGAACCTGCTCGGCAGCGGGAACGCGACCTTCGACGTCACCTATCACACGCCGCATCAGTACACGTTCGCGAGCGTGGGGCAGCGCACCGATTCCACGCTGACGGGGAAGGTGGTCACCACCCACTGGGTCATCGACCGGCCCACCCCCTGGGCCACCTTCAACCTCGGCATCTTCGAGAACCACCACGTCGACGACCCCGACCGGACCCTCGACGTGATGCTGTCCGAGGAGGCGCACCGGGCGATCGCGGACGAAGTGCGGTCCCTCGGGTTCTACCTGCCCCAGCAGTCCCACATGGTCGAGAACGTCAGCGCCGACGTGTCCAACAGCCTCAGGTTCTATTCCGCGCTCTTCGGACCGCCTCCGATGCGGCACTTCTACGTCACCGAGATCCCCTACGGGGAGGGGGTGTCGTTCCAGGGGTTCATCGACCTGTCGGCCAGCACGTTCCATTTCAGTGAGCTCGACGGATTCGACGAGTGGTTCCGGGCCCACGAGGTGGCGCACCAGTGGTGGGGGAACGGCGTCCAGCCCGCCACCTACCGCGACCAATGGCTCGGGGAAGGCTTCGCGAGCTTCTCGGCGCTCTGGTACCTGGCCGCGGAGCGCCGCCACTCGGACGAATACTTCAAGTTCCTGGACCAGTACCGGGACGACATCAAGGGTGAGGCGAACGACGTCGGGCCCATCTGGGTCGGCTACCGGTCCTCGACCTTCGCGGTGCCGCAGGGCGCGCAGACCATGGTCTACGAGAAGGGCGCCTGGATCCTGCACATGCTGCGGATCATGATGCTCGACGTGAAGACGATGAACGAAGACCGCTTCACCGCCACCCTGAAGGACTACTACCAGACCTACGCGGGGCGCACGGTCACCACCGGGGACTTCGCGGGCGTCGTGGAGCGCCACGCCGGCATTCCGATGGACTGGTTCTTCGACGAGTGGGTGAAGGGAACCACCATCCCGACCTATCACGTCGCCTGGACCAATCAGCCCGGCGACAACGGAAACACCGTCATCAAGTTTCGCATCACGCAGGAGCACGTGGGTCCGGACTTCGAGATGCCGGTCCTCATCGCCGCCGACCTGGGCGACAATCGGATCGCGCACTTCCGGCTGATGGTGAAGGGGACCAAGACCGACTACGTGAGCCCGCCGCTCCCGGCCGGGGCCAAGAAGGTCACGTTCAACGACCTGCACTCGACCTTGTGCGACGTCAAAATGGAGAGCTGGTGAGCTCCGGAGGCGCTCGCGCTCGCTAGTACTGGACGAAGGCCCGGACTGGAAAAGTGCCGAACCCCGCGACTTTGACGGGGACGGCGAAGAACCGCGCGCCGCGGTCGGGCACGCCCGCGAGCCCGGTCATGTGCTCCACGATCGGAATGTCCCGCGCGAGCAGGGCGGTGTGGACCGGGCGCTCACCGGTGTCGGTGCTGTCGATGTTGTAGGAGTCGATTCCCACCAGCGTGACGCCCGCGTCGGCCAGCCACTCCGCCAGCCCGCCGGTCAGGAACGGATGCCCCTCGAAATAGCGGTCGGTGCGCCAGTGCCGGTCCCAGCCGGTCTGCACCAGTACGGCCTTCCCCTTCACCGCGGCCTGGTCGAAGGGCAGACGGTCGATGGCCCGCGCGTCGCCGGGGAAGCGCGCGACCAGGCAATCCAGGTCGGCGAGAGACTCGAGCGGCAGGCCGGCGAGGTCCGTGCCGTGCGCATACCGGTGGAACGGGCTGTCCAGATAGGTGCCGGTGTTCGCCACCATCTCGATCTTGCCGATCTGAAACTCGGTGCCCGGCGCGTAGCGCGCCTGCGACGCTTCCCGGCTGAGAAAATCGCAGATGAGGGGCGCCGGGAGACCCTTGTAGGTGATCATCCCGTGCTCCACCGTGTGGCTCAGGTCCAGAAGCCGGGTCGCCATCGTCACGCCTCCAGGCGCGGCCGGACGGGGGTCAGCTCCCGGGTCAGCTCCGCCAGCCGATCCACGAGCGGCACCATGCCGCCGATCCGCTTCTTCACCGAATGCCGGTACGCCGTGCGGGCCGTGAGGTAGGTGAGGCCCAGCCAGGCCGGAACCACGAAGGCCGCGAGGACCGGCGCGGCGTGCAGGGCGCCGAACAGCGTCCCCATGATCGGACCCATCCCCCCGCCGCCCATGCCGCCCCCGATCCCGCCGAAGGTCGCGCCGATGAGCACGTTCAGGTTCTCCCGCGCTCGAATCCGGGTCTTCCCCTGCCGGACCGACACCGAGACCTCGAGGTCCCGCGTCCGCCCCCCGCCGCGCGACGAGATCCACGAAAACGAGTGGCCCAGCTGGTTCACCTGGCCGACATCCGACAGCATGCGCCGGATCTCTTCCACCAGCGTGGGGAACTCGGCGTCGGGCAGCTCGCCGTCCACCTCGCGCTCGAGGAAGAGGCGGGTGGGCCCTCCGATGACGCGATTGGTCGGGTTGACCTCGAGCCGCGCCGGATCGAGCGCGCCCGCGGCCTTCCGCACGAGCGCGGGCTCGATCCCCACCTCCGCGGCCAGCGCTTCGACGCCGCCGATGGTGAGCGCGCCGGATTGCGTCGGGTTGGTCGCCTCCATCTCGGAGGCGCGCTTGACGATCTCCTGCACTTCGCCCTCGCTGAAACGCTTCCGGGGGGCCTGGCCCCGGAGCTCCGCGATCAGGGCTCGGGGCGTGGCGGTGCGCTGGTCCTGCCGCACCGACAATCCCCGGATCAGGGCTCCCTCCACCTGGGGGCCGAGGGCGTCGAGCCGGGCGCGGTGGGCGGGTGGCACATCCGAGAAACGGCCCGCGCGCACGGCGTCTTCCGTGGGCCAGCGGCCGGGCGGCTCCCCGACCAGAAGCTCGTAGGCGACCACGGCGAGCGAGTACACGTCGGCCCGGACGTCGAGATCGGAGAGCCCCGCGGCCTGCTCCGGGCTCATGTAGCCGGGCGTTCCGATGGGGAATCCGGTCCGCGTCAGATGCGCGCCGCCCGCGGTGGTGACGGCCCGCGCGATGCCGAAGTCCGCGACGATCGGATGCCCCTGTGAGAACAGGATGTTCTCGGGCTTGATGTCCCGGTGCAGGACGCCCATCCGATGCGCGTAGGAGAGCGCGTCGGCGACGGGCTCGAGGACCTCCAGGGCGTCGGCCAGTCCGGTCCGGGTGGCCGGCGTGATCCGCTGGCGAAGGGATCCGCCGTCGACGTACGGCATGACGTAATAGAGGAAGCCCCCCGCCTCACCCGAGTCGTGCAGCGACAAGATGTGCGGATGGTTGAGGCGCGCGGCGATCTGGATTTCGGTGAGGAAGCGCTCGGTGCCCAGGAAGGCCGAGAGGCCGGGCAGGAGCACTTTGACCGCGACCTCGCGCTCGTGCTTCAGGTCCGTAGCGAGGTACACCGTGGCCATTCCCCCGCGCCCCAGCACTCGGCGCAGCTCGAACCGGCCCCCGAGGGCGGCAACGAGGTCGGCGGGAATGTCCGACATAGGTCAAAAGAATATACGCCGCCCTACGGGGCCTTCCCGTCTCCGGTTCCGCGGCCTAGAATCACGTTCCCTCGATCGTCGGAGCAAATGGTCATGAAGGCACGGATGGCAGTGGTCGCGCTGGCCCTGGGCGCGTTGACGCGGGTCGCCGCCGCGCAGGGCAACATGGGAGGCATGCAGATGGGAGCGCCGCTGGCCGACGCGCTCCGGGCCCAGGAAGGGCGGTTCGCGCGCATTCTCCCCGCGGCCCTCGAGGCCATGCCCGCGGACAAGTGGGGCTACAAGCCCACGCCGGCGCAGATGAGTGTCGCCGCCATCGCGCTGCACCTGGCCGAGGGCAACGACATGCTCTGCGGGACGATCGCGGGTCAGGCCGCGCCGACGCGCGACAAGGTCGCGGAGACGGACGGGAAGGACAAGATCATGGCCCGGCTGAAGGAGACGTTCGACTTCTGCCAGTCGTCCCTGGCCAAGCTCGACGACTCGAAGCTCTCCGAGCAGCTCCCGCTGTTCGGGCAGCAGTTCTCGCGGGCGATGGTCATCCTGATCACCGTCGGTGACTGGGACGATCACTACAGCCAGCTCTCGAACTACCTCCGGCTCAACGGCCTGCTCCCGCCGACGGCGCAACCGAAGAAATCGATGTAGCGCAGGATCGGGTGTCAGGTGTCAGGTGTCAGGGCCATCCGACCCTGACACCCGACACCTGATACCCGACACCTACTTGAGGTCGATTCTCCCCAGCCGCTGCGTGCCGGACAGCGCGAGCCAGATTCGCTCGCGGGCCGAGTCGACCGAGATGTTGCGGACGGTGGCGCCGGGGGTGGGGATGGGGACGGTCGAGGCGGCGAAGGTCGCCGGATCGAACGTGACGACCTCGTTCTTGCCGGATTCGTCATACCAGAGCTTGCCGTCGGGCGCCACCGCGATGCCGTACGGCGCGCTCCCGGACCCACCGGGGCAGGGAAACTCCCGCACCGAGCCCGTCGCCGGATCGAGACGGCCCAGCCGGTCCCGCGCGTAGTCCGTGTACCAGACGATCCCGTGCGAGTCCACGGCCAGGCGCCGCGGCCGGGCGCCCGCGTTGGGCAGCGGGAACTCCTTCAGCGACCCGTCCGCCGGATCGATCCGTCCGATCTTGTTCGTCCCGAACTCCGCCATCCAGATCGCGTCGGCCGTGTTGACGAGCCCGTACGGGTGGGCGTTCGGCGTGGAGAGCGGGAAGGTCTTCCCCGAGCCGGACGCGGGATCGAGCCAGCCGTACAGGTTCGACCCCTGCGCCGTGTACCACAGCTTGCCGTCCCGGAACACCGGCGTGTGGGGATCGCGCGACTCCGCGGGCAGGACGTACTCCTTGATCGCGCCGGTGGCCGGATCGAGGCGCCCGATCCGGCCCTTGAAGTTGGCGGTGTACCAGACGCCGCCGTCCGCCGCGACGATGATGCCGTGCGGCCCCGAGTTGATGGTCGGCGTGGGGTAGTCGGCCACTTGCCCCGTCGCCGGGTCGAGGTGCCCGATGAAGCTGTTCACCTGGTCCGTGTACCAGACCGATCCGTCGGGGGCCACGGCGGGGTCGTGCGGAAACGCGCGGGGACGGGGAAGCGGGTACTCCACCACCCGGGGCGCCGGGGCGAAAGCGACCCCGGCGACCAGAATGGGCAAGCAGCGGAAGACGGTGCGGACCATGCCTACCTCTGGAACAGCGACAGGTACTTCCCGTACCCCTCGGCCTCCAGCTGCGACACCGGGATGAAGCGCATCGAGGCGGAGTTCATGCAATACCGCATGCCCGTGGGGCCGGGGCCGTCGGGGAACAGGTGACCGAGGTGGGAGTCGGCCTGGGCCGAGCGCACTTCGGTGCGGACCATGCCGTGAGTCTTGTCGGTCTTCGTGAGCACGTTCTTCGGATCCAGCGGCGCCGTGAAGCTCGGCCAACCGGTGCCGGAGTCGAACTTGTCGAGGGAGCTGAACAGCGGCTCTCCCGACACGACGTCCACGTAGATCCCGGGCTCGTGATTGTCCCAATACTTGTTGCGGAAGGGCCGCTCGGTCGCGTCCTGCTGCGTGACCGCGTACTGCTCGGCGTCCAGGCGCTGCTTCAGCTCGGTGTCGGTGGGCTTGGTGAAAGGCATACGACCTCCTGAGGATTCAATGTACAGGTCCGGTGACGCAACCGTTACTAATGGGGTGCAAGTTTTTTCGGCGAATGGTTCCTGCGGAGAGCTTGGGTGGTGGCTTTCCGCCGTCCTTCAACGGAGCGAGCAATGAATCGGTACATCCTGGCCGCCGGACTGGTGGCGGCGTCGGCCCCACTCCCGGCCCGGGCCCAGACCCAGCACCAACCCGCGCTCGTCGTCCTGATCGTCGTAGACCAGATGCGGGGCGACTACCTCGACCGATACGCCGCACAGTGGACCGGCGGATTCAAGCGGTTCCGCGAGACCGGGACCTTCTTTCCGCACGGGCGCCAGGACCACGCCTCGACCGAAACGGCCCCGGGCCACTCGACCATCCTGTCGGGGCGGGAGCCGGCGCACACCGGCATCATCCTGAACAACCGGGGGGTCCAGGACCCCACCTCGCCGGCCCTGGGAGTGCCCGATCCGCAAGGGTCTTCGCCCCGCCGTTTTCAGGGAACCACCCTCTACGACTGGCTGGTGGCGCGTGACCCCGACACGCGCGTGCTCTCGGTGTCCCGCAAGGACCGGGGCGCCATTTTTCCGGTGGGTCGGGGTCGGGGGAGCGTCTACTGGTATTTGGGCGGGCAGTTCACCACCAGCCGTTACTACAGTGATACGCTCCCACCCTGGGTAACGGTTTTCAACTCGCGGCTGGACCTGAACCGCATCGCGGGTTCGACCTGGAATCTCCTGCTGCCCGAGTCCGCGTACGCCGAGCCGGATTCGTTCGCCTTCGAGAACGCGGGATCGGACTTCACTTTCCCTCACCAGCTGCCGGGCCCCGACGCCATCGCGAAGAGGATCACGTCCTATCCCGTGATGGACTCGCTGACGCTCGCCTTCGCATTGACCGGCGTCGAGAAGATGGGCCTGGGCCGCCGAGGAAGCCCCGATCTCCTCGTGGTGTCGCTCTCGACCACGGACGCCATCGGCCACGCCTACGGCCCCGACTCCCGGGAGATCCACGACCAGCTCCTGCACGTCGACCGCTGGCTCGGCCAATTCCTCGATTCACTGGGGGTGCTGGCGCCCGGCGGGATGGTCGCCGTGCTCACGGGCGATCACGGCATCGTGAGCCTTCCGGAATACGCGGTGCTGGTGCGGCATCAGCGCGCGGGCCGGGTGGGCATGGGATCGTTCCCGAAGGACCTCGAAGCGGAGCTCGAGGCCCGCTATCACGTCGGGTTCGACCTGAGTTTCGACAACGGACTGCTCTCGGCCGACGTGGACGCGCTCCGGGCGCGCGGCGTGAACGTCGACTCGCTCGCCGGGGCGCTGGCGGCCCGGATCCAGAGCAACCCCGGAGTCGCCCAGGTATTCACGCCGGCCACGCTGATGCAGGGTCCGGACACGGGCGCGGCGGCCCTCTGGCGGCGGCTGATTCCCTCTGGGTACGGCTGGCTGGCCGCGGCGTCGGTCCGCCCCGGGTACGTGTGGTCGTCCGGTGGGCTCAGCGACGAGCACGGCTCCGGCAACGCCGAGGACATCGAGGTGCCCATCGCGTTCTTCGGGAGCGGCGTGCCGGTGAAGCGCGTGGACCGGCCGGCCCGGACCGTCGACATCGGGCCGACCCTGGCGGCCTTGCTCGGCGTGAAACCCACCGAGGCGCTCGACGGGGTCGTGCTGCAGGAGGTTGTGCGTCCGTGAGAACGCGGTGCGCGGAAGTCGGAGCGGGGAAGTAAGGCACGAGCTGCGTCCTTGGGTTCCGCATTCCGCGTTTCGCGCTCCGCGTTCGTCTACCTCGCCGCGCTCCAGACGTTGTTCGACCGGTCGATGTCGGGGTAGACCCGGCGCGGATCGATCTCGACCTTGACCGGTCGGGCCGCCGGCGCGTCGACCAGCATCCACACCGCCTGCGGCCCGGTGAGCCAGGTCTCGACCGGCAACTTGGTGGTCTCGACCGAGCCGTCGGCCCGCGTCACCCGGATCTCGACCGGCGCCACCATCTCGCGGCGGCTCGACAGGAAGACGCGGGACAGCACGTGTCCCGCCGTGTCCGTCTGGACCACGGAATCCACCGCTTGGTCCAGGTGGTCGGTGCGGTAGAACCAGGAACGCCAGAACCAGGAGAGGTCCTCTCCCAGGACGTCGTCCATGGTCCGAAAGAAGTCCTCGGGCTGGGGGTGCCGGTAGATCCAGCGCCGGATGTACTCGCGGAACGCGGCGTCGAAGGCGGTCGAGTCCACCACCTGCTCCCGCAGGAAGTGCAGAGCGACCGCCGGTTTTCCGTATGCGTTCCAGCCGCTCATCAGGCCGTTGGGTGAGCGGTCCTGCGTCTCCATGATGGGCGTTTCCGGCCCCGGATATTTCGACAGAAAATCCAGGTAGGCCGGGAGCGAGCCGAACTCGAGGGTCTGGATGCGCACGGTGTCGGTGGGGTAGCGGCTCCGGAACGTGTACCAGTCGATGAAGGTGTTGAACCCTTCGTCCATCCACGGATAGAGCCGCTCGTCGCTCCCCACCATCATCGGGAACCACTCGTGTCCCTGCTCGTGCGCCATCGTGTAGTACAGCTCCTTCGGGTTCTCGGCGTTGTCGAACGTGATCATCGGGTATTCCATCCCGCCCACCGGGCCTTCGACGCTGATGGCCGTCGGCCACGGATAGGGGAACCACCGCGAATGGATCATCACCGCGTGCCGGTTCATGTCGGCGGCGGTCTTCCACGTCTCGGTCGCGTCGGGCGGGTAGAGTGCCTGCATCAGGATGCCGTCCCAGCTCGTGGCGTCCCAGACGAAGTTGGGCGCGGCGGCCCATGCGAAGTCCCGCACGTTGGTCGCCGTGAAGTGCCAGATCCGGTTGGCCCCGGCGCCCGCGGGGACGACCCCCGGGGTGCCGAGCTCGTCGGCGGTGATGATGTGGACGATGGTGTCCGAGTGCGCGGCGGCGGCGAGCCGGTGCTGAATGACGGGCGGGAAGACCTGCGTGCCGTTTCGGAGTGCGCCGGTGCCCGCGACGGTGTACTGGGTGGGCACGGTCAGGGTGACGTCGAAGTCTCCGTACTCGAGATAGAACTCACTCGCTCCCAGGTACTGATCGGTATTCCAGCCCCGCACGTCGTCATAGACGGCGAGCCGCGGATACCACTGGGCGATCTGGTAGAGCCATCCCTGCGGGTACTCCTGCCGTCCCGTCCGGCCGCTGTTCATCGGCACCTGATAGTGCCAGTTGATCGCGAAGCTCAGGACGCCTTTCGGCGCCAGGGGCCGGTCCAGGTCCACGCGCATCATCGTGCTGTTGAGCCACCACGTGAGCGTCGTCGCCCGGGTCTTCCCGCCCGGCGCGGGCCGCATCGCCTGCACCTGCTCGATCGTCGCCCCCATGTGGAAGGTCGAGTCTTCCGGAAAGAAGAAATGATCGAGGGGACTGAACCGTGTCTTCCGCGAGCCCAGGTTCATGTCCAGCTGGAGCCAGAGGAAGCGCAGGGTGTCGGGCGAGTTGTTGGTGTACTTGATGGTCTCGGCGCCCGTGATGGTCTGGGTGGCGGGGTCGAGGGACGCCTTGATGACGTAGTCCGCGCGCTGCTGCCAGTACAGCGGCCCGGGCATCCCGGACGCGGTGCGGTACGCGTTGGGAAACGCCGCGAAGAGGGGCCGGAACACCGACGTGTCGGAGACGCCCCGTCGGTTCTCGGCCAGCGGGTGCTGGGCGGCGGCGACGGCGGGAGCGGCGGAGGCGCAGAGCGCGAGCAAGGCGAGGAGTTTGTTCATGAGGGAAGAATGCCTCGGCAAGAGGAGTGTGGCAACCGGACGAGGGCGAGTTGTGCGCGCGGATTCCGGGCTCCAGATTGCTCGCGGGTTTCCTCACTCACTTCTCGGAGAATCGTGTTATGAGTCGGACCTTCGCCGGCTGTACGCTCCTGATCGCCCTGGGTACCGGATCCCTCGTGGCGCAGGCCCCGGACCCCGTCGCGGTGACGGTGGATTCCATCGCCCGGGATGTGCTCCGCCAGACCGGGGTGCCGAGTGCCAGCGTGGCGGTGGTGCGGGACGGCAAGGTGGTGTACACCCAGGCCTACGGGGACGCCCGCATGGAGGGGCACGTCCCGGCGACCCCCGCCATGCGCTACAGCATCGGCTCGATCTCCAAGCAGTTCTGCGCCGGCGCCATCCTCCTGCTCCAGCAGGACGGCAAGCTGTCCCTGGACGATCCGGTCGCGAAGTATCTCCCGGATCTGACCCGGGCCAACGACGTGACGATCCGGCAGCTCCTGTCGCACACGTCGGGCTACGAGGACTACTGGCCGCAGGACTACGTGATGCCGATGATGCTCGACTCGGTGCACGCGCAGGACATCGTGAACCGCTGGGCCAAGAAGCCCCTCAACTTCGATCCCGGGACCCGCTGGCAATACAGCAACACGAACTACGTGATCGCCGGGATGATCGTCGAGAAGGTGAGCGGCATGCCGTTCTTCGAGTTCCTGCGTTCCCGGATTCTCACGCCCCTCGGCATCGAGAGCGTGAAGAACATCGACATGGGGCGCCTGCCGGATTCGGATCCCACGGGGTACATGCGCTACGCGCTCGGCCCTTCGCGCCCCGCGCCCAAGGAAGGGAAGGGGTGGCTCTTCGCCGCCGGCGAGCTGGCCATGACCCCGGCCGATCTGGCCAAGTGGGACATCGCGATGATCGACCAGAGTCTCCTGGCGCCGGCGTCGTACCGGGCGATGGAGACGGAGGTCGTGCTCAAGAACGGCGTCGGCTCGCACTACGGACTCGGCGTGGAGGTCGGGGATCAGGGCGGGCACCGGATGATCGAGCACAGCGGCGAGGTCTCGGGCTTCACCGCCGAGAATCTCGTGTTCCCCGATGATCGCGTGGCGGTGGTGGTGCTGACGAACGAGGACGCCGCGGCCGCCGCCGGCGGCATCGGGCGCCGGGTGGCCGACCGCCTGCTCAGCCAGAGCGACCCCTCCGCCCACGCGCACGAGGCGGAGGCGCGGCAGATCTTCGAGGGCCTGCAGAAGGGCACCATCGACCGCTCGCTCTTCACCTTCGACGCCAATTCGTACTTCACCGCCCAGGCCCTGGCGGACTTTTCGGCCAGCCTCGGCCCCCTCGGCACGCCGACGGCGTTCACGCAGGTGTACACCGAGCTCCGCGGGGGGATGGTCCTGCGGGTGTATCAGGTCCGGTTCGCCCAAGGGCCCGGCGTGCGGGCCTGGACCTTCGAGATGCCGGACGGGAAGCTCGAGCAGTATCAGGTCGCCAGTAACTAGTTCGTAGTGCGACGCGCGTCATCCCACGGGGGGATTTCAGCTCACGGAGATCCCCCCATTCGTTGGGTGATGGGCTCTGAAATGACGGGATTCCCCCTTTCGTATCGTTCCCGCGGGCTGAAGCCCGCTCTCGGCGCAATCGCGGCCTGAAGGCCTTACACGGCCGAGCTCCCCTGAAGACCTCGTGGGGGGGCTCGATTGGGTCTCGATTGGGTCTCGACCCGGCTCGACCGTCCCCGGGCCCGGCCATTCAAGCCCTTCAGGGCGCGATCGCGCCGAGAGCGGGCTTCAGCCCGCGGGAACGGGGGGAGGGTTACCCTACTCACGGTGGTAGCCTCGCTATCACTCAGCCCTCAAGTGCCCGAACCCCGACTCGTCGCTGAGGATCTGGTCGTCGAGCCAGCGATCGATGATGCTTTTCCGGAAGCGCCACTCCTTGCCGAGCTTCGCGGCGGGGATGCGCTTCTCCTGGGCCCACTTGTAGATGGTCTGCGGGGTTAGGCGCAGATATTCGGCGACTTCCTCGAGAGTCAGAATGTCGGGACCGTGATTCGCGGTCACGGGTGGGTATTCCCCTGGGCGTGTTCGGGCGTGAAGGGGAAGGGCGGAGTGACGCGCGCCGAGTCGGGGTGCGCCACGATCGTGTCGCCGGCGATGAGCTTGTTCGCGGCATAGATCACGGCCGCGTAGAAATTCCCCTGATAATTGCCGAAGATCCGGAACGGCCGGTTCTGGTCGCCCAGGAAGGGCCGGAGGTTCCAGGCCAGCTGGACGCCGACAAACCCGAAGAGCAGGGCCCAGACCCGCATGATGGTGAGTGCCTTCCGCGGATAGACTCCACGCTTCTCGCAGACCAGCGAGAGCCCGCCGTGCAGGGCGACCATGCCGAAGATGCCCGCGACCATCGCCAGCGCGATGTTGAGCAAGTGCTGGAAGTAGTAGTTGGCGCCCGTGATGAGGAAGAACGCGGTGATCGGTACGAAGGCCGCGAGCAGGACCGAGGTGAGGGCCAGCGCGGCGCAAACCATCACCACCACCTGGGTGAGCCGGAGCCGCGAGCCCACCAGCACCTGCACGACATAGAAAGCGGGGAAGCAAATCACGAACGTGGCGAAGAAGAGGAACGGCAGCTTCACGCCGGCTGAGAGCGCCTGCAGGGGCCCTGAGTACATTCCCGCGACGAACCCGAAGAATCCGGAAAAGACGACGATCGTGAGAATGGTGTATCGCAATGCGCGGTCGAGATGGGTACCTTCCACGACCTCCTCGAAGAACCGGTCGCGATCCGACAAAAGAGCACGGAAGAACTCGGAATAGTTGGTGAGGGAAGAGCGGGTGTCGGGCGTGGTCGTCATGATCCCTGGCCGGGAGTGGTGCCGCCAACCTACCTGTATAACGATATTTAGGCAAGGATATTACTGTTTACTACTGTTTACATGGCGTTCAGACTGTGAACCTCGCCGTCCTGGCGACCCGCTCCTCGGGTCCGTATATGGGTGTGTCCATTCACCTCGAGTTCGATGCCTAAAGCCCGCCGCGCGCGGCCCCGCTCCCGGGCCTCCCGCCCGACCCGCGTTTCCCACGTCGCCCGCCGGCAGGCGGCGCTGCTGCGGCTGTCCACCGGCATCGCGGGCGCGCACGACGAAGCCGCGATCTTCGACGCGGTGGTCAACGGGCTACACGACGAGGCCCTGGGCTACAACTTCCTCGCGCTCTTTCTCCTGGATCCCGGTACCCGCGAGCGCGTCATGCTGGCCTCGGTCGGCTGGCCGGGCGTGCATCGCGGGATGCGCGTGGCGCCCTCCGCCGGTCTCTCCGCCCGCGCCATCGCCGACGGGCAGCTCCACTACACGCCGAACGTCACCCGCGAAAAGAACTACGTCGCCTCGCTCGCCTCGGGCTCCGAGGTGGATATCCCCCTGAAGGTGGACGGCGAGACCATCGGGGTGCTGGTGGTCGAATCGAGCGAGCCCAACGCGTTCGATGAGCAGGACTTCGAGATCCTCACCGCGGCGATGGACCAGGCGGGGATCGCGCTGGCGCGCATCCGGCTCCTGGCCGAGGAGCGCCGCCGGGCGAACGAGCACGCGGCCCTCCTCGACTCGATGGGCGCCTTGTCGGGAGACCTGGAGCTGAACCGGGTGCTGCAGGTGGTGCTCGACCGCGCCGTGGCGCTCCTGTCGAGCACCGGCGGCGAGGTGGCCATCTTCGACGAGATCTCCCAGGAGCTGGTGGTGCTCGCCAGCGCGAACATCGGCAAGGACTCGACCGGCACGCGCCTCAAGATGGGCGAGGGCGCGATGGGCCACGTGGCCCGCACCCGCGAGCCCATCCTGATCCCGTCCTACCACGAATGGTTGGGCCGGTCGCCGAAATACGCCGACTGGGTGGTGCATTCGGTCATGGTGGCGCCGCTGCTCATCGGCAAGCGCCTGGTAGGCGCCATTTCCGCGGTGCACTCGGATCCGAACCGGGTGTTCGGCCCCGAGGACCTCCGGCTCCTCAACCTGTTCGCCCCGCAGGTCGCGATCGCCATCGAGAACGCGCGGCTTTACACCGACGCGCAGCGGCAGAAGCAGTACTTCTCGGAGCTGGTGCGGAACAGCCCGGTGGCCATCGTGACGCTCGACGCCAACAAGACGGTCCGGAGCTGCAACCCGGCCTTCGAGCGGCTCTTCGGCTACTCCCAGGAGGAGGCGATCGGTCAGGTCCTCGACAACCTGATCACCACCGAAGCGACCCGGCATCAGGCCGAGGAGTACACGCGCGAAGCGCTGGACCGGCCCATCGCGGGCGTGGGCCAGCGGCGCCGCAAGGACGGCACCATCGTGGACGTGGAGGTGCTGGGCGTCCCCGTGATCGTGGACGGCGAGCACGTCGGACCGATGGCGCTCTACCACGACATCACCGAGCTCCAGCGCGCCCGCGACGCGTCCGAGGCCGCGAACCGGGCCAAGAGCCAGTTCCTGGCCAACATGAGCCACGAGCTCCGGACTCCGTTGAACGCCATCCTGGGATACGCGGAGCTGGTCCGGGAAGAGGCGGAGGAGCGGGGGCTGAAGGAGTTCACGCCCGACCTGGACCGTATCGGGGCCGCCGGCCGCCACCTCCTGACCCTGATCAACGACGTCCTCGACCTGTCCAAGATCGAAGCCGGTAAGATCGAGCTGGTGACCGCGTCGTTCCCGGTGCGGCGCGTGGTGGACGACGTGCGGGCCACCGTCGAGCCCCTGGTGGGCCGGAAGTCCAATACCCTCACGGTCAGCTGTCCCGACGCCGTGGGCGCCATGCACTCGGACGAGACCCGCATCCGCCAGGTGCTCTTCAACCTCCTGTCCAATGCCTCGAAGTTCACGGAGCGGGGGGCGATCACGCTGGACGTGTCCCGGGCGGGGGACGTGGTGACCTTCGCCGTCTCCGACACCGGGATCGGGATGACCCCGGAGCAGCAGGACAAGCTCTTCGAGGCGTTCGTCCAGGCCGACGCGTCCATCGCGGCCCGGTTCGGAGGCACCGGACTGGGCCTCGCCATCTCGCGCCGCCTCTGCCGCCTGATGGGCGGGGACATCGAAGTCTCGAGCCACATCGGCCGGGGCACGACGTTCACGGTTCGCCTGCCCGCCACCGCCCCCGAGTCCGCGTGAAAAAGCGCCCGCCCCGGTCGCCCCGGCCGCGCCGCCGGACGGCCCCGCGGGCGCGCCCCGCCCCCGCCCCCGCCGCGCGTCAGGACGCGTTGCTGCGGCTGTCCACCGAGATCGCGTCCGCCGAGAACGAGCGCGACGTGTGCCGCGCCGTGGTGGCCGGGCTGTTCGACAAGGCGCTCGGCTACGACTTCGTGGCGGTCCTCCTGGTGGATCAGGCCTCCGGGGAGCGGGTCCTGGTCGCCAGCGAAGGATGGAAGGACGCCCCCGCCGACCTGCGCATCCGTCCCGGTCAGGGACTCTCGGAACGCCCGCTGCTCGACGGCCGGCTGCACTACGCGCCGCGCGTCACGCGGGAGACCCGGTACCTCCCCACCCGCAATGAAGGCTCCGAGGTGGACGTGCCGATCCTCGCCAACCGCGAGCTGGTCGGGGTGCTGGTGGTGGAGAGCAACCGGGCCGACGCGTTCGAGCCCGACGACCTCCAGATCCTCGCGGCCGCCGCCCACCAGGCCGGCATCGCCATCGGGCGGGTCCGGTTGCTGGGCGCGCTGCACGTGCGCGCGTCGGAGCAGCAGGCGCTCATCGACACGATGTCCGACCTCTCGCGGCAGCTGGAGCTGTCCAAGCTCCTCCAGGCCGTCCTCGAGCGCGCGGTGGGGCTGCTCGGCGTCAGCCACGGCGAGCTGGCCATCTATCAGCCCGACTCCCGCGATCTGGAGATCGTGGCCAGCCACAACGTGGGGCGCCGCGACACCACCGGCACCCGGATGAAGCTCGGCGAGGGCGCGATGGGCCACGTGGCCCGGGCGCGGGAGCCGGTGCTCATTCCCGATTACCGGCAGTGGCCCGGCCGGTCGGCGCAGTATGCCGCCGTGGAGTTCCACGCGGTGATGGCGGCGCCGCTCCTGATGGGCGACCATCTGGTGGGCGCGATGGCGTTCATGGACCGGGACCCGCGGCGCCAGTTCGGCCTCGAGGATCTCCGCCTGCTCAATCTGTTCGCGCCCCAGGCGGCGGTCGCCATCGAGAACGCCCGGCTGTACACCGCGGCCCAGCACCAGACCCGCTACTTCCAGGAGCTGGTGGAGAACAACCCCGTCGCCATCGTGACTCTGGACCAGCAGCACAATGTCGTGTCCTGCAACCCCGCGTTCGAGGCGCTGTACGGGTACACCCAGAGCGAAGTGCTGGGCCGGAACCTCGACGACCTCATCACCACGCCGGAGACCCGGCGGCAGGCGGTGGCGTACACGGAGCAGGCGCTGAACCAGCGCCCGGTGAAGGTCATCTCGCAGCGGCGCCGGAAGGACGGCACGTTCGTGGACGTCGAGGTCCTCGGCGTCCCGGTGGTGGTGGGCGGCAAGCGGGTGGGCCTGATGGCGCTCTACCACGACATCACGGCCCTGCTCGCGGCCCGGCGCGAGGCCGAGGAGGCGAGCCAGGCCAAGAGCCGGTTCCTGGCCAGCGTGAGCCACGAGCTCCGGACCCCGCTCAACGCCATCATCGGCTACAGCGAGCTGCTGCAGGAAGAAGTGGAAGAGCTGGGGGTGGGCCAGCTGACCGGGGATCTGGGGCGGGTCAAGGCCGCGGGCCAGCTCCTGCTCGCGCTCATCAACGACATTCTCGACCTGTCGAAGATCGAGGCCGGGAAGATGGAGGTGCATCTCGAGACGTTCGAAGTGCGGGACGTGCTGGACGCGGTCACCGCCACGGTCCAGCCCCTGCTCGAGAAGAACGCCAACCGCCTGGTGGTGGAGGGCGCGGCGGGGTGCGGCGCGATGCGGGCGGACCGCACGAAGTTGACGCAGATGCTCTTGAACCTGCTCTCCAACGCGTCGAAGTTCACCAAGGCCGGCACCATCGCGTTGAAGGTCACGCGGGCCGAGGAGCCCGACGAGACGTGGGTGACGTTCGCGGTGTCGGACACGGGGATCGGGATGACCGAGGAGCAGATCGGCCGCCTCTTCCAGGCGTTCTCGCAGGCCGACACGTCCATCGCCGGGAAGTACGGGGGCACCGGGTTGGGCCTCGCCATCACCAAGCGGTTCACGGAGCTGATGGGGGGCGAAGTGCGGGTGGAGAGCCGGCCCGGAGTGGGCTCGACCTTCAGTGTCAAACTGCCCGCGGGCACGCGGGACGCCGTGACGAGGAGTGGGTGATGCCCAGGATTCTGCTGGTGGAAGACAACGAGATGAACCGCGACATGCTTTCCCGGCGCCTGGTCCGGAAGGGCTTCGAGGTCGACATGGCCTTCGACGGCAAGGCCGGCGTCGACAAGGCGCGGGGCGGGGCCTACGACCTCATCTTGATGGACATGAGCCTCCCCGAGATCGACGGCTGGGAAGCGACCCGCCAGCTGCGGGCCGCGCCGGAGACGAAGGCCGTTCCCATCATCGCGCTGACCGCCCACGCGATGGCGGGGGACCGGGAGAAGGCGCTCGCGGCGGGCTGCAACGACTACGACACCAAGCCCATCGAGCTCGACCGTCTGCTCGGGAAAATGGCGGCCCTCCTGCCCGCATCCGGCGCGTGAGTCACAGCGCGCCCGGCTCGAACCCCGTCGCCGCCCTGCGGCACGACCTCCGCACGCCGGTCAATCACATCGTCGGGTACACGGAGATGCTCCTCGAGGACCTCGAGGGGCCCGGGAACGACGCCCGCCGGAAGACGCTCGAGACGACGCTCGAGGCGGCGCGCGAAGCCCTGAAGCTCATCTCCCTCGTCCTGGCCCCCACGCGGGACTCGGTGGAGCCGGCGGAGGTGTCCGGGCTCTATCACAGCCTCGAGGTTCCGCAGCGCCGGATCCTCGACGCCGTCCGCACCCTCCTGGCCGCCGCGGGTGAAGTCCCGAATCCCACGTTCGCGGAGGACCTGCGCAAAATCGAAGCGGCGGCGGCGCGGCTGGTGCCGCGCGAGGCGCCGCCCACGGCGGGCGCGGCGAACGCCGGCGCCGCGGACGCGGCGGGCAAGGCCCGGGTCCTGGTGGTGGACGACGAGGCGGGGAACCGGGACCTGCTCGCGCGCCGCCTGCAGCGCGAGGGGTACGCGGTGCTCGCCGCCGCCGGCGGCCGCGAGGCGCTCGAGCTGGTGGCGAAGGAGCCCGTGGACGTGGTGCTCCTCGACGTGATGATGCCCGACCTGGACGGGCTCGCGGTGCTCGAGCGGCTCAAGGCCGACCCGGCGTCCCGCGACCTCCCCGTGATCATGATCTCCGCCCTCGACGATCTCTCGGCCATCGCCAACTGCATCCAGGCCGGCGCTCTCGACTACCTCCCCAAGCCCTTCGAGCCCGTGATCCTCCGGGCCCGCCTGGCGGCATCGCTCGCCGAGAAGCGGTTCCGCGATCAGGAGCGCGACCTGGTCCGGGCCCTGGGCGTCGTGACCGCGGCGGCGGCGTCGGTGGAGGCAGGTGCGTACCAGGCCGGCCAGCTGGGCGACATGGCCCAGCGCGCCGACGCGGTGGGCCGCCTGGCGCGCGTGATGGACCGCATGGCCACCGAGGTCGGCGCGCGCGAGGCCAATCTGCGGGGCCGGCTCGAGCGCCTCCGGACCGAGATCGGCGTGGCCCGGCAGACGCGGGAGGTGGTGGCCCGGAACGACGAAGACGCGCTGGGTGCGGGCGAGACCTTCGCGGGGCGCTACCGGGTGGAATCGGTGCTCGGACGCGGCGGGATGGGCACCGTCTACAAGGCCCGGGACACCGAGCTGGACGAGGTCGTGGCGATCAAGACCCTCCGCCCGGAGCTCGTGGTCGACGACGAATCCCGTGAGCGGTTCAAGGACGAGATCCGCCTCACCCGGCGCATCACCCACCGGAACGTCGTGCGGACCCACGACTTCGGAGAGGCGAACGGACTCTGGTACATCACGATGGAGTTCGTCGAGGGGCTCACCGTCCGCCAGCTCCTCGACGCCCGCGGCACCCTCGGCGTCGGGTCGGCGCTCGCCATCGGCTCCCAGCTCGCCGAGTCGCTCGGCGTCGCGCACGAGACCGGGGTGATTCACCGCGACATCAAGCCCCAGAACCTGCTGCTCGACCCCGAGGGCGTACTCAAGGTCATGGACTTCGGCGTGGCGCGGCTCGCCACGGGCACGGCGGCGCGGCACACGCAGGCGGGCCTGATCGTCGGCACGCCGGCCTACATGAGCCCCGAGCAGCTCACCGGAGAGGAAGTGGATCCGCGGAGCGATCTCTACTCGGTCGGGGTGGTGCTGTTCGAGCTGCTCACCGGCCGCCTGCCGATCGACGGCGCGACGGTGATGGCGCTCTTCGCGAAGGTCCTGTCCGAGCCGGCGCCGCGGCCGGGGAGCCTCGTGGCCGGCGTGCCGCCCGCCCTCGACGCGCTCGTCGTGCAGCTCCTGGCCAAGCGTCCCGAGGACCGGGTGGAGAACGCGGCCGTCCTCCTGCAGCGTCTCCAGGCCCTGGCCTAGGACGCAACCCCGGAAGGGGTCGGGCCATCCAACCGAGAACCCCTTCGCCCGGACCCACATGACGCTCCGCCACACCCTGCGATCCCTGCGCCACCGCCCCGGGTTCGCGGGGCTCGTGATCCTGACGCTGGGACTCGGCATCGGCGCCGCGACGGCGATCTTCACCGTGGTCAACGCGGTCCTCCTCAAGCCCCTGCC
Source organism: Gemmatimonadales bacterium (assembly GCA_035505915.1). Lineage (GTDB taxonomy): Bacteria > Gemmatimonadota > Gemmatimonadetes > Gemmatimonadales > GWC2-71-9 > 40CM-2-70-7. The sequence continues at coordinate 5,776 of DATJQI010000065.1, read as the reverse complement.
GTATCGCGACCCCTCCGGGCTCGCGTTGATCTGGAGCAGGTGGAGCAACTTCGACAAGACCTGGGTGTCCCTCGCGGAATACGCGGACTACCAGCGCCAGACCCAGCTCTTCGAGGACGTCGCCCTCTGGAATACGGGCGGGGAGGTGACGCTCACCGGTCCGGAGGGTCACGCGGAGAGCGTGTCGGGCGCGCAAGCCACCGCCAACCTGCTGGACGTCCTGGGCGTGACGCCCGCGGCCGGGCAGATGTTCTCCGCCGCCGAGGACGTGCCGAACGGACCGGCGGTGGTGATGGTGGGGTACGACCTGTGGCGGCGGCGGTGGGGCGGCGATCCGGGGCTCGTGGGGAAGACCGTCCAGGTGGACGGCCAGCCGTACCGCGTATCAGGGATTCTTCCCCGTGACTTCCGCCTGCCGCTCGAGTTTCAATCGCGGAATTCGGTTCAGCTCCTCGGCCCGGTGCAAATGGACCGGTCCGCGCCGTCGCGGGGCAGTCATTGCTGCTACACCATCGGCAGGCTCAAGCCCGGCGTGACGGCCGGGCTCGCGAGCAACGAGATCCATTCGCTCGCCACTCAATGGACCCAGCAGGGGCTCTACCCGGTGGACATGCGGTTCCAGCCCTTCGCGGTGTCACTCGACGACGAGGTGACCGGTCCGGTGCGGCCGGCGCTCGTGCTCCTGACGGCCGCGGTGACGCTGCTCCTGGTGCTCACCTGCGCCAACGTCGCCAATCTGATGCTCACCCGGGCCTCGGACCGCGGGCGGGAGATGGCGGTGCGCGCGGCGCTGGGGGCGGGGATCCGCGACATGCTCCGCCTGGCGCTCGGCGAAAGCCTGGTGCTGGGCCTGGCCGGCGGGGCGCTGGGGCTCGGACTCGCCTGGGCCGGAGTCCGGGTGCTGGCGGCGCGGGCGCCGACCACGCTCCCGCGCATCGCGGGGCTCGGGATCGACGGGCGGGTCGTGGGACTGGCCCTGGTGCTGGCGGTCGGCACCGGGATGCTGTTCGCGCTGGCTCCGTTCGCGAAGGTGCTGCGGCTCGATCTGGCCGACTCCCTGCGGGCCGGGCGGGGGCAGAGCGCCGGCATCGACCGCCGGCGTGCCCGTACCGTCCTGGTGGTGTGCGAGATGGCGTTCGCCGTCCTTCTGTTGGTGGGTGCCGGCCTGACGATCCGCACCTTCATCAACCTGATGCGCATCGATCCGGGATTCGACTCCCGGAACGTGCTCACGCTGCATCTCTCCTTGCCCGCCGCGAAGTACAACACGGTGGAGAACGCGAACGCGTTCTTCCGGACCCTCGGGGATGAAGTGCGGAAGCTCCCCGGCGTCCAGGCCGCCGGCTTTGCCCGCCTCCTGCCCCTGGCCACCGAGATGGGTGATGCGGGACTTCGCATTCAATCGAAGCCGCTCGCTCCCAACGCGCCGGGGCGGCAGGCGGACTGGCAGGCGGTCACGCCCGGCTACTTCGAGGCGATGAAGATTCCCCTGGCCGCGGGCCGGTACTTCGACGCGCACGACGACCTGAACGGCGAGCAGGTCATCATCCTCAACCGGGAGCTGGTGAAGGAGTACTTCCCGGGGGAGGATCCCCTGGGCCAGCTGATTCAGGTCGGGCAGGACTCCGCATGGCGCCGGGTGGTGGGAGTGGTCGGGGACGTGCATCACAACGGCCTGTTGGGAAACCTGAAGCGGGGCTGGTACATCCCGCAGGACCAGTGGTCCCGCGCGTACGGGTTCCCCCGTCGCTCCGCGTACCTCGTGATCCGGACCGCCGGAGATCCGGGGGCGCTGGTGGGGCCGGTGGCCGGGCTCATCCGCGGGCTGGACGCCGACCTTCCCGCGACGGACATCCGGCCGCTGGCGGACGTGCTCGCGGCGGCCACCCAGGAGCAGCGGTTCACGATGGGCCTGATGGCCGCATTCGCGCTCTTGGCGCTGACCCTCGCCGCCGTCGGCATTTACGGTGTGATCTCGTATGGCGTGAGCCAGCGGACGCGGGAGATCGGCATCCGGCTCGCCCTGGGGTCGGACGTGCGCGGAGTGCGGGACCTGGTGCTCCGGCAGGGGATGCGGCCCGCGTACCTGGGGATCGGGCTGGGGCTCGCGGGGGCCGCCTTCCTCGCGCGCTTTCTCAAGGCCATCCTGTACGGTGTGGCGCCGCTCGACTGGCTGACCTTCCTCGCCGTTCCGCTGGTCCTGCTTGCGGTGGCCGTGGTCGCCGTGCTGATCCCGGCGACCCGGGCGTCGCGGGTGACCCCGGTGGAGGCGCTTCGGATGGAGTAGGGCCGCGCCGCTAGCGGCCCCCCAGCGGAATCGCGAGACCGGCGGAGAGCACGAAGTCTTCCTGGAACTCCGAGGTGGTGGTGCCGCTCACGCCGCTCTGGCCGAACGCCGACGCGGGAGACCAGCCCCAGGCCGGCCGTCAGATAGAGGGCCGGCAGGCAGTTCGCCGGAGCGCCTTTGACGAACTCGAAGCACCCGGACGTCCCAGAATTCAGAATATGACTTCACGGCTCACCGCACGATCAGCTGCCGCGCCGCGAGGTCGAAGGTCACGATCCGCCCCTTCCACCAGTCCAGGCCCACGACGCAGTCGTAAATGATGTCCGAGAAGGTCGCACGCCCGGGCGGTCGGGCGAATTCCGGAGCTCCCGCCAGGGCCACACCGGGCAGGTCCGTGACGAAGCGGACCTGTGTCGCTCCGGCGATGGTGGTCGACCGGCGGACGCGCACGCCGGGTCCCGTGCTGTCGATGCCGAGCGGAGCGAAGTACCGGGTGCTCACCGTCGGGCCCTGGCTGCCGGTGTCGATCACACATTGCCCGCGCACACCGCCGATCAGAAAGTCCGCGAAGGCGTCGATGGACAGGCCCCGGAGGTCGTCCCCGCGCAGCGATACGACCCGGCCGGACGCCCGGCGCGCGCGCAGCGTCAGCGGACTTTCCACCGTCAGGACGTTCTCCGTGAGGTCGAGCGTCACCGCGCGCGCCCGGAATTCGTTGAGCGAAATGATGCCCGGGATTCCCATCTGATCGAGGAAGTCGGCCGAGCCCACGATCACGTCGCGCGCCGTGAACGACCCGATGGCGATGCGGGAGATCCGGAACAGCCGGATATGAAGGCGCTCGCCGGTCATCCGGAAGGCGTCGAGCCACCCGGCCGGCTCGCCGTGCAGCGAGGCGATCAGGCTGGGCGCCAGGACGTCGATGCCGGCGCCGGTGTCGAAGATCAAGGACCGGGCCGAATCCCCGACCATGACCGGCACCCGGATCATGTCGTTCGAGTCGACGGTGAAGGGGATCGCGGCGACCCGCGCCTCCTGGGGGAACGCGGCGGCCGGCCACAGAGCGAGGAGCCCGCAGACGGCGAATGCGCGAAGGAGAGTCATGCCGCCATCCTGCGGCGCGGGTCGCGGGAGTTCAAGGCGGACCCGACGCGCGGGAGAGACCGCCTGGCGCGGCGGGGAGGCGCTTCGCCGCACCGACGATTCCCACCTGGATCTCGGCGCCCCTCAGGGGGCGCGGGTCGAGATGCCGATCGTGAGCGGAACGACCGTCGCGCCGCTGCCCGTGACGGCCCGGAGGCAGCGAACCAGCGCGAATCCCCGCACGCCGGAGCCGCCGAACGAGACCCCCCCGCCCACGCCGAACGCGAACGCACCGTCATCCGGGTCGTCGCCGTTCAGGGCGAGACTGCCCATCCCCGCCAGGAGGAACGGGCGCAGGGATGCCCTCGAGGAGACCGGGCGCCACAGCAGGCCCACCATCACCTCGGGGAAGTCCCCGTGCCCGCCGTGGATTCCCGGCAGCCGCGTCGTCCCGACGTCGAACCCGAACGCCAGGTGCGGCGCCAGACCGTACGTGAAGTAGATCAACCCGCCGACGCCCGGGTTGAAGCTCGTCGCGAGATGACCGGCCGGAAACGCCGGACCCACGGCGACCCCGACTCCCCAGGGGACGGGGCGCGTCTGGGCGGCGGCGGGGGCGGCGGTGGCCAGGAGCCCGATCAGGATGGTGAGTCGTCTCACGGCGTCCTCCGGTTCGTGTGCCCGGACTCTGCCGGGGCCCGCATCCAGCGACCGTGAGACCAGGCGGAAGGTTTCTTCGACGTGAGGGAATCTTCAGGACCGGCTCAGGCGGGATTTCGACCCACCCGGGCAACGTTCCCGCAACCCGTTCGAGGAGCGCAAGTGCCCGACGTCGCCGGAGGGTCTCCGATGGTCGTGACCTATCAAGGCGGAGTGCGGTTCGGCGTGGCGATCCGGCAGCATCAGGTCACGATGGACCAGCCCCTCCGGGCCGGCGGGGAGGACCTGGCGCCCACGCCCCTCGAGCTGCTCGGCGCGTCGCTGGGAGGGTGCGTCGCGCTCTACGTGCAGCAGTTCTGCCGCGCGCGCGGCCTGCCCTACGAGGGGATGCGGGTGGAGGTGCGGCCCCTGGCGGCGCCGGGGCGCATCGAGCGATTCGACGTCCGGGTGGTGCTGCCGGGACCCGTGCCGCCGCACTACGCTCAGCTGCTCGAGCGCGTGGCCCGCAGCTGTCCCGTCCATAACACGCTGGCGCACGGCGCGGGCATCGCGGTCGAAATCGAGCACGCGAAGCCGCTGGAGGCCGCCGCCGCGGTCTGAGCGTCACGCGAACACCGGATCGTGCGGATCCGGTGGGGGCGGCGTCCAGCCCGGGGGGAGCCCGAGCCACGCCAGGGCCGGCCCGATCTCCCGGAAGACCTGCAGCTCGTCGCGGTCCGGTTGCCGCAGCAGCTCGTGCATACGTGCCAATCCGAAAAGCTCGTCGGAGCCGACGACCACGGCCCGGCGCGCCCCCTTCCCGAAGGGGTTCAGGGAGGCCAGCTCCCGCAGCCCCGCCGCCGTGATCTCGGCCCGCTCCACGCTCAAGAGGTCCTGCACCTGCCGGAAGTCCGGCTGGAACCGGGGGTCCGCCCGCAGGGCCCGGGAGTGGGCCGTCAGCTCTTCGTTCCGGACCAGGCCCCAGGCCCGGCTCCAGACCACTCGTTCGACGAGGTCGAGGCGGTAGCTGGTGGGCATGGCGGACCAGTATACGGCCCCCCCGCCCGGGTCGCTGTCCTCTGGGCGCAACATGTTGCAGAGCAAAACTATAGCGATTCAACGAAAACGATGCAGAATAAGTACCTGATCGGGAGTGCCGTTCCGCACGATGGGCGTCAACCGTCAGACGTGGAGTGACTATGACCACACTATCTCGTAGGCTGCTCGCTCTGGGATTCGCTCTAGTCGTCGCCGCTCCGTTGGCGGCCCAGGGCAACGCGGGGAAAATCCAGGGCACCGTCACGGATCAATCGGGTGGGCCGGTCGTGAAGGCCCAGGTGCTCGTCGTCGGGACGGCGTACGGCGCCGTCACGGACGACAAGGGCTACTACTTCATCAACAACGTGCCCCCCGGCACCTATACCCTCCGGGCGCAGTTCATCGGCTTCGCGCCGACCGAGCTGACCGGCGTGCGGGTGCTCGGTGGCCAGACGCTCACCGAGAACTTCCCGATGAAGGCGTCGGCGGTGGTGGTGGGCGGCATCAACGTGGTGGCGGCGGCGAACCCGATCGTCCCGCGCGATGAAGTCACGTCCAAGTCCATCATCGCGGGCGAGACCATCAACAATCTGCCGGTGGACAACGTCCGCAGCGTGATCACGCTGCAGCCGGGCGTGGTCGAGTCGGGCAACGGCGCGGGGGTGTCGATCCGCGGCGGCCGGCCCGGCGAGGCGAACGTCTACATCGACGGCGCGCCGGTGCGCTCCG
>DATJQI010000064.1:0-49038 GCA_035505915.1 Gemmatimonadales bacterium | reverse complement strand
CGGGCACCGGCGCATTGACCGCGTTTCGTTGTGTCTAAATTGTGCAAATCCCTCGCGCTCCGAGAGGATCGAGGCGGCGTCGACCCGGGGGGAAGTGGCCGCCGTCGCTACGCTCGGCGTCCCGATCGACGGTTGGAACCGTGGGAGTCCCGCCCCTAAAATCCCTTGGGAGGCAACTCCCGTAGAGGTTCGAATCCTCTCCCGGGCATCTTGAAGGTTCTTCGTTCCTGGCGGTCCCATCACACCGGCTTCACGATCTCCCCAACCCCCCGCCTCCAGCTTCCCGGCAAAGGGAGGAGCGATGCCGACGACACCAGAGCAGGGACCGTTCTGTCAAAGCTGCGGGATGCCGATGACCAAGCCCGGCGATTTCGGGACCGCCAAGGAAGGGTTCCGGATCAACGACTACTGCAAATTCTGCTGGGTCGATGGGGCGTTCACGAATCCCACGATGTCGATGCCTGAGATGCTCGAGTTCTGTACCAAGGAGCTGGTGAAGCAGCGGATGCCCGAGGCCAAGGCGCGGGCTCTGATGGCCGACACGCTGCCACGCTTGAAACGGTGGCGGGCGCCGGTGCTGGTCTGATCGCCCCCCGGTGACTCGCCCCGAGTGGGGACGGACCGTAATTTAGGGACGTGGCCCAGCGCCTCCTGAGTCTGCTCCGCATCGTCGCCGCGTTCCTGTACCTCACGCACGGCGCGCACAAGCTGTTCGGGTTCCCGGGCGCGGCGACGCCCGTCCCGCTCGTGTCGCTCGCGGGGCTGGGCGGCGTCATCGAGCTCGTCGCCGGCGCCCTCCTCGTGCTGGGGCTCTTCACCCGTCCGGCCGCGTGCGTGGCCGCGGTGGAAGCGGCGGTGACCTTCGCCATCGTGCAGTTCCGCCAGGGGAGTTGGCCGGTCCTCAATCACGCCGAGATCGCGCTCCTCTACACCTTCCTGTTCCTCTATATGGCGTTCGCCGGGCCCGGGCCCTGGAGCCTCGACCGGCGGATGCGGCCTCCTCCCGATGAGCTCCGCACGACGGGGGCTCGTCGTCTCAAGTAGCGATCCCCGGTTCATCGCCCTCACTAGGCGCATCTCGCTCAACAACCGGGACTGATCGCCTCAGAGAATCTTCACCTCCGCCTCACCGTTTCCCGGCTTCCTTGCGCACACCCCCAAAAGGAGGCTCGGATGGCGCGAATTCCGACGGCGCTCGCGCTCGCCCTCACGCTGGCGATTCCGGGCACCGCCCGCGCCCAGGCCGACTCCGTCCCGGCGGTGCTACCCGAAGGGCACCTCTTCCGGCCCCTGCGCGCCGATCCCAAGGAGCCCGACTTCTTCGCGGCGTATCTGTGGATGACCTCGGCGCAGCGCACCACGGGCGTGGGGAGCGTGGGCCTGGGGGACGACATCGGGTTGTTCCGCAACGCGGCCCGCCGCTGGCAGGTGAGCATCGCGGCCGGCGTCTTCTCGCAGTTCGACATGCGCACGCCCTCCCGTGACCTGCTCAACACGGACTTCGTCGTCGGCATCCCGTGGACCTGGGCGGACGGACCCTGGTCCCTGCGGGTCCGCGTCTACCATCAGAGCTCGCATCTCGGGGACGAATACCTGCTCCACTCGGGCGCCACCCGGATCAATTTCAGCTTCGAAGCGGCCGAGGTGCTGGCCTCGCGGGACGTCGGTCCCTTCCGCCTCTATGGCGGCGGCGATTACCTCTTCGACACGAGCCCGGGATCGTTCAAACGCGGGCTCTGGCACGCCGGACTGGAGTGGACGGGCCCCGTCTCCCACCTGCTGTTCGGGCAGGGGCGGTACTTCCTGGCCCTCGACACGCAGTCTTCCGAGGAGCGGAGCTGGCGGGTGGGCTGGGACGGCCGGCTGGGCTGGGAATTCGCGCCGAAATCGCGCTCGGCCCGGCGCTGGAGCGTCGAGCTCCAGGGGTTCCGCGGGCCATCCCCCTACGGCCAGTTCTACGGACTCGATGTCAGCGCGGTGGGGGTGGGGATGCACTTCAACCTGTAGGGCGCTTCCGCTGGCGCATTTCCCCCGTACCTTCGACGGGTCCGGTCCACTCCACACGGGGATGACGCTATGCGAGCAGTGCGGTCCGCAGGGTTGATCACGATGATCTGGCTGGGGGCTTCGCTCTCCGCGCAGCAGTCCCCCAAGGACTCCACCCACAAGGCCCCGGCGCCGCCGCCCGACACGACGCTGTCGGTGACCCACCACACCATCACGGTCGACGGAAAACCGCTCAAGTACACCGCGACCACGGGCTACCTCGTGATGCGCGACGAAAAGGGCGAAGCCAAGGCGAACATCTTCTTCATCGCCTACACCCGGGACACCACGCTCCCGCCGGTGAAACGCCCCATCACCTTCGCGTTCAACGGCGGCCCCGGGTCGTCGTCGGTCTGGCTCCACATCGGCGCGATCGGCCCGCGCAAAGTTCTGATGGGTGACGACGGCGAGGCGCCGGCGCCGCCGTATCAGCTCGTCGACAACCCGGACACCTGGCTCTCGTTCACGGACCTGGTCTTCATCGACCCGGTGACCACCGGGTACAGCCGGGAAGCGGCGGGCGAGGATCCGAAGCAGTTCCACGGCCTGGAAGAAGACGCGCAGTCGGTGGGGGACTTCATCCGCCTGTACGCCACGCGGTTCGGCCGGTGGGACTCGCCCAAGTTCCTGGCGGGCGAGAGCTACGGCACCACGCGCGCCGCCGCGCTGTCCGGCTACCTGCAGGACCGGTACGGGATGTACCTGAACGGGATCGTCCTGATCTCGTCGGTGCTCAACTTCCAGACCCTCGACTTCAATCCCGGCAACGACCTCCCGTACACCCTCTACCTGCCGAGCTACACGGCCACCGCCTGGTACCACCACCGGCTGGCGCCGGACCTCCAGGCCGACCTCGAGAAAACCCTGGACTCGGCGCGGGCCTTCGCCCTCGGCGACTACACCCAGGCCCTTCTGGCGGGGGACGCGCTCACCGCCGCCCAGCGCGCGGCGATCGCCGCCCGCGTGGCGCGGTTCACGGGGCTCTCGCCGGACTTCGTGCTCCGCGCCGATCTCCGGATCTCCGAAGACCGGTTCACCAAGGAGCTGATGCGCGACGAGCGCCGTACCGTGGGCCGGCTCGACTCGCGGTACACCGGCATCGACGCCGACGCGGCGGGCGAGGGCACCGACTACGATCCGAGCTATGCCGCCATTTACGGGGTGTACACGGCCCTGATCAACGACTACCTGCGCGGCGACCTGGGCTACAAGAACGACTTGCCCTACGAGATCCTCACCGGACGGGTGGGGCCCTGGAACTACGGGAGCGCGCGGAACCGCTACGCGTACGTCGGCGAAACACTGCGGTCGGCCATGACCCGGAACCCCGCGCTCCGGGTGTTCGTGGCGGCCGGTTACTATGATCTGGCCACGCCGTTCGCCGCCGCCGAGTACACGTTCAATCACCTCGGGCTCGACCCGTCCCTCCGGGGCCACTTGATCCTCAAGCACTATGCGTCGGGGCATATGGTGTACGTCCGGAAGTCCGTGGAACACCAGCTGACGCAGGACATCCAGGCGTTCGCGCTGGGGGGCCCGGCCAACTGACGAGCTTGCAACCTTTTCCGGGGGAACTGCGTCTTACCAGGTGACAACGAACGACATACGACTCGAGCACCGGGAGACGCACATGAAGGGGACCGCGCTGGCATTGGCCGCCGTCCTGACGTTTGGAACGAGCTGGGCAGGGTTGAACGCGATGGCGGCCGAGCGGGCGACGGCCACGGAGCAGGGCAGCATCCTGGCCCGCGCGCTGGCCACCCCGGGACCGGCTGATCAGGTCTGGTACGGCGGCACGTTGCCGGCCATCACGGTGGAGGCGCCGGCCTACTCGGCGGTCGTGATGACCCCGACGCCCCCCCTGACCCCCCCGACCCGGAAGGCCTGACCGAACCCGGGAAACCGGGACTCCCGAATCCCCGTAGGATTCAACAGCTTACTGAATCCCACGGGGATTCCTTCGTTACGGGGGCTGGATATGACGATGCAAACCTTCTGGAAGAAATGGCGCGCTGAGCTCGTGCGCGGCTCCGCGATCTTCATCGTGGTGGTCGCGGGCGGCCTGCTGCTCGTCTCGGCGTTCTCGAAGGCGAAAGCCCGGGCGGCTTCGGCGGGCGGCAACGCGCTCGGGCAAGTGATGACCGCCATCAGCGCCAGCCTGGGCGGGAACTTCGACGATCCCGGTCGCCACCACGGCGATACGTGGTCCTGGCACGCGAAGGTCACCCCGGGGCAGACACTCAGTCTCCGGAACCTGAACGGACCGGTCGAAGTCTCGGCCGCGACCGGCACCGAGACGGTGGTCACCGCCGAAAAGAGCTGGCTCAACTCCGACCCCGCGAGCGTCACCATCGAGGCGGTCCCGACGTCCTCGGGCACGATGGTGTGCGCGGTGTTCCCGGGCTCGAACGGCGGGGAGTGCTCCCCCGGGCACGACGTCAACGTCCATTTGAACGGCCGGCAGCACAACGACGTCGTCGTGAAGTTCGTGGTGCAGGTGGCGCCCGGCGTGAAACTGGACGTCGGATCGGTGTCGGGCGACGTGAAGGTGGCCGGCGCGACGTCCGCGGTGGGCGTCAACACCGTCTCGGGCGACATCTCGGTCGAGACCAGCTCGTGGCCGGTGACGCTCTCGACGGTCTCCGGCGACATCACGGCTTCCACCGGGACCGCCGCGGCCGGGAGCTCCGAGGTGAAGAGCGTGTCCGGCGACGTCACGCTGCAAATCCCTTCGAAGACCGACCTGTTCGTGAGCGCGCACAGCATCTCCGGCGACATTTCCGACGATTTCGACCTCCCGGTGCAGGAGGCGAAGTTCGGCTCGTCGCAGAGCCTGTCCGGCACGATCGGGAAGGGCGGCGGCACGCTGAACATCAACACCGTGAGCGGCGACATCTCGCTGAACAAGGCGACGGCGTCCACCGTGCACGTCCTGACAGCGAAGAAGCACGGCGTGACCGTGGTGCAGGCCACGCCGACCCCGGCCGTGGCGCCGCCGGCCCCGGCGGCTCCCGCGCACCCCTAGGTCAGCAGTAGCGGGCCACCGCCGCGGCGAAGCCGCGGACGTCGATTGGTTTGGGGAGAAAGCCGTCGAATCCGGCGGCGACGATGCGATCGCGCTCGTCGGGAGCGGATCCCGCGCTCAGGGCGACCACCTTCAAGGGCCGGTCGCCCTTCGCGCGTCTGGCCTCGTCCAGCAGGGCGAATCCGTCCCGGCCCGGCATCTGAATGTCGAGGAGCAGCAGGTCCGGGCGGCGGGCGGCCAGCAACTCGGCGAACCCGTCGCCGCTCTCGCGTTCCACGACCTCGTGGCCCGCGCCCTTGAGCAGGGCGGCCGCGAGCATCCGGACCGTCGGGTCGTCGTCCACCAGCACGATGTAGGCCATTCCCGCCCCTTGGTCGAACCTTCTCACAATACCTACATTTCGCCTCGATGCGACCCAACCGCCTCGGCATTCTGGGCCTCGGCGCCATCGGCGGATCGCTGGCCCGCCAGGCGAAGGCCGGCGGCATCCGGCAGGTGCTGGGGTGGAGCCCGGAGCCGGTCGAGCGGGTGGCGGCGGTGAAGCAGGGGGCGCTGGACGATGCCCCGCATTCGGCCGCCGAGGTCGCCTCCCGCGTGGAGTTTCTGATCCTCGCCGCGCCCCCCGTCGCCAATCTCGACCTCCTGGAACGGCTGGCGCCCCGGCTCGCGCCGGGGTGCCTCGTCTCCGACGTCGGCTCCGTCAAACGGGCGATCGTGTCCAAGGCCGAGTCCCTCGGACTGGGCGGCCGGTTCGCCGGAAGCCACCCCCTCGCCGGCACGGAGCGGACCGGCTTCGAGGCCTCGCGGGCCGATCTCTTTCAGGGGGCCCTGGTCTACGTGACCCCCGCGGCCGGCGGGGAATCGGCGGCCCGCGAAGTGGCGCATTTCTGGGAGGATGTGTGCGGCGCCCAGGCCGTCGTGCTCGACGCCGCCCGGCACGACGCGCAGGTCGCCGTCACGAGTCACCTGCCGCAGATCGTCGCGTCCCTCCTGGGCCAGTACCTCTCGCGGCACCTCCCGCCCGGCGCGGGCCTCGGCCCCGGGGCGCGGGACACGACCCGGCTGGCCGCCAGCGAGCCACGCCTCTGGACGGAAATTCTGCTCCTGAACCGGGACGAGGTGCTCCCCGCGCTGCGCGCGCTCGAGGAACCCCTCGGCGAGCTCGAACGCGCGCTCGAGGCGGGCGACGCGAACGCCGTGCGGAGCTGGCTCGCCCGCGCCTCCGAGTGGCGGCGGGGTCTGTCGTGATCGTGTCCGGCGCCGTCACCCCGCCCGGCGACAAGAGCATTTCCCACCGGGCACTGCTCCTTGCGGCGCTGGCGAAGAGCCGGAGCGAGATCGGCGGGATCCTGCCCGGCGCCGACGTGAAATCGACCGCGCGCGTCCTGCGTCAGCTCGGTATCGACGTCACCTCCGTGCGGAGCGGCGCGCGCGTCGCCGTCCGCGCTTCCCGCTTCACGCTTCCCGCTTCCCGGTTGCACTGCGGTAACTCCGGCACGACCGCGCGACTGCTGCTCGGGATGCTGGCGGGGGAAGGGATCCACGCCACGCTCACGGGGGACGCGTCCCTTCGACGCCGACCGATGCGCCGGGTCACCGGCCCGCTGCGCGAGATGGGCGCGCGGATCGACGAATCGACGGCCGGCACGCTCCCGGCGACGCTCCGGGGCGGGCGGCTGCACGACATCGAATACCGGTCGCCGGTGGCTTCCGCGCAGGTGAAGAGCGCGCTCCTGCTCGCGGGATTGACGGCCGGTGTGCCGGTGACGGTCGTGGAGCCGCAGCCGTCGCGGGATCACACGGAGCGGATGCTGGAGTGGCTGGGAGAAGTGATCAGGGGTCAGGGGTCAGGGGTCAGTTACGAGCCGTCGCACAATGTCATCGAGGGATTCGCGCTCGACGTGCCGGGGGATCCGTCGTCGGCGGCGTTTCTGGTCGCGGCCGCGGTGCTGGCCGAGCGCGGCGAGCTCGTGATCCACAACGTGTGCGTGAATCCGGGCCGCACCGGGTTCCTGTCCGTTCTGGCGCGGATGGGGGCCCGGGTCGACGTCACCGGGGAGCGGATGTCGGGGGCCGAGCCGGTGGCGGATCTCGTGTCGGGCCCCTCGTCGCTCGCGGGCACGGTGGTGACGCCCGGTGAAATCCCGTCCCTCGTGGACGAGGTCCCCATGCTCGCCGTGCTCGCCAGCCGGGCCGCCGGGGAGACCGTATTCCGGGGCGTGGGGGAGCTGCGGGTGAAGGAGAGTGACCGGCTCGAGATGATCGCCCGGAACGTGCGCGCGCTCGGCGGCGATGCCGAGGTGCAGGGGGACGACCTCCTGGTCCGGGGCAGTGACCGCCCGCCGGTAGGGAGAGTCGACACCGCGGGGGATCACCGCCTGGCGATGGCGTTCACCGTCCTCGGCCGCGTGCCGGGAGCCCGGGTGACGCTCTCCGAGCGCAAGTCCGTGGCGGTGAGTTATCCTGGATTCTTCACGGATCTCCGGAGGATCGGTGGCGCCGCGCGTCGTCGCGATTGACGGGCCCGCCGCCTCGGGCAAGTCGTCCACGGCCAAGGCCGTGGCCCGGGCGCTGGGGTGGACGCATCTCGACTCGGGCGCCTTGTACCGCGCCCTGACCCTGGCCGCGCTCGACCGGCTGGGGCCCGCCGAGTGGTCCGAGACCAGGATCGTGGCACTGGCCGACGATCTGCCGGTCCGCCTGGTCCTGGTCGGGAACGAGTTCCGCCCCGAGGTGTCCGGCGTGGATGCGGCGCAGGCGATCCGCTCGGAGCGGGTCACCGCGCGGGTCTCCGAGCTCGCGGCGCTCCCCGCGGTCCGGACGTGGGTGAACGCCCGGCAGCGGCGCGCGGCCGAAGAGCACCCCGCCGGCGTGGTGGTGGATGGACGGGACATCGGCACCGTGGTGTTCCCGGACGCTCCGGTGAAGGTGTTTCTCACGGCGACGCCCGACGAGCGGGTCCGGCGGCGGCTGACGCAGCGGGGCGAGCGGCTCGACCCGGAGGTCGCCGCGCGGGAATCCCAGGCCCTGGCCGCCCGGGACGAGGCCGACTCGAAGCGGGCCGTGGCGCCGCTCCGGCCGGCGCCGGACGCGATGATTCTCGATTCGACGCGTCTGTCGTTCGACGAACAGGTGGCCCGCGTGGTGGCGCTGGCGCGGGAGCGGCTGCCCCACTAGGTTCCCGTCCGGTTTGCGCGCTCCGGGGATAGGCCCCGGAAGGCGAATCCTCAAACCCACAACCCAACCCAGGTGGTCGTCAATGCAGGTTGAAGCGCAGGATCTCGAAGACTCTCCCGCCGAACCGTCTCCCAAAAAGTCGAACACGCACTCCGTCCTCCGCGTCCGGTCCGATCTGCACGAAGAGTATTCCGCCGACGACATCGCGAAGATGACGGAGCTGTACGAAGGCACCCTCTCGAACATCGAAGAGGGCGAAATCGTGAAATCCAAGGTGCTCCGGGTGACCGACGCCGCCGTCATTCTCGACGTCGGCTTCAAGTCCGAGGGCGCCGTTCCGATCGACGAGTTCAAGGACCCGAAGAGCCTCAAAGAAGGCGATGAAATCGAAGTCTTCCTCGAGCACCTTGAGGACCAGGAAGGCGCGGTGGTCCTCTCGAAGAAGAAAGCCGACTTCATGCGGGTCTGGGAAAAGATCCGCGAAGCCCACGAGAAGGACGAGCCGGTCCACGGGACCCTGATCAAGAAGATCAAGGGCGGGGTGGTGGTCGACCTGATGGGCGTGGACGCGTTCCTGCCGGGCAGCCAGATCGCCCTGCGGCGCGTGCCGAACATCGACGAGCTCCTGGGCCAGAGCTTCGAGTTCAAGATCATCAAGCTCAACAAGCGGCGCCGGAACATCGTGGTCAGCCGCCGCGTGCTGCTCGAGGCCGAGCGGCGCACCAAGCGCGACGTCCTGATGAAGGAGCTGCAGGTGGGCCAGGTGCGGAAGGGCGTGGTGAAGAACATCACGGACTTCGGCGCCTTCATCGACCTGGGCGGCGTGGACGGCCTGCTGCACATCACCGACATGAGCTACGGACGGGTCTCACATCCGTCCGAGATGGTGTCGATCGGCCAGGAGCTCGAGGTCAAGATCCTCGACATCGACTGGGAGCGCGAGCGCATTTCGCTCGGTCTGAAGCAGCTCCAGTCGTATCCCTGGCAGAACGTCGCCGCCAAGTACCCCGTGGGCACGCGGGTGCAGGGCAAGGTGGTCTCGATCACCAACTACGGCGCGTTCGTGGAGCTCGAGCCGGGCATCGAAGGCCTGGTGCACATCTCCGAGATGAGCTGGACGCGCAACGTCCGCCATCCGTCCAAGGTCGTCTCGATCGGCGAGTCCATCGAAGCGGTGGTCCTCAAGGTCGACGAGACCGAAGAGAAGATCTCGCTCGGGATGAAGCAGACCGAGCAGGACCCGTGGATGGCGCTCCCGCAGAAGTATCCCGTCGGCACCCGGATCACCGGCAAGGTGCGCAACCTCACCTCGTTCGGCGCGTTCGTGGAAATCGAGCCCGGCATCGACGGCCTGATCCATATCTCCGACATGTCCTTGACCAAGCGGGTGCAGCACCCCTCCGAGATGCTGAAGAAGGGGGACACCGTCACGGTCCTGATCCTGAACGTGGACGCCGAGAACAAGCGGATCTCGCTCGGCCTGAAGCAGGCCGAGGAAGATCCGTGGCTCCGCATCGGCGAGACGTACCCCGTGGGCACGCAGATGCGCGGCCGCGTGGTCCGGCTGATGGACAAGGGCGTCGTCGTCGATCTCGGCAACGACATCGAGGGCTTCATCCCGATGTCGCAGCTCGGCATCCCGGACATTCAGGATCCCGCCGAGGCGGTGAAGGAAGGCCAGGCCGTGGAGGTCTCGGTCCTCGAAGTCGATCCCATTCATCATCGGATCGTCCTCGCGGCCACGGGTTTCCCGAAGGAAGAAGAGGGACCGGCGCCGGAAGCAGGACCGACAAGCTAGACGCACAGACGCGACAAGCTAGACGCACAGACGCGACAAGCTAGACGCACAGACGCACAGATGGGATGCAGGATCAGGGGGGACAGGAATTCCTGTCCCCCTTTGTCAACCCACCATCTGTGCGTCTGCGCGTCTAGTAGTAGATTCTGCTTCCATGTCCACTAGAGATAAGCTCGAGGACCTTCAGCGTCGCCGCGCCGAGTCGGAGCAGGGCGGCGGCCAAGCCCGTATCGACGCCCAGCACAAGAAGGGGAAGATGACGGCGCGTGAGCGCCTCGACGTCCTCCTCGATCCCGGCTCCTTCGTGGAGCTCGACCGCTTCGTCACCCACCGCATCACCGATTTCGGACTGGCCGACCAGAAGATCCCCGGCGACGGCGTCGTCACCGGCTACGGCCGCATCGACGGCCGGCTGGTGTACGTGTTCTCGCAGGACGCGACCGTCTTCGGCGGCTCCCTGTCCGAGGCCCACGCCGAAAAGATCTGCAAGGTGATGGACCTCGCGCTGAAAGTCGGGGCTCCGGTGGTCGGCCTCAACGACTCGGGGGGCGCGCGGATCCAGGAGGGGGTCGCCTCCCTGGGTGGCTACGCGGACATCTTCCTGCGCAACACCCTCGCGTCCGGCGTCATCCCCCAGATCAGCGCCATTCTCGGCCCCTGCGCCGGCGGGGCCGTCTACAGTCCCGCCCTGACGGACTTCGTCTTCATGGTCCGCGGGGTGTCGTACATGTTCGTGACCGGCCCCGACATCGTGAAGACCGTGACGCACGAAGACGTGGACTTCGAAGGCCTGGGGGGCGCGGACGTGCACGGCGGGACGTCGGGCGTGGCGCACTTCGTCTACGACGCCGAGCTGGAGGCGATCGCCGGCATCCGGACCCTCCTGTCCTTCCTGCCCGCCAACAACCTCGAAACCCCGCCCGCGCGCGCGTCCACCGATCCCGCGGAGCGCCGGGACGAGGCGCTGCTCGACGTGGTCCCCGACACGCCCAACAAGCCCTATGACATGCGGGACGTGATCACGCGGGTGGTGGACGACGGCGACTTCTTCGAGGTGCAGAAGGACTACGCCCAGAACCTGCTGGTGGGCCTGGCCCGGCTCGCGGGGCGCCCGGTGGGCATCGTCGCCAATCAGCCGGCGGTCCTGGCCGGGGCGCTGGACATCGGGGCGTCCCTCAAGGGCGCCCGGTTCATCCGGTTCTGTGACGCCTTCAACATCCCGCTCATCACCTTCGAGGACGTTCCCGGATTCCTGCCCGGAGTGGGGCAGGAGCACGGCGGCATCATCAAGCACGGCGCCAAGCTGCTCTACGCCTACTGCGAGGCCACGGTTCCCAAACTCACCGTGATCACGCGGAAGGCGTACGGCGGCGCGTACGACGTGCTCAGCTCCAAGCACATCCGGGGGGACTACAACGTGGCCTGGCCCACCGCCGAGATCGCCGTGATGGGGGCCGAGGGTGCGGTGAAGATTCTGTA
Source organism: Gemmatimonadales bacterium (assembly GCA_035505915.1). Taxonomy (GTDB): domain Bacteria; phylum Gemmatimonadota; class Gemmatimonadetes; order Gemmatimonadales; family GWC2-71-9; genus 40CM-2-70-7. The sequence continues at coordinate 37,513 of DATJQI010000064.1, read as the reverse complement.
CAAGGGGGAGTCGAGCGAGGAGCGGATCCAGGAGTATCGCGCCAAGTTCGCCCATCCGTACCAGGCGGCCTCCCGCGGCTACGTGGACGACGTCATCGATCCCCGGGACACCCGGCCCCGGCTCGCCGACGCCCTGACCGCGCTCGCCACCAAGCGGGACAAGAACCCTCCCAAGAAGCATGGCAGCATTCCTCTATAGCGCGCTGCTCGCCGCCCTGGCCCAGGGGCAGGTGCCGTCTCCGGAATCGCTCGCCGTGCTCGCCAACCGCGTGGCACACGACTCCGGAGACGCGGTGGCCTGGATGGCCCTGGGCCGCGCGGAGATCCAGGCCTCCGAGGCGTATCACGTCCACGCCGGCCCCCCGGACACGCTCTGGGCCGCGAACACACTGCTCGGCGCCGAGCGGGCCCTGGGACGGGCGGTGGAGCTCCGGCCGGGCCTCGGCCTGGGAGACTCGGCGGCGACGTTCCGCGTGCTGGCGCGCGCCCGGCTGGGCGAGCTCGAATGGGAGCTGGGAGATACGGCGGCGGTCACGGCCGTCTGGGCCAAAGTGCCGGGCGGGTCGCGCCTGCCGCCGGTGCTCGAGGAGCTCGCGGAGAATCTTCTGCGTGCGTGCCCGCCCCGGGCCGTACTGTTCACCGCCAACGAGGTGGTGACCGGGGCCATCGACTTGCTGCGGTTCAATCACGGCATCCGCCCCGACGTCCTGCCCCTGCCCATAGACCGCTACCGCCGGGACTCGGTGTTCGCCGCGCGCGCGGCCCGCGACGCGGGCCTCAAGCGGCCGCCCCCGGGCCCGGCGTCCACCGCCGAGCGGATTCTGGCGCTCGCCGCCACGCGCCCGGTATGCGCCGGCGCGGAGTTCGGCGCGCCGCCGGGAGGCCACGGGCGGATCACGTGGCAGGTGCGGCCGCTCGTGTGGATCGCGGGCAAGGATGCGGGCACGGCGGCCAAGGTGCCCGCGACGGACTTCGTGTTCGCCGCGCTCAAGTTCGGGATCGACGCGAACGATCCGTGGGCCCGGTTCGCCCTCGACATCTATCGCCACGCCGCCCGGCTCGCGCCGTCGCTCTGCGGGGGGTTGGCGATCTACGGAGTCCCGCGGGCCAAGACCGGATGCCGGACCTGAAACGCGTGCTGGTCGCGAACCGGGGCGAGATCGCGCTCCGGATCATCCGCGCCTGCCACGAAGAGGGGCTGGAATCGGTCGCCGTGTACTCCGACGCCGACCGGCTCTCGCCCCACGTCCGCGCGGCGACCCGTGCCGTGGCACTGGGCCCGGCACCCGCGGCCGAGTCATATCTCAACATCGCCAAGCTCGTCGCCGCCGCCCGGGATACGGGCTGCCAGGCGATCCATCCGGGGTACGGCTTTCTCTCCGAGCGGGCGCCGTTCGCCGCCGCCGTCGCAGACGCCGGGCTCACGTTCATCGGGCCGTCCGCCTCGGCCATCAAGGCGATGGGAGACAAGACCGAGGCCCGGCGCCGGATGCAGCAGGCGGGCGTTCCCATCGTCCCGGGGATCACCACGCCCCTGAAGGACGCGGGCGAAGCCCGCCGGGAAGCCGAGCGGATCGGGTTCCCCGTGTTGCTGAAGGCGGCGGCCGGAGGGGGCGGGAAGGGGATGCGGCTGGTCCGCACGCCGGAGGAGACCGCGGCGGCCTTCGAGGGGGCCCGGAGCGAGGCCCTCAAGGCATTCGGGGACGGCAGCGTCTACCTCGAAAAGTTCATCGAGCGCCCGCGCCACGTCGAAATCCAGGTGCTGGGCGACACCCACGGGCGGGTGGTGGCGCTGGGGGAGCGGGAGTGCAGCATCCAGCGGCGCCATCAGAAGTTGATCGAAGAGGCGCCCTCGGTGGCGGTGACGCCGGCGCTCCGGCGCCGGATGGGGGAAGCCGCGACCGCGGCGGCATCGGCGGTGGGATACGTCGGCGCCGGCACGATCGAGTTCCTGCTGGCGGCGTCCGGGGAGTTCTACTTCCTGGAGATGAACACGCGCATCCAGGTCGAGCATCCCGTCACCGAGCTGGTGTACGGCGTGGACCTGGTGCGGGAGCAGCTGCGGATCGCGATGGGCCACCCGATGCGGGTGCACCGCGGAGCGCTGGAGCCCCGGGGTCACGCCATCGAGTGCCGCATCACGGCCGAAGACCCGTTCAACGGATTCCTGCCGGCCACCGGCGTGGTGCGGTATCTGCGGGTGCCGGCGGGGCCGGGCGTGCGGTGGGACGGCGGCGTGGAGGCGGGCAACGAAGTGACGCTGCACTACGATCCCCTCATCGCCAAGCTCATTGTCTGGGGCGAGACGCGGGAGTCGGCGCTGGCGCGGATGGGGCGGGCGCTCCGGGAGCTCGTGATCGTGGGACTCCCGACCTCCCAGGCCTTCCACCTCCGCGTCCTCGCCGACCCGGAGTTCCGCGCCGGCGCCATCGACATCGGCTATCTGGACCGGCGGGCGGAGACGCTCCTGGCGGATCCGGTGCCGGCTCACCTGGCGATCCCCCTGGCCGTCACGGCCGCCCTGCTCGCCGATGAGCGGCGGACGGGGGGAAGAACGGGAGCCGGGAGCCGGGAGCCGTCTGCTCCGTCCGGACCTTGGCTTAGTGCCGCGAGACGTGAGGGCATCGGGCTGTGAGCGAGCTGGTCACGATCACCTCGATTGCCGGCGGGGGAGACGGCGTGGGCCGGCTCGAGGACGGGCGCGCGGTGTTCGTGCCCCGGAGCGCGCCCGGGGAGCAGGTCCTGCTCGATCCCCGGTCGCTCGAGCGCCGGAAGAACTTCGCGCGCGGGGAAATCGCTGAGATCGTCGCGGCGGGCCCCGCCCGCGTCGTACCGGCGTGCCGGCACTACCTGGACGACGCGTGCGGCGGGTGCCAGCTCCAGCACTTGTCATACGACGCGCAGCTCGCGGCCAAGCGATCGATCGTGGGCGAGGCGCTCCGCCGCATCGGGAAGCTCGCTCTCCCCGATCCGGAGATCGTCGAGGCCGCCGAAGAATGGCGCTACCGCGCCAAGGTCACCCTCGCGGTCCGCCCCGGTGGGAAAGGTGTGACCGTGGGGTTTCATCCCCGCAACCGCCCGAACGCCGTCTTCCCCTTGCGCGACTGTCATATCGCCGATCTCCGGCTGATGGCGCTCTGGCGCCGGTTCCTGGGGCACCTCGATCTGCTCCCCGAGCGCGCGAGCCACGTCACGCTCCGGCTGGACCGGGAGGGACGCCGGCACGTGGTGGTGGAGTCGGCCGGCGAGCCATGGCTCCGCGCCGGCGATCTGCGGGAGGCGCTCGCCGCCGAGGGTGAAGTGGTGTGCTGGTGGCAGCCGGAGGACGGCGCCGCCCGGGTGATGGCGGGTCCCGCGACGGGATTTCCGGCCACGGCGTTCGAGCAGGTGCATCCCGAAATGGGCGCCCTCGCGCGTGCCTGGGCCGTGGAGCAGCTGGGCTCGCTCGCGGGACAGGCGGCCTGGGATCTCTACGGAGGCATCGGCGACACCGCGGTGCTTCTGGCCGCGGGCGGGGCCGCCGTGGTGAGCGTGGACGCGGATGAGAAGGCCATCTCCTGGGCGCGCGCGCGCACCGAGCCGGGAAGCGAACGGATCCGGTTCATCGCGGGGAAAGCCGAGGATGTCCTGCCGAGCCTCGGGGAGCCGCCGGCGGCGGTGGTGGTGAACCCTCCGCGGTCGGGACTCCACTGGGATGTCACGCTGCGCCTGACGGGCGAGCCGGTCCCGCGGCTGGTCTACATCTCGTGTGATCCCGCCACGCTGGCCCGTGATCTCTCCCGGCTGTCCACCAACTATCGCGTGAGCGGGGTGAAGGCCTTCGATCTCTTCCCGCAGACCGCTCACGTCGAAACCGTGGTCGTTCTGGAGGCGGCGTGAAGTACTTCGTGCGCCTGGGCGCCCGGACCATCGAGGTGGAGGTGCTGGGAGGGGCGGTGCGGGTGGACGGCCAGACCCTGGACGCCCACCTGGCGGGGGCCCCGGGCACGCCTCTCCACAACCTCCTCCTCGGGCAGGACTCCTGGACCGTGGCGGCGCAGGCCCTCGAGGGGGTCGGGCAATGGGCCCTGGGGGTGGTGGGGGAGCGGGTCGAGGTGGAGGCGGTGGACGAGCGGACCCAGGCGATCCGCGCCCTGACCGGAAAGAAGGGGGGTCCGGGGGGTGGGGGGGTGGTGCGGGCGCCGATGCCCGGCCTGGTGGTCAGGATCCCTGTGACCGAAGGGCAGCGGGTGCCGGCCGGAGCGGGCCTCGTCGTGGTCGAGGCGATGAAGATGGAGAACGAGCTCAAGGCGGCCCACGCCGCGGTGGTCCTCAAGATCCACGTCGCCCCGGGCTCAGTCGTGGAGAAGGGGGCGGTTCTCGTCACCCTGGGAAGTGTGGAACCCTCCAATTGACAGTCGCTTAGGCCCTGGTTACGATTCCCGTCTGTCTTTTTTCGGGCACTCTAGAGGGACATGAAGACCTTCGTTCTGAAGCCAGCCGACATCGAGCGCCAGTGGTGGGTCGTGGACGCCGCGGGCCAGCCCCTCGGCCGCCTCGCGAGCCGGGTGGCGCAAGTGCTTCGCGGGAAGCACAAGCCGACCTTCACGCCGCACGTCAACGGCGGTGACTGCGTCATCGTGGTCAACGCGGAGGCCGTGAAGCTCACCGGCCAGAAGGCGTCACAGAAGCGGTACTTCCGGCATACCGGCTACATGGGGCACGAGCGGTTCACGCCCGTCGCCAACATGCTGGCCAAGCATCCCGACCGCGTCATCGAGAAAGCGGTGTGGGGGATGCTGCCCAAAACCACGCTGTCGCGTCAAAAGGTGAAGCAGATGCTCAAGGTGTACGCCGGTCCCAACCACCCGCACGTGGCGCAGCAGCCCGTGCCGATGACGATCGCGGGGGCCAAGTGAGCTCCGCCATCACCCCGGAGCTGCGCTGGCACGCCATCGGCCGCCGGAAGGTCGCCGTCGCGCGCGTGTATCTGACGCCGGGCTCGGGCAAGTGGAACATCAACGGGCGCACGCTGGGTGATTATTTCCCCCGGCCGAGCCTCGTGTCGCACATCCAGCAGTCGTTCACGGTCACCGACACCCTGGGCGCGTTCGACGTCCGGGCGCGGGTGAACGGCGGCGGGATGACGGGGCAGGCCGGCGCGATCCGGATGGGCATCGCCCGCGCGCTCTGCCTGGCCGACGAGCGCCACCGGAAAAAGCTGCGCGAGCAGGGTCTGCTCACCCGCGACCCGCGCGCCGTGGAGCGGAAGAAGCCCGGCCGGTCGGGAGCGCGGAAGCGGTTCCAGTTCAGCAAGAGATAAGCCGGGTGCCAGGGACCGGGTGTCAGGTGTCAGGGGCGCTCCCTGGAACCAGACACCCGAGACCCGGCGCCTAACTCACACGTCTCCCGATCCGGTGCCGGGTCCCTCCGGGGTGGCAGCGGAGATGACGGAGACGGCGGTTCAAAACCCAAGAAAGGATTGCATGGCGCAGCCTCAACTGCAGGACCTGCTGGAAGCCGGTGTCCACTTCGGACACCAGACTCGGCGCTGGAACCCGAAGATGCGGCGGTTCATCTTCGCCGAGCGCTCCGGCATCTACATCATCGATCTCCAGAAGACGCTGCACCAGCTCCAGCAGGCCCAGGAGCTCCTCCGCGGCGTCGTCCTGAAGGGTGAAGGCATCCTCTTCGTCTGCACCAAGAAGCAGCTGAAGGCCATCCTCCAGGCCGAAGCCGAGCGCTGCGGCTCGTTCTTCGTGTGTGAGCGGTGGCTCGGCGGCACGCTGACGAACTTCCAGACCATCAAGAAGCAGATCAAGCGGCTGAAGGATCTGGAGCAGGGCGCGGCCGAGGGTGAGTTCGAGAACTACACGAAGAAGGAACAGCTGCTGTTCGACCGGGAGCGGGGCAAGCTCGAGAAGAACCTGTCGGGCATCAAGAACATGGGCCGGCTCCCCGGGGCGCTGTTCATCGTCGACGCCAAGAAGGAGCGCATCGCCGTGGCCGAGGCCAACAAGCTCGGCATCCCGGTGGTCGCGATCGTCGACACCAACGCCGATCCGGACCTGATCACGGTGCCGGTACCCGGGAACGACGACGCGATCCGGTCGGTGGCGCTGATCACCGCGGCCCTGTCGGACGTGATCGGCGAGGCCCGGCGCCAGATGCCGCTCCGGGACGCGTCCGAGGACGCGGAAGGGACGACGTACTCCACCGAGACGGGCGTGGAGGCGGAAGCCGAAGGCGACCGCAAGAAGAAGCCCGCCCGCCGGAAGCGGCGGCCCAAGCCGGAGGCCATCGCGGCCCGGCTGAAGACGGACGAAACGCCGGCGGGAGGGACGTCGGCGGCGGGGGGCGCGTAAGCGCGGCCTTCGTCGGCACAGGCACACGAGCCGCCGCCCTCCGCGCCTGACGGCCGAGGGCGGCATTTTTTCACGGGGAACTGGAATGGCTGAGATTTCTGCGAAGCAGGTGGCGGAGCTCCGGAATCGCACCGGAGCCGGCATGATGGACTGCAAGCGGGCGCTCGAAGAGACCGGCGGCGACCTGGACAAGGCCACCGAGATCCTCCGGGTCAAGTACGCGGCCAAGGCCGAGAAGCGGGCCGAGCGGGTCGCGACCGAAGGTCTCATCGACTCCTACATCCACTTCACGGGCAAGATCGGCGTGATGGTGGAGCTGAACTGCGAGACCGATTTCGTCGCCCGCACCGACGAGTTCAAGCAGCTCGCCAAGGACGTGGCGCTCCAGATCGCGTCCACCCGGCCCCTCGCCGTGAAGATCGAGGACCTGCCGGCGGACGTCGTCGAGCGCGAGCGGCGGATCTACGAGGCGCAGGTGATCGAGCAGAAGAAGCCGGAGCAGATCCGCGGCAAGATCGTGGAGGGGATGCTCAAGAAGTTCTACCAGGAGAGCGTGCTGCTCGAGCAGCCCTTCGTGAAGGACGACAAGGTCACGATCGGCGACCTGGTGACGGCGTACTCGGGCAAGACCGGCGAGAAGGTGCAGGTCCGCCGGTTCGCGCGGTTCGAGCTCGGGGGGACCTGACCGCCGTGGCGCTGACCTACAAGCGCGCCCTCCTCAAGCTGTCGGGGGAGCATTTCGCGGGGGGGAAGGGCACCGGCGCGGGGATCGATTTCTCGACCCTGGAGTCCCTCACCGACGAGCTGAAGGCGGTGGCGGCCACGGGCGTGCAGCTGGGCCTGGTGGTGGGGGGCGGCAACATCCTCCGCGGCACCACCGCCAGCCAGCAGGGGATGGACCGGGTCTCCGCCGACTACATGGGGATGCTGGCCACCATCATCAACGCCCTGGCGCTCCAGGACATCCTGGAGAAGAAGGGCGTCGACACCCGCGTGATGACCGCCATCCGGATGGAGGAGCTGGCCGAGCCGTACATCCGGCGCCGCGCGGTCCGGCACCTCGAGAAGGGCCGGATGGTGATCTTCGCCGGGGGCACCGGAAACCCCTACTTTTCGACGGATACGGCCGCCGTGCTCCGCGCCCTGGAAATCGAGGCGCAGGTCCTGATGAAGGCGACCAACGTGGACGGCGTCTACACGGCCGATCCCAAGAAGGACAAAGCGGCCAGGTTCATTCCGGAGTTGTCGTTCCAGGATGCCCTGGTCCAGGGCTACGGCGTGATGGACGCCAACGCCTTCGGGTTGTGCAAGGAGAACCGGCTCCCCATCGTGGTATTCAACATCAACCAGACCGGCGCGACGGCCCGAGTCCTCGCGGGAGAGCGCGTCGGCACTATCGTCCGATGAGCACGATCCCCGAGCTCTTGAAACAGGCCAAGCAGGCGATGGACAAGGCCGTCGAGTCGGTGAAACGCGAATTCTCGAGCGTCCGCACCGGCCGGGCCACCACCACGCTCCTCGACGTCGTCCGCGTGGACGCCTACGGCAACATGATGCCGCTCAACCAGGTCGCCAGCGTCGCGGCGCCCGAGCCCAAGCTCCTCACCGTCACGCCCTGGGACAAGTCGCTGGCCAAGGCCATCGAGAAGGCCATCGTCGTCTCCGAGCTCGGCCTCACGCCCTCCAGCGACGGCACCGTGATCCGCATCCCGATTCCGGCCCTCACCGAGGAGCGGCGGAAGGAGCTGGTCAAGGTGGTGCACAAGTTCGCGGAGGAGGGCCGCGTGGCCGTGCGCCACGCCCGGACCGACGCCATCTCCAAGGCCAAGAAGCTGGAGCACGTCTCCGAGGACGAGAAGAAGCACACGGAGAAGGACATCCAGAAACTGCACGACGAGCGGATGAAGCACATCGAAGACGCGGTGAAGAGCAAAGAAGCGGAGATCATGGAGGTCTAGTGGTCACCGCCGATCTGCTCGCGCAGATTCGCCTGAACGGGGGCGTCCCCCGCCACGTCGCCATCATCATGGACGGCAACGGGCGCTGGGCCCGGGGCCGCCTGATGCCGCGGCCCCTCGGCCACCGGGCCGGGATGAAGGCGGTGCGGGAAGTGGTCGAAGGCGCCATCCAGAGCGGCGTCGACGTCCTCACCCTGTTCGCGTTCTCCGAGGAGAACTGGAACCGCCCCCCCACCGAAATCTCCGCCCTGATGGATCTCCTCGAGGAGTACATCGCGCGCGAGGTGAACGAGCTGCGGGAGCAGGGGGTCCGGGTGAACGTCCTCGGCGACCGGACGCGGCTCGGCCCCAAGCAGCGCGCCGCGGTCGAGCGGATCGAGGCGGATACCCGCGGGGGCACCCGGCTCTCCCTCAATCTCTGCATCTCGTATTCGTCGCGCGCCGAGCTGGCCCGGGGGGCGCGGCTCCTCGCGGAAGAAGTGCTGAAGGGCACCAAGCGGCTCGAGGACCTCGACGAAGCGGCCCTGGCCGCCACGCTCTATACCGCGCCCTGGCCCGACCCCGACTTCCTGATCCGCACCTCGGGGGAGCGGCGGCTCTCCAACTTCCTGCTCTGGCAGCTGGCCTACACCGAGATCTACATCACGCCGGTGCTCTGGCCCGATTTCGACCGCCAGTGTTTCTACGAAGCCATCCTCGACTACCAGCGGCGCGAGCGACGCTTCGGTAACGTCACGGCCTGATGTCGCGGAACCTGGTGGTCCGGATCGCCTTCGCCGTCGTGGCGATCCCCGCCGCGATCCTGATCATCTACGCCGGCGACTGGATTCTGGCGTCCGCCCTGGCCATCCTCGGGGTCCTGGGAACGCGGGAGCTGTACGACCTCGGCCGGAAGCAGGGCATCGCGCCCATCGGCTGGCTGGGGTATCTCTGCGCGTTCGCCATCCCGCTGGGCATCACCTCGCCCTACGCGATCGCCTGGCCCTTCGCCCTCGCCGGCTGGCTGATGGTCGTGATGGCAGCGGCCCTGGCGACCCGCTCGCCGGCGGCGAAGCCCCTGCCGGTGGTGGCGCTCACGGTGTTCGGCCCGCTCTACGCCTCGTGGCTCCCGGCGTTCATCCTGATGCTGCGCAGCCGGTCCGCGCTGTCCCCGTGGGCGGGGACGTGGCTGGTCCTCCTGCCCCTCATCGCCACCTGGATCTGCGACACCGCCGCGATGGCGGCCGGGTCCGCCATCGGCGGGCCGAAGCTCGCCCCGGTGGTGTCCCCGAACAAGACCTGGGCGGGGGCGGTGGGAGGCCTGATCGGCGCCGTGGCGGCCACGGTGGCCATCGGCACCTGGATCCTCCCGCGTCAGGGCATCACGGCCGCGCCGGCCGCGCTGGCCGTCATCGGGATCGCGATCGGCGTGCTGGCCCAGGTGGGCGACGTCGCCGAGTCGCTCTTCAAGCGGGAAGCCGGCGTGAAGGATTCGTCGTCCCTGATTCCCGGACACGGCGGGATTCTCGATCGCCTCGACTCGCTCTATTTCGTGCTTCCGGCGACCGCCGGCCTGTTCTGGTTCTTCCACATCCCATGACCACCGGCGTCGCCATCCTGGGGTCCACGGGCTCCATCGGACGTTCCACCCTGCAAGTCCTGTCGCGCCAGCGCGACCGCTTTCATCTCGTCGCCCTCACCGCGCACACCAACCGTGAGCTCCTGGAGGCCCAGGCCCGGGAGTGGAAGCCCGCGTTCGCCAAGTGCGTGAACGGGAACGGCCGCGAGTGCCTGGTGGAAGCGGCGACCCGCCCGGACGTGGGCATCGTGGTGAACGGGATCGTGGGCGCCGCGGGCCTCGAGGCCACGCTGGCCGCGCTCGCGGCGGGGAAGCGGGTGGCGCTCGCGAACAAGGAAACCCTGGTGATGGCCGGGGAGCTGGTGACGGCGGCGGCGCGCGCCGGCGGCGGGGAAATCGTGCCGGTGGACTCGGAGCACAGCGCCGTGCTCCAGTGTCTGTCGGGCCGTACGCCCGAGGACGTGAGCCGCCTGATCCTGACCGCCTCCGGCGGCCCCTTCCGCACCTGGTCCGCGGAACAGGTCGCCGCCGCGACGGTGGAGGCGGCGCTCCGGCACCCCACGTGGAAAATGGGCCGGAAGATCACCGTCGATTCGGCGACCCTGGTCAACAAGGCGCTCGAGGTGATCGAAGCCCACTTCCTGTTCGGGCTGGGCTACGAGGCGGTCGAAGTCGTGGTGCATCCCCAGTCCATCATCCACGCCTTCGTGGAGTTCCGGGACGGCTCGGTGCTCGCGCAGGTGGGGTTCCCCACGATGGAGCTGCCCATCCTGTACGCGCTGACGCACCCGGACCGGGTGAGCGACGGGGGGGCGCGGCGGTTCGATCCCCTGGCCGCCGGGGACCTGACCTTCGAAGGGGTAAACCCCGCGCTCTTTCCGGCGTATGGATTGGGGAGAGGGGCGGGGATGGCGGGCGGGACCGCTCCGGCGGTGTTCAACGCGGCCAACGAGGTGGCGGTGGAGCTCTGTCTCGACGGGACGATCCGGTTCAGCCGGATCGCGGCGGTGATCGCAGGGACCCTGGAACGGGTGCCGGCGGGCGACGCGGGCACGCTCGCCGGCGTCCTGGCGGCCGATGCCGAAGCCCGGCGCGTGGCGCGGGAGATCGCGTGCTCCTGACGCTGCTGGCCTTCGTCGTCCTGATCGGGACTCTGATCTTCGTTCACGAGGCGGGGCATTTCCTGGCCGCGAAGGCGGTGGGGGTACAGGTCCACCGCTTCTCGCTCGGATTCGGCAAGCCCATTCTCTCGTTCCGCCGCGGCGAGACCGAGTACTGCATCTCGGCGCTGCCCTTCGGCGGGTACGTCAAGATGGCGGGGCTGGAAGACGAAGGCATGATGGGAGCGGTCGAGGGCGGCCCTGCGGCGGTGCCCGTGGATCCGGCCCGCGCCTTCGACCGGAAGCCCCTCTGGGCCCGGTTCATCGTGATGATCGCCGGCGTCACCATGAACATGGTGCTGGCCTACGTCGTGATCGTCGTGATGAGCGCGACCCGCGGCGTGGCGGAGTCGTCGACGACCCAGGTGGACTCGGTGCAGACGGCGACCCTGCCGCCCGGTGCCCAGGCGCTCGCCGGCCTGCGGTTCGGGGACCGCGTCGTCGCGATCAACGACTCTCCGGTCAACGGCTGGTCCGACATCGAGCGGGCCATCCTGCACGACCCCGCCCCCCTGCGCATTCTGGTGGCGGGACGTGCCGAGCCACTCCGCGTCACTCCGGGCAGCGGCTCTGATTCGGATCGCGTGCGGGTGGTCGAAGCCCTCATCCCGCTGGATGTCGCACGGTTCGGCCTGATCGAGCCCGGGATGCCGGCCTATCGGGGGGGAGCGAAGCCCGGCGACGTGGTGCTGCGCATCGACGGGGACACCATCCGCGGGTGGACGGACGTGCTGCAGCGCGTCTGGCGGTCGCCGGGCCGGCCCCTCCATATGGATATCCAGCGCGGTGCGGCGATGGTCCAGCTCGTGCTGACGCCGGACAGCACGACGGGAGCGGACACCATCCCCGGACGGCCTCCGGTGTACGGGCAGATCGGGGTGGTGGCCGATCGGGCGGTCCGGCACGTGCGGCTGCCGCTGGGGCAGGCCCTGACGGACGGGGTGAGCACGCTGACGGAACAGACCACGGCCATCGCCGGCGGGATCGGCGGACTGGTGCTGGGGCGCGTATCGCTCCGGCGGGCGCTTTCGGGGCCGGTGGCCATCGCGCAGGTCTCCGGCCAGACCGTGCGGCTGGGCGCCGATTGGTACCTCGGCCTCCTCATCGCGTTCTCCATCAACCTCGCGATCCTGAACCTGCTGCCCATCCCCATCCTCGACGGCGGCCAGCTGGTGTTCCTGGCGGCGGAGGCAATCCGGCGGCGGCCGCTGTCGCTCAATGTGCGGTTGCGGCTCACGCAGGCCGGGTTCGTCTTCATCATACTGTTGATGCTCTTCGTGGTGGGGAACGATGTCTTCAACATCGTCCGCTAAGGACGCGCTGCGGGGATACGTCGAAGGCCGGGTGCGGGCCGATCGGCTGGTGGCGGCCGTGGCCCCGGTCTACTACCGGGACCGTCGGACGCTGACGGGCGACGGCTGGCGGGAGCTGATCGCGGTGATCGAGCGCGGCGCCCCCGGTGTGGTGGAGCTTGCCGCCGCGGACGGGAAAGGATTCGAGATCAGGCTGGCGGAGCGCCCGTTTCCCGCTCAGTTCGAGCCGGCGCTCAGGGCCGCGGCGTCCAAGGCCTTGGCCGAGACTCCCGATGCACCCGTGGCGCCGCCCGAGCGCGGCTTCTTCGGCCGCATCGTGGATCGGGTCCTGCAGATCTTTCGCTAGCGCATTAGACGGGCAACGAGGACCGCCAGCACCACTCCTGCCGCAATCAGAATCACGACCATCCACGGAAACGGCTTCTTCACGGGCCGCTTGACCGCCAGCTGCTCCTTGGTCCCCGGCGGCGCCATCCCGATGTCGAGTGTGGGCCGGCGCTTGGCTTCGACCTCTTCCAGGTCGGCCAGGAGAGCGGCGGCGCTGGCGTAGCGGTCGTCGGGGTGCTTGGCCAGGCACTTGAAGATCACGCGCTCGATCCGCTTGGACAGGTCGGGGCGCCGGGCCCGCGGGGGCGGGGGCGGGTCCTCCACGTGCATCCGCGCCAGCTCGAACCAGTCCTTCGAGGTGAAGGGCACCTCGCCGGTCGCGGCCTTGTAGAGGGTCACTCCGAGGGAGTAGATGTCGACGCGGGGGTCCAGGGGCCGGCCCTGCGCCTGCTCGGGCGAGATGTAGTGGGGCGTGCCGATGGTCATGTCCACGCCGGTCGACGTCACGTAGCCGGAGACGGTGCGGGCGATGCCGAAGTCCGAGAGGACCGCGGAGCCGTCGGAGCGGAGCAGGACGTTGTCCACCTTGATGTCCCGGTGGATGATGCCCTGGCGATGGGCGAAGTCGAGAGCCCGGGCCAGATCCTTGCCGATCCGCACCAGGTCCGGCTCGGACAGGGGGCCCTCGCGGGCGAGCCGGGTGGCCAGCGTATCGGCGCAGAGGTCCATCGCGAAGTACGAATGGCCGTTCGATTCACCCACGGCCCGGATCCGGATGATGTTCGGATGCTCGAGCCGGGCCGCCATTTCCGCTTCGTTCCGGAACCGGGGCGCGAACTGGGGGTCGGAGGCGTACCGGGGCTTCAGGACCTTCACGGCGACCGGCGTGCCGTCGGGCTCGCGGGCCGCGAAGACCCAGGCAAAGCCTCCCTGTCCCAGGAGCTCTTCGATGTGGTAGGGGCCCAGTTTCTGGCCGACGAGGTCGGTCGGGGCGTTCGTCATCAGGCCTTTACAGATGCGGTGTGTGCCTCTAACTTACTGTGCTCACAACGATTAGGGAACACGCACCGATGTACGACAAGACGACGCCGGTTCGGAAACACGGGCAGCACGAAAAGGATACCGGCTCCGCGCCGGTACAGGTCGCGCTGCTCACCGAGCGCATCAACAGCCTCACCGGACACTTCCAGACGCACGCCAAGGATCACCACGGAAGACGGGGATTGCTCAGAATGGTGAGCCATCGCCGCCGCCTTCTCGAGTATCTCAAGCGTACGGACCTGGAACGGTATCGCCGGCTCATCGCTGAGCTGGACCTCCGCCACTAAGGTCGGAACGGCGTCGCGCGGGGCCTGGCCGGGAAGAGCACCGGCCAGCCCGGCGTCCTTTCATTGTGCTCTAGACAGGCGACCGAAGTGAAGCACGTCGAGAAGCAGTTCGCCGGCCGGGCCCTCCGGCTGGAATCCGGGCGGCTGGCCAAGCAGGCGGCGGGCTCGTGCCTGATGCAGTTCGGAGAGACCGTCGTCCTCGCCACCGTCACGGTGTCGGACAACGTCTCCACCCTCCCGTTTTTCCCGCTCACCGTCGAATACCGCGAGAAGAGCTACGCCGCCGGCAAGATTCCCGGCGGCTTTTTGAAGCGCGAGGGCCGGCCTTCGGACGAGGAAATCCTCTCCGCCCGCGTCACCGACCGCTCCATCCGCCCGCTCTTCCCTGAAGGGTTCAAGAACGAAGTCCAGGTCTTCATCTACGTCCTCTCGGCCGACCAGGAGAACGACGCCGACGTCCTGGGCGTGACCGCGGCCTCGACGGCGCTCTCGCTGTCGAAGGTGCCCTGGAACGGGCCCATCGCCGCGGTCCGCGTGGGCCGGGTCGAAGGGAACTGGGTCCTGAATCCCACGTTCCAGCAGCTCGAGTTCTCGGACGTCGACATGATCGTGTCCGGCTCGGCCGACTCGATCGTGATGGTCGAGGGCGGCACGCTGGAGCTCTCCGAGGCCGACATCGTGAAGGGCCTCGAGGTGGCGCACCAGGGCATCAAGGACCTGATCGCGCTCGAGAAGGATCTGATCGCCGAGACCGCGCAGCCCAAGATGGAGTGGACCAAGGTCGAGGCGCCCGCGGACCTCGTCGCCCGCGTCAAGGCGCTGGCCGAGCCCCGGATCTCGGAGGCGCTGAATCTGGCCGTGAAGTCCGAGCGGACGCAGGCGCTGGCGGCCCTCAAGAACACCATTCACGAGCAGCTGGCCGCGGAATTCCCGGACAACGGGAAGGACATCTCGAACGTCATCGAAGAGATCGAATACCACACCATGCGGGAACAGGTCCTGTCCCGCGGGGAGCGGGTGGACGGCCGCGATCTCGACACCGTCCGTCCCATCGCCTGCGAGGTCGGGGTGCTGCCCCGGACCCACGGCTCGGCGCTCTTCACGCGGGGCCAGACCCAGGCCCTGGTGTCGGCCACGCTGGGCACCGTGAGTGACGAGCAGCGCATCGATTCGATCGACGTGCCGCAGGAGACGACGAAGTCGTTCATGCTCCACTACAACTTCCCGCCCTTCTCGACCGGCGAAGTGAAGATGATCCGCGGGGTCTCGCGGCGGGAAATCGGGCACGGCGCCCTGGCCGAGCGGGCCCTGCAGGCCCTGCTGCCGGCGTATGAAGCGTTCCCCTACACCATCCGGATCGTGTCCGACATCCTCGAGTCCAACGGCTCGTCGTCGATGGCGACGGTGTGCGGCGGCTCGCTGGCCCTGTTCGACGCGGGCGTGCCGATGACCGGCGCCTGCGCCGGCGTGGCGATGGGCCTGATCAAGGAAGGGAAGCGGGTGGCGGTGCTGACCGACATCCTGGGAACCGAGGATCACCTGGGCGACATGGACTTCAAGGTCGCGGGGACCCGGGCCGGCGTCACCTCGATTCAGATGGACATCAAGATCGAAGGGCTCGACTTCGGGATCGTCACCGAGGCCCTCGAGAAGGCCCGGAAGGCCCGGCTCCACATCCTCGACATCATGGAAGCGGCGATTCCCCAGCCGCGCTCGCAGCTGTCGAAGTACGCGCCCCGCATCATCACCATCCAGATCCCCCAGGCCAAGATCGGCGACATCATCGGGCCCAAGGGCAAGACCATCCGCTCCATCCAGGAGCAGACCGGGGCCGAGATCAATATCGACGACTCGGGCTTGATCACGATTTCCGGGGTGGGTGAGAGCGGCGAACGCGCCCGGGACATCATCGCCGGGATGGTGCAGACCCCGGAGGTGGGCAAGATCTACGAGGGGACGGTCAAGAGCACGACGGCTTTCGGGGCGTTCGTCGAGATCCTGCCCGGGGTCGAGGGCCTGCTGCATATCTCCGAGCTGCAGCACGGCCGCACCGAGCGGACCGAAGACGTGGTCAAGAAGGGCGACACCGTCCGCGTGAAGCTCCTCGAAGTGGACGAGCGCGGCCGGATGAAGCTCTCCCGGAAGGCCCTGATCGAGAAGAACTGACCGGACCGTGAACACCGTCCGGCTGGATCACGAGGTGTGGCAGACCACGGCGCCCAACGGCGTCGTGGTCTGTTCGGAGCGGGTGCCCACCGTGCGGTCGGCGGCGGTCGGGGTCTGGGTGCGCGCCGCCAGCGCCCACGAGGCCCGCCCGCAGATGGGGGTCTCCCATCTGCTCGAGCATATGGTCTTCAAAGGCACCGAGCGGCGCTCCGCGCAGGAAATCGCCCTGGCCCTGGAAGCGCGGGGCGGCTCGCTCGACGCCTACACCTCCCGCGACTCCACGGCTTTTCAGGCCCGGGTGCTCGATGCCGACCTCCCGCGCGCCGTCGACGTACTGACCGACCTGGTGCGGCGGCCGGTCCTCCGGGACGCCGACCTCCAGCTCGAGCGCAACGTCATCCTCGAGGAGATCTCGACCGTCGAGGACACGCCGGACGACCTGGTCTTCGACCTTTCGGCGGAGACGCTCTGGCCCGAGCACCCCTACGGCTTTTCCATCCTCGGCACCCGGGAGACGGTGGGCAGCCTGTCCACCGGCGACCTGGGGGCCCTGCACCGACGCGCCTACCACCCCGCGAACTGCGTCATCGCCGGCGCCGGCAACTTCACCCACGAAGCCCTGCTGGCGCTGGTGGAGCGCGAGGGCTGGTTCGAGACGCCGGCCGGCCCGGGCGGCACGCCGGACATGCCGACGGTCACGGCGGCGGTGCGCGGCCGGGAGCGCCGCGTGGCGCGGGATTCGGCCCAGAGCCACCTCGTCTTCGCCACCGATACCGTTCCGTTCGCGGACCGGCGGAAATACGCCATCATGGTCCTGGCCAACATTCTGGGGGGCGGGATGTCGAGCCGCCTCTTCCAGAAAGTCCGGGAGGAGATGGGGCTGGCGTACGCGGTGTACGCGTTCTCGTCGTTCTTCCGGGGCATCGGCACCACCGGGGTGTACGTCGGCACGCAGCCGCAGACCGCGACGGCGGCCGCCGACGCGATCCGGGGCGAGCTCGCCACGCTGGCGCGCGAGGGGCTGCGGGGCGAGGCGCTGAAGGAAGCGAAACAGCAGACGCAGGGGCAGGTGATGCTGTCGCTGGAGAGTCCCACCGCCAAGATGTATCGTTTGGCGGGCGGGCAGGTGTTCGGCGAGCCGTACCGCAGCCTGGACACCGTGCTCAAGGAAATCGAAAGCCTGACCGAAGACGCCGTCGCGGCCGTCGCCGCCGAGTTCTTCACCCCCGAGCGCTTCACCCTCGTGTGGCTCGGACCGAACTCCTGATTCTCATCACCCCCGGCACCTGGAGAGCGGCATGATCGTCGGCGTTCCGAAGGAGATCAAGACCAACGAAAATCGCGTGGCCCTCGTGCCCGCCGGCGCCGAGGCGCTCGTCGGGGACGGCCACACGGTCCTGGTGGAGCAGGGGGCGGGGCTCGGCAGCGGATTCGCGGACGACGCCTACAAGAGCGTGGGCGCGACCATCGTGCCCGCGGTGGCGGACGTCTGGGCCAGGGCCGAGATGATCATGAAGGTGAAGGAGCCGATCGAGGTGGAGTGGCCGCGGATGCGGAACGGCCAGGTGCTCTTCACGTACTTCCATTTCGCCGCGGCCGAGGGCCTGACCAAGGCGGTGATCGCCTCGAACTGCATCGCGATCGCCTACGAGACCGTCCAGCTCGACTCCGGGGAACTGCCGTTGCTCACCCCGATGAGCGAAGTCGCCGGCCGGATGGCGGTGCAGGAAGGCGCCAAGTATCTGGAGAAGGTCTTCGGGGGGAGCGGCATCCTGCTGGGCGGAGTCCCGGGCGTCCTGCCGGCCGAGGTCCTGATCATCGGGGGCGGCGTGGTCGGCACCAACGCCGCCAAGATGGCCGCCGGCCTCGGCGCCCACGTCACCCTGCTCGACGTGTCGCTCGACCGCCTGCGCTATCTGTCCGATGTCCTCCCGCCCAACGTCGATCTCCTGTACTCCAACCGCCATAACATCCTGGACCAGATCAAGAAGGCCGACCTCGTGGTCGGCGCGGTGCTGCTCCCCGGCGCCAAGGCTCCGCACCTCGTCAAGCGCGCCGACCTGAAGCTGATGAAGCCCGGGTCGGTGATCGTCGACGTGGCGGTGGACCAGGGTGGATGCATCGAGACCATCAAGCCCACGACGCACGAGAATCCCACCTACGTGGTGGACGGGATCATTCACTACGCCGTCGCCAACATGCCGGGCGGCGTGCCGCGCACCTCCACGCTCGCTTTGACCAACGCGACCTTCCCGTACGCCAAGCGGCTCGCGCGGCTGGGGTGGAAGGCCGCCTGCAAGGCCGACCACGCGCTCGCGCTGGGACTGAACGTGATCCAGGGCAAGGTGGTGTATCCGGGAGTCGCGGAGGCTTTCGGCCTCCCGCTCGCCGACCTCAAGACCCTGGTGTGACCGGCCGCCGGCCGGTCGTCCGGGTGCGGCGCCTGCCGCATCACGACGGCCTTCCGATGCCGGCCCGGCAGACCGCCGGATCGGCGGGGTACGACCTCGCGTCGGCGGAGCCGGACTTCGTGATCGCTCCCCTGGAGCGGCGGCTGGTCCGGACCGGGCTGGCGGTCGCGATCCCCGAGGGCTTCGAGGCGCAGATCCGCCCCCGGTCGGGGCTGGCGCTCAAGCACGGGCTCACGCTCCCCAACACCCCCGCCACCATCGATTCCGATTACCGCGGCGAGCTCATGGTCGCCGTGGTCAACCTCGGCACCGAGCCCGTGTCGGTGACCCGCGGGATGCGGGTCGCGCAGATGGTGTTCCAGCGGGTGGAGCTGGTGGACCTCGAGGAAGTCCCGGAGCTGCCGCCGTCGACGCGGGGCGAGGGGGGATTCGGCAGTACGGGGACCTGATGGCCCCACCGGTGCTGTGCTACCACCGGGTGGGCGGCCCGCTCGAGCTGGGGGTCACGCGGGTTTCTCCCAAGACGTTCGCGCGCCAGATGCATGCGCTCGCCCGGGCGGGGTGGAGCACGCTGACGCTCGGGCAGTTCGCGGCGGCGGCCGCCGCCGGCAGCGACTCCGCACATCCCACCCCGCACTCCGCATTTCTCTTGACCTTCGACGACGGCTACGCCGAGCTGGCCGAGCATGCGTATCCGGTGCTGCGGGAGGTGGGATTCACGGCGACCACGTTTCTCATCACGGACTTCGTGGGTCGTCCCAACGCCTGGGACATCCAGTACACCCGCCGGCCCCTGACCCATCTGGACTGGACCAGCATCGAGGGTTGGCGGGCGCGGGGGCTCGAGTTCGCCTCGCACACGGCGACCCACCCCCGTCTGACCTGGGCCGACGATCCCCGCGTGGCCGATGAGCTCGGCCGGTCGCGCCGGACGCTCGTCGAGCGCCTGGGGCCGGAGTCCGGGGCGGCGGTGGCATACCCGTTCGGCGCCGTGGACGACCGCGTCGCCCGGGCGGCCGGGGCGGCCGGTTATGCCCTGGGGTTCGGCGGAGTACGGGGCATCCCCGGGGACGCGCTGCGGGTGCCGCGGGTACCCGTCTATCTGTGGGATTCCTGGGACGTGCCGTTCGGGTTGCGTGCGGATGTGCTGGGGACCGCCGGAACGTTCGTGGCGCACGTGGCCAACCGGTGCGCGGTCGGGACGACGGTGATGCGGGGTGTCAGGGATCAAGTGTCAGGTGTCAGGGGGCTTCCGGGGACCCCTGACCCCTGACCCCTGACACCCGACACCTATCTCGTAGAAATTCCTCTCCCTGACGCGCGATCGAGCATCAGATCCCGGATCTCGTCGAGGTTCGGGACCACGCGGCGGGGGATCTCGTAGCGCCGGCCGCTCCGGACATAGATCTCGATCCGGTCGTCGTGCCCGGTGACCCGGACGATGTCGGGCCAGAGCAGGCGGAACTTCCGGAACGGCGTCATCCGGACCTGCACGCCGTCGTCGTCCAGGCGGACATAGCGGCGCCGGCCCAGGTGATGATGGAAGAGGCCGACGAGGATGTAGGCGAGGCCGGTCGCGTAGTAGAGGTAGATGACGTACCGCTTGCCTTCGGCGGCCAGAGTCACCCCCTCCAGCGCCAGCAGGACACCCACCGCGACGTCGAACCAGCGGATCCAGGACCCGAACTTCTTGCCGCGCTTGAGCTCCGCGCCGCCGATGACCAGGACGGTGAGCCCGACCATCAGATCCACCACCGGCAACCAGGACCATCCGTCCAGATCGATGGCGTTCCACCCCGCGCTCAGGAGCATCACCGCCGCGAAGCACTCCTTCAGGGCGGAGGCCCGCTCGTGGCGCCGCATCGCGTGGGCGTCGATGAAGATGGTCCGGGACTCCATGACGATCCGTGCCGGAGCGCCGGTGGGGGTGGCGGCGGGTCCCGTCACAGGAAGAACCGCGCGGCGACCGGGATCAGCTGGGGGTGCCGCACCAGGGCGTGCGCGAAGATGCGGCCCAGGGTCCGCTTGGGCGTGGGAATGGCGTTGACGGTGCGCGCGAGGCCGTTGAAGAAGGAATCGTCGAGGTCCTCGAGGGCCTGCTTGATGCGGTAGTACTTGAGGTGATCGTCGCCCAGGAGCTTCATCCACGCGGTGTGGTACGCCGAGAGGCGCGCGGCGCTGGTGTTCTTCTCACGGATGGCCTCGGCGGCCGTGCGGCCCGCCAGGCGTCCCGCCTTCATCGCGTTCACGATGCCGCCCCCGGACAGGGGATTCACCATATGCGCCGCGTCGCCGGCGATCAGGGCGCCGTCCGCGCAGGTCTCCCTGACGGTGGTGTGGACGATCACCCCGCCCACCGTGTATCCGGTCTTCGCTCCGTGAGGGTACCGGGCCGCGATCCAGTCGTCGAGGTAGCGGCGCGCGGACCGGCCGTCGGCCTTCAGCGCCACGATGCCGAGACCGACGTTCGCGACGCCCACCCCCTTCGGGAATACCCAGGCGTAACCGCCGGGCGCCACCTGGTCTCCGAACTGCAGGTAGATGGCGTCGGGGTCGAAATCGATCCCCTGGACCACGTACTGGGCGCACGACTCCATGTCCCGGGCCGGGACCCTCGTGTCGAGCCCGGCCCAGCGCCCCACCATCGTCTCCACGCCGTCGGCGCCGATGACCACCCGGGCCCGGAGGGTTTCGGGACCGCGGGCGCCCCGGGTGTCCACCATCCACCACTCTCCGTCGCGCCGCATCCCGGTGACCTCGGTCCCCACCCACGCCTCGGCACCCTCGGCCACCGCCCCGGCGGCCAGAAAGGCGTCAAACCGGGTGCGGTCCAGGATCCAGCCCACGTCCCGCTCGGCGACTTTGACTTCGGTGCCGTCGGGGGCCCAGAAGATGACTTTGGTGATCTTGCGGGCCACCCAGGGGGCCCCGGTGGGGTCCGCGAACTCCCGCAGACCCGCGTCTCCCACACCCTCGGCACAGCGGACGGGGGCGCCGACCGCCCGGTCCCGCTCGACCAGAACCACACGGAGATCGGGGCCCGCACGCCGGGCCTCGGCCGCCGCCACACTGCCGGCGGGACCGGCTCCGACTACCAGGACGTCGATGTCAGGCATTCAGGCGGCGGCGCGGTTGGGCACCATCGACAGGGCGCCCACGGGGCAGGGGGCGACGCATTTCCGGCACCCGGTGCACGAGTCGTCGTCCACCACGAGGTCGGCCAGCGCCAGGTGGATGGCCTCGGGGGGGCACAGAGGGAGGCAGAGGCCGCAGCGGTCGCAGAGCGCGAGATCGACGACGGCGATCTCCGCCGGACGGACGGAACGCATGGGCTGTAAGTTACACCATCCTTTCGTCTTATAAAGCGGGCGGCAATGCTGTCATCCTGAGCGAAGCGAAGGATCTCGATTCGCGCCCGAGGCACCGGTCCCTTCGCGGGGCACCGGATCCTTCGCGTTGCGCGGGACACAGGGATCCTTCGCGTTTGCGCGGGAGACCGGGATCCTTCGCGTTGCGCGGGACACCGGGATCCTTCGCGCCTTCGGCGCTCAGGATGACAATGGTCGCTCGCTTTGTGTGAGAAGGAGATGGAGATCGATTACGGGGTCCTGGCCCGGGTGGCGACGCTGGCGCGCGACTTCGCGGTGGCCGTCGCGAACCTGGACCGGCGCCCGGCGGTGGATGGTCCCCGCCAGTCGGATCCGCACGCGCCCTGCCGCCAATTGGGGGTGTCCTAGAACATCAAGTATTGCTTGCAGTTATGGCATTCATTACCTTGGGGACGTCGGCTCTGGTTGCCCCCCATTTTCCTTTGCCCTGACTGCCTGTGCCGCTACGCTGGCCGAATTTCAGAATTAGTGCGTGGAGCCCCGCGAACGAGATTGCCGTCGATCTCGGCACGGCGAACACGCTCATCTACGTGCGGGGCGAAGGCATCGTCTTGAACGAGCCCTCGGTGGTCGCGATCGAGAAGGCCACCGGGAAGATCAAGGGTATCGGTCTGGAAGCGAAGCGGATGCTCGGGCGCACACCCGACGGCATCCTCGCGGTCCGTCCGCTCAAGGACGGCGTCATCGCGGACTTCGACGTGACCGAGAAGATGCTCCGCTTCTTTCTCAAGACCATCATCGACCGCCATCTCTTCCGCGTGAAGCCGAAAGTGATCGTGTGCGTGCCCTCCGGGATCACGGAGGTGGAGAAGCGCGCGGTGCGGGATTCGGCCCAGTCGGCGGGCGCCAAAGAGGTGTACATGGTGGCCGAGCCGATGGCGGCGGCGATCGGCGTGGGGCTGCCGGTGGAGACGCCGACCGGCAACATGGTGATCGACATCGGCGGCGGCACGACGGAAATCGCGGTCATCGCCCTCTCCGGCATCGTCTCGGACACGTCGATCCGGACCGGCGGCGACGAGCTGGACCAGGCCATCGTCCAGTTCATGCGCAAGAACTACAACCTCCTCATCGGCGAGCCCACCGCGGAGCAGATCAAGATCCAGATCGGCTCGGCGGCACCGGTGGGCGAAGAGCGGGAAATGGAAGTGAAGGGCCGGGACCTGGTGTCCGGGATTCCGAAGATCGTCCGCGTGCACTCGAGCGAAGTGCGCGAGGCGGTGCAGGAGCCGATCCAGCAGATCGTCGACGCGGTGCGGCGCGCGCTCGAGATCACGCCGCCCGAGCTGGCGTCCGACATCGTCGACCGCGGGATCGTGATGACGGGGGGCGGAGCGCTGATTCGCGGCCTCGACGTGCTCCTCCAGCAGGAAACCGGACTGCCCATCCATCTGGACGAGGATCCGATGACCTGTGTGGTGCGCGGCACGGGCCGGATCCTGGACGATCCGGAGAAATACCGCAACGTCCTGACCACTTGAGGCGGGGATGACGATCGGGGCGGACCGCTATGGATCGCGGGCGGGGACGCTCGTGTTCCTCGGGTGTGTCGCCCTGTCGGTCGCCGCGATGAGCGTCCCCGACACCTGGCGGGAGCCGATCAGCCGGGCCATCCGCCAGACCATCCTCGCGCCGCTGCTCGCGCTGCAGGAAGAAACCGAAACCTTGCGAAGCTCCCGGGCGCGCCTCGCCGCCGTGACGGCGGAACGCGACTCGGCGATCCTCGCGGCCGCGTTTCTCCCGGAGCTCCGCGCCGAGAACGCGCGGCTCCGCGGTCTCCTCGGGCTCGGCTCCCGCCTCTCCGTCGCCTATGTGCCCGCGGAAGTGCTGCATGAAGCGGGGCCCACCGATCCCCTCACGTTCCTCGTGTCCGCGGGCCGCAAGCAGGGCGTGCGCCCGCTCGACACCGTGGTGTCGCCCGAAGGCCTGGTGGGCGTCGTCGCGAGCGTCGACGAGCAGACCAGCGTGGTCGCCACCTGGGCCCATCCGGAGTTCCGCGCCAGCGCCATGGCGGTGGACGGGAGCGTCTACGGCATCGTGGCGCCGCGGGGCTCGGAAGGGCCCGGCATCTGGCTCCTCGAGCTGCAGGGGGTGCCGTACCGGAACCAGGTCCCGGACAGCACGCTCATCGTGTCGTCGGGGCTGGGCGGCGTCATTCCGC
Organism: Gemmatimonadales bacterium; assembly: GCA_035505915.1. Lineage (GTDB taxonomy): Bacteria > Gemmatimonadota > Gemmatimonadetes > Gemmatimonadales > GWC2-71-9 > 40CM-2-70-7. The sequence goes on along the minus strand of DATJQI010000064.1, from coordinate 13,398 downwards.
GCGGCATTCCGCTCGGCACCGTCATCGGACCGGGGGCCGAAGTCGAGCACTGGGAGCGCACCTATCTGGTGCGCCCGGCGGTGCACCCGGCCTCGGTCACCCACGTGATGATCCTGACCGGCGCGCCGAGGAGCGGCGCCTCCCTCAAGGATCTCTTCCAGGCGGAGGGGAAGAGCCCGTGAGGAAGAGCGACCGCTACCGGTTCTGGATCGTGCTCATCGGCCTCGTGCTGCTGCACTTCTCGGTGCGGACCCGGCTGGGGGACGACCGGATCGCCCCCGACTTCCTGCTGCTCGCGCTCCTGATGTACACCATCCGCGCCGCGCCGGGGCCCAGTGCGGCCGCGGGATTCGTGGTGGGCCTCTTGCGGGACGCCCTGACCCCGGCGTCGTTCGGCTCCGCCGCGCTCGCGCATACGCTGGTCGGGTATTTCTCGTCCTGGGCCAAGGCCGTGTTCTTCGCCGAGAACCTGTTCGTCAACGGGTGCATCCTGTTCGGCGGGACCTGGGTCCGGAATCTCGTCGTCGTGCTCGCCTCGGGAGAGCTGAAAGGCTCGCCGCTGGCGTGGGAGCTCCTGGTCTGGTCGCCGCTGCAGAGTCTCACCACGGCGGCGGTCGGCGTGGTGGTGCTGTGGACCCTGGGCCGCTGGGTCTCGGTGCGGATGGGCGACGCGTGAGCCATCCGTTTCACCCCTTCCTGCTCGACCGCCGCCTGCGCTGGGTGCGGTGGGTGGTGTGGGGAGCCTTCGCGGTGCTCACCATCGCGTTCTTCCGCACGCAGATCCTGGGATACAGCCGCTACCGCCTCCAATCCGAGACCAACCGCCTCAAGGAGATCATCCTCCCCGCGCCGCGCGGCCGGATCCTGGATCGGAACGGGAAGGTGCTGGCCGACAACGTGCCGGGGTACACCATCTCCCTCCTGCCCGACGACACGGCGCGGCTGCGCAGCCGGCTGGCGGTGATCGCGCCCCTCGCGGATCTCGATTCGGCGGCCGTCGAGCGGGTGCTGCAGCGGTTCCTGCGGGCGCCGTATCAGCCCGCACTGGTAATGGCGAACGCACCGCTCGATCTGGTCGCCCAGCTCGAGGAGCGGCGGCTCGAGATCCCCGGCCTCTTCATTCAGGCCGAGCCGCGGCGGCACTATCCCGATTCCGCGGCCGCGGCGCATCTGCTGGGGACGGTGGGAGAAGTCACGGAGGACGAGCGGGGCTCTCCGCGGTACGCGGGGATGCGGCTGGGCGCCCTGGTGGGGAAGACGGGACTCGAGCGCCAGTACGACGACTCGCTCCGGGGCCAGGACGGCCAGCGGTTCGTCGAAGTGAGCGCCATCGGGCGCGTGGTGCGTGAGGCGGGCGCGGCGCCGACGCTGCCGCCCGTGGCGGGCGCCACCATCCGGACCACCATCGACCTCGATCTCCAGCGCTACGTGGCCCAGGTGTTCCCGGCGGGGCAGCGGGGCGCCGTCATCGCGATGAACCCGAATACCGGAGAGATTCTCGCGCTCTACAGCGCGCCGGGATACGACCCCAATGCGTTCGTCGGCGGCGTGGACCCCGACACCTGGCGCAAGCTGAACGAGAACCCCGCCAATCCCTTCTTCGACCGCGCCATCCAGGCCCGCTATCCGCCGGGTTCCACCTGGAAGCTCCTCGTCGCGGCCATCGGACTGCGGCGCGGCGTGGTCACGATGAACACGCGGATGCCCATCCCCTGTACCGGCGGCCTCCAGTACGGCAACCGGTACTTCCGGTGCTGGGAGCCGCGCGGTCACGGGGATCTCACGCTCTCCCAGGCCATCTCCCAGAGCTGCGACGTCTACTTCTACCAGCTCGGACTGAAGCTCGGCCTGACGTCGCTCCTCGAAGACGTGAATGCCCTGGGGTTCCGGACCCGCACCGGCATCGATCTGCCGGGAGAGATCACACCGGAGTTTCCGGGCGGCACCGAGTACTACGACCGCGTGTACGGCCCCCGGCACTGGACCTCCGCGGTGACCCTGAACCTGGCCATCGGGCAGGGCGAGAACGCCCAGAGCCTCATCGACATGGTCCGCCTGTACCAGATGCTGGCGAGCGACGGCAAGTCCCGGGCGCCGTACGTGGTCCACCAGTCCGCCGAGCCGGTGGAAGATCTGGACCTGTCCGATCAGCAGCTCCAGGGGCTGCGCCAGGCCATGGTGGGGGTCGTGGAGACGGGAACCGCGCGGGCGGCCCGCCTCGGCGACATCACGATCGCGGGGAAGACCGGCACCGCCCAGAACCCGCACGGGCCGAACCACGGCTGGTTCATCGCGTTCGCGCCCGCCGACCGGCCGCAGATCGTGGTGGGGGCCATCGTGGAGTTCGCGCGGGAAGGCCCGTACGTCGCTCCACTCGTGACCCGCGTGATCGCCAAGTACCTCGGCGTGGATTCCACGGCGGCCTCGAACGCGCGCTTCATCCTGCCCGCGGACTCCGCCCCCCGTGAGCTTCGCCTTCTGCCGCGGGGCACCGAGCCCGTGCCTCCGGACACCACCACTCCGCCCCCCGACTCGACCGGTGGCCGGTAAGCGGCTCGCGGGGCTCGACCGCCCCCTCGTGATCGTCACCCTGGCGCTCGCCGCCTACGGGCTGGCCGTCCTCTACTCCGCCGGTCAGACCGACGTTCCGACCGTGGCGGCGCACATCTGGCGCAAGCAGGTGATCTGGCTCGCGGTGGGCGGGCTGGCCGCCGCCTTCGCCTTCCGCGTCTCTCCCCGGATGCTGGAATGGGCCACCCCCTACGTCTACGGGATCGTGATCTTCATACTCATGCTCACCCTCGTGATCGGCAAAGGGGCCGGAACCGCCGCGAGTGAGCATTCGTGGATCGCCATCGGCGGCCATCGCTTGGGCCAGCCGGCGGAGCTCGCCAAGCTCGGCGTGATCCTGATGCTGGCGCGGTGGCTGGCGGACCGCCGGGAGCCGGCCGCCACGCTGCGGGAGCTCGCCGTCCCCTGCGTCATCCTGGGGGTCCCGTTTCTCCTGGTGGCCCTCCAGCCCGACCTGGGGAGCGCCATCGTTTTCATCGCCATCTTCTTCGCGATGCTCTTCTGGGCCGGAACCAAGCCGTCGCTCCTGATCATGCTGGGCTCCCCGGCCATCGGGCTGATATTGGCTTTCTCCACCGTGGTGTGGGGCGCCTGGATCCTCCTCCTGTTCGGCCTGCTCCTCCTGTGGCGGCCGTACGTGTGGGAAGGCCTGGCGGTGATGCTGGTGAACATCGTGATGGGGGTCATCGCGCTGCCGTTCTGGCGACACCTCCAGCCGTACCAGCAGAACCGGCTCCTGGTCTTTCTCAACCCGGACGTCGACCCGCGCGCCACCGGGTGGCACGTGATCCAGTCCAAGGTCGCCATCGGGTCCGGGGGGCTCCTCGGGAAGGGGTTTACCCTCGGGACACAGAAGCGGCTGGCCTTTCTGCCGGCCCAGCACACCGATTTCATCTTTTCGGTGGTGGGGGAGGAGCTGGGGTTCGTCGGCGTGGTGGTGGCGCTGGCGCTCTTCGCGACCCTGCTCCTGATCCTGGTCCGGGTAGCCCGGCGGGCGACCGACCCCTTCATGAGCCTCTGCGTCCTCGGGGTGGCCGGGATGCTCTTCACCCACGTGGTCGAGAACGTGGGGATGACGGTCAACCTCCTCCCGATCACCGGCATCCCCTTGCCGTTTTTCTCGTACGGCGGCTCCTTCCTGCTCACCTGCTTCCTGGCCGTGGGGATTGCGCTCCGGGTGGCTTACGAATCGCGGCAATCGGGGTATATCAGTGCGGGACAATGAGTTAGAACATCAGGGCTGGCGGCGTGTCTGGCCCCCTCCCAAATTGTGCCGCAACACCTTCCACCCTGAGCGTGAATGGCCTGGTTCAAGAAAGAGCGCAAACCCCGCACGACCGAGCGTACCAAGCTCGAAATCCCGCCCGACGCGTGGGAAAAGTGCGAGGAATGCGGCCATATCGACATCAAGGAGAAGTTCCTCCGGGCCTTGAATGTCTGTCCCAACTGCGGCCACCATCGCCGGATTACCGCGCAGGAATACATCGACCTTCTGGTGGATGAAGGCTCCTGGCACGAGACCGAAACCAAGCTCAAGTCCGCCGACCCCCTCAAGTTCGAGAATTACGCCAACCGCCTCGAAGCCTCCGTCAAGAAGGCGGGTCCCCTGGACGCCATCAGGACCGGGTACGCCCGGCTCGAAGGGATCGCCGTCGACTTGGGCGTGATGGACTTCGCCTTCATGGGCGGATCGATGGGGGCGGTGGTGGGCGAGAAGATCGCCCGGCTGGCCCGGCGCTCCATCGACAAGCGGGTCCCCCTCATCCTGGTCTCCGCCTCGGGCGGGGCGCGGATGCAGGAAGGGGTGCTTTCCCTCATGCAGCTCGCCAAGACCTCCGTGGTGCTGGCGGAGCTCGCCTCGAAGCGCATCCCCTACGTTTCGATACTCACGAACCCCACCACCGGCGGGGTTTCCGCCTCGTACGCCATGCAGGGGGACGTCATTCTGGCGGAGCCCGGCGCGGTGATCGGGTTCGCGGGGCCGCGGGTGATCAAGCAGACCATCGGCCAGGACCTTCCCGAGGGGTTCCAGACGGCCGAGTTCCTGTTGGACCACGGGATGGTGGACGCGGTGGTGCCGCGGGGCGAGCTGCGGGAGACCACCGCCCAGCTTCTGCGTCACATGGCCGGCCGGCGGCCGGCGGAGGCCGCGGACTGAGCAGGTACGCAGACGCCACACGCTTTCTCTTCTCCCGACAAGCCGGCCGTATCAAGTGGAGCCTCGGTCCCACCGAGGGGCTCCTGAACGTCCTGGGGCACCCGGAGCGCCACTTCCCGAGCATCCACGTGGGCGGCACCAACGGGAAGGGGAGCACCTGCGCCTTCCTGACCGCCGACCTGCGTGCCCGCGGGTTCCGGGTCGGCCTCTACACCTCCCCTCACCTGGTCTCAGCCACGGAGCGCATCCTCGTGGATGGCGTCCCCATCTCCGAGGATGCCTTCGCCCAGTGGACGGAAACTCTGCGGCCGCACATCGAGCGGCTGGAAGCGAGCTTCTTCGAGTGCCTGACGGCCATCGCCTTCGCCGACTTCGCGGCCCGGCAGGTCGATATCGCGGTGGTGGAGGTGGGTCTGGGGGGCAGGCTCGATTCCACCAACGTCATCACTCCCCTCGCCAGCGTGGTCACCAAGATCGCCCTCGAGCATACGGACTATCTCGGTCCCGATCTGGCCTCGATTGCCCGCGAAAAAGCCGGCATCGCCAAACCGGGGGTGCCGTTCGTCACCGGTGAGCAAGACCCGGCCGTGCTGAGCGTGTTGATGGAGGAGGCCGGAAAGCGGGGTGCGAAGCCCATTGTCCCGGTTCCGCGTTCCGCATTCCGCACTCCGCATTCCGGGCTGGGTCTCCGCGGGCGCCATCAGATGCAGAACGCGGCGGTCGCGAGGGCGGCGCTCCGGGCCTTGCCCCCTCCGTTCGGCCTGCCGGGAACCGGCATCCCCGCATCGTTCGCCGATGCCTCGATTCCGGGGCGGTTCGAGGTGCGGGGGTCGTGGATCTTCGACGTGGCGCACAATCCGGACGGGATGGATGTGCTGGTCGCGGCGCTGGAAGAGGCTCGTCCGCGCCGGCCCCTCCACGCGCTGGTGGGGATCCGGAATGACAAGGAGTGGCGCCCCATGCTCGAGCGGCTCCTCCCGGCGGTGGACCGGCTGGTGCTGACCGTGGCGCCCACCGTTCCGGACCATCAACGGTGGCTGGCGCGGGACCTGGCGGGATGGGCGGACGATCGCGTCATCGGGCAGCCGGTGGTGTTCGAGCCCGACTTCGAGCGCGCCCTCGAGCTGGTGCAGGAGGGCGCCGCGACCACCCTGGTGACCGGCTCGTTCCACACCGTCGGCGACGCACTCGCCGCCTTGCCCGGGTTTGCGCCGATCGGCTAAATTGTTGTGATGCAAGGGAAAGCGCTGCCCGGCTTCCGTGATTTCTACCCCGACGAACTCGCCCTCCGGAACCACATCTTCGCCACCTGGCGGAGCGTCGCGGCGCGCTACGGCTTCGAGGAATACGACGGTCCCCCCCTGGAGCCGCTGGAGCTCTACACCCAGAAGAGCGGGGACGAGATCGTCGGCCAGCTGTACAACTTTCGGGACAAGGGGGACCGGGACGTCGCGTTGCGTCCCGAAATGACCCCCACGCTGGCCCGGATGGTGGGGGCCCGCGCCCAGGCCCTGAAGAAGCCCATCCGCTGGTTCTCCATCCCCCAGCTGTTCCGGTACGAGCGGCAGCAGCGGGGCCGGCTCCGGGAGCACTTCCAGCTCAACATGGACCTGATCGGCGAACCGGGTCCTCTCGCGGACGCCGAGCTGATCGCCGCGACCATCGACATCATGCGGGCCTTCGGTCTGACCGCCAAGGAAGTCCAGGCCCGGATCTCCGACCGTCGCGTGCTCAAGACGCTGCTCCTGGGCAACGGGCTCACCGAGGCACAGCTGCCCGCCGCCTTCGCCGCCATCGACAAGGCCGAGCGGGACCCGATGGACGTGCTGGAGCGGAGGCTGGGAGAGGCGGGAGTAGGGAAGAGGGAAGTGGGAAGCGTGTTCGCCATCGCCGCGCTCCGTGACTGGGCGGCGGTCAAGGAGGCGTTGGGGAAGGTGCGGGGAGGCGTCGAAGCGGGCGAGCCGCTCGAACAGACGCTCGGGGCGCTCACCGCCATGGGCCTCGGCGACTTCGCGGCGGTGGACCTGACCATCGTTCGAGGCCTCGCGTACTACACGGGCACGGTGTTCGAGCTCTTCGACACCGGCCGGACGCTCCGGGCCATCTGCGGGGGCGGGCGGTACGACGGGCTCCTCAAGGCGCTGGGCGGCGTGGACCTGCCGGCCCTGGGCTTCGGGATGGGAGACGTCGTCCTGGGCGAGCTCCTGAAGGAGCGGAGCAAAGGCGCCGTCGCGGCGGGACCGGTGCAGGTGTTCCTGGTCGCGATCGCCGGCGAGGACGTGCCGGTGGTGCTCGAGCTCGCGCACCAGCTGCGGGACAAGGGCGTCGGCGTCGAGTACGCCCTGAAGCAGGGAAACATCCGGAAGCAGCTCGAGCTGGCCGCCGCGCGCGGCGCGCCCCGGGCGATCATCCTGGGTCCCGACGAGCGCTCGCAGGGTGTGGGCGTGGTGCGGGACCTGACGGCGGGCACCGAAGTGCGGGTGCCGCTGACCTCGATTCGAAACGGATCGTTCCAGTAATGGCACAGGCCGAGAAGATCACGCCCCGGGCGAAAGACTTCAGCGAGTGGTACAACGACGTCATCATGCAGGCGCAGCTGGCGGACTACTCGCCGGTGCGCGGCTGCATGGTGATCCGGCCCCTCGGCTACCGGATCTGGGAGCTGATGCAGCGCGCCCTGGACGACATGTTCAAGGCCACCGGTCACCAGAACGCCTACTTCCCGCTGTTCATCCCGCAGAGCTTTCTCGCCAAGGAGGCGGAGCACGTCGAGGGCTTCGCCAAAGAAGTGGCGGTGGTCACGCACACCCGGCTCCGGGCCACCGGGAAGGCGGGCGCCGAGGCGGTCGAGCCCGATCCGGCGTCCGAGCTGGAAGAGCCTCTGGTGGTGCGGCCCACGTCCGAGACGATCATTTACGCGATGTTCGCGAAGTGGATCCAGAGCTATCGCGACCTGCCGCTCCTGATGAACCAGTGGTGCAACATCGTGCGGTGGGAGCTCCGGACGCGGCTCTTTCTGCGGACCACCGAATTCCTCTGGCAGGAAGGACACACCGCGCACGCCACCGAGGCGGACGCGGAGGCCGAGGCGCGCCAGATGCTGGGCGTGTACCGGAGGTTCCAGGAGGAGTGGGTCGCGATGCCGGTCCTCACCGGACGCAAGACCGAGAGTGAGAAGTTCGCCGGCGCGCTCCGGACCTACGCGGTGGAAGCCCTGATGCAGGACAACAAGGCGCTCCAGGCGGGCACCTCCCACAACCTGGGCCAGAATTTCGCCCGCGCCTTCAATGTCCAGTACCAGACCGCGGCCGGGGGCCTCGACTTCGTCTGGAACACGTCCTGGGGCGTCTCGACGCGGATGATCGGCGGGTTGATCATGACCCACTCGGACGACAACGGACTCGTCGCGCCTCCCCGGCTGGCGCCGATCCAGGTGGTGATCGTGCCCATCTGGAAGAACGACGACGAGCGGGGTCAGGTGTCGGGGGTCGGGGGTCAGGTAAAAGACGCTCTCGCCAAGGCCGGGGTGCGCGTCGAGATCGACCTGCGGGACATGAAGCCCGGCGCGAAGTACTTCGATTGGGAGGCCAAGGGCGTACCGCTCCGCCTCGAAATCGGCCCCCGCGACGTCGCGGCGGGGCAGGTGATGGCCGCCCGCCGGGTGAAGCCCGCCACCGGCGGCAAGGCGCCGATCGCGCTGAACGAGGTGATCACCGCGGTCCCCAAGGTCCTGGACGAAATCCAGCGCGAGCTGTTCGAGGCCGCCAAGGCCCGCCGGGAGGCGAACTCCATCCGGGGCGTCAACAAGACCCAGTTCCTCGAGTTCATGAACGGGGCGGGCGGGTTCGCGTACGGCGGCTTCTGCGGCTCCGGCGATTGCGAGGCGGAGATCAAGACCGAGACGGCGGCCACGATCCGCGTGCTCCCCGACCCCGAGTTTCAGTCCCCCGACAAGCCACGCACCTGCATGTGGTGCGGGAAGCCGAGCGTGGCGGAGGCGGTGTGGGCACAGGCGTACTAGGCCTCGATCCCGCTCTGCTCACCGCCGTCGCCCGGCGGGTCGGCACGCCCACCTACGTCTACAGCGCCAACCTGATCCGGGCCCAGTTCCACGCCCTGGAAGACGCGCTCCGCTCGGCCGGGGTTCGCCACCGGATCTGCTACGCCATCAAGGCCAACGGCTCCCTCGCCGTGCTCCGGGTGCTCCGGCAGCTCGGCGCCGGCGCGGACATCGTGTCCGTGGGCGAGCTCGAGCGGGCGCGGCGGGCGGGGTTCGACCCGGCCACGATCGTGTTCTCCGGCGTGGGGAAGACCGCCGAGGAGCTGGACGCGGCGATCGCCGCCGGCGTGGGCCAGATCAACGTCGAGTCGCCGAGCGAGCTGGATGCGGTGATCGCGGCGGCGGGGCGGAGCGGGGTGCCGGCCGCCGTGGGAATCCGCGTCAATCCGGACGTGCAGACGAACACGCATCCCTACACCAAGACCGGCGACAAGACCGCGAAGTTCGGCGTGCCCTTCGACGAGGTGGTGCGCGTGGCCGAGCGGATCGGAGCCGACCGGCGCCTCACGCTGAAGGGTCTCGCGATGCACATCGGGTCGCAGATCACCGAGGTGGAGCCGTACCGGCGGGGGACCCTGAAGCTCCTCGAGCTGGTGGCGGCGATCCGCGCCGCCGGCATCACCACCATCGAGAGCGTGGATGTCGGGGGTGGCCTCGGGGTGCGCTACCACGACGAGAAGGTGCCGGGCTTGAAGGAATGGGTGGACGCGGTGGCGCCGCCCATCCGGGCGGCCGGATTGGCCCTCCAGTGCGAGCCGGGGCGGTTTCTCGTGGCGAACGCCGGGCTGCTCCTGACCCGCGTGCTCTACCGGAAACACGCCGGCGGCAAAGATTACGTGATCGTGGACGCCGGCATGACCGATTTCGTCCGCCCGAGCCACTACAACGCCTATCACGAGATCATCCCGCTGTCGGACGGCGGGCGGGGAGAGCACTCGGTGAACGTGGTGGGGCCCATCTGCGAGAGCGGGGACTTCCTGGCGCTGGATCGGAAGCTGCCCCCGGTGAGTCCCGGGGACTTCCTCGCCGTGCTCGGAACGGGAGCCTACGGCTTCGTGATGAGCTCGACCTACAATGCCCGGCCGCGGCCGCCGGAGGTGATGGTGGAAGGAGAGAAGTTCTACGTGGCGCGGGAGCGCGAGACGGTCGAAGACCTGTTCCGGGGCGAGGCGCTCGAGCCCGCGGCCTGGTACCACGCGTGAACAAGATCCTGATCCTGGACTACGGGTCCCAGTTCACGCAGCTCATCGCCCGCCGGATTCGCGAGGCCCACGTCTACTGCGAGATTCATCCCGGAGACAAGGGCCGCGACCTGGCGTTCGTGAAGTCGTTCGGCGCCCAGGGGATCATCTTCTCCGGAGGGCCGGCCTCGGTCTTCGCTCCCGGAGCTCCCGGCGCCGATCCGGCGATTCTCGATCTCGGTGTCCCGATTCTCGCGATCTGCTACGGGCTCCAGCTGGTGGCGCACATCGCCGGCGGGAAGGTGGTCGCCTCGCCCGAGCAGGAGTACGGGCGGGCCGACGTCACGGTGAAGGTGGCGGAAGGGATCTTCGCGGGCTTCAAGGCCGGCGAGTCGACGACGGTGTGGGCCAGCCACTCGGACCGCATCGAGGTGCCGCCCCCCGGGTTCCGGGTCATCGCGTCGTCGGTCAACGCTCCCATCGCGGGGCTGGCGCACGAGAAGAAGCCGGTGATGGGCGTGCTCTTTCACCCCGAGGTCGCCCACACGGTCCGGGGCGGAGAGATCATCCACAACTTCCTGTTCGGGGTCTGCCGTTGCACCCCCGACTGGACCGCCGGGCACTTCATCGAGCAGGAAATCGCCAAGATCCGGGACACCGTGGGGCCCACCCGGCGCGCCATCTGCGGTCTCTCCGGCGGCGTCGACTCCGCGGTGGCGGCGGCGCTGGTCCACCGCGCCATCGGCGACCGGCTCACCTGCATCTTCGTGGATCACGGGCTCCTGCGGGAAAACGAGCGCCAGCAGGTGGAGCAGACCTTCCGGAAGCACCTGGGGATCGACCTGCGGGTGGTGGACGCCCGGGCGCGGTTCCTGAAGGAGCTGGCCGGCATCGATGACCCGGAAGAGAAGCGCCGCCGGATCGGCCACACGTTCATCGACGTGTTCGAGGACGACGCCAAGCACGTCCCGGGAGACGTCGGGTTCCTGGTGCAGGGAACCCTGTACCCGGACGTGATCGAGTCGTCGTCCCCCAAAGGCGGCCCGTCGGTGACCATCAAGACCCATCACAACGTCGGCGGCTTGCGCCCCGATCTGCCCTGGAAGCTCGTCGAGCCGCTCCGCGAGCTCTTCAAGGACGAAGTGCGGCAGGTGGGCCGGGAGCTGGGCCTTCCCGAAGAGATCGTGGGCCGCCACCCGTTCCCCGGGCCGGGTCTCGCCATCCGCGTGCTCGGGCCGGTGTCCGAAGAGCGCCTCGCCATTCTCCGGAAGGTGGACGCGATCTACATCGAGGAGATCCGCGCCGCGGGGCTCTACGATCAGATCTGGCAGGCGTTCGCCGTGCTCCTGCCGGTCAAGTCGGTGGGCGTGATGGGGGATGGCCGGACCTACGACCACGTCGTGGCCCTGCGGGCCGTCACCAGCCGGGACGGCATGACCGCCGACTGGTTCCCGTTTCCCTATGACGTCCTGGCGAGAATCTCGAGCCGGGTGATCAACGAGGTGCGGGGCGTGAACCGGGTGGCCTACGACATCAGCTCGAAGCCGCCGGCCACGATCGAGTGGGAGTGACTAGATCTTTTTTTCTTCGAGCAGCTGCAGGAATTCCTGGGGAGTGTTGAGCTTCGCGAGCCGTTCCGGCACGTCCGGTTCCTTGGCGAACTGGGCGATCTTGCCGAGCACGGGGAGGTACTGGTTGGACACTTCGAGGGGGGGAGCCACGATCAGGAAGAAATAGTGCACCGGCTTGTCGTCGATGGCCTTGAAATCCACGCCTTCCAGCTTCCGTCCGAACGCCACCCGCAGCTTCGACACCACCAGGGACCGGCAGTGGGGGATCGCGATGTTCTGCCCGATCCCCGTCGAGCCCAGGGTCTCGCGCCGCTTCAGCATCTTGAACAGCATCGCGTCCGACTTCTCGTCGAGATGGAGGACGCCGACGAGCTCTTTGAGCACGTCGTCCTTGTCGGTGCTGGCAAGGTGCAGGTTGATGGCGTCTTCGGAGAAGAATTCACGCAGATGCACGGCCGGCGCTCCGTTTTCGGCACGAATGGAATGACTTGTCGGGATCGGAACGTAACGGCTGGTTGCTCGGCGCGCAACGCGCCATTACGTTGCAGGATATGGACTTCCCGTACCCGACCCGGTCCCGCGTCCCCCTCTTCCTGGCGCCCATGGCGGGCGTCTCGGAGGCGCCCTTCCGGCAGATCTGCCGGCGGTTCGGCGCGGACGTGGTCGTGTCGGAGTTCATCTCGTCGGTCGGCGTGTCCCTCGGGATCGAGCGGGTCCTCGCGGACATGCGGTTCGAGCCGGTGGAGCGGCCCATCGGGATCCAGCTCTATGGCGCCGACCCGGCCGTGATGGCGCGCGCCGCCGGCATGGTCACCGAGCTGTTCCAGCCGGACTTCCTCGACATCAACTTCGGCTGCCCCGTGAAGAAGGTGGTGCGCAACAACGGCGGCTCGGGGTGCCTCAAGGACATGAGCCTGGTCGGGGGCATCATCCAGGCGGTGAAGGGCGCGACCCATCTTCCGGTTACGGTGAAGATCCGCAGCGGCTGGGACGAGGCACAGCGGGACCCGGTGACGATCGCGCTGCGCTGTCAGGACGCGGGGGCGCAGGCGCTCGCGCTGCACCCCCGGACCCGCACGCAGATGTACTCGGGTGACGCGAACTGGGACGAGATCGGCCGCGTGGTGGAAGCCCTGGATATCCCGGTGATCGGCAACGGGGACATCAGCACCGCCGACGACATCCTGCGGATGCACCGCCACACCGGGTGCGCCGGCATCATGGTGGCGCGGGGGGCGTTCGGGAACCCCTGGATCTTCACGCAGGGTCGGGCCCTCCTCGACGGGCTGACGCCCGAGCCGGTCCCCGGCGCCGAGGAGCGCTTCCGGGTGGCGCTCGAGCACGCCCGGCTCGCACTCCGGCTCCAGGGCGACACCCGGAAGACCGCCCTCGAGTTCCGGAAGCACCTCGGCTGGTATACCCGGGGGCTCCGGGGCGCGTCGGAGCTGCGCCAGCGGCTCTTCGCCATCGAGTCGCTCGCCGAGGCCGAGCGCGTGTTCGCGTCCTATCTGGCGGAAGCGGAGCTCGAGGCCGCGGCGTGAACCTCCACGAAGTGGACGGTCTCATCGAGCGGCTGGCCTTCGCCTCGATCGATCACCTCCGGCCCCACACCCAGGGGCATCAGGAGGTGATTCTGTGTCAGGGCAAGACGCCGGAGCAGGTGGTCGGGATCGCCGAGCGCCTGGTGGAGAAGAGCGGAAGCTTCCTGGCCACGCGGGCGGAGCCGCCGCACCGGGAGGCTCTGCAGGGGCGGTTCGGGCGGGCCGAAGTGAATGCGCTGGGGCGCACGGTGTACCTGGCGCCCGATCCCGAGCCCGCCCCGACGGGCCGGGGGACGGTCCTCGTCGTGACGGCGGG
>DATJQI010000063.1:0-37716 GCA_035505915.1 Gemmatimonadales bacterium | reverse complement strand
GGCAGCCGTGGAGGCGGAATTGCCCCCCCGCGCGCTCCCAACCGCGCCGTACCTCGTGGTTCCGATCGTTCGGCGACCCAACCCCCTCGCGGATTCTCAACTGATGCCGGATCTGACGCGCGCTCACGCCCGTCCGCTCCGGCGGCAGACTCGCTTTGGAGAGGAGCCGGACGTGAACCGCAAGGGCTTTACGCTGATCGAGCTGTTGATCGTGGTGGTGATCATCGGCATTCTGGCCGCGATCGCCATTCCGAAGTTCGCGAATACCAAGCAGAAGGCCTACCAGGCGTCGATGAAGGCGGATCTCCGCAACCTCGTCACCGCGGAAGAGGCCTACTTCTCCGACTCGCTCAAGTACACGACCACGACGTCCTGCACCAATCCGCCCACGGCGGGCTCGGCGAGCTGGTGCGCTACGCAGGGGAATACGCTCGGGAGCATCACCACGGGCACGGGCACCCAGGCCGGGTGGACGGCGAGCGTCACCAACATCAACACGCCGGTATCGTGCGCCATCTACATCGGCGCCGTGACCCCCACCGCGCCGGCCACCGCCAGCTCGGCCGAGGGCGCGCCGACCTGCAAGTAACGAGTCCGACGGAAGACGAAACGGGGCGCCCGAATGGGGCGCCCCGTTTGTTCTTGAGCCTCCGCGACCGCTACGCCTTCTTCGCGTTCAGCTCCCGCTGCTCCTTGATGATCTTCCCGACGATGCCGTACTTCTTGGCCTCCTCGGCCGACAACCAGAAGTTGCGCCGGGTGTCGTCCTCGATCCGCTCGAGCGACTGACCGGTCTGCTCCGCCAGCACCTTGTTCAGCCGGTCCCGCATCTTGAGTATCTCACGCGCCTCGATCTCGATGTCCGCCGCCGAGCCCCCCGCGCCCCCCGCCGGCTGGTGCAGCAGGAACCGCGTGTTGGGCAGGCAATAGCGGTCCTCCCGGGGCACCGCGACGAAGATCAGGGCCGCGATGCTCGCCACCCACCCCGTCCCCACCATCCGCACCCGCGGCGTCAGGTACCGCACCATGTCGTGGATGGTGTCGCCCGCCTCCACGTGCCCGCCCTGCGAATTGATGTAGCACGTGATGTCGTCGTTCGACTCGGCCGCGAGCGCCAGGAGCTGCGACATGACCGTCGCCGCCACCCGCTGATTGATCTCGCCCGAAATGATCACCGTCCGCGCCTTGAACAGCCGCTCGGCGACGAAATTGCCGCTCGAACCGTGCTCCCGGCCGGGGCTGGGCGTGTCTTCATCCATGGTCACCACCGCACCTCCCGCACGAGTTGCTCCACCAGATCGGCCGCGCTCCGTCCCGCCGCCTCGGCCGCGAAATTGATCACCACCCGGTGCGCCAGCACCTGCGCCGCCACCGCGCGAAGATCGTCGAAATCCGCCATCGGCCTGCCTTCCAGGGCCGCCCGGGCCTTCGCGCCCAGCACCAGATACTGCGAAGCCCGCGGCCCCGCGCCCCAGGTCACGTACTCCTTGATGAAGGCCGGCGCGTCGGCGTCCCCGGGACGCGTCGCCCGGACCAGGCCCACCGCCCGCTTCACCAGCGCCTCGCCCACCGGGATCCGCCGCACCAGATGCTGCATCGCCAGCACGTCGCCGGCCGACAGCGCGGGCTTCACCACCGCGCCCTGGTCGCCCGTGGTGGTGGTGACGATGCGCTCCTCTTCCTCGCGGGACGGATAGCCCACCCGCAGCTCGAACATAAACCGGTCGAGCTGGGCTTCCGGGAGGGGATAGGTGCCCTCCTGCTCGATCGGGTTCTGCGTGGCCAGCACGAAGAACGGGCCGGGCAGGGAATGGGTCGCCCCCGCCGCCGTCACCTGGTGCTCCTGCATCGCCTGGAGCAGAGCCGCCTGGGTCTTGGGCGGCGTCCGGTTCACCTCGTCGGCGAGCACGATGTTCGCGAACACCGGGCCGGGCACGAACCGGAAACTCCGCTGGCCCGTGCTCCGGTCTTCATCGATGATCTCCGTGCCGGTGATGTCCGAGGGCATCAGGTCCGGCGTGAACTGGATCCGCGAAAACTTGAGGTCCAGGGTCTCGGCCACGGTCTGCACCATCAGGGTCTTGGCGAGCCCGGGCACGCCCACCAGGAGCGCGTGGCCGCCGGAGAAGATGGCCGTGAGGATGCCGTCCAGAACGTCCGTCTGACCGACGATCCGGCGGCTCACCTGGGCCAGGAGATCGGTGCGAGCGGCGGCGAGCCGCTCGAGCAGCTCCACATCTCCCGACGGCGGGGACTGGGGATTGGGGATCGGGGATTGGGTTGGCATCGGTTTTCGGGCGAAGGTTACTAGGTTCTACTCACAAGCGCCACATAAGGTTGCACCCTCCCGTGTTTGCTTGCGAAATTTTTCACAAGCGGGTAAGTTTTGGCCCGCTCAATGCCGGAACAGGACGACAAACGGGGAATGGCCCAGGGGTTCGGCGCGGGCTATTCGTATGTGGCGGCGGGATTCACGTTCGCCTTCGCGATCCTCGTGTTCGGCGCCCTGGGCTGGCTGCTCGACGGCTGGGTGCACACGCGGCCCCTGTTCGCGGTGCTGCTGGGACTCGGTGGCGGAGCGGCCGCCTTTCTCAACCTGTACTACCGGGTCCAGAGGGACATCGAGCGGGAGCGGGAAGAGGGGAGAGGGAAGAGGGAGACGTGAGACCCTACCTCCTGCTCATCTCGGTCGCGGCGGGGCTTACCGCGGTGGTGACGTTGCTCGGCGGCTGGTCGGCGGGGGTGGGGGGAGCGGTCGCGGTGGTCGCGCAGACCGGAGCGGTTCTCCTGATCCGTCCCGTGATCGGCGCCCCGAACCGGACATTCGTTCCGCGCTGGCTCCTGGGGATGGCGCTCCGCGCGGTGCTCGTGATAGGGCTGGTCGTGTATGCCGCGCTGCACCGGAGCCAGATCGCTCCGCTGCCGGCGGCGCTCGGATGCCTGGGCGTGCTCTTGCCCCTGCTGTTCACGGAGACCCGCTTCCTGACATGATGGCGCTTCTGCAGCAGCCGGACATCGGCCGCATGATCTTCGAGCACACGGCGGACAGCCACGTCGTGGAGCTGCCGTTCGGGCTCGGAGAGTGGCACCTGCCCACCGGCTGGCATCTCTTCGGCATCGACGTCTCGCCGACCCGGCACGTCGTCTTCATGGGCCTCGCCGCCGTCTGCGTGATCCTGGCGGTGCTGATCGCCAAGCGTTCGATCGTGAAGCGGCACCGCGAGGGCCGGGCCCCGGGCGGCTTCGGGACGGCCATCGAGGCGATGGTGATCTTCATCCGGGATGACGTGGTCCTGCCGGCGATGGGGCACGACGGCGAGAAGTACCTGCCGTACATCCTGACCCTCTTCTTCTTCATCCTGTTCTGCAATTTCTTCGGGCTCTTGCCCTGGGGATCCACCGCCACCGGCAACCTGGCGGTCACCGGCGGCCTGGCCCTCATCTCCTTCGCGGTCATCGAAGTCTCGGGGATGGTCGCGCTCGGCCCCAAGGGTTATCTCAAGACCATCGTGATGGTCCCGCCCGGGATGTCCGGGTTCGGCGCCGTCGCGATGGCGTTCATCCTGACGCCCATCGAGATCATCGGGAAGCTGGTCAAGCCGTTCGCGCTCTGCCTCCGGCTCTTCGCGAACATGACGGGCGGGCACTTCGTCATCCTCTCGCTGATGGGGCTGATTTTCATCTTCGGGAGCTGGCTCGTGGCCGGCGCGTCGGTGGCCCTGATCCTGTTCATGCTGTGCCTGGAGCTCCTGGTGGCGCTCCTGCAGGCCTACATCTTTTCGCTGTTGACGTCGGTTTTCATCGGCATGATGCTCCACGAGCACTAGACAACACACCTCACGAGGACGGACATGGTACACATGCTGCTTCAGGTTCAGGACGCCGCGACCGCGATCAACGTGGCGAAGAGCACCAACGCCCTTCTGGGCGCCGGCATCGGGCTCGGGCTCGCGGCCATCGGCGCCGGCATCGGCGTCGGCCTGATCGGCTCCCGCGCCACCGAAGCGATCGCGCGTCAGCCCCAGGCGTCCGGCGACATCCGCGGCGCGATGATCCTGACCGCGGCACTGGTCGAAGGCGTGGCACTGGTCGCCTGCGTGTTCGCCCTGCTGTTCAAGATCCTGGCGTAAGCCCGTGACGGCGCTGTTCGTCCTCCAGGACGCGGCGGAAAAGGTCGCGACCCCGTTCGACATCAACGGGGGCGTGATCCTCTGGACCGTCGGCATCTTCCTGGTGCTGCTCGCCATCCTGTGGCGCCTGGGGTGGCCGCAGATCATCAAGATGGTCGAGGAGCGCGAGCACCGGATCCAGAAGCTCCTGGACGAGGCCGAAAAAGCCCGCGCCGAGTCGCAGAAGCTCCTGGAGGAACAGAAGCAGCTGCTCGCCCGGGCCCGGGCCGATGCCCAGGAGATCCTGGGGAAGGCCAAGTCCGCGGCTCAGAAGGAGCGGGAGGTGCTGCTCGAAAAGACCCGCGAGGATCAGGATCTGATGCTCGAGCGGGCCCGGAACGAGATCACCGGGGAGAAGGAGAAGGCGCTGGCGGCGCTCCGGCGGGAAGCGGTGGACCTGTCCATCGCGGCGGCCTCCCGGCTCATCGAGAAGAACCTGAGCGGCGACGCCAACCGGAAGCTCGTGGCCGACTATATCTCCGGAATCGCGAAGGGCGCGTGAAGGACACCACGGTCGCGCGGAACTACGCCGAGGCGCTCTTTGCGGCGGCGTCGGCCAAGCGGCAGGCGCCGCGGTTCGGCGACCTGATGAGCGCGATGGCCGGGGCGGTGGAGGCGGATGAGCGGATCGCCGCGGCCCTCGAGTCCCCCCGGGTAGCCAAGGGCATCAAGACCGCGCTCCTTGAGGACGCGCTCTCGGGCGTCGCGCCGCGCGAATTCGTGAATTTCCTGGAGGCGGTCGTGCGGCGCGGACGGCAGGGGCTGCTCAGCGAGATCGCCGCGGAGTACCAGGGTCTCTTGGACGTCGCGCTGAACCGGGTGCACGCCGGCGTGACGCTCGCGACGGAGCCGCAAACGGCCCTGCGGAACGACGTGGTGAAGCGCCTGCGGCAGTCGCTGGGGAAGGACGTTCGGGCCCATTTCCGCGCCGACCCCGCCATCCTCGGCGGCGTGGTGGTGCGGGTGGGCGACCGGGTCTATGACGGCTCGCTCCGGCGGCGGCTCCTCGTGCTCAAGCGGAAGATGCTGACGGGGGACTAATGGTTAGACGGCTAGACGGTTAGACGGTCAGGGAAGCGCACTAACCGTCTAACCGTCTAGCTAGGCTTCTGGAATCACCGATATCGCAGTCCTATGGCGATACTCGGTCTCACCATCATCCGTCGCTCGAAATCGCTCGGCAGCTCGTCGGCGGTGAACAGGGACGGGAAGAGCGACAGGCCGGCCCGGATGGAACCCGTGAACGGGCCCCCCACCGGCCACTCGTACACCACGGACGCATGTCCCCCCGGCAACATCCGCGAGTCGAAATCCGTCAGGTGCCAGAAGACCAGGTCCGCGCCGACGCCCGCCCGCAGCGAGCCTCCGTCCCCCACCCGGGCGAGGCGGATCGAGAGCTCAGGCGAAAGGGCCTCATAGTGGGCGGCCGTGGTCTCGATCAGGGCCCCATCCGGTATTTCGGCGGCGATCCCCGGCTCTCCGTACTCGAGTCCCAGGTCCAATCGGGTCGCCCCGGCGCCCCACTCCCGTCCCACCGTCAGGCTCAGCGTGGTGGGACGATAGGGATGCACCGATCCCTCCACGGAGTCGGCGGCGGGGCCGGTCGCTCCGAAGTACCGGGCAATGCCGACCCCGAGCCCCAGGCTCCACTGAGCCGGGAGGACCGCGGGAGCGAAGACCAAGAGCGTGGCGAGTGCGAAGGCGCGCATCAGTGCATCTCCAGGTTGATCCAGCCGTTGGTGATGGTGTGGTCCCCTTTGACGAACCAGTTGTAGCCCGGATAGAACTGGCCCACGACGGCGTCCTGCACCGCGTTTCCGACCGGATCGTCGTTCGAATTGATGAATGACGCGATGGCCGAGATGACCGACTCGCCCGCGCGCGCGTACCGGAACACCTTGGCCCCCAAGGACGTCGTGTCCTTCCCGGCGGAGAGCACCCGATAGGCGCTGTCCACGGCGACGAGAATGGCGTTGGTCCGGTCGACGTCGAGCCGGAGCTGGCAGGCGACGTCGTCGTCTTCGACCATGAAGATCCGGACCGCCTGCCCGGGGTGCTGCGCCTTGAATTGGTTGAGCTGGTCTTGGCTGAAGAGCAGCACGCTGCCCGACCAATCCGTGGTGTTCTGGTCGTAGACGTACGGGCCGCCGGCGTGCTCTCCCGCGCACTGGTAATCCGTCAGCTGATCCGTGGTCCCCATCTGTCCCAGGATGTGGACTTCAAACTCGGGGTCCCCTTTCAACCAGCCTTCAAACTGGCCCACGTCAGGGATATGGGACTTGGTCATGAAGAGACCGATCGGGGCCGTTCCCCCGCTCCCGTTCCCGCCGGTTCCATTGCAGGCGTCCCCCGTGCACTGGAGCCGCGCGGCCGGGGCGTCGAAGTCCGTCTCCACGGGCACCAGCGCCAGCACGGGGGTTTCCGGTGGATGCTCCGCGTCCAGCACGTGGCGCCGGCCCTGGAGGTCGAAGGCCACCGGCGCGTCGTGGTCCTTCACCGCCGTCGCGACCAGTACGTCCTCGTCCGCGTGCCAGCGGGCGGCGTGCTCCTTCACGGGCATGTAGAACTCGAGCGGCTGGGCCGCCCCCGCCTGCGCGAGCACGACGTCTGCGGAATCACCCCCGGCCTGCGCCAGGGAGCGGGCCGCGCGCCACCCCGCGAGCGCCAGGAAGCGCTGGAACTGGAGCTTGTGCTCACGGATGGGAGAGTGCTGGAGCTCCGCCCACACATAGGCGCGGAAGCCGGGGTTCGCGAGCGCGAGGGCCACGCGCCGCGCCAGCCACTCGTTGCGCGCGGGTGTGGAATTGGGTCGGGCCGTGTCGATCACCGTGCCCGCGATGGTGGGGCCCGTGGGCTGGGGTTGGTCCCCGCACCCCGTGCCCAGCACGGCACCGAGCGCCGTGAGGGCGAGGACCCCGAGGGGAAAGAGCAGCCGAATCCGCATACCGCCTCCAGGAAGAAGGTCACGCCGGCGGAGGTCGGGCGCAGTCGCTGCGCCCGCGCCGGGAGGCGAGTATGGCGCTCCCGAGGTCGGCGACCGGCACCCGAATGGCGCTCACCGGTCCCGATTCACGCCCCACAAATCGAGGTGTAGCTTCCACCGATGATCCTTCTCCTGGCAGTCTCCGCGGCCGTCACCCCGCAAGACTCGTCGCATCCCGGCCCCCCCTACTGGCAGCAGCGGGTGGCCTACACCATCCAGGCGTCGCTCGACGAAGGCTCGGGCGTCCTCACCGCGCGCGAGCACATCGTCTACGTGAACCAGTCGCCCGACACCCTGCGCGACTTCTACGTGCACGACTACCTCAACGCCTTCCGTCCCGGCTCCCGGTGGTCGGCGTACGACTCGGCGTCCGGCGTGGTGCGGTACCAGCACATGAAGGATCCCGACTACGCGTTCGAGCGCATCACCGGGGCCCGCGTGATGGGCGACTCGTCCCGGCCGACCTACCCCTACGCCCCCGACTCGACCATCGCCCACTGGACCCTGCCGCGCCCGCTCGCGCCCGGGGACTCGATGGCGGTGGACCTCTCATGGCAGGCCCGCCTGTCGACGCTGCCGCGACGCCAGGGCCGCGATCCGCGCACGCGCCGCTACGACTTCGCGCAGTGGTATCCCAAGGTGACCGTCTACGACCAGTACGGGTGGGAGGATCATCCGCTCTACCCGCCGGGCGAGTTCTACGGGGAGTTCGGGACCTTCGACGTGACCCTGGACTTGCCGGAAGACCAGGTGATCGGCGCCACCGGCGTGCCGGTGTGCGGCGACCCCGGCTGGGAGAAAGCCCGCGCCAACCCGGGCGAGGCCGTGAACTACCAGCGCGACTGGTACCCCGACGCGCCGCACGACTGCCCGGCGGCGGCGGCCGGGCGCAAGACGGTGCGGTTCTTCGCGAAGGACGTCCACCACTTCGCCTTCACGCTGAACCCGCGATACGTCTACGAGCAGGGCCGCTACGGGGACGTCGCCGTGCACGTGCTGTACCAGCCGCAGGACCGGACCACCTGGGGGGGCGGGATCGCCGTTCGAAACACGGAGACCACGCTGGCCTGGCTGGACTCGCTGTACGGGAAGTTCCAGTGGCCGCAGCTCTCGAACGTCCACCGGATCGAGGGCGGCGGGACCGAGTTTCCGATGATGATCATGGACGGCGGGGCCGATCTGGGTCTGATCCTGCACGAGGGCGGGCACCAGTACACGATGGGCCAGCTGGCCAACAACGAGTGGCGGGAAGGCTTTCTCGACGAGGGGTTCACGAGCTTCCAGACCGGCTGGTACTTCGAGACCCACGGCGGCCGGCCCTCCTACGACGGACTCGACCCGTTCATCCTCCAGCTGGACCTGGACGGCTGGAGCGAGCCGGTGTCGATGGTGAGCGAGCGGTACCGCGACTTCCTCACGTACAACCTGATGATCTACACCAAGGCCCAGCTCTTCTACGAGGAGCTGCGGTACGTCGTCGGCGACGCCACGATGCGGAAGATCCTGCGCGTCTACTTCGACCGCTGGAAGCTGAAGCACGTGAACGAAGCCCGGTTCCGGGCGGTCTGCGAAGACGTGTCGGGCCGGGACCTGGGCTGGCTCTTCGCCCAGTGGCTGCACGGCACCCCGATGTTCGACTACAAGCTGAAGCGGGTGCAGCGGACCCGGCTCCCGGACGGCCGCTGGCGCACGGTGGTGACCATCCAGCGCCTGGGGGACGGCTGGATGCCGGTCGAGATCGGGGACGCGGACACCGTCTACGCCCGCGCCACCGGCCAGCCCGCGGAAGAGCGGGTGGAGTTCGTGACCCAAAGGCGGCCGGGGCGGCTCGCGCTCGACCCGCGCGAGCGCACCCACGACTGGAACTACCTCAACAATCACGAGCCCAGGTTTCTCGAGGGCCGCGCCGCGGTGAAGAACGTCATCGACGATCCCACGCGGGACGTCACCCGCCGCGATTCTCTGGTGCAGGCGTACCGGCCCACGCTCTGGTTCAACGACCAGGGAGGCCTGGTCTTCGGCATCCACAGCCGCCAGAACTACGACGGGATCTTCGACCGGGGGACGGCGGTCCTGTCCCGGGCAGTGGGTACGGACGCGTCCCATCCCTGGGGTTTCGAGTTTTCGCTCGCCAACCCCACCGGGCTCCGGCGCCCCGGGCTCGTCACCACGTTTTCGGGCTGGGACGTCGAAGGACGGGCCGGGGCCGCCATCCGCTGGGACCGGAGCCTGGCCACGCACCCCTTCCAGTCGACCTCGGACCCGCACTCGGGGTTCGACCTCGAGTGGATGTCCACCACGGACGTCGGGTATCTGGATCGCCGGCTCTGGGACGACGCGGGGACGGTGGAAGCGGGACCCTGGTTCTCGGACGTGATCCGGCGCGGGGCGACCGTGTGGACGGCCTCGGCGTCGGCGCGGGGCGGCGTGGTCTATCGGATCCCCGGGCCGGGGGTGGTCGCGGAGCAACGGTACGACGTGAACACGTACGCCCGGATGCTGGCGGAGGCGAGCGTGCGGACGCCGCTGGGGGCGGGCTTCCGGCTGGGTGCCCGGGTGTTCGGCGGCGCGTTCGCGAGCGCCGACCCTCCGCCCCTGCAGCGGCGCATCTACCTCTCCGGCGCCGATCCGTATTCGACCTTCACCGACCCGCTGCTCCGGAGCCGAGGGGCGTGGTTCGCCCGGCCCGGGTTCTACTATGAAACACCGGGAGACGGGGGGCTGCGCGGCTTCGGACCGGCGCTCGGTGGCCGGTGGGCGCTGACCACCAGCATCGAGCTCACCCGGGGCCTCGTGAGCCGGCGGCAGGGGTTCCTGCGGAATGCCGCCCTGGAGGGGTTCTTCGACGGGGGTCTGGTGGACAGCGCGGCGGTGCCGTCGGCGAGCGGAACCTCCGCCGCCACTACGCTTTGGGACGGCGGGGTCGGACTGGTCACCACCACGGCCATCCACGACCTGGTCTGGGTCACGCGGTTCGAGTTGCCCCTCCTCGTCAACCGCTGGGACTATGCGGCGGACGTCCGGCCGGGAGCGGCGCGCCTGGCGTTCCGGTGGTCGGTGAGTCTGGCGCCGAGCTTCTAGCGCCGTGGACCGTCCGGAGCGCCGCACATTCTTCCGGGACACCCTGGGTAAGTTGGTCCGGGAGGTGGCGTCGCGGGCCGAGCGGCGGGTGGCCCCGACGCGTTATTTTCGTCCCCCCGGGGCGGGGCCCGAGCTGGCGTTTCTCGCGGCCTGCACGCGTTGCGGTGCGTGCATCGACGTCTGTCCGGTGCACGCCATCATCCGGCTGCCGCCGGGAGACGGGCTGGCGGCCGGGAGTCCCGCGCTGGAGCCGTCGCGGCGCGCCTGTGTCGCCTGCGCGGACATGCCCTGCGCCGCAGCGTGTCCCACCGGAGCCCTGCAGGTCCCGGTGGACGGTTGGGCGGGAATTCACCTCGGCCGCTTGGCGCTCGATCCCGAGCGCTGCATCACGTTCCACGGCAGTGCGTGCGGAGTGTGCGCCCGGGCGTGTCCCGTCGGAGAACGGGCACTCGCGCTGGACGCGGGGGGACACCCCGTCCTGAAGCCGGAAGGGTGTGTGGGGTGCGGGCTCTGCGTCACCGCGTGCGTGACGTATCCTTCATCCTTGAGCCTGAGTCTGCCGGAGGAGTCTCGGTGAGCGACGTGCCGTATCGCGTGGAAAAGCCCTGGGGCCACGAGCTGATCTGGGCCCGGACCGACCGCTATGTGGGGAAGGTGCTCCACATCGAGCCGGGCCACGTGCTGAGCCTGCAGTACCACAACAAGAAGGACGAGACGATCCACGTCCTCACCGGAGAAATCATCCTGCGCACCAAGCCCGGGGACCAGCTGCTCGAGCGCCGGATGAGGCCGGGCGAATCCTTCCGTATCGCGCCCCCGCTCGTCCACCAGTTCGAGGCGGTGGTCGCGACCGATCTGCTGGAAGTCTCCACGCCCGAGATCGACGACGTGGTCCGGCTCCAGGACCGGTACGGGCGGGCCTGATGAAAGTCATCGTGCCGCTGGCCGGCAAGGGCACGCGGCTCCTGCCGCTCACCAAGATCGTTCCCAAGCCGCTGGTCGAGGTGGCGGGACGGCCGGTGATGGACTACGTGATGGATCTCATCGCGGGGGCGGGACTCGACGTCGACGAGCTGATCGTCATCACCGGCCACCTGAAGGAGGCGGTCGAGAAGTACATCGTCTCCCGCTACGGCATCAAGGCGCGGTTCATCGAGCAGAAGACGCTGGACGGGACGGCGGGCGCCATCAACCTGGCGCGGCCCTTCGTGGACGCGCCGGTGCTGATCATTTTCGTGGATACGCTCTTCGACGCCGACCTGTCGCTGATCAAGCGCGTGGACGCCGACGGGATCATCTGGGCCAAGGAAGTGGAGGACTACCAGCGCTTCGGCGTGGTGGTCCACGACGCCCAGGGGTACATGACGAAGATCGTCGAAAAGCCCGACACACCCGTGTCCAAGCTGGCCAACATCGGGCTCTACTACATCCGGGACTGGAACACGCTGTTCGACGGAGTCGCGGAGGTCCTGCGCCGCCCCCCCCACAAGGGCGAGTTTTTCCTCACCGACGCCTTCCAGTACATGGTGGACCACGGCAAGAAGATTCTCACCGCCCAGGTCCGCGGGTGGTACGACTGCGGGAAGGTGGAGACCCTGCTGGATACCAACCGTCACCTGCTCGAGACCGGGCGGGCCCGGAAGCCGGCGATTCCGGCTGGGGTGACGATCGTCGAGCCGGTCTACATCGAAGACGGGGTGACCCTGCGCGACGCGACCGTCGGCCCCAACGTCTCGCTGGGCGCGGGCAGCGTCGTCGAGCGCTCCACCCTGACGAACTCCATCCTGGGGCGGCGGGTCCGCATCGCGGACTCGACCATCACCGATTCGGTGATCGGCAACGACCAGGTCCTGCACGGGTCCGCCATCGCCCGGATGGTGGCCTCGGGCGGCGAGGTCGCGCCCGCCCGCTAGGGCGTTTCCCCACCGGCGGCCAGGACGCGGGTCACGGCGGTCCGGAGATCCGCGATTTCGAAGGGTTTCTGCAGGAATCCGTCCGCGCGCTGCTCGATCCCGCGAACCACCTCGTGGTCCGGCGAATACCCCGATGACACCAGCACCTTGATCCCCGGCTGCATGGCCTTCAGCAGCTCCAGGATCCCCGCCCCGCCTCCCGGCAGCACCAGGTCCAGGATCACCAGGTCCACCTTGGGGTGAGCGGTCTGCACCGCCAGCATCGCCGAAGGTCCGTCTTCGGCCTGGAGCACCTTGTGGCCGAAATGGGTCAGGGCGCGCTTCAGGCTGGACCGCACGATGGCCTCGTCGTCCACCACGAGCACGGTGGCGCCCCCGGCCTTGGCGGCCGGCGCGGGTGGCGGGGCGGCGGGCGGGGGCAGGGGCGTGGCCTCCGCGTTCGTGGCGCTGCGCGGGATGAGGAGGTCCACCGTGGTCCCGCGACCCAGCGCGCTCGCGATCCGGACGGAGCCGCCGTGATCGCGCACCACGCCGTAGACCGCCGCGAGCCCCAGCCCCGCGGCCTGGTGCATCGGCTTGGTGCTGAAGAACGGCTCGAGCACGCGCTCCACCGTCTTCGCGTCCATCCCGCTGCCGGTGTCGGTCACGGAGATCCGCACATAGGCGCCGGGGAGCGCCTCGGGCCACCGCGGGTCACGATCCACGGTCTCGCGGCCGGCGCTGATCGTGACCACGCCGGAGCCGTGGTCCCGCAGGGCGTCGCGGGCGTTCAGGATGAGCTGATAGATGGCGTGTGAGAGGTGGTCGGGGTCGGCCTGGACCGGCGGGATGCCGGGGTCGGCCTCCACGGCGACCTCGATCTGGACCGGCAGCGCGGCCCGGGCCATCAGAGCCACGCGGTCGAGGATCTCGCGTGTGGGGGTGGGCCGGAGCGCCAGGTCCGCCGGATTGGTGAAGCGGAGCAGCTCCTTCGTCAGGTCGCGTCCCCGCCGGGCCGCGACCAGGATTTCATCGACGGGCCCCAGCGCCGACGGTCCCGCCTCCACGCGGAGGAGCGACGCGTGAGTGAGGATGCCGCCGAGGAGGTTGTTGAACTGGTGGGCGATGCCGCCGGCGAAGCGGGCGAGCGCGTCCAACCGGTCGCTCTGCACCTGCCGGCGCTCGAGGGCCCGGCGCTCGGTGCGGTCGTGCAGGATGGCCTGGACCAGCGGGCCCGCCGGCGTGTCCACCCGCGCGAGCGTGACCTCGAGCTCCACCTCCGAGCCGTCCCGCCGGCGGACCCGTTCCACGTGCGTGACGGAGCGATCCGAGGCGGCCTCGAGGGGCGCGAGGAGCCAGCCGTCGCCCCGCCCGGGCGCGAGCAGGTGGGCCAGCGGCTTGCCGCGCACTTCGTCGAGCGTGTGGCCCAGGAGGGCGAGCAGGCCGGGGTTCGCGTCCCGGACTCGGCCGTCGGGCTCGAGGGCCGCGATGGGATCGCCGGCGCCCTCGAACAGCGCGCGGAACCGCGACTCGGACTCGGCCATCTGGCGCCGCTCCTCCTCCGAGATCCGCGCCCCGATCACGCTCGCCACCCCCGAGGAGAAGAGGATCGCGAGCGCCGCCTCGTTCAGAAACGGAGCGGACGACGCGTCGTCCGGGATCATCCGGAACGTCAGGGCTTCGAGTCCGAACGCCGCCGTGGCGAGGGCCAGCTGCCACTGGGCGGGCCAGGGGATGAAGAGCGCGGTGCCGAGGACCACGGCCGGGAGCATCGCGGCGGGCTCCCAGATCCGGGAGGGCACGATGAGCCCGCCCACGCAGGCCGCCGTGGTCATCACGAGGCCCATCGCGAGCGCCAGCGAGCGCAACACGGAGGTGGAACGACGCGGGGAGGCCAGGGCCGCGATCAGGATCGCCGCCGCCAGGGTGGCCGCCCGGACCAGGAGGAGCTCGTGGGCCGACGGCTGCGGCAGGGTCTGCGCGAGCATCTGGCGGACCACCAGGGCCATGGCCACCACGACCGCGACCGCCCGGATGGGCCGGGAATGGGCGGCGGCGGAGGGGGCGGGGACGGTGGGGGTGGTCATCGGACGGGCCCATACTAGGGCGGTTTGTGAGGAAGTGCCAGCGGCCTTGCGCGGCGGCCGGAACCGTGATTGATTACTGACCGTTCAGTAACTAAGGTTGCGGGATGAACAAGACCAAACCGCGCTGGCATCGTCGCAAGGAAGCCCGGCCCGAGGAAATCGTCGCGGCCGCCCTGGGGGCGTTCGCCGAGCACGGGTATGAAGGGACGCGGCTGGACGACGTGGCGCGCCGCGCCGGCGTCACGAAGGGCACGATCTACCTCTACTTCAAGAACAAGGAAGACCTCTTTCAGGCCATGGTCCGCCAGACCGTCGTGCCCATCCTGGCGCGCGCCGAGGAAGAGGTGGCGGGTTACCAGGGAAGCTCGGCCGACCTCCTGCGGACGATGGTCCGCAACTGGTGGGGCGCCGTCAACGGCACCCCGCTCGCCGGCGTGGTGAAGCTGATCGTCGCCGAGGCCACGAACTTCCCCGAGGTCACGCGGTTCTACTACAAGGAAGTGATCCGCCGCGGCCAGCTGCTGTTCGCACAGGTGCTCCAGCGCGGCGTGGACTCCGGGGAGTTCCGGCCCGTGGACGTGACGCTGACCGTCCGGCTCGTCACCGCGCCCCTCCTGCTCACGGTGTTGCACACGCAGTCTCTCTACCGGTGTGTCCGGGAGCCGTTCGACGTCGACCGGTACATCGAGACGCACCTCGACATGCTGCTCCGGGGGCTCGCCCCGGTACCCATTGGGGAATTGAACCATGCGTAGACGTTGGTTGGTGCTCGGGCTGGGCGCGCTCGTTCTGGCGGGGCCGTCGGCCGGCCAGCAGGGGAGCGCGGGCGCTCCGGCGGCCGTCCATCTCTCGTTCGGCGACGCGGTCAAGATGGCCACGGGCCAGGCCGCGCCGGTGGAGCTGTCCGGGCTGGCGACCGACGAAGCGCGGGCCCGCGTCCGCCAGACTCGCTCCGTGCTCCTCCCGTCCGTCACCGCGGGCGCGGCCTGGGTGAACCGGAACTTCAACCTCAAGTCGTTCGGCATCCCGTTGAATTTCCCCGGGGTTCCGACCGTCGTGCCGTCCTTCAACAACTACGACGCGCGGCTGACGCTGAATCAGACGCTCTTCGATTTCTCGAGCCTTGGCCGCGTGCGCGCGAGTGAGGCCCAGGTGCGGAGCACGCTGGCGGCGGGGGATGCGACCACCGAGAGCGCGGCGCAGGTCGCGGCCCTCGCCTACCTCCGGGCCGCGCGGGCGCAGGCGTCGATCCAGGCCCGGCAGGCCGATTCGGCCATCGCCGCCCAGGTCCTGGCGCTCGCGCAGGCACAGCAGCAGGCCGGCGTCTCGGGCACCCTGGACGTCACCCGCGCGAAAACGCAGGTCGCGGTGGCGGCCGGCGCGCTCGTGCTGGCCCGCAACCAGTTCGATCAGGCGCGCATCGCGCTCGCCCGGTCCCTGGGCGTCGATCCCGTGAAAACGCAGATCACGCTGGACGACACGCTGAGCTCCGAGCTCGGCGCCGCCCCGGTGCCCACCGATCTGGAAGCGGCGGTGGGTCAGGCGCTCGACGCCCGTCCCGAGCTCAAGGCGGAGCAGGCGCGCGGAGACGCGGCGCGGGTCTCGAGGGCGGCGGTTTCCAACGAGCTCCTGCCGCGGGTGGGGCTGGAAGCGGACTACGGGCTCAACGGCATCACGTGGCCGAACTCGTTCGGAACCCGGCAGATCGCGGTGGCGGTGAGCGTGCCCCTGCTCGACGGGTTCCGGCGGGAAGGCCGGGAGGCCGAGCAGGACGCGGTGATTCAGGAATCGCAGGTGCGCCAGCACGATCTCCGGCAGCAGATCGCCGCCGACGTGTCGGGCGCGCTCTTGGACCTCCATTCGGCGCAGGCGCAGGAGAGCATCGCGGCGGAGCAGCTGTCGCTGGCCGCCGACGAGCTGTCCCAGGCCGAGCAGCGGTTCAAGGCGGGTGTGGCGGGGAGCATCGAAGTGATCGACGCGCAGGCGTCGATGGTCAGAGCGCGGGACGCGGTCATCGACGCGCGGTACGGCGCGGCGGCGGCCCGGGTGTCCCTGGCCCGGGCGGCGGGCGCGGCGCGGACGCTTCACTAAAAGGAATCCACGAATGGCGACGACGGTAGAGCGGAATTCGACTTCCACCACGGAAAACGGCGCGATCGGCGGCGCGTCCATCACTCCGGCGCCCGAGAAGCCGGCGGCGGGGCGCAAGCGCATCATCATGATCATCGTGGGGATCGGCCTGGCGTTCATGGTCTTCACGCTGGCGCGGCGCTTCGTCTTCAACCTGAGCCACGTCTCCACCGACGACGCGCAGGTGGACGGCCACGTCGTGCCCATCCTGCCGAAGGTCGGCGGGTTCGTGGCCGAAGTCCGGGTCCAGGACAACACCGCGGTGAAGGCCGGGGACGCGCTGGTGATCCTCGACGACCGCGACTACCGGGCGCGCCTCCAGCAGGCCGAAGCCGATCTGGCCGTGGCGCTGGCGAACGTCTCGTCCCCGGCGCGGGTGGGGCAGGCGGAGGCTCAGGTGAACCAGGCCGAGGCCAACGCCGAGCGGGCCCACTCGGACCTCGACCGGATCCGGCCCCTCGCGGCCCAGGGCATCGTGGCTCCGCAGCAGCTCGACGGCGCCGAAGCGACGGCCCGGTCCGCGGACGCGGCCCTGGCCGCGGCGCAGGCGGCCCTTGCGGGCGCCGATGCGCGCGTGGCGGCGGCGCGGGCGTCCCGGGATCAGGCGGCGCTCCAGCTGTCCTACGCCCACGTCGTCGCGCCGATCTCCGGGATCGTCAGCAAGAAGAACGTCGAGGTGGGCCAGCTGGTGCAGGCCGGCGAGCCCCTCATGAGCGTGGTCCCGATGGACGACATCTGGGTCACCGCCAACCTCAAGGAAACCGAGGTCGCGGACGTGAAGGCCGGCGAGCCGGTGGACGTCACGGTGGACGCCTATCCCGGGAAACACTTCACCTGCTCGGTGCAGAGCATCTCGCCGGCGACCGGCGCGCGGTTCTCCCTCCTGCCGCCCGACAACGCCACCGGCAACTTCACCAAGGTGGTGCAGCGGGTGCCGGTCCGGATCGCCTGCGCCCAGAGCACCGATCCGGCGCTCCTGCTCCGCCCGGGGATGAGCGTGGTCGCGACCATCAAGACCAAGTAGAGGAGCCCCCGTGGCTACCGCAGTCGCGGCGATTCCCGGCGCCCTGACGGCCTACGAGGCCCAGCGCTACCGGTTCCGGTACCTCATCGCCGTGACCGTCTCGATGGCGTCGGTGCTGGAGCTGCTCGACACCAGCATCGTGAACGTCGCCATCCCCCACATGATGGGGAACCTGGGCGCCACGCTGGACGAGATCGCCTGGGTTTCCACCGGGTACATCGTCGCCAACGTGATCGTCCTGCCCATCACGGGGTGGCTGTCGGCGTACTTCGGCCGGCGCCGCTATTTCGCGGGCTCGATCGCGCTCTTCACCGTCGCGTCGTTCCTGTGCGGAAACGCGGGCTCGCTCAACGCCCTGATCTTCTGGCGCATCGTCCAGGGACTGGGCGGGGGCGCGCTCCTGTCCACGGCCCAGGCCATCCTCTACGAGGAGTTCCCCAAGTCCGAGTACGGGACCGCGATGGCCATCTTCGGCATCGGCGTGATGGTGGGACCGGCCCTGGGACCCACGCTGGGCGGCTACATCGTCGACAGCTACGGCTGGCCCTGGATCTTCTACATCAACATCCCGATCGGCCTCCTGGCGTTCTTCATGACGCTGAGCCTGATCCGGGACTCGGAGCACGCCGTCCGGGTCGAAAAAATAGACTACTGGGGGCTGCTGCTGCTGGCCGCGGGCATCGGTACGCTCCAGACCATGCTCGAGCGCGGAGAGCGGTTCGACTGGTTCCAGTCCCGCGAGATCGTGACCCTCGCGGTGATCAGCGTCGTCTCACTGGTGACCTTCGTGTGGCACGAGCTGACCACCGACCACCCCGTCGTGGACCTCCGCATCCTGAAGAGCGGGCAGCTCGCCGCCGGCGTGCTGTTCGGGGCCGGGCTCGGCATATGTCTCTACGCCACGGTTTTCGTCATCCCCGTCTACATGCAGAACCTGCTCGGGATGACCGCCGAGGAGACGGGGTGGGTGCTCTTGCCCAGCGCGATCGCGAGCGGGCTCACGATGGGGATCTTCAGCCGCTCCAAGCTCGATCCGCGGGTGTCCATCACCATCGGCGTGGCCCTGTTCGGCTGGGTGATGTGGAAGCACGCGCACTTCACCATCCAGAGCGGGACCTCGGACTTCTTCTGGCCCTTCATTTTCCGGGGCATGGGGCTCGGCCTGATCTTCGTGCCGCTCACCAACCTGGCGATGGCCGAGCTGCCGATGAGCAAGATCGCGCAGGGGACGGGGCTCTTCAACCTGATGCGCCAGCTGGGCGGGAGCGTGGGCATCGCCCTCTCGGCCACCCTGCTGCAGCGCTTCACGACGATGAACCGGGCGGTCCTGGCCTCGGACGTGACGATCTACAACCCGGTGCTGCAGCAGCGGCTCGGCGGGCTCACGGCCAAGCTGATCGCGTCCGGCACACCGCCGGCGCTCGCGCAATCCCAGGCGCTGGCGGTGATCAACGGCCAGGTCACGGCCCAGGCGATGATGCTGTCGTTCGAGCACATGTTCATGCTGTTCGGCGGGACGATGGTGTGTCTCTTGCCGCTGCTGTTTTTCATGGGGAAGAAGAGCAAGCTGCAGGGCGGGGGCACCGGGCACTAGCACCGGGCACCCTGTTAACCCCGGGGCGTGGCCCCGGGGTTCACCCCGGGCACGGCACCGCCGTTAACCCCGGGGCGCGGCCCCGGGGTTAACACCGGCCACCGCCGCGGTCACCAGCAGGGCCCGCACGATGCCGAGCGGGCCCTGCGTGTTTTCGTACCACTCGGAGGTCCGGTGGGTGTCGCCGGCCGAGCCGCCGGCGCCGAGCGCGATGGCGGGGATGCCGAGGGACATCGGCAGATTGGCGTCGGTGGAGGACGCCGCGAGCTCGTGCGCCAGGCCGAGCGCCCGGTTGGCTTCGAGGGCCGCCTGGACCAGCGGGTGGGCGCGGGGGGTGAGGCCCGACGGCCGGCGGCCGAGAGGCTCCAGGTCGAGCTTCAGGAGCGGGGTGCCGGGGGTCCGGCGGGCGTTCTCAGCGTCGCGGGCCCGTTCGAGCGCCGTGGTGACCAGCCCCTCGAGCCGGGTCAGCGCTTCGGTGCCCTCGCTCCGGATGTCGAGGTCGAGCCAGGCCTCGGCCGGAATCGAGTTCAGCCCGGTGCCGCCGCCCAGGCGGACCACCGAGCAGCTCGATGGCGGGTCCTTGGGGATGGGGATGTCCGCGACGGCGGCCGCCGCCCGGCCGACCGCGCTCGCGGCGTTCGCCACGCCGAAGGCGGCCCAGGAGTGGCCGCCGGGGCCCCGGAATCGGGCCCGCATCCGGACCGAGCCAACCCCGCGGTGAATGATCCGCTCCACGCCCGCCCCGTCCACCGCGATCACCGCGTGGGGCGCGAAGTCCCGGGACCCGAAGAGGTGGCGGACGCCGCGGAGATCACCGGAGCCCTCCTCGCCCACGGTCCCCGCGAAGAGCACCGGCCGCGACAGGGGAACTTCCGACCGGGAGAGGGCCCGGGCGAGGGTCACGAGCGCCGCCAGTCCCCGGGCGTTGTCGGAGATCCCGGGGCCCTCGAGCCGGGAGCCGTTCCCGTCCCGCCGGACCGAAACGTCCACGTCGGAGCCGAAGACGGTGTCCAGGTGCGCGGCCAGCACCACGGCGGGTCCCGCGGAGCGCCGCCCCAGCCACCCGTGCACGTTGCCCGCGTCGTCGAGCCGGACGCCCTCGAGTCCCGCGTCACGGAACCGGTCGGCGAGCCAGGCCGCCCGCCGTCCCTCGGCGCCCGTGGGCGACGGGATCGCCGACACCGCCGACTGCACCGCGAGCGTCTCGGCGTCCGACGCTTCGATGGCGGCGCGCGCGTGAGCGATCCGCGGGTGCGCGATCAGAGCGGCCATGGCGTCCGACACGACTCCACTCTAACTGCCTTGACGATGACGAGGGAGTGGGTACACTAGCCCTATGGACGAGCGCGAGCTGATCTACGACTGGAATGCCCAGGGCACGCCGTTCGACTGGTCCCGCGCCAGGGTCGATCTGAACGACGAGACCCTGCGGGACGGCCTCCAGTCCCCCTCGGTCACCGATCCGGACCTGGAAACCAAGCGCCGCCTGCTTCATCTGATGGCGGAGCTCGGGATCGCGGCCGCGGACATCGGCCTGCCCGGCGCGGGCCCCCGGGTGGTGGAGCAGGTCCGGGTGCTGGCCCGCGAAATCCGCGATCACCGCCTGCCGATCTTCCCCAATTGCGCCGCCCGGACCGTCATCGCCGACATCGAGCCCGTCGCCAAGATCTCCCAGGAGATGGGGATCCCCATCGAAGCCGCGACCTTCATCGGGTCGTCGCCCATCCGCCAGTACGCCGAAGACTGGACCGTGGACCGGATCCTCAAGTCCACCGAGGAGGCGGTGACGTTCGCGGTCAAGCGCGGGCTCCCGGTGATGTATGTGACCGAGGATACCACGCGGGCCCGCCCGGAGACGCTGAAGCGCCTGTACGGCGCGGCGATCGACTGCGGGGCGACCCGGATCTGTCTGGCCGATACGGTCGGGCACGCCACCCCGGACGGCGTGCGCGCACTGATCGACTTCGTCAAGAAGGAAATCGTCAAGAAACAGGACGTGAAAATCGACTGGCACGGACACCGCGACCGCGGGCTGGGGCTCGCGAACTGCCTGGCCGCCATCGAGGCGGGCGCGGATCGGGTCCACGGCACGGCGCTCGGCGTCGGGGAGCGGGTGGGGAACGCCGAGATGGATCTCCTGATCGTGAACCTGAAGCTCCTGGGCGCGTATACGGGGGACATCAGCAAGCTGCCCGAGTACTGCCGCACCGTGGCCGACGCGGTGGGGATCCCCATCCCCATCAACTATCCCGTGATGGGCACGGACGCGTTCCGCACCGGGACCGGCGTGCACGCGGCCGCGATCATCAAGGCACAGAAAAAGGGGCACGCCTGGCTGGCCGACCGGGTGTACAGCTCCGTCCCGGCGGGAGAGCTGGGGCTGGAGCAGCGCATCGACATCTCGCCCGTCTCCGGGCTCTCCAACGTGAAGTACTGGCTGGCCACGCACGGCTTCGATCCGGAAAACGAAGCCGCCTGTCAGGTCCTGTTCGACGCCGCGAAGCGCACCGATCGGGTCTTGTCCGAGGACGAGTGCCGGCGCTTGCTCGAGCAGGTCCAATGGCGGTAGGGCCCCTCGGCGACCTCACCCGCTCCTCCCTCGACCTGCGCTGGCATCTCGACCCCGTCGCGGCCAGCCAGGCCGGCGTGTCGAGTCACGACGGGCGGCTGGGACGCTACGGCGCCGCGAGCCTCGCGCCGCACCTCGCGGCGCTGCGGGCGCTCACCGCCGCTTTGGAAGAAGCGCCGACGGACAGCCTCGACGACGAGATCGACCGGACCGCCCTGTTGAACGACCTCCGCGTCACCCTCGCCCGGTTCGAGCTCGAGCGCCCGCAGGCCAGGAATCCGGAGTTCTGGCTGTCCCATCTCCTCAACGGACTGTACGTGCTCCTGGCGCGCCGCGACCGCACGCCGGAACACCGGGCCCGCGCGCTGGCCGGGCGCCTGGAGGAGATCCCGCCGTTTCTCGACGAGGCCCGGGCCACCCTGACCGACCCGGTGAAGGTCTTCTGCGAGACCGGCCGGATGATGATCGGCGGCGGGATCAGGCTGATCCGGGAGGCGGGGGCCGCGGCGGAGCTCGCGGCGCCGGAGGGAGAGCGGCTCCCGGCCGTGATTTCGAGCGCCATCGCGGCGCTCGAGGCCTTTTCGGCCGACCTGGAGCGCTGGAGCGATTCGGCGAGCAACCGGTTCGCGCTCGGCGAAGAGCGCTTCAACTTCCGCCTCCACTACGAGCACGCGCTCCGGGACACCGCGCCCGAGCTCTGGCGGTACGGCCATCGCCTGAAGGAAGAAGTCGAGGCCGATCTGACCCGCCTGGCGCGGCAGATGGACGGGGGCCGCTCCTGGCGCGACCTGGTGACGCGCCTGCGCCAGGATCATCCGGCCGCGGAGGAGCTCGTGCCGGCCTACGCCAGCGCGATGACGCGGGCGCGCCAGTTCGTCGAGAGCCGGAACCTCGCGCCGATGCCGGCCGGCGCCCTCGACGTGGTCCCGACCCCCGAGTTCCTGCGTCCCCTGATCCCCTTCGCCGCGTACGACTCGCCCGGCGCGTTCTCCACGGACCGGACCGGCTGGTTCTACGTGACCACCCCGGACGCCGGGCTTCCCGCGTCCCAGCAGGCTCGGATGCTCGGCGACCATTGCCGATGGGAGGTGTCCGCCACCGCCCTGCACGAAGGGTACCCGGGGCATCATCTGCAGATCATGTACGCGCAGGCTCAGCCGTCCTTCATCCGGAAGATCGTCGCCACACCGCTCACCCTCGAGGGCTGGGCGCTCTACTGCGAGGAGCTGATGGCCGAGCAGGGGTTCTACGAGACCCGGGAAGAGCGGCTCTTTCAGCGGGTCCATCTCCTCTGGCGGGCGCTCCGCGTCCTGCTGGACGTCGGGCTCCACACGCGGGGCATGACCATCGAGCAAGGCGTGGAGCAGCTGGTCAACGAGCTCGGCGTGGATCGCGCGAACGCCGAGGCCGAGGTCCGGCGGTACTGCGCCTGGCCGGCCTACCAGCTGTGCTACGCGGTCGGTCGCCGGGAGCTCCTGGCGCTCCGGGACGACTTCCAGCGGGCGCGGGGGACCGGCGCCACCATCCGGGCCTTCCACGACGCGATTCTCCCGTACGGCGGTCTTCCCATCTCCCTCATGCGCTGGGGACTGGGGCTGGCGTGAGCGCGGACCGGGAGCGCCTGCCCCGGCAGGCCGTGCTCTTCGGATGGGTCTCGCTCCTGAACGATTTCGCGAGCGAGATGGTCTACCCGCTCCTCCCCGCCTTCGTCACGAGCATCGGTGGCGGCGCCGCGGCCCTGGGCGCGCTCGACGGCGCCGCCGATTTCGCCTCGACCTTCGTGAAGTTCTGGGCCGGCAAGCTGGCCGACCGGCAGGAGCGGCGCGGGCCCCTCATCGTCCTGGGCTACTTCGTGGCGGTGGTGGTGCGTCCGGTGATCGCGCTGGCGGGAGCGGCCTGGCAGGTGATCGGGCTCCGGGTCACCGACCGGATCGGCAAGGGCATCAGGACCCCGGCCCGGGACGCCCTGATCGCCGACGTGACGCCCACGAGCCTGCGCGGCCGCGCCTTCGGGCTGCAGCGGGGCATGGACCACGCCGGCGCGGTCATCGGGCCCCTCGTGGCCTGGTACCTCCTGCAGTCTCGCACGGCGGGGATTCCCAAAGTCATCGAGTCGAGCGCCATCCCCGGCGTGCTGGTGCTGATCCTGGCGATCTGGGCGACCTCGGGGGCGCGCCGGGTGGCACACCAGGCGCCTCAGGCGGTTGCGCCCGTCGCTCCGGCGGAGCGCCCCGGCGAGCGGCACACCGCCCTGTACGTCATCGCCTTCTTCTATTTCGTCCGGATGCCCGAGACCTTGATGATCCTGCGCTCTCAGGAGCTCGGGGTCCCGGTCGCCTCCGTCCTGCTCCTCTGGGCCGCCCTGCACGTGGTCCGCTCATCCTCGAGCTTCGTGGGCGGCGCGCTGAACGACCGGCGCGGGTCCGCGTCCACGATGTGGCTGGGCTGGGCCTGCTACGTGTTCATCGCGTTCGGCTTCGCCTTGGCCGAAGGCCCCGGGGCCGCGTGGGCCCTGTTTCTGGCGCTGGGTGTGGTGGCGGGGCTGACCGAAAGCCCGGAGCGCGCCCTGGTGGCGCGCCTGGCGGGCGGAAAGCAGGGGTCGGGCTTCGGCTTCTACCACGCGCTGACCGGTGTCGCGTCCCTGGCCGGCGCCATCGCCCTCGGAGAGATCTACCAGCGGCTCGGCGCGGCGCAGGCCTTCTTCGCGAGTGCGGCGGGCGCGGGCGTGCTGGTCGGCGCGTGGTCGGCGGTGGCGCTGTCCGCCCGGGAGCAGGAGTAGCGGGGCCGACGAACCTCGTGCGCTCGCGAGTGCCGGCGGCACTTGGGCTCAGCAGCAGCGAACGCGCCCGCCCTTGGTCTCGAAGAACTCCCGGACGTACGCCTTTTCGTCGAGCCGGGGTGGGTGGCCGGCCCGGCGGCAGTGCTCCAGGTAGGCTTCGTAGTCCGGCGCTCCCACCACGCGCCGGAGCGCGCGCACCAGCCGCTCAATCACCCGGCGCATAGGCACTCGCGACGTAAGGGGCCTCCCGCACCGTCGCCGGCTTGCGCCGGCTCGCCACCAGCAGCCACTCCCGCACCGAGATGAGGAGGAGCAAGAGGACGACCGCCGCGAACACGATGGTCATGGCGGCGTTCACGCGGTCGTTGAGGATCAGCCGGCCCGCGTGCGGGTCGGCGGACCCGGCGAGGGAGGCGATGTGAGCCAGGAAGCCGAGCTTCGGGTCGGGTGAGAACACCTTCTCGAACCCGGCGGTCATGGTGACCGCCACGAGCCAGGCGAGGGGCGCCACCGTGACCCACGCGAATCGGGCGCGGCCCATCTTGATGATGATGGTGGTCGCCACGCAGAGCGCGACGATCGCCAGCATCTGATTGGCGATGCCGAAGAGCGGCCACAGGGAATTGATGCCGCCGAGCGGATCGACGATGCCCTGAAAGAGGAAGTAGCCCCAGCCGAGCACGATGACGGCGGAGGTGAGGATCGTCGACGGATACCAGGAGGTGCGTCCCAGCGGGGGCCAGACCCGGCCCAGGAGCTCCTGGAGCATGAAGCGCGCGACCCGCGTGCCGGCGTCGATGGTGGTGAGAATGAACAGCGCCTCGAACATGATGGCGAAGTGATACCAGAGCGCGGTGAGGGTCCGGCCGCCCAGCGACCGCGTGACGCCCGAAAAGATCTGCGCCATCCCCACCGCGAGCGCGGGCGCCCCGCCGGCGCGGCCCACCAGGGTCTTCTCGCCGACCTCCGCGGCGAGCGCCGCCATGGTGTCGGGGGACACGACGAATCCGGCCGACTGGAGGACGGGCGCCGCCTGCTGCAGCGCGGCGGGCGCGGTGTTCATCGCGAAGTAGACGCCGGGATGCAGGGCGCAGGCCGCGATCATCGCCATCACGCCGACGAAGCTCTCCATCAGCATGCCGCCGTAGCCGATCAGGCGGGCGTCGGGCTCGCGGCGGAGCATCTTGGGCGTGGTGCCGGACGAGACCAGGGCGTGGAATCCGGAGATGGCCCCGCACGCGATGGTGATGAACACGAACGGGAAGAACTTCCCGGCGAAGACCGGCCCCTCGCCCAGCTGCGCGAACGGCGTGGTGGCGGGCATCCGGAGCGGGGGCAGGATGATGAAGATCGCCGCCGCGAGACCCAGGATCGTCGCGATCTTCAGGAACGTGGACAGGTAATCCCGAGGGAGGAGCAGCATCCAGACGGGAAGCACCGAGGCCAGGAAGCCGTACCCCACGATGCCCGCCGTCAGGGCGGTTCCCGAGAGTGTGAAGACGGCGGCGGCGCCCGCCTGGCGTGAGATCCAGCCTCCCCCCACCAGCGCCGCGAGCAGCAGCACCCCGCCCGCGAGCGAAGCCTCGCCCACGCGTCCCGGCCGCCAGGTCCGCATCCACCAGCCCATCAGGAGGGCGATAGGGATGGTGCACGCGATGGTGAAGAGCCCCCAGGGGCTGGCCTTGAGCGCGTTGACCACGATGAGCGCCAGTACCGCGATGAGGAGCACCATGATGAGCAGCACGGCGAACATCGCGGTGAGGCCGGCGGCGGGAGAGATCTCTTCGCGCGCCATCTGCCCCAGCGACTTGCCGTCACGGCGGAGTGAGCAACAGAGGATGGTGAGGTCCTGCACCGCGCCGCCCAGGACCACGCCGATGACCAGCCAGAGCGTGCCGGGCAGGAACCCGAACTGCGCGGCCAGCACCGGCCCCACCAGCGGACCCGCCCCGGCGATGGCCGCGAAGTGGTGCCCGAACAGCACCCACTTCCCGGTCGGCACGAAGTCCCGGCCGTTCTCGAGCCGCTCGGCGGGAGTGGCGCGGGTGGGGTCGAGGGCGAAGACGCGGGAGACGATGAAGCGGGAGTAGAAGCGGTATCCGACGGCATACGTGCAGATGGCGGCGATCAGGATCCAGGCGGCGGAGACCGGCTCGCCCCGGGACCAGGCGAGCGTGGCGAACCCCAGCGCGCCGGCCGCCGATATCGCGCTCCACAGGAGGATCGAACCGAGGCGCCGCATCCCGCAAAAGGTACGGTTCGCCTTGCCGAGGTTCAAATCCCGCCGTAGGTTCGCGTGACCGTGGTGAACTATCCCTGGTCCTCGAGCGGGCGCCCCGGTGGTGCCGGCGCCCCGGTCGGCGGCGCCCTCACGCAGGAGCGTGCCGATCCGGTGCGGACCGGCGACCGGCTCGCGGGCCGCATCGCGATGGTGACGGGCGGCGCCACCGGCCTGGGCCGCGCGGTGTGTCTCGACCTCGCCCAGCGCGGCGCCGGCATCGCGTTCAACTTCTTCGAAATGCCGGGCCGCGACGTGGCGGCACAGGCGCTCCTCACCGAGACGGCCATCAAGGCGCACGGCGTGCCCGTGTACTCGTCGCACTGCGATGTCCGCAACCGCAACGCCGTCGAGCTGTTCGTGCACGAGGCCACCGACCGTCTGGGCGGGGTCGACATCCTCGTGAACAACGCCGGCGTCACCCACGACGGGGCGCTGTGGCGGCTCACCCCCGAGGCGTGGCAGGAAGTGATGGACACGAACGTCACGGGCGCGTTCAACTGCATCCAGGCCGTGAGCGCGCACATGCGCCCGCAGCGCTACGGGAAGATCGTCAACGTCGCGAGCCACCAGGCGTTCCGGCCGGGGTTCGGCATCGCCAACTACACGGCCTCGAAG
Source organism: Gemmatimonadales bacterium (assembly GCA_035505915.1). Taxonomy (GTDB): domain Bacteria; phylum Gemmatimonadota; class Gemmatimonadetes; order Gemmatimonadales; family GWC2-71-9; genus 40CM-2-70-7. The sequence goes on along the minus strand of DATJQI010000063.1, from coordinate 10,512 downwards.
GCCGCCCTGATCGGCCTCACCAAGTCCGCGGCGGTGGACCTCGGGTCCTCCAACATCAACGTCAACGCCGTCGCCCCCGGGTTCGTCAAAACGGAGCTGCTGGCCAAGCTGCCCCGGGAAGTGCTGGAGCGTGCGGAGCACGAGTCGGTGCTGGGGCGGGTGGCCGAGCCCGAGGACGTCGCGCACGTGATCACCTTCCTCTGCAGTGAGGCGGCCCGGCACATCACCGGCCAGACCATCGTGGTGGACGGCGGCCTCACACTGGCGTCGTGACCCTCCCGATAGTGATATTGGGAGCGTGAGTAATTCTTTGACTGGCAAACACTTAAAGACCTGGGCCGTGGCGGCCGCGATCGGGGCGGCCGGCTGCGTCGGCCACCACACACCGGGGCCCACTCCCGAGGCCACGGTGCCGTTCCCCGTGGGGAGTCTCGCGGGACGGGACGTCGGAGTCCTGCCGTTCACGCTGATCCTGGCCGACGACTCGCTCCATTGGGATGCCGCGCTCGCCGACCGGCCGAAGGTCCTGGCCACGGCGGACTCCACCCTGCTCGCGTTCCTCACCACCCGGATTCCCGAAATCGCCTGGAAGGCGCCGGCGCGGATGTGGCGCGGCGCCCGGGGCGCCAACGGCCTCCCCGACGATCCGCATCAGCTCGGCATCGCGGTCCTCCGGCAGGTGCCCGTGGGCGCCTTCGTTCCCGATCCGCTCCGCGCGCAGCTCCGGATCCTCGGCGCCGTGGCGGGGGGGAGCTACGTCGTCGCGCCGGCGGCGCTGTTCTACAAACCCGACAGCAGCGAGCGCAAGAGCGACACGTCCGCCGTCAGCAAGCGGGCCCTGGCCGAGGTCACGCTCGTGATCGTGGACGTCCGGCTGGGCCAGGTATCCTGGCGGTCCACGGCGCGCGGCGTGGGCGACGACCCCTGGTCCGCCCTGTCGCACGCGCTCAAGACTCTCACCCCCGGAATGCCGTGATCCGTGAAGCGACGCTGATTCCGGGGGACGGCATCGGCCCCGAAATCACGGCGGCCACGCTGCAGGTGCTCGACGCGCTGGGAATGAAGTTCGAGTGGGACGAGCAATACGGCGGGATGGCGGCGGTGGAAAAGGCCGGCACCCCGCTTCCCAACGCCACCGTCGACTCCATCCGGCGCACCCGCCTCGCCCTCAAGGGCCCGCTCACCACCCCCGTCGGGGGCGGCTACCGGTCGGTGAACGTCGCCCTCCGCCAGGAATTCGATCTCTACGCCAACGTCCGTCCCACCAAGACCATCGTACCGGGCGGACGGTACCCGCACGTGGATCTCGTCATCATTCGCGAGAACACGGAAGGGATGTACGTCGGTCTCGACCACGTCTTTCGCGTGGCGGACGATCCCAAGGCCGTGGCGCAGGCGATGTCGGTGATGACGCGGGACGGCTGCATCCGGATCTGCCGCTACGCCTTCGAGTACGCGAAGAAGAACGGCCGCAAGAAGGTCACCATCGTCCACAAGGCCAACATTCTCAAGGCGACGTCGGCCCTCTTCCTCGAGAGCGGCCGGATGGTGGCGAAGGAATACGAGGGCGTCATCGCGTCGGATGACAAGATCGTCGACAACACGGCGATGCAGCTGGTGATCAACCCCGAGCAGTTCGACGTGATCGTCACCACGAACCTCTTCGGCGACATCCTGTCGGACGAGGCCTCGGGCCTGGTCGGCGGCCTGGGGCTCGCCCCCGGCGCCAACATCGGCACCACCGCCGCCATCTTCGAAGCCGTGCACGGCTCGGCGCCCGACATCGCGGGGAAGGGGATCGCCAACCCGTCGGCCCAGATGCTCGCGGCCGCGATGCTGCTCGATCACGTGGGGGAGCAGGGCGCGGCCGAGAAGTTCAGGACGGCGATCCAGACGGCCATCGTGAAGGACAACGTCCGGACCAAGGACCTGGGAGGCAGTGCTTCTACATCCGAGTTTGCCCGGGCTGTCGCCCGGCGGGTATAGTCACCTCTGTAAGGGGTGCGACCGGATGATCGCGGGGCTTGCCATCGGCGAGCTCTGCCGGGATTGCACCCGCCGCGTCCGGGCGCGCGCCACCCGAGTCGCCCGCTGGGCCGCGATCCTAACTACTTTCCCGTTGGCCGTTTACGTCACTCTCATGCTCCCCCACCGCACCACCGACCGCGTGCTGTACGCGGGGGTTGTGCTCACTTGGTACGCCCTGACGTTTCTCATTGTCAAGCGCACAGCCTGGGAGTGGATGAAATGAACAAGACAGGGATCAGGGGTCAGGTGTCAGGGGTCGGTGTACTGCTCGCGCTCCTCACCGCCCCGCTCGCGGCTCAAACCTCGTTGTCGATCTACAGCGATGGACGGGTGGTCGTGCGGAAGACCATCGCGCAGAAGCTCGACCGGGGGCGGAACATCTTCGCGTTCGACCTGCCGGGACTCGATCCCGCGACGCTCTTCTCGCCCGATTCCAGCGTGGCGGTGACGTCCGCGGTGCTGCGGCCCGCGACCGACCTGGAAACCGCGATGCGGAACTCGATCGGGAGAACCGTGACGTTCGTCCGGGGCAAGGGCGACACGATTCAGGCGACCGTGCTCAGCGTGACCCCGCCGCAGTTCAAGATGCCGAACGGCCTGCTCCAGCTCGCCCAGCCCGGCGAGCCGCTCTTCCCGGCCGAGGCGGGGTTGATCAGGACGAAACCGGAAGCCGTGGTGACGCTCGAGGCGAGCCGGGCCCGGGAGAACACGGACCTGGTCTACGTGAGTCAGGGCGTGACCTGGGAAGCGGTGTATCAGGCCGTGCTGGGAGGCACGGGGTCGGCCACCGTGACCGGCGCGGCGACCATCAACTCGTCGACCCTGCGGGTCGACTCCGCCTCGGTGCAGCTCGTGGCGGGTTCGATCAACCGGGCGCGGATGCAGATGAACGGGATGGAGGAGGCGAAGGCCGCGCCGGCGATGCTCGCGGGGCGCGCGGTCGCCATGGATGCGTATGCGGAGGAGCAGACGGTCGGGGAGACCCACGTCTACGACCTCCCGGGGCCCGTCTCCTTCGACATCGGCTCGCCGCTCACCACCGCGCTCTTCCCCCGCGCGCGGGCCGACTACGCGCAGGAATTCGTGGTACCGGGCGCGATGCCGTGGCGCGGGTACTTCGGACCGATGGCCCCCGATCCCAACGCCGTGCCGGTGCAGGTCTGGTACACGTTCAGGCGGGCGCACGGGACGGCGTTCGGGGATCGGCCCATTCCGGGCGGCACGATGCAGCTCTTCCAGCGGGACTCGTCGGGGCGCGTGCAGCTCGTGGGGGAGGCGGCGTTCACGCACACGCCGGCGGGCAAGGACCTCCGCGTGCAGTCGGGCGATGCCTTCGACGTCACGGCCGAGCGGGTGCAGACGGACTTTCATCAGGCCAACATCCCCAATGCCCCTCCCGCCCGCGGCAGCCACAGCCGGGTGACCGCCAGCTACCGCGTGACGCTCACCAACGCCAAGAACCAGGCGGTGACGGTGGACGTCCGCGAAGATCACTGGGGCAACTGGAGCATCATCGACTCGAGCGTGCCGCCCGAGAAGCTTTCGTCTTCCGAGCAGCGGTTCCGGGTGCCGGTGCCCGCGAACGGCACCGCGACCCTCACCTACACGGTGCAGGTGGATTCGTGACCGTTCAGATCCTTCAGACTTCGGATCTGCATTTCGGAAGCGTGGCGGACATCCGTCAGGTCGAAGCGCTGGAGGCCATTCTGCCGGATCTGCGGCCCGACGCGGTGGTGATCGCCGGCGATCTGTCCCAGCGGGCGCGGTACGGCGAGTTCCAGCGGGCCCGGGCATTCATCAACCTGGCCCGCGAGACCGCGCCGGTGCACGTGATCCCGGGGAACCACGACGTGCAGTGGTGGTGGCGCCCGCTCGTTCCGTTCGGGCGCTCGGTGCTGTACGAGAAGTACCGGCGCTCGGTGGCTCCGGAGCTCACGCCCACGCTGACCATTCCGGGCGCCGTGATCGCGGGCGCCAACACGTCCCACGGGATCGCCTGGGGCTCCCTCACGCCGCGGCTCCGCGACCTCGCCGTGAAGGGTCACTTGCCCAAGTCCGAGTACACCCGCGTGAAGGCGCTCTTCTCGGGCGCCGACCCGGCCGACGCGCGGGTGTTGGTGCTCCATCACAACGTCCTGCGCGGCGACATCTCCCAGCGGATGGGCCTCGCCCGCTGGCGGCAAGCCCAGCAGCGGATCCTCGACTCGGGGGCCGACGTGGTCCTCTGCGGGCACGACCACCAGGAGGGCGCCGACGTCCTCGGCGGCCGGGTGGTGGTGTCCACGTCGGGGACCCTCTCCACGCGCTCCCGCGGCGGCCGGCCCTCCTGCTTCAACTTCGTCACCATCGAGCCTACGGCGGTGCAGGTCACGTTCTTCCGCTGGGACCGGGACCGCGGGCGCTTCCGGGCCTCCGATACCTTCGCCTTCGCGCGGGGCGGGACGACCCCCGAGGCCAGGCGGGACTCGGTGGCGGTGGGGGCGTAGCCCCCGGGGTTACCCCGAGGCATGGCCTCGGGGTTAGGTTTTCCCGCCGGTGCTTCGCTGACCCCTGATCCCTGGCCTCTGACCCCTGAGGTGTTCTTGGCCCCGAAATACCACGGCGTCGATTTCTACGCGCTCGACTCCCTCCTCTCCGAAGAGGAACGCGCCGTCCGCGACACCGTCCGCACGTGGGTGGATGACGAGCTCATCCCCGTCATCGGCGATGCCTACATCGAAGGCAAATTCCCCAAGCAGCTGATTCCCGGAATGGCCGAGCTGGGGCTCTTCGGGGCGAACCTGCCCGAAGAATACGGGTGCGCCGGGCTCAACAACGTGGCGTACGGGCTCATCATGCAGGAGCTCGAGCGGGGAGATTCCGGAGTCCGGTCGTTCGCGTCGGTGCAGGGCGCCCTGGTGATGTACCCCATCTACGCTTTCGGCTCCGACGAGCAAAAGAAGAAGTGGCTGCCGCAGATGGCGAGCGGCAAGGTGATCGGCTGCTTCGGGCTCACCGAGCCGGACTACGGCTCGAACCCCGCGGGCATGATCACGACGGCCAAGGAGACGAAGGACGGCTGGGTGCTGAACGGCGCCAAGATGTGGATCACCAACGGATCCACCGCCCAGGTGTCCGTCGTCTGGGCCAAGACCGGCGCCCAGAACGATCCCGCCTCGATCCGCGGCTTCGTGGTGCCCACCGACACCAAGGGCTTCTCCGCTAAGGACCAGAAGGGCAAGCTCTCGCTCCGCGCGTCCGATACGAGCGAGCTCGTGCTCCAGGACGTCCACGTTCCGAAGGACGCGATCCTGCCCAAGTCGGGCGGGCTCAAATCGCCGCTGATGTGCCTCACCCAGGCCCGCTACGGCATCTCCTGGGGCGCCCTCGGCGCCGCGATGGCCTGCTACGACGAAGCGGTGAGCTACGCCAAGAACCGGGTGATGTTCGGGAAGCCCATCGGCGGCTTCCAGCTTCAGCAGGCCCGCCTGGCCGAAATGCTCACCGAGATCACCAAGGCCCAGCTCCTGGTGCTCCAGCTCGGCCGCCTGAAGGACCAGGGCAAGATGACGCCCCAGCAGGTGTCGCTCGCCAAGCGCAACAACGTCGACATGGCCACCGACATCGCCCGGGAGACCCGCCGCCTCCTCGGCGCCAACGGCATCCTCGCCGAGTACCAGGCCATGCGGCACCTCGCGAACCTCGAATCCGTGTACACGTATGAAGGCACCCACGACGTGCACACGCTGGTGCTGGGGCAGGAGATCACCGGGATCTCGGCGTTTGAGTGAAGGCGGGTGTCGGGTGCCGGGTGTCAGGTGCCAGCGTTACCTTTCTCCCCCGATTGCCGTATCCACTGACACCCGACACCCGACACCCGACACCTGACACCCATGAAGATCGCCGTCTGCATCAAGCGCGTCGCCGACTCCGAGACCCGCGTCAAGACCGGGGCGGACGGGAAGTCACTGGACGACGCCGGCGTCAAGTTCATCCTCAATCCCTACGACGAATTCGCGGTGGAAGAAGCGCTCCAGCGGAAGGAAAAAGCGGGCGCGGGTGAAGTCGTCGTGGTCGCGCTCGGGGGCGCCGCCGCGCAGGAGACGATCCGGACCGCGCTGGCGATGGGCGCCGACCGCGGCATCCTGCTCCAGGTCGACGCCGTGCCCGCGGATGGATTCGTCACCGCGCAGGCGATCGCGAACGAGCTCAAAGCCGGCGGCCCCTGGGACCTCGTGCTCTTCGGCAAGATGGCGATCGACGACTACAACAGTCAGGTCGGACCGATGGTGGCCGAGCTGCTCGACCTGCCGTGCGTCACGGCCGTTTCCCACCTCACCATCGAAGGCGCCACCGTCACCGCCGACCGGGAGATCGAAGGCGCCATCGAGGTGGTGCAGTGTCCCCTGCCCGCGGTGCTGACGACCGACAAGGGCGTCAACGAGCCCCGGTACCCCGCCCTCAAGGGGATCATGGCGGCGAAAAAGAAGCCGCTGGACGTGAAGCCCGTGACGCTCGCCGCCGGAGCCATCGAGGTGCTCGAGATGACGCCGCCGCCGGCCCGCAAGGAGGGCCGGATCGTCGGGGAAGGGGCGGCCGCCGTTCCGGAGCTGGTGCGCCTGCTCCGTGAGGAGGCCAAGGTCCTGTGACCACCATCCTCGCGGTCTCTGAACAGCGGGACGGGGCGCTCCGGAAGGTCTCGTCCGAGGTGGTGACCGGCGCCCGCCGGATCGCCGACGCCCTGGGCGCCGAGGTCGAGGCGCTGGTCCTCGCCTCCGGTCCCGCCTCGGGGGCGGACCAGCTGGCGGGGTTCGGCGCCGATCGCGTCGTGACCCTGACGGCCGCCGCCTTCAAGCAGTACGCGCCCGAGGGCTACGCGCAGGCCGTGGCCGAGCGGGCGAAGGCCGGAGCGGCGGTGGTGGTCTGCGCGGCAAGCGCGCAGGGGAAGGACTTGGCGCCCCGGATCGCCGCCAAGCTCGGCACCGGTCTGGCGGCCGACGTCACGGACGTGATGGTCGACGGCGGCGCCCTGATGGCCATCAGGCCGGTCTACGCCGGCAAGGCGCTCCTCAAGGTGAAGCTGACCGGCAAGCCCGCGGTCCTGTCGCTGCGGCCGAACGTGTTCACACCGGTGCAGCGCCCCAAGGCGGGAGCGCTCTCGACGGTGGCGGTGAGCGTGCCGGCGGGCCGGGTGACCGTCAAGGAGATCAAGGCCGCCGAGGCGGGTGCCTTGGATGTGGCGGAGGCGCCGATCGTGATCTCGGGGGGACGGGGGCTCAAGGAGCCCGCGAACTTCAAGATCCTCGAGGATCTGGCGCACGCGTTCGGCGGCCGGGCCGCCGTGGGCGCGTCCCGCGCCGTGGTGGACGCCGGCTGGCGTCCCCACGCCGATCAGGTGGGACAGACCGGCAAGACCGTGAGCCCCACGCTGTACCTCGCCGTCGGCATTTCCGGGGCGATCCAGCACCTGGCGGGGATGCGGACTTCGAAGGTCATCGTCGCCATCAACAAGGACAAGGACGCGCCGATCTTCAAGGTTGCGGACTACGGCGTGGTCGGGGATCTCTTCGAGATCGTGCCGGCCCTGACCGCCGCGGTGAAGTCCCACGCGTAGATGAAGCCTTCCCAGTACCAGGCTCCGTTGCCCCTCGATCGTCTGATCCTCAAGACGGGCACCGAGGGGGCCGGCGACACGATGGAACTCGACGTCTGCATCGTCGGCGGCGGACCCGCTGGGCTGGCGTGCGCCATCGAGCTCGCGCGCCTCGGCCAGGCGGACGGCACCGAGCTCGCCATCGGGGTACTCGAGAAAGCCGAGGCGCTCGGCGAGCACAATCTCTCCGGCGCGGTGGTCAACCCCCGGGCCCTGCGCGAGCTCTTCCCCGACCTGAAGGATTCGGACTTCCCGTTCCGACGCCCGGTGGACAAGGAAGCCGTGTACATGCTGACGTCGGGGTCGCAGATCCGGATGCCCACGCCGCCCACGATGCAGAACCACGGCAACTACGTCGCGTCCATCTGTGAGCTGGTCCGCTGGCTCGGCGCCAAGGCCGAGGCGCTGGGCGTCAACGTGTTCACCGGCTTCCCGGCGGCGAGCCTGCTGGTGGATGGCCAGAAGGTCGCCGGCGTGCGCACCCAGGCCGCCGGCCTCGACCGGGACGGCAAGCCCACCTCGTCCTACTCGGCGCCCAACGACCTGACCGCGAAAGTCACCGCGCTCGCCGAAGGCACCCGCGGGACCCTCTCGCAGGCGTATTGCCAATGGCAGGGCGTCGGATCCGAGAATCCGCAGATCTTCGCGCTGGGCGTGAAGGAGATCTGGGAGACCAAGCAGCCCCTCGACCAGATCATCCATACGCTGGGCTGGCCCCTCCCCACCGACGCGTTCGGGGGCTCGTTCTGCTATCCGCTCGAACCCAACCTCGTCGCCCTCGGCATCGTGGTGGGGCTCGACTATGGCGATGCGGCGCTCGACATCCATGTGCTCCTCCAGCGGCTCAAGCTGCATCCGCTCTTCCGGCAATACCTCGAGGGCGGTGAGCTGGTCGAGTGGGGCGCCAAGACCATTCCCGAGGGCGGGTACTACGCGCTGCCCGCGCGGCGGTCGGGGGACGGCGTGGTGATCCTCGGCGACGCCGCGGGGTTCGTGGACGTGCCCAGCCTCAAGGGGATCCACTACGCGCTGCAGTCGGGCATGTACGCCGCCCGCGCCATTTTCCGGGCGCTCAAGGCGGGCGAGCCTACCGGGGAGCGGCTGGTGGAGTACGACCGGATGGTGAACGGGTCCTACATCATGAGCGACATGAAGAAGACCCGGAACATGCGGCTGGCGTTCAAAGACGGGTTCTACGTCGGCGGCGTGAAGGCGGGGCTGATGACGCTGACCGGCGGGAAGCTGTTCGGCGGGAAGATCGCGATGCACGCCGATGCGGAGGCGGAACGGAGGACCCCGGGTACCTCGGGCGCCCCGGGCTTGCGCCCGGGGTCAGGTAACCTGATCGTCTCCAAAGTCGACGCCGTATTCAAGTCCGGGAATTCGACCCGAGACACCATTCCCTCGCACCTGATCGTCGGGAAAGACATCACCAGGGAAGTCGCGGATTTCTACAGTCACGTCTGTCCCGCCGGCGTGTACGAGCAGGTGGACGGCCAGCTCCGCGTGAATGCCCCCAACTGCGTGGACTGCAAAGCCACCGACGTGCTGGGGCCGCGCTGGACGCCGCGTGAGGGCGGGAGCGGACCGAAGTACAAGCGGATGTAAGTTGCCGATGGGCGGTTTGTGAAGTAGGCTTCCAAATGGCGTTGCCGCTTGCGTTGGTGCTCCTCCTGCAGGCTCCCTCGACTCTTTCGACCCAGCTGGCCGCGGCTCAAGACACGCTCAAGGCGGGCGTGGGGCGGGCGACGATCGCCTTCGACGTGCGGTAATCCAGCCTTGACGGGATATGCCAAAAAAAGCATATTCTCCAATGTCGACGACCCCATCTCTCGTCCCCGTTATCTGGATCGGGTCGTCCAGGGGCGACCTGAGGAGCTGCCCGGAGCCCGTGAAGGACGTCATGGGTCGGGGTCTCCTTGAGGCCCAGCTTGGGTATTTCCCGACGATCGGGAAGCGGCTGAAGGGGCAGCTCGGGGGGTTGGTGGAGTTGGTGGAAGATGCAGATGGCGGCACCTATCGGGGCGTGTACACTGCGAAGCTCGCGGGCGCGATCTATGTGCTCCACGTGTATCAAAAGAAGTCGAAGAAGGGCATCGCCACGCCGAAGCACGAAGTGGACCTGATCTTGGAGCGACTCAAGCGGGCGAAGGAAGACCACGCGGAGCGGTTTGGTAAGAAGGGAGGCAAGAAATGACTGCACGCATAAAGGTGACCCCCAGCTCGGGGAACGTCTTCGCGGATCTGGGCTTTGCGGACGCCGAAGAACGGCTCGTGAAGACCAAACTCGCGATTCAAATTGAGCGGACCATTCGGGCGCGGAAGCTCACCCAGACCGCCAGTGCGAAACTTATGGGCATCGACCAGCCCAAGGTGTCCCATCTCATGCGGGGGCGGATTGCGGGCTATTCCACTGACCGCCTCATGGGGTTCCTGACAGCTTTGGGGAAGGATGTCGAGATTGTGGTCCGGAAGGCGCCACGGTCACGCCGGCAGGGGCGCCTCAGGGTGGTTGCGGCCTAGGACCTGGTGTCTCGACGGTATGACCGGGTAAGCGGATGCTTCCTGACGCAGGATCCGATCGGGCTCGCAGGTGGGGTGAATCTCTACGCGTACGCAGGGAATAATCCGATCAGCTATGACGATCCGTTCGGGCTTTGCACCGCTGACATGGCTAGCGCTTGCGAGTACGCCGATGCGAGCAAGGGCGGGGGTGGAACCAGCAGCAGTCAGGAAAAGACCCAGGCGGCTGCAGCGCAAAACAATCCTGTGAAGTTTCTGGGCATTCAACTCAACTTTGTGGTCGTCGCAGGGGCGTCCCTCGGGGCGGGGGTGTACTGCCAAAATGAAGG
>DATJQI010000062.1:0-25749 GCA_035505915.1 Gemmatimonadales bacterium | reverse complement strand
GTCTCCCACCCATCGGGAGTCGGTCCACGTCGGCGCCGTGGTGGCGCGCCAGTAGACCCGATAGCCGGCGGCGCCGGGGACCGGCTTCCAGTGGAGCCGCGTCGACACGCCTTCGAAGCGGGCGACCGTGGCGGAGTCGGGCGGCGCGGGGGCCCAGGCCAGCGAGGCGAGCGACGCCGCATTGAGCGCCGCGACCCGGGACGTGAACGCGAAGTCCACGGAGTCGGGCACGTCGCCGTAGAACACGCCGTTCTCGACGCGCGGGGTCTGGTGCTGCCGGTGGTAGTTCTCGTTCGGCTCCGTGAAGCGGACGCCGGCGAAGCCTTCCCGATTGAAGGCGATGTGGTCCCCGCCGCGGCCGTAGCGGTCCTGCCGGTACACCAGCATCACGTGGAACGTGGGGAAGTACGCCGCGTCGACGCCGGCGATGTACCGGGCGAGCTGGCGGGAGGGCCCGTCTTCCTCTCCGCCCACCGATCGCATGCGCGCCAGGTCCAGGACCGTCGTGGCCGTCGCCGGGCTTTCCGAAAAGATCCGGACCACGGTCGGATCATCCACGCCGTTCTGCCCCCGCCCGCCGCCCACGATGTCGTTGTTCAGATCGCCTTCGACGTTCCAGCCCTGGGCCCGGGCGTATTGGGCCAGGATCCCGCCGCCCAGGAGACCCTGCTCTTCGCCGGCCAGTGTGGCGAAGACGATCGTCGCGTTGAACCGGTACTTCGACAGGATCCGCGCCGCCTCGATCACGGCCGCGGTCCCGCTGCCGTCGTCGTCGGCCCCGGGCGCCGAGACGGTGTCGTCCTGGTCGTCCGAGGCGCGGGAGTCGTAGTGGCCGGTCATCACGACATAGCGCGTCGAATCGGTCCGGCCCTTGAGTACGGCGACGACATCCACCACCTGCGTGGGGCGGGGCACGCGGCCGCGGGGCTGGACGATGTCCGACACGTAGGAAACGGCCAGGCATCCGCCGCAGGCCGCCGAGATCGAGTCGAGCTGGGACTTGATCCAGCGCCGGGCCGCGCCGATGCCGGTGGTCGGAGACAGGGTGTCGGAGAGTGTGTTGCGCGTGTGGAAGGCGACCAGCGTGCGGATCGTGTGCTCGATGCGCCGGGCGGACGCCGATTCGGCGATCTGGGCGATGCGGGGGTCGCGGGCCGGCGGGGATTGTCCCTGGAGGGCGGCGGCCACGAAGAGTGCGAGGATCATCGGTCGAATATACCTTCGTCCGATGACCGCCCGATCCCTCGCCCGCGTCCTCGGTTTCAGAGACCTCGTCCTCATCGTCATCGGCACCGTCATCGGCTCCGGGATCTTCCTGGTGCCGGGGAACGTGATCCGCGCGTCGGGTGGCTCCGTCGGCGCGGCGCTCCTGGTGTGGCTCGTGGGCGGCGTGCTCTCCTTGCTGGGCGCCCTCACCTACGGCGAGCTCGGCGCCATGAACCCGGGCGCCGGGGGCCTCTACGCGTATCTCCGGGATGCTTTCGGGCCGGTGATCGCATTTCTCTACGGATGGACCGCGTTCGTGGTCATCGCGTCGGGCTCGGTGGCCACGCTCGCCCTCGCCGGGAGCGCGTACCTCTCGCAGTTCCTGCCGCTCACGCCGCTCGGGGCGAAGGCCTTCGCGCTGTTCCTCATCGCGCTCGTCGCCGCCATCAACGTCCGGGGCACGCGCGGAAGCGCCGACGTCCAGAATTGGAGCACGGGCATCAAGGTGGCGGCTCTGCTCGTCATCAGCGCCGGATTGTTGCTGTCCGGCCACGGCTTCTCGGGGCCTGAGCCGTTCTGGCCGGCCCGGTGGAGCGCCTCGCTGGTGTCGGGGATGGGCGTGGGGATGATCGGCGTGCTCTGGGCCTACGAGGGCTGGCAATACGCCACGTTCTCGGCGGGCGAGACCATCGACGCGCAGCGGGTGTTCCCGCGCGCCATCGGCCTTGGCACCGCGGCCCTGATCGCGATTTACCTGTTCGCGAACCTCGGCTACGTCGCGGCGCTCGGGCCCGCGGGCGTGGCCGCGTCGAATCGGGTGGCCGCCGAGGCGGTCGGGCAGGCGGCGGGGCCGTGGGCGGGCAAGCTCGTGGCGGCCGCGATTCTCGTCTCGGTCTTCTCGGCCATGAACGGGCTCACCATCACGGCGCCGCGGATGTACTACGCGATGGCGAAGGATGGAGTGTTCTTCAAGTCTCTGGCGGACGTGCACCCGCGCTTCGGCACGCCGGCGGTGGCGGTGCTGGTCGGGAGTGTGTGGGGGATGGTGCTGGCGCTGTGGGGGACGTTCGAGTCGCTGCTCACGTACGTCGTGTTCGTGGGGTGGGTGTTTTACGGATTGGGCGCGGCGTGTGTGCTCGTCCAAAGGCGCCGGGAGCCGGAAGCCGTTCGCTCCTTTCGGGTACCCGGGTATCCGCTTACACCGGCCATCTTCGTGTTGGCGGCGGCTGGCCTTGTGGCCAATACGATTGCGACGCAGCCCGTGCGGTCCCTGATCGGGCTCGGCGGCGTGTTGACGGGCGTGCCGGTGTACTGGTGGTGGAGGCGATCCGCCCGCGCGGGGACCACCTGACATGCGACTCTGGTCCCTCCATCCCAGGTATCTCGACGCACAGGGGCTGGTCGCCCTCTGGCGGGAGGCGCTGCTCGCCCGGGCCGTGCTCGCCGGGCGCACCAAGGGCTACCGGCATCATCCTCAGCTCGCGCGCTTCCGCGCGCGCCCCGACCCGCTCGCCTGCATCAATGCGTATCTCAAGGTCGTCTTCGAGGAATCGCGGCGGCGGGGATATCACTTCGATCCCGCGAAGCTCCGGGCGTCCCGCGTTCGGTCGAAGATCCCGGTCACCACGGGGCAGCGCGACTACGAGTGGGCGCACCTGACGCGGAAGTTGCGGCGGAGGAGTCCCGCGCAGTACCGCGCCGTGGCGGGCACGCGCCGGCCCCGGGTGCATCCGCTCTTCGTGGTGCGGCGGGGTGAGGTGGAGGAGTGGGAGCGGCCGTAATCGAAGTCGGAAGTCGGAACGCGGAGCGCGGAACCGGAGGGCGTGATGTGGCGGGCCGGTCCCCGTTCCGCGGCAGTGCAAGGCCTTCAGGCCGCGATTGCGCCGAGAGCGCCCTCTTAGGGCGCGGGAGCGGGCGTCGCGTTCCGCATTCCGCGTTCCGCATTCCGACTTCGTATATATTCCCCCGCCATGCCCCACACCCGCCCCGTCTCCGCCACCGACGCCCTCGAGCGCCTCCGCCAGGGCAACGCGCGGTTCGTCGAGAACGTGGCCGCCGCCAACGCAAGCCACGACCGCCGCGCCGAGCTGGTCCGCGGCCAGGCCCCCTTCGCCATCATCCTCGGCTGCTCGGACTCCCGTGCCCCCGCGGAGCTGGTGTTCGACCAGGGACTCGGCGACCTGTTCGTCATCCGCGTCGCCGGCAACATCATCGCGCCGTCGCTCGTGGGCTCGGTGGAGTTCGCCGCCGAGCGGTTCGGCACCAAGCTGGTGGTCGTGATGGGGCACACGCAGTGCGGCGCCATTCTCGCCACCATCGAGCAGCTCCGGCGCCCGTCCGGCGGCGGATCGCCGAACGTCCAGGACATCGTGGACCGCGTGCGGCCGGCCGTGGAAAGCGTCGTCGCCACCCGGCCCGACCTTCAGGGAGACGCGCTGATCCGGGAGGCGGTGCGCGCCAACATCCGCGCGTCGGTGGGCCAGCTGCGGCACGGATCGCCCCTCCTGGAGGGCCTGATCCGCCGGGATGGGCTGCTCGTGGTGGGCGCCGAGTACGATCTGGAGACGGGGGTGGTCGAGTTCTTCAACTGATCGCGCGCAAAGGCCGCGGGGCGGCGTTTCGGGCCCCCGGGCATTAGGTTCCAGCACCTATGACCGGATCCGCCCCCGAGGGGTCTACACCCCCGCTCCCGATCCCGCTTCCCGCCCGCATCGCCGGGCTGGCGGCACTGGCCCATAACCTCGACTGGAGCTGGACCAACGAGTCGCGGATTCTCTTCCGCTCGATCGACTCCACGCTCTGGCACCTCACCCACCACAACCCGATCGAAATTCTCCGCCGGGCCGATCCGGTCCGGCTGCTCGAGTGCGCCGCCGACCCGGCCTTCCTGCGGCGGTATGACGCGCAGGTCGCGCGCGCGGCGGGCCGGGCGTCGGCGCCCACCTGGTTCTCCCAGACGCACGGGGACCTGCCCGGCCCGGTCGCGTATTTCTGCGCCGAGTTCGGACTGCACAACTCGGTCCCCATCTACTCTGGGGGCCTGGGTGTCCTGGCCGGCGACCATTGCAAGGCCGCGTCCGACCTGGGCGTTCCCCTGATCGGGGTCGGCCTCCTCTATACCCGGGGCTACTTCGACCAGCGGATCCGCGTGGACGGATGGCAGGAGGACGCCGACGAGGCCTTCGACGCCTCCCTGACCCCGCTCGAGCGCCTCCACGGCCCCGGCGGCAACCCCGTGCTCACCACTGTGCGGATGGGCGGGCGCCAGGTGGCCGTCGGCGCGTGGCGGCTGATGGTGGGGCGCGTCCCCATCTATCTCCTCGATACCGACTTCGAGCCCAACCAGCCCGCGGACCGCGAGCTCACCCATCGCCTGTACGTGGGCCAGCCGCAGATGCGGCTCCAGCAGGAATGGATCCTGGGCGTCGGCGGCGTGCGGGTGTTGCGGGCCCTGAACATCGCGCCCGCCGCCTGGCACTCGAACGAAGGGCACGCCGCGTTCATGCTCCTCGAGCGCCTGCGTGAAGCGCTCACCGACGGCGCCGGGCTTCCCGACGCGATCAAGCAGGTCCGCTCCAACAGCATCTTCACCACGCACACGCCGGTCCCCGCCGGCCACGACGCCTTCGCGGGCGGCGACTTCGAGGCGTGCGCCGGGCCGATCTGGGACGAAATGGGACTGACCCGGGAAGCCGTGCTCGACCTCGGGCACCATCCCACCCGCGACCACGGCCAGTTTCACATGGCCGTGCTCGCCATCAAGCTCTCGGGACGCGTCAACGGCGTGTCACGGCGCCACGGCGAAGTCTCCCGCCGCCTGTGGAACGACTTGTGGCCGGATCGTGACCCGGAGCGCGTACCCATTGGGTATGTGACGAACGGCGTGCACACCGAAACCTGGATGGCTCAGCCGGTGGTCGATCTGGTCGACCGGCACCTCCCGGTCGGGTGGAAGGACCGGAGCGATCCCGAGTTCTGGGAGGCGGTGCTCGCCCTGGACGACCAGGCGCTCTGGACCGCGCACCTGGGGCTCAAGGCGGCGCTCTTCTCCGCCATCCGCGAGACCGCCCGGCGCCGGTGGGCCAACCAGTGGAAAGAAGGGCAGCACCTGGTGGGCGCGGGGCTGCTCCTCGACGATCGCGTGCTGACCATCGGCTTCGCGCGGCGGTTCGCCACGTACAAGCGGGCCGACCTGTTGTTCCGCGACGTGGACCGGCTGCACCGGCTCCTGGTCAACCCCTGGCGGCCGGTCCAGCTGGTGTTCGCGGGCAAAGCGCATCCGGCCGACGAGCCGGGCAAGCAGGTGCTTCAGCGGGTCTACGGCGTCACGCGGGAGGCGGGGTTCGAAGGCCGGATCGCCTTCGTCGAGGACTACGAGATGCACCTCGCGCACCGGCTGGTGCAGGGCGTGGATCTCTGGCTCAACCTCCCGCGGGTGCCGCTCGAAGCGTGCGGCACGAGCGGCATGAAGGCGGCGCTGAACGGGGTGCCGCAGCTCTCGACGCTCGACGGCTGGTGGGCCGAGGGCTTCGACGGCCGGAACGGGTGGGTGATTCCGCCGGCCGCGGACGGCGCGGACGCGGACGGCTCCGACGCCGAGCACCTGTATCGCCTTCTCGAGTCCGAGGTGGTACCGTTGTTCTATAACCGTGACGAGCGGGGCGTGCCCCGCGGCTGGGTGGAGAAGATGAAGAACGCGTTGCGCGTCGGAGCGCAGAGCTTCACGGCGCGCCGGATGGTCCGGCAGTACGTCGCCGAGTACTACGTGCCGGCGATGCAGGAGGGCTTCGTGAAGCTCGACCCGGTGGCCGCCGGATAAGGACGATGGCGTCGCCCGGCGTCGAGTCCCGCGGGGCCGCGAAAGCGTCCCGGGCCCGGAAGGGGAAGGGCTCGCCCCGGGCGCGTGCCGGAGAACAACCCGGCGTCGTCCACCTGACCGCCGAGTACTGGCCTCTCGCCCGGACTGGCGGGCTCGGCGAAGCGGTGAACGGACTGGCGAGCTTCCAGTCGCTCTCCGGCGCGACGGTAGCCGTGGTGATGCCGCTCTACCAGATGATCCGCGAGAAGGTGCCGGTCCTGGAGCGCGTGGGCCCGTCGTTCACCGTGATGATGGGATCGCGCACCGAAGAAGCCTGGCTCTACCGCGTCCCCGGGGACTCGGGACCGCGCGTGTTCCTCATCGAGCACCCCGGCTACTTCGACCGCGGCGCCATCTACGGTGACGGCCCCGACTATCCCGACAACGCGCGCCGGTTCGCGCTCTTCTCGCTGGCCGCCGTCGCGGCGCTGCCGCAGATCGCTCCCGACGTCCAGGTCCTGCACGCACACGACTGGCACACCGCCCTGGCCCCCGTCTACCTCCGTACCATGTTCGGCGCCCGGTCCTTCTTCCGCGACCTGGCGACCGTGGTCTCCGTCCACAACGCCGGCTTCCAGGGGCACTTTCCGCCGGAGACGATGGCGGACCTCGGACTCCCCGCCGAGCTCTACGATTGGCGCGTGTTCGAGTGGTGGGGAAAGATGAACGTCCTGAAGGGCGGGCTCGCCTTCGCCGACGCGGCGGTCACCGTCTCCCCGACCCACGCCCGCGAGCTGTGCACGGCCGAAGGCGGATTCGGCCTGCACGACGTGTTCAGCGGGATGGGGGACCGGATGCACGGCGTGCTGAACGGCATCGACGCCGTGAGCTGGAATCCCGCGACCGATCCCTCGATTCCGGCGACCTTCAGCTCCACCGACATGGCGGGAAAACGCCGGTGCAAGGCGGCGCTCCAGCGCGCCTACGGCCTGCCCGAGAATCCGCTGACGCCGCTCTTCGCGATGAGCGCCCGGCTCGTGTCCCAGAAGGGTCTCGACCTGGTCCTCGGCGCCAATCTCCTCCTCCGCCCCGACGCGCAGTTCATTTTTCTCGGCGCCGGGGAACGGCGGTATCACGATCTGCTTGCCGCGATGGCGGACCGCGCGCCCGACCGCGTGGCCGTGGAGTTCGCGTTCACCGATCATCTGGAGCACGGGCTCCTCGCGGGCGCGGACCTCCTGCTGATGCCCTCGCTCTACGAGCCCTGCGGCCTCACCCAGATGCGCGCCCAGCGCTACGGGGCGGTGCCCATCGCGCGCCGGGTGGGGGGGCTCCGGGACAGCATCGAGGACGGCAGTACCGGCTTCCTGTTCACCGACTACACGCCCGAAGCGCTCGATGCCGGGGTGGAGCGGGCGCTCGAGGTCTATCGCGACCGGAACCGCTGGCGTACGATGGTGCGCCGGGTGATGAATCTCCCGTTCGGCTGGGAGGTTCCCGCGGCGCACTATCTCGAGGTCTACCGGCGGGCGATCGCGGCCCACTCTCAAGCGACCTGACATGGAATTCGTTCTCGCGCTCCACAGTCATCTTCCCTATGTCCTGAACCACGGGCGCTGGCCGCACGGCTCGGACTGGCTCTGCGAAGCCGCGCTCGACACGTATCTCCCGCTCCTCGAGGAGCTGCGGGCGCTCGCCGCGGAAAAGACGGCGGCGCCGGTGACCATCGGCTTCACGCCCGTGCTCGCCAACCAGCTGGTCAGCCCCGACTTCCGGAAGGAATTCGCCGCGTTCCTGGACCAGCGCGAGACCGCGTGCCGCGAGGCTCCCGCGTCGCTGGCCAAGACCGGCGACACCGCGCTGCTCCCGCTGGTGGAGTACTGGCGTACCCGGTTCCAGCGGCTGCGCCGCCTCTACGACTCCACCGGGCCGGACATCGTCGGCGCGTTCCGGCAGCTCCAGGACGAGGGCCGTCTCGAGATCATCGGCTCGGCCGCGACGCACGGGTACCTGCCGCTCCTGGCCCGCGACGAGAGCATCCGCCTTCAGCTCTCGGTGGGCATCCGGGAGCACCGCCGGCTCTTCGGCCGCGCGCCCGTGGGCTGCTGGCTCCCCGAATGCGCCTACCGGCCCCGCCGCGGCCGCCGGCCCGGCATCGAAGAGCATCTGGCCGAAGCCGGGTTCCGGTACTTCTTCACCGACGCCCACCTCGCCCACGCCGGCTCCCCCCTCGGCACCGAGTACGACATTCCCCTCGGCGCCGAGCGCTTCGACGCGGAGCGGCACGGGGCCTCCCGGCCGATGGAGAGCCCCGTGGAACACACCCCGTACCGGGCGTACCGGGTCTCCCACAACCTGAAGCGCGGGAAGAGCGTGTTCGCGTTCGTGCGCGATCCCCAGTCGTCGCGGCAGGTGTGGAGCCGCGACCTGGGGTACCCGGGGGACGCCGCGTACCTCGAGTTCCACAAGATCCGGTGGCCGGGAGGCTTGAAGCTCTGGCGCGTCACCGGTCCCCACGTGGATCTGGGCGCCAAGACGAGCTACGACCCGGCGGCCGCGCTGACCCGGGTGGCCGAGCACGGGTCGCACTTCAGTGAGGTCCTGAACGGCATCGCGGGTCGGGCCGGGCGCGGCGAGAATCTCGTCACCGCGCCGTTCGACACCGAGCTGTTCGGGCACTGGTGGTTCGAGGGCGTGGACTTCATCGGGGACACGTACCGGGCGCTCAAGCGGCGGAAGGGCGTGAAGCCCGTCACCGCGTCGAAGCACCTCACCGGGCACCCGCCGCGCGTGGCCATCCGGCTCGCCGAGGGATCCTGGGGCGTGAACGGGGACCACACGATGTGGCGGAACGATCTCACCGCCTGGACGTGGCCGCGCCTGGGTGCGCTCGAGGAGTCGTTCTGGAAGGTGGCGCCGCGCGCCCTCAAGAATCCGGACGCCCACGCCATCCTGGCGCAGGCCGCGCGGGAGCTGGTGCTGGCCCAGTCGTCCGACTGGCAGTTCATGATCTCGACCGGCGCCGTGCCCGACTACGCCGAGAAGCGCTTCAAGCTCCATTGCGACGACACGGAGCGACTCCTGGCCGCGCTGAACGCCGGGCCCACCACCGAGGGCAGCGCGCTCGCCGCGGAGCTGGGACGGCGGGATCACCTCTTCCCGGACATCCTCGAATCGGTCGCGGAAGCGCTGGAGTGGTGAAGGGCCGGTCGGTCGTCGTTCACGGCCACTTCTACCAGCCGCCCCGCGACGATCCCTGGCTCGACCAAGTGATTCGGGAGCCCTCGGCGGCTCCCTATCACGACTGGAACGAGCGCATCGAGCGCGAGTGCTATCGCGCGATGGTCGCGGCCCGCCGCTACGCCCCCGACGGCCGCATTTCCGAAATCGTCAACGCCCTCGCGTGGATCTCCTTCGACTACGGCCCCACGCTCCTGGAGTGGCTGGAGCGCCACGCGCCCCGCACCTATGCCGGGACGCTCGAGGCCGACCGCCTCTCCGCGGCGCGGCTGTCCGGGCACGGCAACGCCATCGCCCAGCCCTATCACCACGTGATCCTCCCGCTCGCCACCCGCCGGGACAAGACGACGGAGGTGCGGTGGGGCATCGCCGACTTCCGCCGGCGCTTCGGCCGTGATCCGGAGGGGATGTGGCTGCCGGAGACGGCGGTGGACGAGGAGACGCTCGACGTGCTGGCGGCCGAGGGGATCAAGTTCACGGTGCTGGCCCCGCATCAGGTGAAGGGAGCGCCGGGGCGGGGACGGCCGGGCCGGTTCCGGACGTCGGGCGGGCGGAGCATCGCGTTGTTTCCGTATGACGGCGACCTCTCGCACGGCGTCGCGTTCGGCGCCTATCTCCGGGATGCCAAGGTGTGGCGGGATCAGATGCTCGAGCGGGACGCGGATCTGGTGTCGCTCGCGACGGACGGCGAGACCTACGGGCACCATCATCGCTTCGGCGACGTGGCGCTCGCCTGGGTCACCGGGGAGCTGGAGGCGCGGAAGGACGTGACGCTCGAGAACTTCGCGTCCTTCCTGGCCCGGCACCCTCCCGAGCGGGACGTCGAGCTGGTGGCGCCGTCGGCGTGGAGCTGCGCGCACGGCGTGGAGCGCTGGCGCTCCGACTGCGGGTGCAAGATGGCGCCGGAGAAGGAGTCCCAGCAGGCGTGGCGGACGCCGCTCCGGGACGGGCTCGACCGGCTCGCGGAGGCGCTGCACGCGATCTACGAGCCCGAGGCCGCGCGGGTCTTCGGGGACCCCTGGGCCGCGCGGGACGCCTACGGGCGGATCGTGGGTCGGCTGGACCGCGCGACCGCGCCGTTGCCGGTGCCGCCCCGTGACCCCCGGGAGACGGCGCGGGCCCGCGACCTCCTGGAGCTCGAGCGGAACGCCCTGCGGATGTTCACGTCCTGCGGATGGTTCTTCGACGATATCGGGGGAATCGAAGCGGTACAGATCCTCCGGTACGCGGCCCGGGCCATCGATCTGGCGGGCGCGGACGGCGCCCGGCTCGAGGCGGGGCTGCTCCAGCGGTTGGCCCTCGCCCGGAGCAACGATCCCGCCCTGGGGACGGGCGCCGACGTCTACCGCCGCCTGGTGCGCGAGCGGGCGCCCGAGTCACCCGCCGATCCCAATCCCGCGCTCGTCCGGGAGCGGACCCTCGAGCGGGCCGTGGAGGCCCTCGAGTTCGACCAGTCCCCGGCGGCGGTGTCCGCGGCGACGGAGCTGGTGGGTCGGCTGTCGGCGGAGGACCTGACGGTGCAGTTCGATGCCCAGACGGCGTTGTACCGGATGCTGCAGCGGTCGGCTCCCGCCGCCCGGGCCGCGCTCGCGCCGGTGGCCCGGAGCCTCGGCTTCGCGGAGCGCTAGCGGGCGGCGCTGCTCTTGGCGAACGCGAAGGACACAAGGCGTCCCCGCTGTTCGTCCCAGAGCGCCAGGCGCACGCAGCGGAGGCTGCCCCAGAGGGTCAGCGTCGGAACCGCCGACAGGTCGGGGTGATCGTTCAGCACGCGGGGCAGGTGGTAGTTCGGGATCCGCGGTTGCAGGTGATGCACGTGGTGAATGCCGATGTTGCCGGTGGCCCACTGCAGGATCCTGGGGAGCCGGTAGTAGGAGCTCCCCTGGAGCGCGGCGGCGGCCGGCGACCAGTGCTCGTCCCGCTCCCAGTAGGTCGGATCGAACTGATGCTGTACGTAGAAGAGCCAGACCCCGATGGTGCACGAGAGCGCCGCCACCGGCAGCTGCACCATCGCGAACTCCCGGAAGCCCACGAGCGATCCCATTCCCACGACGAACACCGCGAGGCCCACGTTGGTCCAGAGGATGCTGCGCCGCTCGCGGCGCCAGGTCTTGGGCACGATGGTCGGGATGCGGTGACGGATGAAGAAGTGCGCGATCGCTCCCACGCCGAAGAGCACGGCCGGGTGCCGGTAGACGCGGTACTTGAACCGCTGCCACCGCGTCCGGGACAGATACTCGTCGACCGTCAGCGTGTCGATGTCGCCGAAGCCCCGGTGTTCCAGCTTGCCGGAGGTGGCGTGGTGGAGCGCGTGGGTCTTTTTCCAGTAGTGATACGGCGTGAGTGTGAGGACGCCGATGATGGTGCCGACCGTGTCCGCCGCGATCCGCGAGCGGAAGAACGCCGAATGGCCGCAGTCGTGCTGGATGATGAAAAGCCGGACCAGGAAGAACGCGGCCGGAACGGCGAGGAGCAGGGTCAGCCAGTAGCCGGCGGAGAGACTGACGTACATGAGCGCCCAGGCGCCGACGAACAGGGCAGCGGCGGTCGACAGCTGCCAGACGCTGCGCTTCAAGTCGGGGCCCGCGTACGGGGCAAGCTGCGCGGTCCAGGGGATCGGCTGGGTCATACTAGAGAGTAGCAGATTGGCTCCCGGAATCAAAACCCCGGGGACCCCGCCTTCAGGTGTTGAGGGCCCGCTGCACCCCTTCGGCCAGCTCGGGAATGGTGAACGGCTTCTGCAGGAACGTCCCCTGGGAGAGCCGGTCCTCGGCCCGGTTGATCTCCGGGTCCGTGTATCCCGACATCCGCAGGACCTTGAGCTTCGGGTTCGCCGCGGTGAGGCGGCGGGCCAGCTCGGTGCCGGAGAGCCCCGGGATCACGGTGTCCGTGATCAAGAGGTCGGGGGTGAACGTTCCGCCCTCCACCAGGGTCAGGGCTTCGGCGCCGCTGGCCGCGACCGCGACCTGACACTTGAGCCGCTCGAGCATCCGCGAGAACGCGGAGCGGAGCGCCGGTTCGTCCTCCACCAGCAGGATCCGCGTGCCCGAAAGGCCCCGGCCCCAGGAGTCCCGCCCGTCGCCGCGCTCGCGGGATGCGGGGACGCTTCCCGCGGCGAGCGGGAGGAGGATGCGGAAGGTCGCGCCCCGCCCGGGCTCGCTGTCCACTTCGATGGCGCCCCCCGACTGCTTGACGACGCCGTACACCGTGGCGAGGCCGAGTCCGGTGCCTTTGCCCGCCTCCTTGGTGGTGAAGAAGGGCTCGAAGATCCGGCGCTTGGTCTCCGCGGTCATGCCTTCGCCGGTGTCCGTCACCGTCAGCTGGACGGCGCGCCCGGGCTTCAGCGACAGGCGTTCCGCTCCGCGGTCGTCCACCGTCGTCTCGGCGACCTCGATGGTCAGCGTGCCTCCCGCCGGCATCGCGTCGCGGGCGTTGACCGCCAGGTTCAGCACCACCTGTTCGATCTGGCTCGGGTCGCCCAGCACCGGCGGCAGCCCGCGGGCCAGCCGGAGGTCGAGCGTGATGTCGGCACGCAGGAGGCGCGAGATCAGGGGCTGGAGCTCCTGGATCGTGGCGGAGAGATCGAGCGGCTGGGGTTGCAGCACCTGCTTGCGGGCGAAGGCGAGGAACTGCCGGGTGAGCTTGGCGCCGCGCCGGCCCGCTTCGAGCATTTCCTCGAGCTGTGCCTTGAGCGCCGGGTCCTCGATGTCCCGCATCAGGAGATTGCCCACGCCGAGGATCACGGCCAGGATGTTGTTGAAGTCGTGGGCGATCCCGCCGGACAGCCGCCCGATGGCTTCGAGCTTCTGCAGCTGGCGGACCTCGTTCTCCATCTGGCGCCGGTCCGTAAGGTCGCGCACCGATCCGATCAGCTGCGCCGGTTGCCCCCGTTCGTCGAACACCGGCGTCACCGCGACCTCTCCGACGCGGGCGCCGGTGGGATACTCGGTCACCTCTTCCCACCGCACCGTGTCGCGGGAGCGGATCGCTTCGGCGTAGCGCCGCAGCACCAGCGAGCGCGAAGGCTCGGGGATGACCTCGTGCACGTAGCGTCCGACGACGATCTCCCGGGGGAGGCCGGTGGCCTTGAGGAACGCCGGGTTCACGGAGACGAAGCGGTATCCCTCCGGCTCGACGGCCAGCTCGAACAGCACGTCCGCCACGTGGTCGTAGACGAGACCCAGCTGGTGCTGGCTTTCCTGAATCGCGATCTGGTTGCGGTGCCGCTGCAGGGCGATGGCGGCGAGGTGTCCCGCGTGCTTCGAGTTCCGGAGCTCCTGCGCCGTCGGTTTCCGGCGGCGGTCGTAGTACTGGGCGAACGTCCCCATGACCTGCCCGTCGGCGCTGAAGAACGGAACCGACCAGCAGGCCCGGAGGCCCGCGGCCAGGGCCGCCTCCCGGTACTTCACCCAGCGGGGATCGGTGGCGATGTCACTGGCGATGGCGGGCTTCCGGGTGAAGGCCGCGGTGCCGCACGAGCCTTCCTTGGGACCGATCTCGAGCCCGTCCACCACGCGGATCCAGGAGTCGGGGAGGTGGGGGGCCGCGCCGTGGCGGACCCGCACGCCGTCCTCGAGCAGCAGCACCGAGCCCCGCATGCCGGAAGCCTGGGCTTCCATGCCGAGGACGATCGCTTCGAGAACTTCAGGAAGGGGGGCGCCGGAGGCGATCAGCTCCAGAACGCGGACGTCCAGGGCGGTGCGGGTGGGCGATCCGCGCCGCCGGGCAGGCTTCTTCTTCCTGCCGGCTCCAGCTCTCCGGGTTTTTCGAGCCACAGGCTCAATAGAGCGCCGCGCAAAGTGATCGGCAAGGTGGCCCCGGATCCGGGCGCGTCAGGGCTCCTGGGGGGCAGGGCGCGGTTCTCCTTCGAACTCGCCGGGTGCCGAGTCAGTTGAGTCCTGAGATTACGAATCCCCGACCTCATTCCCCGGGCTCGGTTGTCCAATTTGGGCGCACCCAAGAGGACAGGCTGGGCAGAGTACGGCCGGGAGGATAACGACCGGTTGTTGTGATTCCCCGGGCTTGCGCCCGGGGTCGGGTAAATCGGGCCCGCATTGCGTCGATCCGATGATGACGCGCGAATGCCCGAGAAGTAGGATCCGCACCATTGTGGCGTCTCATCGAGCGTTTCAGATGTATGCCCACGTCACTTGGCACACGTGGCAACGCACGGGCTGCGTCGATCAAGCAGCGGTCGCGGACATTCGATCTGCATTGGTCAGCGCGGCTCGGAGAACCAGGATCCGAGTACTGCGCCATGCGGAGCTGGCTGACCACGTCCATCTGATTGTGAGCTTTCGGCCCGATCAACGAGTCTGCGACTTCGTGAGGCTCGTAAAGTCCGTGTCCTCGGTCAGGGCGGGGCGTCGTGTTCCCGGTGCGATCAAGTGGGCGCGGGGATACTACGTCACCACATTCCATCCAAGGGATCTCGACAAGGTGGCTGCTTACTTGAGTCACCAGTTCGAGCGCCACCCTGATCGGATCCCACTGGCGAGCATCCGCAGCACCTGACGCCGGGTGCCCTAAAGGTCAGGGATTCTTTCGGTAGTACCCGACCCCGGGCGCAAGCCCGGGGAATGAGAAGGGCTGGGTCGTGCTGCTTGGTCGGCACCCGACCCCGGCCTGTCCTTTAGAGGCGCAAGCCCGGGGAAATCGATGGGAGATTCCCGCCGTTGACCGTCCGTTGAAGGTCTCGGTTCACCTTCGGGTCATCCATATCTGGAGGCAATCGCTGTGACGGCCCGAGGAGTCCGGGAGCCCGATGGCTTCCGCCACCAGTTGATCACGTCGAGAGTGTTCGCCCGGCTCGCGCTCTATCTGGAGGAGAATCCGGTAGGCCAGCTCTTCCGGGCCGACGCCCGCTTCATCTCGGCACCCGACATCGCCACACCCGACATCGCTTTCATCAGAAAGGAGCGGATTCCCAGCCCTTCGCCGGCCGGCCTTCCGTATGTCGCCCCCGACCTCGTGGTCGACGTCCTGATTCCGGGCCCCCGGCCGATCCAGATCCTGTCCCGGGTCACCGACTGGCTCCGGGCCGGTGTCCAGACCGTCTGGGTGTTCGAGCCGCAACGCAGCGTCGGCCGGATCTACCGATGCGACGGGACCGAGGAAGTCATCGCGCAGGGGGGAACCATCACGGGCGAGGAGATCCTGCCCGGATTCACGTGCTCTCTCACGGAGGTGTTCGCGGCCGAGTAGTGCTACGTTGGTAGCCGTGAGGCTCGTCCTTCCTCTGATGCTGGGCATCGCTCCGGGCCTGGTCGCCCAGGCCCCGGGCGGTGCCGTGCGGCTTCCCTTCACGAACCTGTCCGGGCGGCCCGACCGGCTGGTCGTCGACCAGATCCGCCGCGACGGCCGCGCGCTCGCCGACTCGGGAGTGCACGTCCGGCGCCTCTCCGACGGCGTCACCGAGATCACGGCGCAGGCGGCCGGACCGGTGATGTGGGAGCTCGAGATCCGCGAACAGGAGCCCGTCTTCGGTTTCGGCGAGCGGTTCGACGCGCTCGATCAGTCGGGCAAGATTCTGGTCAACGCGTCGAGCGATACGCCGGGACCCAAGGGTACGGGGACGTACGTCCCGATGCCGTTCTTCCTGGATCTCCGGGGGTACGGCGTGTGGCTCGACACGTACGCCGAGGCGGTGTTCGATCTGGGGGCGACGCACGGCGGCGAGTTCACGGTGCGGTTCCGGGACACGCGCCTGCGTCTCGTCGTGATCGAAGGCCCCGGATTTCCCCGAATCCTGGAGCGCTTCACCGGGCTCGTGGGCCGCGCGAAGGTGCCGCCCTACTGGGCCTTCGCGCCGTGGAAGAGCCGGAACTGGCACCCCGACATGGCGGCGGTCTACGAGGACGTGGATCGGTACCGCGCGCTCGGACTGCCGGCCTCGGTGCTGGTGCTCGACAGCCCGTGGGCCACGAACTACAACACCTTCCTCATCAACCGCCTCCAGTTCACCGACCCCGGGGCGATGGTGCGGCACATCCACGAGCAGGGGTTCAAGCTCTGCCTCTGGCTGACCGCGTTCATCGACAGCGAGACGTTCACGCCCTCGGAGCCCGAGCTGGTCGGGAAGATCCCTCTCACCGAGGCGTCCAACTACGAGGACGCCCGGCGGCGCGGATACTTCCTCAAGGCCCCGTCCGGCGACCCGTACGTCATCCGGTGGTGGAAGGGGCGGGGCGGACTGATCGACTTCACCAAGCCCGCCGCCGTCACCTGGTGGCAGGACCAGGTGCGCCAGGCCATCCGCGCCGGCGCCGACGCGTTCAAGGCCGACGGCGGAGAAGGCTCGTTCGTCCCGATACCGGACCTGCGCACCCGGTACTCGGTGCTCTACAACCGGGCCCTGGAACAGCTGATCGACGGCGATTTGAAGGGAGACGGCGTGCTGTTCTCGCGCAGCGGGTCGGTGGGGAGCCACGACCTGCCGTTCATCTGGGCGGGGGACAACCAGGCGGACTTCGGCGACAACGGACTGCCCTCGGTGGTCCGCGCGGGGCTCAACGCCGGGCTGTCCGGGATTTCCCTCTGGACCAGCGACCTCGGCGGCTACGAAAAGGACCGGCGGACTCCGGGCGATGACACCGTGTTCGTCCGGTGGACCGAGTTCTCGGCCTTTTCGCCGGTGATGGAGGTCCACTCCGCCATCAATCTTGGCCCCTGGGACTACGGGGACCAGGCGCTCGACATCTTCCGCCGCTTCTCGCGCCTGCACATGAGTCTGTTTCCGTACCGCTATGCGGCGGCGCAGGAGAGTCATCGCACCGGGATGCCGATGATGCGGGCGCTGGTGCTGCTCCATCCGCTCGACTCGGCGGCCCGCGCCGCGACGGACGAGTACGAGTTCGGCCCCGATCTGCTCGTGGCGCCGGTGGTTACTCCCGGCACCAGACGGGACGTGTATCTCCCGGCGGGGGACTGGATCGACTACTGGAGCGGCAAGGCGTTTCAAGGCCCGGTGGACCTCGCCGTGGACGTGCCGCTCGACCGGGTGCCGCTCTACGTGAAGGCGGGCGCGATCCTTCCCGAGATTCCCGAAGACGTGATGACCCTCGTGCCCGGGGCGGTGAATGGCCTGGACGAACGTCGCATCTACGAGGTCTATCCGGGACCGGCCCGGAGCCTCGAGGACTTCGAGGGGCGCCGGCTGGAGACGAGTGACAGCGGAGGGCGTCGGGTGCTGCGGTTGACCGGGAAGGCGGCGAAGGTGACCGTCGTGTGGCGGTTCCAGCATCCGGTCGGCGTCGCTCTGAATGGAAGGCCCGTCGCCACGAGCGATGCGGCCGCGGTGTCGTTCGACCACTCCGGGGAATCCGTGATCACCTGGCGAGACCAATAGGAGCCCGTCATGCGGAGTTTCGACAGTCTGTCCGAGCAGGAGCTTTTGGCGCTCGCGATTTCCCTCGAAGAAGAGGACGAGCGCACCTACGCCGACTACGCCGAGCGGCTGCGGGCCGAGTATCCGGCCTCGGCGGCGGTGCTCGACGGGATGCGGAAGGAGGAGTCGGTGCACCGGGCCAGCCTGATGGAGCGGTACCGGCAGCGGTTCGGGGATCACATCCCGCTGATCCGGCGCCAGGACGTGCGCGGGTTCGTGGAGCGCCGGGCGCCCTGGTTCATCAAGAAGTTCGGGCCGGAGGTGATTCGCGAGCAGGCCGCGGCGGCGGAGGTCGAGAGCCGGCAGTTCTACGAGCGCGCGGCGTCGCGGACCCGGGACGTGGCGACCCGGAAGCTCCTCGACGATCTGGCGCAGGCCGAGCGGGGCCACGAGGAGCGGGCGGGGGAGCTGGCGAAGGCGGAACTGACGCCGAACGTTCAGCGTGAGGAAGAAAAGGCCAAGCGGCGCCTGTTCGTGCTCCAGATCGTCCAGCCCGGGCTGGCGGGGCTGATGGACGGCTCGGTGTCGACCCTGGCGCCGGTGTTCGCCGCGGCGGTGGCGACGCAGAAGAGCTGGGACGCGTTTCTGGTGGGGCTCGCCGCTTCGGTCGGGGCGGGGATCAGCATGGGCTTCGCGGAGGCGCTCTCGGACGACGGGACGCTGACCGGGCGCGGGCACCCGTGGCTCCGGGGCACGATCTGCGGCGCGATGACGGCGCTGGGCGGCGTAGGCCACACCTTGCCGTTCCTCATCGGGGACTTCCACGTGGCGCTCTTCGCGGCGATGGCGGTGGTGCTGGTGGAGCTCTCGGTGATCGCGTGGATCCGGCACCGCTACATGGACACGCCGCCCCTTCAGGCGGCGCTGCAGGTGGGGCTCGGCGGGGCGCTGGTGTTCGCGACGGGGTTGTTGATCGGGTCGTCCTGAGCGGAGGGCCCTTGCCGCCCGCGCGCACTTTGCGCACCGTAGGGGCCGTGAAGGCCGCCAAGCTTGCCCTCGTCGCACTCCTCTTCCCCGGGGTGCTCGCCGCACAACCGGACTCCCTCGGTTCCGGCGCCTTCAACACCGCCGGGATCGTCAGCCTCTTGCAGCTGCTCCAGAATGCCGTGCCCGGAGTCCAGGTGACGGAGAGCAACCAGCCGGGCGGCGTGCTCACTCTCCGCGTGCGGGGCTCGAGCTCGGTCAACGGCTCGAATGCCCCCCTCTTCGTGGTCGACGGCATCCCGCTCGGCCCGGGGGGCGGGCTCACGGTCGGGAACGATCCCCTCGAGTTCCTGGATCCCGCCGACGTCGCGAGCATCACGGTCGTGAAGGACGGGACCGCGTCGATGTATGGGCGGGGCTCCAACGGCGTGGTGCTGATCACCACCAAGTCGGGGCACGGGGCGCCGCGGGTGGAGTACGACGGGTCCTTTTCCGCCGCCTGGGTCACCCGGGTTCCCGCGGTGCTCGACGCGACCCAGTTCCGGGCCGCCGTCGCGCAGTACGACAGCGCCGGGCTTGCCCAGCTCGGGACCGCGTCCACGGACTGGTTCGACCAGATCGACCGGACCGCCACCGGGCAGTCGCACCGGGTGTCGCTGTCCGGCGGTGGCGCATCCAATGACTTCCGTCTGTCGGCAGGGTTCACCGATCTGGATGGCGTGGTCGGGGGGTCTTCGACCCGGCGGATTTCGGCCGGCGCGGACTTCCACCAGCGCCTCGCTGACGACCGTCTGGACCTGCGCGCGGGCCTGCGGGGGGCGCGGCTCTCGGATGGATTCACGCCCGGCGGCGTCCTCGTGAACGCCGCGGAGATGGGACCGACGCAACCGGTCTTCGACCCGTCCAGTGCCACCGGCTACGCCAACTGGCCCGGCAACAGCCTCACCTCCGCCGACAATCCCGTCGAAATCCTGCGGACCTCCACCGACCAGGCGACCACCGACCGCGGGCTCGCCAACCTGGCCGCGCGATATGACTTCTCGGAGATCCGGCCGCTCGTGGGCCTCTCGGCCGGCGTCACGCTCGGCTACGACGTCACGCAGGCAACGCGTACGACATTCTATGCCAACGACATTCACTACATGACGAAGAACGGGATCGACGGGAGTTTCTTCCGCACCGAGCCCCAGGCTCACAATACACTGGTCGATGTCTCGCTCGGATACACGCCTCCGCTCAGTCCCGAGGCGGGCCGGATCGACGCGGCGGTTGGGTACGCGCACTGGTCCTCACGAAGCCGGATCCCGGCGTTCGAGGTGTTTCAGCTCACCTCGAACAGCCTGGGTCCAGGCGGCACTCCACCCTCCGGCGGGACGACGAGCACATCCTTGGAAATCGATCAGAGCGCGCTCACGTCGGCCTACGCCAGGGTCGGGTACGATCTGGGGGACCGGTACTTTCTGTCGGCATCGGTGCGGCGTGACGGCTCCACCCGGTTCTCGGGCGACAACGAGTGGGCGGTGTTTCCGGCGATCTCGGGGGCGCTGCGGGTCTTCCAGGGTACGCCCGATCTCCTCCTCAGGGCCTCCTGGGGCAAGGCCGGCAATCAGGACTTCGGGAGCTTCCTGCCGTTGCTCTTCCAGCCGTGCCCGCCCTCCGGAGGTTGTTACGGAATTGACCCGTCCCTCACGTGGGAAACCACGCGTACCTGGGATGTCGGTACCGACTTTGGTCTGTCGGGCCACCGGGTCAGCGGATCGGTCGACTGGTACGACAAACAGACGGACAACCTCTTATTCGTGGTCCCGGTCGGGCTCGGCAACTACGCGCTGACGAACGTGGGCAGCATGAAGAACACCGGACTCGAGCTGGGACTGACAGCCGCGTTGCTGCGGGCGGGGTCACCGGGGGGAATCTCCTGGACCGCGACCGTCAATGCCTCGCACAACGCGAACACATTCCTGGGGTTCAATCCGAAGTTCGTGGGCGCCGGGCCATCCCCAGTGATCCCGACCGGGAGCATCGCGGGAGGCGTGGGGAGCACCATCCAGGTGCTCGAGCCGGGACAACCCGTCAATTCGTTCTATGTGTGCCGGCAGGTGTACAGCAACGGGAAGCCCGTGGAGGGAGAGTACTTGACGGCCTCGGGCGCGGACACGACCGGCTGCTCGCTGGGGATCAACACGGTCGCCGAGCACGATCCGACGCCTCATTGGATCTTCGGCTTCACGTCGAAGCTCACCTACCGCCGTTTCGACTTCGGCTTCACGCTTCGGGCCTGGCTGGGGAACTACATCTACAACAACGATGCGTCCGACGTCGGCGACTATCGCGAGCTCTCGGACGGCAGCTCACCGTACAACTTGAGCACGTCGGTACTCACCACCGGGTTCAGGACCCAGCAGCTCCTCTCGGACTACTACCTCGAGAACGGGTCCTTTCTCCGGCTGGACGATGTGATGGTGGGGTACACGTTCCCGTGGGGCGGCCAGGAGCTGCGACTCTACGTAGATGTCCGCAATGCCTTCACGCTCACCGGCTACTCCGGCGTGGACCCCACCACCGCGCCGAATGGAATCGACAACGGGCTCTATCCACCTTCACGGGTGTTCACGGGCGGGCTGACGGTGCGGTTCTAAGCGGCCCGAATGGAACCGCAGGGGTACTAACAAGGCTCCATGACCCGCTCTCATCTCCGCCTGCTCGCCGCCTTCGCCGTCCTCGCTGCCTGTACCGACTCGACGTCCCCGGCCGGTGGGGGAGGGTCGGGCCTCAAGGTCGGCCAACCCATGGCGATCACGCTCGGGCCCGGCGACTCGAACCAGACGGTGTTCTTTCACGGGATCACCGATTCGGTCTATTCGGTCGAGGTCGTGCCGGCCAGCGGGCTCGCCTTCGTGTCCGTGCTCGACTCCATCAATCAGCTGCAGAACGGTTTCGTGGTGGCCGGGGCATCCACCCCTCCCGGCGACCGCTGGGTCCAGACCTTCGCGGGCCCCGCGTCCAACCCCTGGGTGATCCGGGTGCAGTCGGGCACCCCGGGGCAGGGCGTGGCGGCGACCATCACCGTGCACCAGGTCAATACCGCGCCGGAGCACATCGGCCCGGCGATCGCCTTCAACACGGTGACCGACGGCGAATCCCTCGACGGCTACGACGACGTGGACCGGTTCACGTTTTCGGGAACGGCCGGGCAGAAGGTCGAGATCTTCGTGCAGGGGACGGCGTCGGCGGATCCGAGTCAACAGGTCTGCATGGTGCTCGACACCCTCGTGCCGCGGGCGGTGGCGCTCGCGGTGAGCACGGCCGGGGATACCATCCTCGAAGGATCCGGCCCGGTGCAGCTGCCGAGGACCGGTCCGTACCGGATCGACGTCACCAGCTCCCGAAACGGCTGTCGCGACGGATTCGGCGCCAACGAGCCCTACCTCGGCGCCTACCGGATCCTGGTGCAGCTCGACACCGTGCCGTAGAGAGGAGGTTCGGGGCGTTTTTTCCCGCGCGCTGAAGCGCGCTCTCGGCGCGAGTGCGTCCTGAAGGACGCGAATTCCCTACCCGGCACCGAGGGACAGCACCATGTGGTATTCGGCGACCTCGACGCCGTCGATTCGGAGCGCCGACGGCTCCGTCCCCCAGATGGCGAACCCCAGCTTCTCGTAGAGCGCCCGGGCCTCGGGAGCGCGCTCGGTGACGCTGAGGTGCACGTGCGTCACGCCGGGGAGGGACCGGGCGAAGGCGATGGCCGCCCGCATCAGCTCCCGTCCCAGCCCCTGCCCGCGATGCCCCGCCTGGACGTACATCCCCCAGACGTGAGCCTTGTGGGCTCCCTTGCCCCGCCCGCGGTGGACTCCGACGGCGCCGACCAGGCCGGGCGCGAATGCGCCGAACGCGCGCTGCGTGGGGTCGGCGAACGCGCTCCGCATGAAATCGACCGATCCGGCACGATCGTCCTCCGGTGCCGCGGCGAAGGCGAACGGGGCCGCCGCGAGGGACTCGGCGCGAAGGGCGACGTAGGCGGCGGCGTCTTCAGGGGTGAGCGGCCGGATCATTGACTGAAGATACCGCCGCCGAAGCTCAGGGCCGGTTTGGCTCCAGGCTGGCGAGGTCCCGCAGGTAGTCGGCGTCGGTCGGATCGAGGGTCGGCCAGTCGCCCGGCACGTCGGGGACAAAGGCGCCGTAGAGGAACCCCATCACCTCACGGAGGGTGTCGGCGGTGGGGTTGTCGTAGGCCACGGCGAGCCGGTACCCGTGTCCCGCCCGGAGGTGCGGCCCTTCGCCGCGCAGCGCGAGCAGGTGACGCGCCATCCCGAGGACGCGTCCCGCCGAATCGCGTTTCGCCTCGACCGTGACGATCACCTTGCCCGTTTCCGCGTCTTCCAGCCGGACCCACAGCCCGTGATCGTGCAGGTGCCCCGTCGCCCCCAGCAGGTGCCCGCTGAGCGGAAGGGTGAAGGCGACGGTGGTCACGGACCCGCCCGGAGGGACGGAGAATCCGTCGCTCCCGCCGGCCACTTCGTGGGCGTCCGCGATCAGCGGCAGGACGGTCAGGGGGGGTGGCTGCTGGTTGCGCGGGAGCCAGTGGAACGTGAGGCGCACCGAAATGCCGTCCAGCTCGTGGCCGGTGCCGTTGTCCCACATGACGTAGAGACCGATCCGCTGCCCCTGCGCCAGGGGGAGTCCGGCCGTCCGGGGGAGCGCGATGTCCTCGGTCTCCTGCCCGAATCCGATGAATCGCTCCACCATCGGATAGATGAGCTGCCGGCGGTCGAAGTTGATCAGGTTGAGATGGTGGAGCAGCCGGCGGGGCAGCGGGCGTCCCAGCGAGTCGGTGACTTCCAGCTCCACCGCGCGGAAGAGGCGGGAGACCGGCCAGGGGAATCGCCCCGCCTCGATCTCTCCGTTCCGCATGGATTGATCCATGTCCATCGCCATCGCCGCGGTGTCGGCCTGGCGGGGCGGGATCACGAAGGGACCTGCGGAGACCACGACCTCGCGCCGGGCCGAGTCCACGGTGACCGTGAGACTGGCGCGGCCGGGGTCATGGCGCGCGCCCGTGGTGAGCAGCAACGCCGCTAACAGATGGAGAAGGGACATGGACTCAAGGTACGCGGCGCGGCTTACCGCCGAATGACAGCTTCATGAAGCAGGACGACCAGGCTACCTCGATCCGTCGCTACACTCCCGCAATAGCTGATCCTGGGTGTCACCCGGAAGCCCGATGCGCGCGGGCGGAATCGCGGCCAGCAGCGCGTCCGCGTCTCTCCGGCACTGGTGGAGGTCCCCGGCTTTCGCGTCTGCCTTGAGCAGCTCCCCGAACCCCAGGTAATACAGGGTGGCGATCTGCCGGGAGACCGGCTCGAGCAGCACGGTCGAGTCGGCGTAGCCGCGGTAGGTCGCGATCGCCAGGAGGTTCCCGCGGAGCAGGGGAAGGTCCGGCGCCGGGTCCGCCGTCGGCACAACGCGGTAGTAGAGCCCATCCAATCGGCCGTAGGGGGCGAGCCAGATCATACTGGCGCGGGTCCCGGTGCTGGCGAAGGCCAAGGGCCGGCGCCAGCGGTTGGTGCGCAGCAGGTCCAGCAGGGTGACCTCGGCCGGCAACATCAGGGTGCTGTATTGAGGCTTGACGTTCACCGCCAACACCGGTGGCGGCTTCACCCCCTCCGGGAGCCCGAGTGCCGCGGCGGTCCCCTCCACCGGGATCGTCTTCGGGCCCAGTGTCGAATCGCGGGCTGACGGGTCCAGCGGAAACGCCGGCTCGTGCCGGAGGAGCTCACCCGCGAACTGGGGCATTTCGGCGACCGACAGATTGACGACCGTCACATCCCGCCGGACTTCCTCCAACGCCTGCATGTAGAGGAGGGGGAAGGTGTCATTGTCGCCCACGGTGAAGTAGATGGCGTTCCGGGGCAGGGACCGCAGCACGTTCCGGGCGTAATCCGCCGCGAAGTGGCGCCGGGACGCGTCCAGTGCGTTCCAGTTGCCGAGCAGCTGCGCGCCGGCGGCCGCGAGGGCCGCGAGGCCGGCCGTTACGGGGATGAGGCGGTGATGCCTAGGTGACGCGCGGAACGCAGCCGTGAGCAGTCCGCCGAGACCGCGGGCGGCGAGCACGGCGATGGTGACGCAGACCGGGAGGTAGTGGCGGTCCAGCGTGCGGAAGAAGTGGGCGGGGATGTTGAAGAAGAGCACGGTCATCACGGCCTGGACCGCGAGGAGCAGCGTGAACGCGATTCCGAGCCGCCGGTTGCCCCGCCACAGCAGGACCAGCCCGAGGAGCGCCGCGAGCCCGGGCAGGAGGCCCAGCGGTCCGGCGGGGCCCTTCCAATGGAAGAAGTTGGCGCCGAGCACGCGGACGACGTCGGCGGTCTGGACCGACCAGAAGGGGGCCTTCCGCGGGAAGAACTGCACCAGGAACCCGCCCCCGAGCTGCTGGATGGACACGTAGCTCCAGAGCTCGTGCCAGCCCGGGGTTCGCTCCCAGATGAGCGGTGAGTGCGACATCCGTGAGATCGGAATGAGGAGGACCTGGACGGCGAGGCCCAGGGCCAGTCCGGCCGTGGCTCCCGCGATCGTCTTGGGAGCGATCAGCGCGCGCGGCTTCCGGCAGAGGATCCACACGATGGCGGCGGGGATGAGCAGGGCATTGGTGCGGTGGACGCTGACGTCGAGGCCGAACAGGAGGCCGAGCAAGG
The DNA here is from genome assembly GCA_035505915.1 of Gemmatimonadales bacterium. Classification (GTDB taxonomy): domain Bacteria; phylum Gemmatimonadota; class Gemmatimonadetes; order Gemmatimonadales; family GWC2-71-9; genus 40CM-2-70-7. The sequence continues at coordinate 509 of DATJQI010000062.1, read as the reverse complement.
CGAGCCACCGCCACGCGCCCGGGTCATCGGCGGCTTCCCACCAGTGGACCAGCGTCCAGAGCAGGAGTGCGGTAAAGAGGGCGGTCAGGACGTAGGGCGTGAACTGGGTCGCGTATTCCCACAGGGTGGGTCCGAAGGCGAAGGCGAGCCCGCCGAGCGCAATCCCGGCGCCCGCGATCACGCTGGAGTGTCGGCCGGGGTCGGGACTCGTGAGCCGGGTCAGGCGCAGGGCGATGGCCGCGACGAGTCCCGCGGTGGCGGCGGCCAGGAGGCCCGCGAGGAGATTCAGGTCGTGGGCGGGGGATGCGGACAGGTGCAGGTGCGCGACCGGCCACCCGAGGAGCGTGAGGAGCAGGGAGCCGGGTGGTCCGGGGTTCCCGAGGGTGCCGGCGGCGAGGGAGTATTGGGCCGAGTCCCACCAGGTGACGCCCGGGTAGGCGGTGCGCCAGAAGACGAGGGCGGCGAGGGTGAGCGTGACGAGCGCGGGCCAGCGCGCGGTGCGCGAACCG
>DATJQI010000061.1:0-29112 GCA_035505915.1 Gemmatimonadales bacterium | reverse complement strand
AGGCGACCAGCTGCGCCGCGCGCGCGGCCCGGTCGTCATCCGGCCGCTCGACGAACGACCTGATGGCGCCCGGTCCATAGCGGAAGCGCAGGAGGAAGTGGGGCATCGTGCTACTTCGCCGCCCCGGCGGCGTGTTCGGTTTCGATGCTCATCGTGAGCCCGGGTGATGCTTCGGCAATGAGACCGAAATAGGCTTGGGCAGTGTCCTTCTTCTCCCAATTCATTTGGAATTCCGTGGCCAGGCTCAGCCAGGTGACCGGCACCACCCCGGCTTGCATCATTCGCCGAACGCAGATGTCGTGGGTGTCCCGCGTCTGGCCCGCGGTCGCGTCCTCGACGAGCGCGACGGTATACCCGAGGCGCCGTGCGCCGAGCGCGGTCTCGATCACGCAGCCATCGGTGGAAATCCCGGAGATGGCGAGACGCTCGCGGCCGGTCTTTTTGACCGCTTCCAAGACAGTGGCGCTGTCGAGGGCGTTGTATTCGCCCCCCCGGTAGATGATGGGATGGTTACCGAGCGCCTGAACCAGCTGGGGATAGGGCTTCTGTCCTGCCCCGAGGTTGACCACGAGCCCCGAGCGAAAGCCGAGGGCGGTTTTCGCGAGGGCGACGGTGGCTGTGATGTGCTCGTTGACGTTGTGGGAACGGAAGCTGTTCACGAACCCCACCGAGTAGTCGACCATCAGGATGGTGGTGTTCTCGGGGGTGAACGGCTCGAGGACTGACTGGGTCATGGCTCTTCCTCCGTGATCGGGGCTGACCGCGATGTGTGGAACACGCTCCGGGGCATACGTTGGCCAGCTGTGCAACCGACAACAATCCGGCGAACGACCAGAAGTCCGTACGCCGTTGCGCCTATCGGTCGAAAGGCATAGGTGGCACGCACCATTCGGCGAATGGCCCACGGCACGGCTCCGCGATAAGATTGGAGCCGATGCCATGACTCCCATTCGCGTTTTGCTGGCGGACGACCACGTGATTGTCCGCAGTGGTGTGTCGCAGATCCTGAATGAGCAGCCGGACATCCGCGTCGTCGCCGAAGCGGCGGACGGCGCCGCCGCGGTCGCGCTCTATCGGCGCGAACGCCCCGACGTCGCGCTCGTGGACTTGCGCATGCCGGCGCTCGACGGCGTGCAGGTGGTCGAGCAGATTCGCCGCGAGTTCCCCGACGCCGTCCTGGTCATGTTGACGACCTATGACACCGACGACGACATCGATCGCGCGCTGACGGCGGGCGCCAGGGCGTACCTCTTGAAGGACGTTTCGCCGACTGATCTCGTCGCCTGCGTGCGCGCCGTGCACCAGGGAGGTACGTGGGTGTCACCGAAGGTCGCCTCGAAGCTCGCGGCGCGGATGACGCGCGTGCACCTGACGTTGCGCGAGCTGGCCGTGCTGCGGCTCGTGGCTGCGGGCAAGTCGAATCGCGAGGTCGGTGAAGGGCTCAACGTCAGCGAGGGGACCGTGAAGATCCACCTCAGCCACCTCTTTGAAAAGCTCGGCGCGACGAGCCGCACCGACGCGGTGGCGAAGGCCGTCGAGCGCGGCCTGATTCGCTTCGGCTGAGCGACCCTGTGACCCCGCGGACCCCCGCCGGCGCCACCCTCGTGACGACCGAGCAGCAGCTCCGGGCCGTGATCAACCGCCTGCCGATTTCACTCTTCGCCTTCGATCGCTCGGGCATCATCACGCTCGCGGAGGGGCGCGGGCTGCTGGATCGCGGCTTGACACCGGCCGAGCTGGTCGGCCGGTCCGCGTTTGAGCTGCATCGGAACAGGCCGGACGTTCTGCGGAGTCTCCGGCGGGCGCTGGCCGGCGAAACGGTGGCCGAGGTCAGTCAACTGGACGATCTCGCCTTCGAGGTCCACTACACGCCGATCGTCGAGGGTGGGGAAGTGGTGGGCGTGAGTGGCGTCGCCATCAACGTCACGGAGCGTGAGCGGGCGGAGCGGGCGCTGCGCGAGGCCGAGAGTCTCTTCAGGACCTACGTCGATCACGCGACCGACGCGCTCTTCGTGCACGACGCGGACGCGCGGATTGTCGACGTGAACCGGCGGGCGTGCGAGGTCCTCGGGTACAGCCGCGAAGAACTGATCGGGAAGTCACCCGGCGAGTTCGACCCGTATCTGGGGCGCGACGTCGAACTCCGCGAAGCGAGTGCGAAGCGGCTGGCGGCGGGTGAGGCCTTCAGCTTCGAGACGGTCCATCAGCGGAAAGACGGCACGGTGTTCCCCGTCGACGTGCGGATCCGTCCCTTCGAACACGGAGGGCGGCGCTTCGCCCTGGCGCTGGCCCGGGACATCACGGAACGCAAGCGGGTCGAAGCGGAACGGGAGCGCGTCAGGCAGCTGGAGGAGGAACGCGAGTCGGCCATCGCGGCCGAGCGGAGCCGTCTGGCGGGTGAGATTCACGACACGCTCGCGCAAGGCCTCGCGATGATCGTCATGCAGCTCGCCGACGCGGAGACCAAGCTGGGAGCGGCGTGGGCGCTGGCCGAGAAGCCGCTGAGTATGGTGCGGGAGCTCGCGGTCGAGAGCCTCGCCTACGCCCGGCGCTCGTTGAACATGCTGCGGCCCGGTCGCCCCGCGGGGGGATTGACGCACGCGATCCGCGACGTGGTCGACAGCATGCGCCGGCACTACGCCGGCTCCCTCACGCTTTCCGTCACGGGCGCGGCGGTCTTGCTCGATGCGGCAGTCGAGTCGGCGCTCGCCGGGATCGCGCGCGCGGCGGTCACGAACGCGGTGAGGCACAGCAACGCCACGCGCGTGACCGTGGAACTCGACTTCGCGGAAACCGGGGCGGTCCGGCTCGTCATCGCGGACGACGGCATTGGGTTCGACGCCAACGCCATCACTCCGGACGCCTACGGCGTGATCAGCATGCAGGAACGCGCCACTCGAGCGGGGGTGGCGCTGACGTTCGTGACCGAGCCAGGAGCCGGCACCGAGATCGTGGCGAGCTGGTCCCCCGGTATCGGCAGTAGCGGGCTTCCGATGCCGGCGACACCGCGTAAGGACGACAACGTGTCGTGACCCGTTCGTAAACCAGCCGCTTTGCAACCCGGGGGCACTTCAAGGTCCTCCGCTACCCCTTCGACTCCATACGTCAGCTCGAGCATGCCGAACGCCCGTCGGTGTCCGCTTGGCCGTTTGTGACCGTGTGGAGCATGCCGAGGAGCCGGAGCGCCCCTCACTGACGGGGGCCTGCCGAGGCGGGCGACAGCCCCTGGGAGTGTAGGTCGCGAGTTGCATATATCCCCCTGGGGTATATACGTTGTGCACGGCCACCAGGAGGCGGATGTATGGCACACGTGCTGCGGAACCGGGCAAAGCTCCGCAATCGTCTGCGGCGGATCCGGGGACAACTGGAGGCGGTAGAGCGGGCACTGGACGGTGAGACGGAGGACTGTGGGGAAGTCCTGCGTCTCATCGCCGCCTGCCGCGGCGCGCTGAACGCGCTGATGGCGGAAGTCCTCGAAGGACACGTCCGGCATCACGTGCTCGATCCCGGTCGGACGCCGTCGCGCCAGGAGATCCGTGGAGCCGCGGAAGTGGTCGACATCGTCCGGCGCTACCTGCGGTGACTGCTCGGTCGCCCGAAACCCCGGGCCATGACCATCCGGGCATCACCCGGGCGGACGTCGCGAGACTGACCCTGGTGGCCGCCGGCGCCGCCGCGGTGGCCGTGCGGTTGTGGGAGCCGTTGCCGCGCGTCAGCGTGATCGGACTGGCCGCGACCCTCGTGGGTGGTTGGCCGATCTTTGCAGAGGCGGTGGAAAACCTGGTCGAGCGGCGGATGACCATGGAGCTGTCCATGACCATTGCCCTCGGGGCGGCGCTCGTCATCGGGGAAGTCTTTACCGCCCTGGTCATCACCGAGTTCGTTCTCGCCGCGGAGATCCTCGAGGGCCTGACCGTGGGGCGGGGGCGGCGAGCCATTCGCGACCTGCTGGACTTTCTGCCACCAAGTGCGTCCCGCCGACGCGACGGGAGGATACAGGAGGTCCCGTTGCACGACCTCCGCGCCGGGGATGTGGTGGTCGTCGCGCCCGGGGCTCGCGTGCCGGTGGACGGGCGGGTGGCGGGCGGCCAGTCGTTCGTGGACCAAGCCGCGATCACGGGGGAATCCAAGCCGATCGAGAAGCTGGTGAATGACCCGGTGTACGCCGGGACCATCAATCAGTCAGGCGCGCTGGACGTGCTGACCGAGCGCGTCGGCCGGGATACGAGTTACGGCAAGATCGTCGACGCCGTCGAACAGGCGGAGCGGTCCCGCGCACCTATCCAGAGGACCGCCGACCGCTATGCCGGCTATCTGGTGTACTTCGCGTTGGCCTGTGCGACCCTGACGCTGATCATCACCCACAACGCGCGGTCAACCATCTCGGTGATCATCGTTGCCGGGGCCTGTGGCATCGCCGCGGGCACGCCCCTCGCGGTGCTCGGCGCCGTGGGGCGCGCGGCCCGCGAAGGCGTCATCATCAAGGGCGGCCGCTACCTGGAGGCACTGTGGGGGCTCGACACGGTGGCGTTCGACAAGACGGGGACGGTGACGATGGGTCGGCCGGTCGTGCGGGCCATCCGCCCGATGGCCGGCGTCTCCGCGCGCGAGGTCCTGGAGGCGGCCGCATTTGCGGAGCGTCGCTCCGAGCACCCGTTGGGGAAAGCGGTCGTGTGTCAGGCTGAGGCCCAAGGGCTTCCTTCCAGCGAGCCGGAGAAATTCGAGTACACCCCTGGCGGCGGCATTGTGGCGCGCGGTGACGGGGACGTCGTTGTCGTAGGGAGTCGCGCCTTTCTCGCGGCGCAACACGTCACGCCGCTCCCCCCGGAGCTGATCTCGCCGGGCGAGGCCACGGTCGTCATGGTGGCGCGGAGGGGCAGCGTCATCGGGACGCTGGAGATCGCGGACGCGGTTCGGCCCGAAGCACCGGCTGCCATGCAAGCCCTGCGGGAACTCGGCCTGCGGACGGTCCTCCTGACCGGGGACGGGCGGGCCGTCGGCGACTCGGTGGCTGCCGCATTAGGTGTCCATGACGTGGCGTCCGAGCTGCTGCCGGATCAGAAGGCGAAGGCGGTGCGGGAACTGACGGTCGAAGGCCGAGTCGTGGCCATGGTCGGTGATGGGATCAACGACGCGCCGGCCCTGGTCGAGGCGACGGTCGGTGTCGCCCTGGGGTCGGGCACCGACGTCGCTCGAGAGAGCGCCGACGTGGTGCTCCTGGGGAACGACCTGTCGCGATTCGTTGAGGCCATTCGCATCGCACGCCGCGCGCGGGAGATCATCCGGTTCAACTTCGTCGGGACGCTGACGGTGGACGCCGTCGGCGTTGGGCTCGCCGCGGCGGGCATGCTCAACCCGCTCCTGGCGGCATTCATTCACGTATCCTCCGAGCTCGCGTTCATCCTGAACTCCGCTCGCTTGCTGCCAGGCCTGCGTCGAGCCGCCTGACCGCAACCCCGGCCGCGGGACCTGCGCCCGGCGACGTCCGTTGAACGAGTCCCCTTCACTTCAGCTCCGACACAAACACACGCCCGGCCAAGGACGGCGCCAGGCGACGGGTCCGGGAGCCGATCCGGATCGTGTGTGACCCCCCGAAGGGCTCCTGTCCGAGGTAGCGGATCGTCGCCCCGGGGACGAGGCGCAGCGATCCGAGGTGGCGCAGCAGCTCCGCATCCTCGTCCTCAACCTGCGCGATCCGGGCCTTCTCACCCACCGCGAGCTCGCTCAAGGCCCGGTACGCGGGCTCCGCCACGGCTCCCCCCGCCGTGGGAATGGGAGCGCCGTGCGGGTCGACCGTCGGCTCTCCAATCGCCGCCGCCATCCGATCGACCAGCTCGTTCGACGCCGTATGCTCGAGGCGCTCGGCCTCCTCGTGCACGCGATCCCACGAGTACCCGAGCGCTTTCACGAGATAGGCCTCGATCACCCGGTGCCGCCGCACCAGCTGCAGCGCGACCGCCCGTCCACCGCCGGTGAGCCGCAGGGCCTGATAGGGTTCGTGCTTGACCAGCCCCTGCTTCACGAGCCGGTGCACCATGCCGCTCACCGATGCCCGCGACACGCCCAGCCGAGCCGCGACGCCTGAGGGTGTGGCGCCCCCGACGGTCTGGGAGAGCTCGTAAATCGCCTTGAGATAGTCCTCAACAGAGGTGGTGAATTCCGCCGCGGTCACGCGCCGTCTCCTCCCGTCGTACCAGGTTCCGGATCAACGATCGTGAGTCCCCAAGAATAGCATCTGATCGTCCCACTTGACAACATGAGTTAGGGCAGACTAACTCTCTCGCCTATAGCACAGGAGCGAGATTCGGTGACGACTGGTCGGATGCGAGTGCGGCGGCTCCAGGCGCTGATGACGATCGGGCTGTGTGTCGGTGTCTCGGGGCGCGGCTGCGGCCAGGTCCCGGCCTCCGCGCGCTCCTCCCAGCCGCCACTCCTGACCGTCCGGGTACACGGTACGGTGACCGACAGTGCGTCGAAGCAACCCCTCCGAAACACGGACGTACAACTCATGCGGGCTGGGCAGCCGGTCGCGGCGACCACGACCGACCCCCTCGGTCGGTACGCGCTTGCCGGGATGGAGCCGGGCGTCTACGTGCTCATGGTGGTGCGAATCGGATTCCGGCCCGTGGCGCGGTCGGTGGCTCTCGTTCCCGGTGACACGACGGTTGAGATCATTTTAGTGCCGGCCGCCCTGATGCTTGACAGCATCGTGGTCGGAGCCGTCGCGCCGCCCCCCGCGGTGGATGGACATACCGGGGACCAGGTCTTTCAGGCCGGCACCTATCACGGCGCCCCCGCGACCACGACGTCGGAGATCGTTCAGCAGGCGCTCGCCGGCGCGGCCCGGGCACCCACCGGCGAGGTCCACATCCGCGGGCAGCACGGCGAGTTCACGTACTACGTGGACGGAGTGCCGGTCCCGCAGGGGATCTCGGGGGGGCTGGCCGAGCTCTTCGCGCCGGCGGTGGTGGACCGCATCGAGTTTCAGACCGGGGGGTGGGACGCGGAGTACGGGGACCGCAACACCGCGGTCATCAAGGTGGACACCCGCATCCCGATCGGCAGGCTGGCGGTGGAGGGGTCCGCCGACGACGGCTCCTTCGGCGCGGCCGGACAGTCCCTGTTCGCCGGTGGCAACGCGGGTCGCCTGGGGTTCGTGGTGTCGGCGACGCGACGGGTCACCGACATGTGGCACGACCCAGTCATGCAGGCCCCGGGAACCGGGGAACCCCTGAACTTCCATAATGCCGGCCAGGATCTCTTCGGCTTCGGCAAGCTGCAGTACGTCGCCGGACCGCGCGACTTTCTGACCTTCGACGTAAACCTCTCGCACACACAATTCGAGGTCCCCTTCGACTCCTCCGGGGGTCTCGTCAGCGACGACCGCCAGGTCGAGCGCGGCGCCTACGCGAGTCTGGCGTGGCACCGAGCACTGGGTGACCGCCTCGCCGACGGCCAATTCTTCCTGGCCTTGTACGGTCGCTCCAGCGGGCTGGTGTACACGCCGGGCGCCGAGGACACGCCGCAATTCGTATTCTATCCGGACACGGTGCGGTACAGTGTCCGCGAAGACCGACGCAGCAGCACCACGGGTGCCAAGGTCGATTGGCTCTTCCCCGCGATGGGCGCGCTGCGGCTCAAGACCGGAGTCGACGGCTCCATCGTCGACGGCCACGAGCGCTTTGCGACCGTGGATTCCGCGGGCCACGGGGGGCCGGCGGTCGACGCTCCCGTGCACGGCGGGGATCTGGGAATCTACGTCGAAGGGGTGATCCAGCCGTCGCCGTGGTGGGAGATTCGGCCCGGCCTCCGCTACGATCTGCACGCGGCTCCGCTCGCCGGCACGGCCACGCAGCTGAGCCCACGGCTCAAGGTGAGTCTCTTCCCAGGCCCTCAGACGACCGTGTGGATGTACTATGGCCGGTTGTTCGTGCCCAGCCCGGTGGAGGACTTCCACGTCTTGGCGGCCGCGGGTCAGGGAGGGCAGGGGGGGCTGCCGACCTATCCCGAGCGGGACCACTTCATCGAGGCCGGCCTGGTGCACCGCTTCGTGGCGGCGGGGACGAGCCTCAAGGTGGATGCCTATCACAAGTGGAGCACGCCGGCGGTGGACGACAACACCCTTCCGGGCACGGCGCTCACCGCAACGGTGAACGTCGCCCGGATCCGCATTACCGGCATCGAGTCCGTGGTGGAGGTACGCCCCGCGGGATCGCTCGGCGGCTACCTGAACGTGGCCCTCTCCCACGCCTATGCGCACGGACCGATTACCGGCGGATTCTCGCCTTCCGTGTATCCCAGCGGCTGGTACGACCTGGACCACGATCAGCGTCTGTCGATCGTGGGCAGCGTCTCGGACGAGCACCCGCAGTGGTACGCCAGCGTGACGGGCATCTTCGGCTCCGGGCTCACGAATGGCAATCCGTCGGCGGGTACGACAGGGCTCGGGCTCTTCGACTTCAACGCCGCGGTGAAGGTCCCCCCCAGCTTCATCGTCAACGGCAGCGCGGGCACGACCATTCGGGTCTTCGGTCGGGCGGTCCGGCCCCAGTTCTTCGTCGAGAATCTCTTCAACCTCAACTACGTGCTGAAGGGGGCGTTCACCAGCGGGCCGTCAATGGGGCGGCCGCGCTCGCTGACGGTCCGGTTGGATGTGGTGACGTGAGGAGGGCGTGGAAGAGGGACCACCTGTACTCCCACCGACGCGGCGGGGGCCGGCTCGGTCACCCTCCCCTCCGAATGTGGGTGTGGGTGTGGCGGCGCGCTTTGTCGCCGTGCCCGTGGGTTTCACTCTTTATCGCCGCCGGCGTCAGGACTAACCGGCCGTAGCGCACTCCACGCTCGGCGATGACGTGCTCCCCCAGGTGCCGCACGTCGCGGGCATCCCCCCGAAGGACGCTGACTTCCAGACACGTATCGTGGTCCAGGTGTACGTGCAGCGCCGACACCGACAGGTCGTGGTGTCGATGGAAGATCCGGGTCAGCCGCTTGGCCAGCTCCCGGGATTCGTGTTCGTACACGTACACCAGCGCGGCGACGCAATCGCCCGACACGCCCGCCTCTTCGGTCGCTTGGCGGAGCCCGCTCCGGGCGAGATCGCGAATCGCCTCCGACCGGTTCTGATACCCCCGCGTCGCGACCAGGTGGTCGATCTCCGCCGCCAACTCGTCGTCAAGCGTGATGGTGATCCGCTGCATGGCTTCTCCCGTGATGGCGTGTGCGCGCCCCATGAAGTAGAATATGATGACCTTACATCAACATCATACCGGAGCGCATCCCGTGCCGCAGGCGGCGTCGAACTGGGGTCTCCGCGTGCTCCTCGCGCTCGCCGCGACCCGGGCTGCGGGCGCACAGCAGCCCGCCGCCGATACCGGGGCCACCAGGAAGCCCCCGGTCGTGCTGGACACCCTGAAAGTCGAAGGGCGGATGTCGGACCTCGTGGGGGTCGCGGTGTCCGCCAACCAGGGGGTTGTCGGGGCCGCCGATCTTGCCTTGCGGCCGCTCCTGCGCCCCGGAGAAGTCGTGGAGAACGTCCCCGGCGTCATTGTGACCCAACACAGCGGCAGCGGCAAGGCCAACCAGTACTTCCTTCGCGGGTTCAACCTCGATCACGGCACCGACCTGGCGGTCAGCGTGGACGGCGTGCCGGTCAATCTGCCGAGCCACGCCCACGGGCAGGGGTACGCGGACCTGAACTTCGTGATCCCCGAGCTGATCGACGGCGTCGACTTCAAGAAGGGCCCCTACTACGCGGACGTCGGCGACTTCGGATCCGCCGGTGCCTTCAATCTGCGGTACTACGACCGGTTGCCCCGGGGCCTGGCGGCGGTGGATGGTGGCCAATTCGGCTACGGGAGGGCCCTGGTCGCGAACAACGCCGGCATCGGCGGAGCGAACCTGATCTATGCGGCCGAGCTCGAGCACAACGACGGTCCCTGGGTGCTCGGGGACGACGAGCGGAAACTCGACGGGATGCTGCGGTACTCGGCGGGCGACGAGACGCGCGGCTTCACGCTCACCGCGATGGGCTATCACAATCAGTGGCACTCGACCGACCAGGTGCCCGACCGGGCCATCGCGAGCGGCTTGATCGACCGCTGGGGGACCATCGACTCGACCGACGCCGGCGCCACCGACCGCTATGCCCTGACCGCCGACTGGCATCGACGCGACGCCCGGTCCACCTCACGGGTGCTCCTGTACACCCTGCGGTACGACCTCGACCTTTTTTCCGACTTCACCTACTTCCTCGACGACCCGGTGCACGGGGATCAGATCGAGCAGCAGGACGGTCGCTGGGTGGGTGGGGGAACGGCCACGCACACCTGGATCGGGACCCTGGCCGGCGCCCCCTCACTTACCACCATCGGCGTGGAGATTCGCGGCGACGCCATTCAGAACGGACTGTACCACACGCGGGCGCGCATCCGCCTGAACCCGGTTACCGTCAACGGCATCCACGAGGCGACGGCCGCTCCCTACGTGGAGACCCAAACCGATTGGACCGGCTGGCTCCGAACGATCATCGGCCTGCGGGCCGACGTGGCCTGGTTCGACGTGCGCAACACCGTCGGGGGCAGCTCCGGATCGGTGCAGGGTGGCCTCGCGAGCCCCAAGGGTTCTCTGGTCCTGGGACCCTGGGCGAACACCGAGTTCTATGTGGATGCCGGCACCGGGTTCCACAGCAACGACGCGCGGGGCGTCGTCGCCGCGGCGGATCCCGCGACCCCGCTGGTCCGGAGCAAGGGCGCCGAAGTGGGCGTCCGGACCGCGGCCCTGCCGGGGCTCCAAACCTCGGTGGCCCTGTGGCAGCTCGATCTGGCGTCCGAGCTCGTGTGGGACGGCGACGCCGGCGGCAACACGCCCAGCGGCCCGACGCGCCGGTACGGGGTCGAGTGGGCCAACTACTACACGCCCACCCGCTGGCTCACGGTGGACGCCGACTACGCGTGGTCGCACGCGCGCTTCACCGATCACGAGGCCCAAGGCGACTACGTGCCGGAGGCGCTCGTGGCGACCTTCGACGGCGGCATCGCGGTGCACGATCTGGAAGGCGCCCTGCGCGGGCTGCGCGGAGGATTGCGACTCCGGTACTTCGGACCTCGGCCCTTGACCCAGGACGACAGCGTCAGATCGAAGGCGACCTCATTGATCTACGCGGACCTGGGATACGAACTCAACGGGCGCTGGAGTCTCGGCCTCGCCGTCTTCAACGTGCTGGGTACCGCCGCCAGCGACATCGACTACTTCTACGTCTCCCGGCTGCCCGGCGAGCCGGGCGCCGGCGTCGCGGACGTGCACACCCACCCGGCGGAGCCGCGTACGATCCGGGTGTCGCTCAGAGCCCGATGGTAAATCGGTCGTCTTCTCAGGCTCTTGTCCGATCTCCGGGACAACCGGTACTATGTTGACCATGGGTCACGGTTACGCTGACGAGGCATCCCGGCCGCACCGGCCCGCCCTCGCGCTCGGCGGACTGCTGCTGCTCATCGCCTGCGGCGGTGATCGGGCGACGGGCCCAGGTCGTTCCTGCGCGGCCAGCACGCCCGTGGCGCTCCTCATCGGCGAATATGCGTCGCTGGACGCCACGGTCTCCGACGGCTGTCTGAGCTTTCCGGCCAACACGTCCGCGGAGTCGACCGAATACCTCCTCGTCGCCGTCTCCGCGTCCGGCGTCCCGCTCGATTCCGCGCCGTTCGAGCTCGGCGCGGTGACGCCGGCGGCTGCCCCCCCGGCACCGGGAGGCGGTGTCCGAGCCGCCACCCGATCGGCCGCAGCCGCCTTCGATGGATACCTTCGCCGGGCCGAGGGGACCCGGGACTTCGGGATCGCCGCCCGAAGACGCCTGACCGCCCCCCCGGCGGCGGCCCCCTCCGCTCCCGCCGGGGTGGCGGGCGCACCACCGGCGCTCGGCAGCGTCCGTTCCTTCCTGGTGTGCGCCACGCCGATCTGTGCCACCCTCAAGACCGTGCCGGCCCGGGCCCGGGCCGTGGGCGCGCACGTCGCCATCTACGTCGACACGCTCGCCCCCGCCGGTGGTCTCGACTCGGCCGATCTCGATACCCTCCGGCAGACGTTCGACACCCGGCTGTATCCGCTCGACACCGCCGCGTTCGGAGGCGTGAGCGATCTCGACTCCAACGGTGTAGTCATTGTCCTGATGACCGGCGCGGTCAATGCCCTGGTTTCGAGCTCCAGCTGCACCACGCAGGGGTTCATCGCCGGCTACTTCTTCGGGGCCGACCTCGATCCCACGTACCGCGCGGCCTATAACGACGGGGAGGTGGTGTATGCGCTCGTGCCGGATCCGGGGGGAACGCTCAGCTGCCCGCACAGTGCCGCCGACGTGAAGGGACTCCTGCCGGGGACCTTCGTGCACGAGCTCCAGCACATGATCAGCTACGTTCAGCACGTCCTGGTACGCCACGGGGCGGCGGAGGAGGGATGGCTGAACGAGGGGCTGTCCAAGTACGCCGAGGAGCTGGCGGGACGCAGCTACCTGCCCGGCGATTCCGTGACCTTTCACGCCTTCGTGGACAAGTCGGATCTCTACGACGCGTATCGTTACCTGAGCGCGCCCGACTCGGCCTTCCTCCTGATTCCGGATGATGACGGCGATCTCGCGGAAGTGGGGGCGTGCTGGCTCTTCGTGCGATACCTGATGGATCAGTACGGCGGACAGTTGGCCGGGGGATTGGTACAGACGGGAGCGGTGGGAGCGGCGAACGTCACCGCACAGACCGGGCAGCCCTTTCCGACCCTGGTCTCCCGCTGGGCGTTAGCCAACTGGGTGTCGGACCTCCCGGGCTTCTCGGCGCCGCCGGAGCTCCGCTACTCCTCCTGGCAGTTCCGCCCGACGTTCCAGGAGCTCTACGCGACGTACGGCCCTCCCCATTTCGACATCCCGTTTCCGCTGGTACCTGTGGTTGCGGCGGGCAATGCGGTGTCCGTCAGCGGCTGGCTGCGGGCCGGGTCGGGCGCCTACTCGCGGATCGTCCAGGCGCCGCAGGGATCGGCGTTCACGGTGTTCGCCAGCGCCGACGGTGCTCACCCGATTGCCCCGGCGGCCGTTCCCCGGTTGGCGGTGATACGCATCCGCTGACGGTGTCGCGGCCGTGAAGTCCCCCGCGAGGTGGCGCCGCCTGGGCTTCGATGTCCGCCCGGTGATCGTCGCCGCCGCCTGCTTCGTCCTCGCGAATCTCTGCGACCGCTGGGTCTTCTCCCACGCCGCCTCCCCACGCATCTACGACCACGACTGGGGCCGGCTGCTGCGATTGATCGGCTACCTGTGGACGTGGGTGATCATCGCCGCCGCCCTCGTGGCGCACGACCGGGCAACGCGCGGCCCCGGGTGGCGCGGAGCGCTCCGCCGGGGCAGCCTGCTCCTCGCCGCTCCCGTGGTGGCCGGGCTGGCGGCCGAAGTGGCGAAGATGCTCGTGCGCCGGCTCCGTCCGAATCTCACCGACGGCCTCCACGTCTTCCGCTCCTGGTCGGACCGGCCGTTCGCGACCAAGGACCTCGGCCTTCCCAGCAGTCACGCGGTGGTCGCCTTCGCGGCCGCCGCCATGCTCAGTCGACTCCTGCCCTGGGGCACGGCGCTCTGGTACGCGCTCGCCAGCGCTTGTGCGGTCACCCGGGTTCTGGCCCAGGCGCACTTTCTGAGCGACGTCATTGCCGGCGCCCTCGTCGGGTATCTCGGCGCGGCCTTGCTCTGGACGCGATTCGGGCGCAGGTCGGAAGCCGATCGGCCCACAAAGTGATTCTGCCGTACCCGCGGATTCCACCGGAGATCTTCCGCATCGGGCCTTTCGCCATCCGGTGGTATGGCCTCATGTACCTGGTCGGGTACGTGGTGGCGTTCCGGATCATTCGGTCCCGGATCGCTCAGGGCCGCCTGGCACTGACGCGGCATGACCTGGACTCGCTGATCGGCTACCTCGTGGTGGGCATGCTGGCAGGCGCCCGCGTGATCTACGCCGTCGTGTACGAGCCCGGTCATTTCCTGGGAGACCCGCTGGCGTTCTTCGCGATCTGGCATGGCGGGCTCTCGTTTCACGGGGCACTGATCGGCATCGCCGTTGCCACGATCAGCTTCGCCCGTCGATACCGGGTCCCTTTCTGGCGGCTCGCGGACACGCTGGCCATCGCCGGCACGCCCGGGCTCTTCTTCGGCCGGCTCGGCAATTTCATCAACGGGGAGCTCTATGGGCGCCCGACGGGTGTCCCGTGGGCCATGATCTTCCCGGCTGATCCGGCGCATCTGCCCCGGCACCCGTCGCAGCTCTACGAAGCGGTGGTCGAGGGCGTGCTGCTGTTTCTGCTGCTGCGCTGGTTCGAGCGGCGCGCCGAGCGCGGCGGGTGGTATCGACCGGGGCTGGTCGCGGGGATGTTCCTCTGCGGATACGGGGTGTTCCGGTTTCTGCTCGAGTTCACCCGTCAACCCGACTCGCAGCTTGGCACCGTGCTGGGCCCGTTCAGCATGGGACAGCTGCTCTGCGCCGGCATGGTGCTCGCGGGCGGGACGGTGCTGTGGCTGCGGAGCCGGCGGGCTGGGGAGGCGGCGCGGGAGCCCACGCCGGCGCTCGCGCCGTGATGCGTGCGGCGACTCAGTCCGCGATGGCGTCCGCGGGCTGAATGTAGCGCATGGGATCCACCGGCTTTCCGTAGACGATGACCTCGTAATGCACGTGAGGGCCGGTGGCCTCTCCCGTCGACCCGACGAGCGCAATGACCTGGCCCCGAGCCACGTGTTGGCCCGGGACTACCAGAATCTTGGAGCAATGGGCATAGCGGGTGACCACGCCGTACCCGTGCTCGATGAGGAGGTAGTTGCCGTACCCTTCCGCCTCCCAGCTCACCGTTGCCACCACGCCGGCCGCCGACGCCAGGATCGGCGTGCCCGGCGGGGCGGCGATGTCGATGCCTTCGTGGGGGCGGACGATCTGCAGAACGGGGTCGAACCGCGCCGCCGCGAAGGGACTCGAGATCCGGCCCGCAACCGGCATGATCGACGGAGTGGCGGCGTAGCGTGAGACATGGCTCGACAACGAGTCGTACGCCTGGTTCGCCGATCGGGTGAGAATCTCGGCGCGGCGCATCAACCGGTCCACGTTCAGACGCGCGCCGAAGGCCTGAGCGCCGTCGGGGCCGAGGGCCAACAAGCTGTCGCGCTCCGGCCAGTCTCCGGGAGGCCCGCCGATGCCGGCTTGCCACACGGCGGGGTCGAGGGGATCGAGGCCCGCGAGGAGGCGCCCTTCCTGCCCGCGCTGCGCCAGCGTATCCAGGGAGTCGCTGAGCATCGAGAGGCGCTCGCGTACCGACTGGATCTGGTCGAGGAGCGCGTGGTTCTCGTTCTCGAGGAGGCCGGCGCGGGTGATGCTCACCCCGCGCGCGATGGCGGCGACGATCAGGATCAGGGCTGCCAGCACGGCGGCGACCGTGATCGCGGAGAGACTCCGGACCGCCGGTCGTGACACCTCGAGCGCGCGGGTCGGACCGGACCCGTGCGGCACGAGCATGATTGTCCACCGCTGTGACCGGCGCTCTCGCATGGGTGTGACCGAGCCTCGTTCGAGCTGGTCGAAGGGACGGCGGGGACCTGGGCGGGGGACCGGCGCCGAGGGCAGGCAATATTGCGCTCGGCCCGCCGTCGGTCAACACTTGGGCACCTGTTTCGGGGAGGTAGCGAGTGATGGTGATCACGTGGCCCGTGGCCGTGGTGCTGGGCATTGTCGAGGGCTTGACGGAGTATCTGCCCGTGTCGTCCACGGCCCATATCGATCTGGCGGGACACTGGCTGGGGGTGGCGGGGGTTCCCGGATTTCCCTCCTTCGACATCGTGATACAACTCGGTGCCATTCTCGCGGTCCTGGTGCACTACCGGCGGTTGATCGGTGAGCGCCTCCGTGGCTTGACGCGTCGGGATCCGGTTGCCGTCCGCCTCTTCCTCGCCCTCGCGGCCGGTTTCATTCCGGCGGCCGTGCTGGGGCTCCTGACCCGGACCCTGATCAAGACCTACCTGTTCGGTCTGGTGACCATCGCGGTCGCGTTCGTGGTCGGCGGCCTCGTCATGCTGGCGGTGGAGGCGTGGCGGCGGCGCAAGGCGGGACCCTGGCGCGACGGATTGGAACACGTCACGCCGCGGGATGGTCTGCTGATCGGCCTGGGGCAATGCTTCGCGCTGATCCCGGGCATGTCGCGTTCCATGTCCACCATCGTCCCGGGCCAGCTCCTCGGCCTGTCGACCGCGACCGCCGCCGAATTCTCGTTCCTGCTCGGGCTCCCGACTCTCGGGGCCGCGACGATCTACGAGGGGCTGAAGGAGCGTCAGGCTTTGATGGCCCATGCCGGCAGCGCGGTGCTCGTCGGCCTCGTCGTTTCCTTCTTCGTGGCGTGGGCGGTGATCGCGGGCTTCCTTCGCTACCTCAAGCGTCGTGGCCTCGAGCCGTTCGGGTACTACCGGATCGTGGCGGGGGCCCTCATCCTCTGGATGGCGACGCGGTGACCGACCGCGTTGCGAGTTTCGTTGTGAGTTCCTCACGACTCGTGCTTGATTCCGGCTGGCGTGGCACGATGCCGCGCCCAATCGCCATATCGACGTTTGAAGGGCCCCGTTCCGGACCGGGCGCCCGCGCCGGCAACATCGTCAACGCGGGCTCAGCTCACTGAGCCACTCTTCCGCCGGCTCCCGGCGGCGGAACGGCCGGATGGCGCACACGTCCTCCACAAGCATCTCGAGCATGCGGAGCATGCCATACCCGACGTCGGTCTCGACGATGACCGCGGTGGGCCCGAGGCGACTGTCGCGGGCCAGTTCCCGAAGCAGGACCACGATCGCGCGCACGTCGTCCGGAGAGAGGTCGGGACGGGCGGCACGGGCGTCGATCAACTCCGGGTAGGGAAGGCTGGCGGCGCGGGCCTCGTGAGAGAGGTGGACGCGGACGTCTTCGAGGGTGATCGAGCCCTCAGCCGTGGCCATGAGCCAGCCGCGTTCCTGATCGACAGCCATAGTAAATCCCATTGAGCGCTCCGGAGGGAGGGGAGAGTCCCCGCATGAGTCGGAGGCCGGTCGCCACCGGCCGTTCGCGTACGGGTCCCTCGGGGGATAGTATACGGCGAGTGGCGCCAGGGCGGGCTCTGCCCTGCGCGGGGGAGGCCAACAGCTTGCAGCCGGGGCCGGTACGATTGGGGGCGCTGCTCTGCGCCACGCTGATGGGAAGCGCGCTCGTGTCCGCGGCGGGCCCGGTGCGCGGCAGTGCGCGGAGCATGCCTCCCGCACTCGCCCAATTCCTTCGACAGACGGTCGCGCTCGATTCGGGCCAAATCATCGCCGTGAGCGGCGGCGAGGCGGTGGTAAAGGCGCTCGCACCCGCCGACCACCGCGAGATCGCCGTCTTCGGAATCGTCCGCATCGCCGTGCCCCGCTCGTTTTATGTCGACCGAGCCACCGATTTCCCGTCGGCATTGACGGCGCCCTCGCGCCTGCGGTCCGGCCTGTTCTCGGACCCCGCGGTCGAGTCGGACGTCGCGGCGTTCTCGCTGCCCGATGACGATGTTCGGGATCTGACCGAGTGCCGGGTGGGCTCGTGCAACGTGAAGCTGCCGGTCGCCGCCATGCGGTACCTGCACGCCCACGTCGACCCGGCCTCGCCGTCCGCCGATTCCATCGCCAGCGCCTACTTCCGCGCTCGCCTGGTCGACTACGTCTCCGCGTACCGCGCGCGCGGCGATTCGGCGCTGATCGCCTACGACGACCAACGCCCGAGCGCCGCGGCGGCCCAGGTGTTCGCGGGGATGCTCTCGCGCTCCCCCTACATGTACCAGTACGCGCCCTCGCTCGAACGGTACCTCGAGAACTACCCAGGGGACCGTCCGGTCGGAGCTCGCGACGTGTTCTATTGGTCCGAGGACGACCTGCCCGGCCTCAAGCCCACCCTGACGATCACTCACGAGGTGGTGTACGCGCCGCCGGAGCTTCCGGGATCTACGCTGATCGCGTCGAAGCTCCTGTATGCCGATCACTACCTCGATGGGGCGCTCGACCTCACCGCGGTGGTGGATCAGCCCGCCGACTCTGCGGGGGAGCCCGGGGGCGTCTACGTGCTGCTCCTCCACCGGCTCCACTTCGACAACCTGCCGAGCGGCGGGCTGATCAACGTTCGCGGTAAAGTCGTGGCCAAGCTGAGTGACCGGACTCGTACAGCGTTGCGGGACGCCAAGATGCAGAGCGAACAAGCCTACCTCCGAACGTTACACTGAGGCGGATTGCGACCCGGCGGTGGGGGGCATACGTTCGCTCCGCTCGCCGCGCCACCCCGAGTCTCCTGGAGGCAACATGGCCGTTCCCACTCTCGATGACCTGAAGCGGTTGTTCCACCGCGCCTGGTGGGCACTGGCGTTGCGGGGCCTGCTGGCCCTCGCGGTGGGGATATTCATCTTCGTGCGGCCCCTCGACTCCGTCGCCGCCTTCGCCCTCGTGATTGCCTGGTGGTCTCTGTTCACCGGGATCGTGGAAATCGTCTACGCCATCGAGCTGGCGTCGGTCATGAAGCACTGGTGGGTCCTTCTGGTCTCCGGCCTCGTGGGGCTAGGGTTCGGCATCGCTTCCCTCATCTACTATCCGGTGCTGGCGCTGACGTTCGCCGTCCTGCTGGTGGCCTGGTGGCTCATGATCACGGGTATCCTCGGCACGTATGCCGCGCTCCTGCAGAAGAAGCTCGGGCTATCCTGGGGTTGGCCCGCGGCGTTCGGCGTATTGAGTATCCTGGCGTCGGCGTTCGCGCTCCTCTCCCCGCCCGCCACGCTGGCCGCGATCATGGGACTCATGGCGGGCTTCGGCATCGTCGCCGGCATCACGCTGCTCGCCGGAGCGTTCCGGCTACGCGCGATGGCGGGCGTTTAGGCGGCCGGAACCGCCCCCAGGGCTCGAGGAACGACCCATGGGGGTGATCCCCCTCAGTGACGCATCGCGGCGCCCGGGCCGCTTTCCCGTCCTGACGGCGTCGCTGATCCTGATCAACTGCCTCGTCTTCGCCCTCGAGCTGGCCGGCGGAGACGCCTTCGTCGGCACATGGTCGATGGTCCCCGCCGACGTCGTCGCCGGGCATCACTGGATCACGGTCCTGACGGCGATGTTCCTGCACGAGAGCTGGTCGCACATCCTCGGTAACATGGTCTTCCTGTGGGCCTTCGGCCCCGAAGTCGAAGATCTCATGACGCCTCAACGCTACCTGGCGTTCTACGTGCTCGGCGGCCTCGCGGCCGCGGCGGCGCAGATCGCGGCGGATCCGTCCTCCACCGTTCCGACCCTCGGCGCCAGCGGCGCGATTGCGGGCGTGATGGGGGCGTTCCTGGTGACTTATCCGCGGGACCGGATTCGCTCACTGCTCGTGATCTTCGTCTTTCTGCGGGTGACGTATGTTCCGGCGGCCCTGCTCATCGGGGTATGGTTCCTCATCCAGTTCGTCAACCTCGGTCGGCTCTCGGATGTCTCGACCGGTGGCGTGGCCTACGCCGCGCACGTCGGCGGCTTCATCTTCGGGGCGGTGACGGCGCGTCTGTTCGAGGGTCGGCGGCGGCTTGCCGTGTAAGTCTTGCTGCCGCGGCCGCCTGCGCGGCCTCGCTCCGGTTCGAGCCGGTGCGACGAGGCCGTTTTCGTCCTCAGTCCCCTTGGCCGGCGATTCGTTATTCTTTGCCGATGGGCCATGACACTGACCCCCTGCTGAAGCCACCACCTACATGAAGCAGCTGGTGATTCCGCGCTACGGCCCTCCCGACGTTCTCATCCTGCGGGAGGTTCCGGATCCCCCGGTCGTGGCGGGCACGGTGCGCATCAGGGTCCGGGCCGCGGGGCTGAACTTCTCCGACCTGCTTGCTCGCCAGGGGCTGTATCCCGACGCGCCCAAGCCTCCGTGCGTGGTGGGATATGAGGTCGCGGGAGTGGTGGACTCCGTGGGATCGGGCGTGACGAACGTGCGCGTCGGTGACCGGGTGATGGCGATGACGCGATTCGGGGGGCAGAGCGAAGGGGTGGTCGTCCCCGCGCCGATGGTCTTTCCCCTGGTCGACGGGTGGACCATGGAGCAGGGCGCGGCGTTGCCGGTGGTTTACCTCACCGCTCATCACCTGCTGGTCCGGGTGGGGGGCGTTCGGCCGGGCGAATCCATCCTGGTCCACTCGGCGGCGGGTGGCGTCGGCCTGGCGGTCGCGGAGCTGGCCCGGATCTTCGGTGCGCGGGTGATCGGGCTCGCATCGTCCTCCAAGCATGAGTTCCTGCGCGCCCAGGGGGTTGACCCTATCGACCGGGAGGATCTCGAATGGCCGAAGGCCGTTCGCCGGCTGGCGCCGAACGGCGTGGACATCGTGCTGGATCCGGTCGGCGGTGACTCGTGGCGGGCGGGGTACGCGCTGCTCGCGCCGGCGGGGCGCTTGATTTGCTTCGGGGCGTCCGAGCTGAGCTCGGGTCTCACCCGCAACCTGGCGCGCGTCGTGTGGCGCTTTCTCCGCTGGCCGCGCTTCGGCCCGATGATCTTGATGAACGACAACCGGGCGGTCGCGGGAGTGAACCTCGGACACCTCTGGGGGGCCGCGGGCATCCTGCAACCCCAGATGGAGGCCTTGCTCGCCCTCGCCCGCGACGGGCGAATCAAACCCCGCGTCGACCGGGCGTTCCCGGTTGAGGAAGCGGCGGCGGCGCACCGGTACCTGCACGAGCGGCGGAATATCGGGAAGGTCGTGTTGACGTTCTGACCAGCGGAATGGCCGTTCGCTATTCGTAGCGGAGCGCCGCCAGGGGATTGAGGCGCGCGGCCTTGCGCGCGGGGACGACGCCGAAGGCCACACCCACCAGCGCGGAGACGCCGAACGCGATCGGGATGGCGACGACCGGCAACACGAATGGCACGCTGATGGCGCGCGCGACTCCGTACGCTCCCGCGAGCCCCAGGCCGATCCCGACCGCCCCACCCAGGCCGGACAGGGTCGTGGCCTCCACGAGGAACTGGGTCAGGATGTCGCCGGCCCGGGCGCCGACCGCCAGCCGGACCCCGATCTCCCGCGTGCGCTCGGTGACCGACACCAGCATGATGTTCATGATGCCGATGCCGCCCACCACCAGCGAAATCGCCGCCACGCCCGCGAGCAGCACGGTCAGGACCCCCGTCACGGTGAAGAGCACGCTCTCGATCTGCCGGGGGTCCAGGACGTTGAAGTCGTCGAGCTCGCCGGGCTGGATGTGGCGCCGATGGCGCAGCACGGTGACGATCTCGTCCTTCGCATCGTCCAGGCGGTCCGGAGAGGGGGCGGCCGCGATCAGAAACGCGATCCGGTCGCCGCCGAAGATCCGCCGGGAAAAGGTCGCGTAGGGCATCAGGAGCACGTCGTCGCGGTCGGCCCCGAACGTCGCCCCTTGCGTCTCCATCAGGCCGATGACCCGGCACGCCATCGTGCGGATCCGGATCTCGCGGCCCAGGGGGTCCTGTCCCGGGAACAGCGTGTTCGCGACCGTCTGTCCGATCACGCACACCGGCGCCGCCTGCCGCTCCTCTTCGGGCGCGGGCAGCCGTCCCTCGCTCACTCCCCACTGGCGGATGGTGTAGTAGTCCGGCCCGACTCCCGCCACGCTGGTGGTGCGGTTGTTCGCACCCGCGATCACCTGCATGTCCCGCACGTTCACCGCGGCCAGGCTCGAAATGTCGTGCGCCTGCCGGCGGATGGCCTCGAAATCTCCCGGCGTGAAGAGGGGCACGCCGAGCGCCGCGCTGCCGAAGTGGCGCGACGAGGCCCCCGGCATCACCATCAGCATGTTGCTGCCCAATCCGGAAATCGCCTGGGCCACGTAGGCCGTGGCTCCGGCGCCCATGGCCTGCATCATCACGACCGCCGCGACCCCGATCACGATCCCCAGCATGGTCAGGGCCGTCCGCATCTTGTTCCGGAGCAGCGCTGCCATCGCGAGCGCCGCGGTGGTGGGAAGCGTCATGGGGCGGTGCGCTGGTCGGAGACGATCCGGCCGTCGTGAAAGACCACCTGCCGCGCGGCGTACCGCGCCCAGGCGGCGTCGTGGGTGACCATCAGGACGGTGATGCCGCGTTGCCGGTTGAGCATCCTGATGATCTGCATGACCTCCGCTCCCATCTTCGAATCCAGGTTGCCCGTCGGCTCATCGGCGAGCAGGACCTCGGGGTCGTTCACGATCGCCCGCGCGATGGCCACGCGCTGCTGCTGGCCCCCCGACAGCTGGCTCGGATGGGCCCCGACCCGGTCGCCGAGACCGACGGCCTGGAGGGCCACGGACGCCCGTTGCCGGCGCTCCCGGGCCGGTACGCCGGCGTACACGAGGGGCAGGGACACGTTCTCGAGCGCCGAGGTGCGGGGGAGGAGGTTGAACGTCTGGAACACGAAGCCGAACCGCGTGTTGCGCAGGGCCGCCAGCACGTCGGGGGCCAGGTCCTGGACCGGAATGCCCTCGATGCAGTACTCGCCGTCCGTCGGGAGCTCGAGGCACCCGATGATGGAAAGGGTGGTGGACTTCCCCGACCCGGACGCGCCGGTGATCGCCACGAAGTCTCCCCGCGCCACCTCGAAGTTCACGCCGTCGAGAGCCCGCACGGCGGCATCCTGCTCCCCGTAGACCTTGCTCACGCCACGCAGAGACAGGAGGGGAAGGGCGGCCACGATCGGCCGGATCGGAACTTCAATGCTCGCTGTCAAAGGCAGCCCGCCCCTGGGGCGTAAGGCCGGTCACGACCGGCGTCCCCGCGGTCAGTCTCCCCCGCGCTACCGCCGTAAACTCTCCGTCCGAAACGCCGGGGATGACGTCCACCCGGATGAGTGAGTCCCGTCCGAGGGTCCAGACCCCGGGGGTGGCCGTCCCCTTCCGGCCGGGTGGAACGAAGGTGAGCGCCGCGTTGGGTACGCGGAGCACCGCCGGCGACGCGGCGATGCGGATGCGGACGGAGGCGGTCATCCCGGGCTTCAGAGCCAGGTCGGGGTTGGCGACCTCGATCACGGTTCCGTAGGTCACCACGTCCTCCACGATCACCGGAGAATTCCGCACCTGCGTCACGCGGCCCTGGAACACGCGGTCGGGATAGGCGTTGACGGTGAACGTGGCCACTTGACCGACCGTCACTTCTCCGACGTCCGCTTCGTCCACGGCGGCGATCACCTGCATCTTGCGGAGATCGGCGGCGACCGTGAACAACACCGGCGTCTGGAGCACCGACGCGACCGTCTGCCCCGAGTCCACGTTCCGGGTGATGATGACCCCGTCGATGGGGGCGCGAATGACGGTATGGTCCAGGTTGGTCCGCGCCACGTCGTCGGCCGCCTCGGCGGCCACCACCTGCGCCTCGGCGGCGGTCACGGCCTGGTCCGCCAGCCGCGCGGCGGCCACGGCCGCGTCGCGATCGGCGTCGGTGATCCCCTGCCGCTCCCACAACTGCACCGCGCGGGTCGAGTCGCCCGCGGCCTTGGCCTGGGTGGTGCGCGCCTGCCCGAGCGCGGCGCGGGCGGCCGCGACGGCGCCCGCCGTCTGTGCCCGCTGGGCGGCGAGCAGCGTACGGTCGAACCGGGCCAGCACCTGGCCCGCCCGCACGTGGTCGTTGTAGTCGACGTCGACCGAGGCGATCCGACCGGAGATCTCGGCACCCACCTGGACGTTGGTGATCGCGTCCACGTTCCCGGTCGCGGTCACCTCCCGGACCACGTCGCCCACCGCCGCGGGTTGGGTGCGGAACCGCTGGGCAAACGGGACCGGCCGAGGCCGCAGGAGCAGCCAGCCTCCTCCCACCAGCAAGGGCACCGCCGTGACCAGGATCCGTCGAACCAACCGGCGGCGGCGCCGCCGCGCGCTCTCCCGGGAGATCAGCTCCGTGAGGGGCCGGGGAGAAGCGGCCGCGGGGACGAGCTCCGCAGCCCGCGGCTCCGCGGACGGAGCCGTGGGTTGCCGCGCGGTGTCCGGTGCGGGAACGGTGGGGGGAGACGCGGTAGCCGTAGACATGCAGCACTCCGGGTTCTGATGCTGAGTCAGGCTACCCGGAGCCGATTAATGGAATCCTGAAGACTCGATGACGCGGTCTCGCGATGGGGATCAGTGCGGTTCGCGCACGACCCGCCAGACCCCGGTCGGGCCCTCGGACGTCGACGTCGGACGCGTGGTATAGGTGCCGGAGATCGTGTCGGCCGTCAGCTGTCCCTCGAAGCTGGTGATCAACCGCCCGCCGGTCTGTGGGTCGGCGTACGGCGCGAGGAATCCGCTGACCCGCCCGTTCGCCACGCGGACGAATCGAATGGTCAAGTCGGCGCTCGGAGGCGCCGGTTGGGAGCGCGGATCCCGCCAGGGACGGAGCGGGCTGCCGGCGCCCGTCGGGATCATCTGGACGTCGCCGAACGCGGAATCGTCGGTCGCGCGCAGGACGAATGTGATCGTCCCGGCCCGGCCGGTAATGCGGCTGGAATAGTCGCCCACCCAGGTTCCGGCGAGCGCGTGAATATCGGCGGGCGGCCCCGCCACCGTGACCGGCCGGGCGCTCCCGGCGCAGGCCGCGGCGAGCAGCGTGGCCGAGAGGGTCGGGAGCATCCAGGCGCACCGCCGAGAGAGTGAGGCCACCTTCCGCCATCCTTTGTGCGGGACGAGGGCGACTGCCGCCTTGAATATGATACGCAGATGGTTGTGAAGAGGCCCCGGAAGGCGGTACCTTCGCCTTCACCCCGATCCCCGAGGCCGCCCTGACCGACCACGCCGCCCGCTCGACTTCAGCCCCGCGATAATGCCCGACAGCCGGGAGGTGCTTCGGGAAGCGAGCGTCGCCCTGCGGGGCCGGACCATCACCCTGTGGCGGGTGTCGTCCGGAGGCGCTGTCCTTCCCGAGCTGACCAGCCCGCCGGACGCCCCGGCGGAGCAGACCACCCTGGACGTCGAGGCGACCCTGCACCGGTGGGGCGCTCCGGTCATCGAGGGCAGCCGTTGGGTGGGGTGCCGGACCGGTCCCGGTGGATCGTGGTGTGTGTCGCCCGTCCGGAGCCGCCCGCCCGCGCCTCCCCCGGGAGGAGTCGAGCGGCGGAGCGGTGAGCGCATGACGCTGGAGCTCACGGGCCTGTGTCTCGGACTTCTGGATCAGCGGCCGTCCGACACGACTCGGCCCCGGCTGTCGGACCCCGATGCGCTGCTCGAATGGCTCCGCCAGCCCAGCGTCATCGCCCACGAAGTGGCCAATCCGCTGACGGCCGCCCTCGCCAACCTCGAGATGAGCGAGGACCGCATCCGGAAGGCGCCCGCCCTCGATCCCGTGTTCCGGGCGGAGATCCTCGAGGAGCTCCGCGGCGTGGGCGAAGGAATGGACCAGGCCATCGAATTCCTGCGCTCCATCCAGGACCGCTCCCGCGGGGCGTTGGCGCGCTCGGAGCGGTTCGACGCGCTGCAAGTCGCGCGGTCCTGCCTGACGCTGGAACGGCCCCTCGCGCGGCGGAAAGGCGTCCCGCTGACGGGCCTCATCGCCGGGAGTCCCATCTACCTGCACGGCGATCCCAACGCGCTCTATCGCGTGCTCACGAACCTGATTCGCAATGCGGTGGGGGCCTCGGAGCAACGCCGGTCGCCCGTGGCGGTGGCGCTCGAGCGGGCGGGGGACGTCATTCGCCTCGCCGTGGAGGATCACGGCGTCGGCATCGCGCCCGAGCATCTCGATCGCATCTTCGACCAGGGCTTCACGACCCGGGAATTCGGGGTCGGGTCCGGCACGGGGCTCACGGTGGTCCGGCAGGTGGTGGAGGAGATGTTCGGCGGGCGCGTGGAGGTCTCGTCCGAGCTGGGCCGCGGGTCCACCCTGACCGTCGTCCTGCCCGTGCCGCGGCAACGGGAAACCCGGAGCGGCCCGGGGGACGAGTAAGACACCATGTCCGACCCCGGACTCACCCGACTCGCCGCCGCCCTCGCCGACCGCTACCGGATCGAGCGGCGGCTGGGGCAGGGCGGAATGGCCACGGTCTACCTGGCCCAGGACCTGAAGCACAAGCGCCAGGTCGCGGTCAAGGTCCTGAAGGCCGATCTGGCGGCCGCGCTGGGGGCCGACCGGTTCCTGCACGAGATCGAGACTACCGCCAATCTCCGCCACCCGCACATCCTCCCGCTCTATGACTCGGGCAGCGCCGGCGACGCGCTCTTCTACGTCATGCCGTTCGTCGATGGCGAATCGCTCCGCGACCGGCTGACCCGCGAGAAGCAGCTTCCCGTCGACGACGCCCTGCAGATCGCGCGGGAGGTGGCCGATGCCCTGAGCTACGCCCACTCCCGGGGCGTGGTCCATCGCGACATCAAGCCCGAGAACATCCTGCTCGAGAGTGGCCACGCCGTCGTCGCGGACTTCGGCATCGCGAAGGCCGTCGGAGCCGCGGGAGGCGAAGCGCTCACCCAGACGGGAATGTCCATCGGGACTCCTGCGTACATGAGCCCGGAGCAGGCCGCCGGCGAGAAGGATCTGGACGGACGGAGCGACCTCTACGCATTGGCCTGTGTGCTCTACGAGATGCTCGCGGGCCAACCCCCCTTTACCGGCGCCTCGGCGGACGTCCTGGTTCGCCAACACCTGACGGTGGATGCGCCTCCCGTCACGAATTACCGGCCCGCGGTTCCCGCCTCCGTCGCGGCGGCCCTGCAGCGGGCGCTGGCGAAGACGCCCGCGGACCGATTCAACCCGGTGGCCCAATTCTCCGAAGCCATCCGCGGAAGCGGGCCGGCGGTGCCGCCTCGGCGCCCGTCCGGGCGGATCGCCGCGTTGATCGCGCTGCTCGCCGTCGCGGCCATCGGAGCCGTGGTCCTGTGGCGGCGAGGCTCCGGGGCGAAGACGAATGCCGCCTCAGTGGCGGTGCTTCCCTTCGTGGACCTGAGCCCGGACCGGACCAACACCTACCTCGGCGACGGGATGGCCGAGACCCTCATCAATGCCTTGACCAACGTGACCGGGCTCGCGGTGGCCGCGCGCACGTCGGCGTTCTCGTTCCGCGACAAGGCCGAGGACGTCCGGGAGATCGGGCGTCAGCTCGGGGTCGCCACGGTGCTCGAGGGGAGCGTACAGCGGGCCGGGGACCGTCTCCGGGTCACGGCGCAGCTGATCAAGACCTCCGACGGCCTCCATCTCTGGTCGCAGAACTTCGACCGCAATGCGAACGACATCTTTGCCGTGCAGGACGAAGTGGCCCGGGCCGTGGTGGCGGCACTGCAAGTCCGATTGATGGCCCCGGCGGACTCCGCGGGAATGTCCGGGGGCACCCGGGATCCGGCGGCCTATGACGCGTACCTCCTCGGCCGCTTCTACTGGAACAAGCGGACCGGGGACGACATGGTCCGGGCGGCGGAGTCCTTTGAAAAGGCGTTAGGGGCCGACTCGACTTATGCCCAGGCCTGGTCCGGGCTGGCCGATTCGTACGTGCTGTTCGGCCCCGCGGAGTACGATGTGCCGGGGATCAATCAGGATTCGATCTTGACCCTGGCGGAGCGTGCCGCCCGTCGGGCGATCGCTCTCGCGCCCCGGCTGGGGGAGGCCTACGCGTCTCTGGGGGAGGTCCTCGAGTACCGCGACCGCTGGGAGGAGGCTGCCGACGCCTTCCGCCGGGGGATCGCGCTCAGCCCCCGCTACGCCACCGGGCATCAATGGTATTCCTACGATCTCATGATCTGGAATCGCTGGGACGAGGCCACGCGCGAGATGGAGCGCGCGCGGGAGCTGGACCCGCTCTCGTACGTCATCGTGGTTTCGCTCGCCAGTACCTACGACGGCGGGGATCGGGCGGCCGAGGCCTCACCCCTCTACGATCAGGCCCAGGCATTGTCTCCCGAGCATCCGCTCACCCTGCTGCTCCTGTTCAGCCACGACCTGGTGCTCGGGCGCACCGAAGCGGCCGCCTCCGACTACCGCCGGTTGCTGATCGCGACCGGGACCGACAGCACGCGCGCGCGCGAGGTGGAGCGCGGGCTGCGTGATCCCGTACGCCGGGCGGCGACGTTTCACCAGATCGCGGCGACCGGCGGACCCGCCGTTGCGTTGCTCGTCCACCGGTTCGTGGACGGTGAGGACGCGACCATCGCGTATCTCGCGGCATTGGCGAAGGATCCCCGCCGGCGGTCCCTGAACGGGGTCGAGCTGACTGGGTTCCTGGGTCCCAAGCTGCGCGCCGATCCCCGGGTGCAGGACATCCTCGTGCAGATGGGCTATCCCCGTCTGTGACGACGACCGAGATGCGGGGCGGAGCGAAACCGCCCGCCGGCGCGTCGTCGTAGTCACGAGCATGACCACCCCGCTCGCGCCTGAGGTCCTGGATCTCCAGCGCGCCCTCGCCGGGCGGTACTCGATCGACCGCGAGCTGGGCCGCGGGGGGATGGGGGTGGTCCTCCTCGCCCGGGATGTCGCGCTGGACCGGCTGGTGGCCATCAAGCTCCTGCCCCCCGCGCTCGCCGCGGACCCCGGCTCGCGGGACCGCTTTCTGCGGGAAGCCCGCATCGCCGCCGGTCTCTCCCATCCCAACATCGTTCCCATCCATGCCGTCGAGGAGCATGGCCCGCTCGTGTTCTTCGTGATGGGGTACGTGGACGGCGAGACGCTTCGGGAGCGCGTGGAGCGCGAAGGCCCGCTCCCGCCCCGGCTCGCGATGCAGACGCTCCAGGACGTCGCCTGGGCTCTCGGGTACGCCCATCAGCGGGGGGTGGTGCACCGGGACATCAAGCCCGACAACATCATGCTCGAACGGGCGACCGACCGCGCGCTGGTCACGGACTTCGGAATCGCACTGGGGCGGGGGCGGGAGGGCCCCGCGGGCGAGGTGATCGGGACCGCGCGCTACATGAGTCCCGAGCAGGCGGCGGGCGAGCCGGTGGACGGCCGCAGCGACCTGTACTCGCTGGGCGCCACGTACTTCTTCGCGCTGACGGGGCGGCCGCCGTTCGAGGGCCGGACCCTCCCCGCGATTCTCTCGCAGCAGCTCCAGCAGGCGCCTCCGGCCCTCAAGAGCCTGCGCCCCGAGGTTCCCGACAAGCTCGCGCAGATCGTCACGCGCTGTCTCGCCCGGAATCCGGCGGACCGCTTCCAGATGAGCGACGACCTCGCCCGGGTGGTGG
Source organism: Gemmatimonadales bacterium (assembly GCA_035505915.1). Classification (GTDB taxonomy): domain Bacteria; phylum Gemmatimonadota; class Gemmatimonadetes; order Gemmatimonadales; family GWC2-71-9; genus 40CM-2-70-7. The sequence goes on along the minus strand of DATJQI010000061.1, from coordinate 2 downwards.
GG
>DATJQI010000060.1:0-10476 GCA_035505915.1 Gemmatimonadales bacterium | reverse complement strand
GATGACCTGCCGCCGCCGGAGCGCCGTGAACGTCTCGGGCAGATCGCCTCTCGGATCGGCGCTGAGCCGCCCCAGTTTGGCGGCGGTGGGGACCACCACGACGAGCACGAGCAGGGCGCCGACGAGCCCCGCGCCCATCATCAGGCTGAGGCCGAGAGACGGCGCGGTCTCGGCGCCGATGGAGGAGAGCATCAGGAGGATGCCCGTGGCCAGGACGAGAAACGCGCCCGGTGCGACGATGATCCGCGAGAGCGCCGAGAGGCCCGAGTAGACGGCGAGCCGTTCGGCGGGAGCGAAGTGCTTGGCGGACACGCCGGCGACCATCGCCGCCATCCCGCCGCCGAGCCACCAGGTGAACCCCAGAACGTGCAACAGGATCAAGATTCCGCGCATCGCTGCTCCTATGCGGTCGTCACGACCGCGGGGATTTCCCGCCGCCCGGCGAATCCCGACTCCAGCTCGTGCCAGTGGCGGATCTCGTCTTCACCGAGCTTCCAGCACCAGAAGATGTCCCGTCCGTCCAGCTTGCCGTAGAAGTCGACCAGCCCGTCCGGAAAGCCCTTGAACACACACCCGACCTGCTCGAGCTCCTCGAGAAAGTCGTTGATCTGGTGCGCGACGCCGTCGATCTGGCGCTTCAGGGAGAGCTGCTCGGGCAGCTCGCCCGTTTCGGGGCGGGCCTGAGCGGCCACGACTTCGTATCGATACACCAGGTCCCGCCAGGTGGGATACAGGCCGGCGATGTCCGCCACGATGCGCTTGACCAGCGGAAGGGTGCGGTTGGCTTCGGCGAGGGTGAAGTGACGGGCCATGGGAGAGAAGATAGCAGGTCCTTCGCGGATGCAGATCGCCCCTAACTGACCACCACCCCCGCGACTTCCTCCGGATGCGGAATGAAACCGACGACCCGGTTGGTCTGGTCCATCACCACCATCGTGGCCCGAATGTGGTGATCGGCCGCGTCGAGCTGCTTCTTCAGGCGATAGCCGGAGAGCTCGGTGTCCGGGGTGATCACCACCGTATCGTGCCGCGCATGGCTGTGGGCCGAGCATTCGCGGGGGTCGTGACCCTGGCCGACGCAGGCGGTGACGATGTCGCGGTCGGAGATGGTGCCCTGGTAGCGGCGGTCCTTGGGATTGTCGACGACGGGCACCACCGAGATGTTCTTGATGCGCATCAGCGCCGCGACCTCGGCGCACGTCGCCCCCGCCGCCGCGACCACCGGCTCCACGATCATCACTTCGGATGCCTTCATAACGTCTAACCTAACGCCTGCTTCGCGGCTTGATAACCCGCTTCGACGAATCGATCGGCCTGGTCCAGCGCGAACGTCGCGTCACGTTCATGAACGGCTCTGACGACGATCAGCTTCGCGGCGTCCGCGGGCCAATCCTCGAGGTCCCGCTCGGTCTGCGCCGCCATCATGATCCGCTCGGCGTCTCCGTGCGCCTTGAGAAGCCCGGGGATCCTGGCGCGCGACGGGCCTTCGTCAAAGCCGGGCCCCACACTGATCGCCACGATCACGTCGGCCGGGATGCCGCGCGCCACTTCGATGGGCAGCACGGCCCGGAGGCCGCCGTCTCCGTACCGGTGCCCGTCGATCACCACCGGCTCGTAGTAGAGGGGCAGCGCGCAGGAGGCGGCCAGGGCGAGATTCACGGGCGCGTCCTTCCCCCGGTCCCCGAACAGCACGAGGTCCCCCGAATCGAGATCGGTGGCGGTCACGGTCAACGGGATCCTGAAATCCGGAAAACGGGAAACCGGAATGAGCCGCGCGAGGGTCTCCGCCCAGACGCCCGGCTTCAGCAGGCTCTTCGCGAAGATTCCCTTGAAGGGGGCCAGGCGGTCGACGGGGGCGACTTCGGACCTGTCGAACCCCTTGAGCCGCGCGAGAAACTCCGCTTCGGTGAGCCCCGCCGCGAACGCCGCGCCCACCACGGCGCCCATCGACGTGCCGACGATGTGAGTGGGGGCCAGGCCCTTTTCGCGCAGCGCCCGCCAGGCCCCGACGTGCGCCAGCGCCTTCGTCCCGCCGCCCGAGAAGACGGCGACGACCCGTAACGCGGAAGTGGGAGCGCGGAACGCGGAATCGCTCACCGAAGTCCCTCGCGTCGGTTCCCCGTTCCGCGTTCCACGTTCCGCGTTGCCCTACTCCCCTCTCCCCTGATCATATCTCCGCTCCATCACCCGGTTCGCCCGCCGCTTGGCCGCCCGGTCGTAGCGGCGTTTCTCGTCGGGAGTCTCGGGGGCGACGGGGGGCACCTCGGTGGGGTGCCCGCGGTCGTCGAGCGCCACGTAGGTGAGGTAGCACGAGTTGGTGTGCCGCTTTTCACCGGTCACGATCACTTCGGCGATGATCTTCACGCCGATCTCCATCGACGTGGTCCCGGCGAAGTTGACCCGGGCCATGGCGGTGACCAGCTCGCCGACCTTGATGGGCTCGCGGAAGTCGACCTTGTCCACGGACACGGTCACGCACTGGCGGTGCGAGTGCCGCATCGCGGACACCGCCGCGACGTGGTCGGCCAGCGAGAGGATCACGCCGCCGAAGACGTTGCCCATGATGTTCGCGTGATGAGGCTCCATCAGCTGCGAAATCACGGTCTCCGATTCCCTGGGATGACGCGGATTCATGTCAGTAGTCCACCGGTCGCAGGTAGAATTCGCCGATCGCCGTCTGGGAGAGCATGGCCACCGTCGGGAGCCGCCGCTTCCAGTGCGTGCCGTCCAGCCGGCTCCGCACCCGCTCCACTTCTTCCGCCGTGAAGCCCAGGGCCGCGATCTCCGCGGGCTTCCGGCCCGAAATCAGCTCGTACAGAATGCGGTCGGCCTTGGCGTAGGAGATGCCGAAATCGGCTTCGTCGGTCTGCCCGGCCACGAGGTCGGCGGTCGCGGGCTTCCCGACGATCACTTCCGGGACCCCCACGTGCCGGGCCAGGGCCCAGACCTGCGTCTTGAACAGATCGCCCAGGGGGTTCACGGGCGGCGAGTCGTCGGCGTGCCAGGTGAAGTAGCCGAGGAGCCGCTCCGATTTGTTGCCGGTGCCGAGGGGGAGGGCTTTGTGGCGCTCGGAGAGATCGAAGAGCGCGATCATCCGCTCCCGCGCCATCACGTTCCCGCGGCGCGAGGGTCCGGCGTCCGGCGCCTGGGTCAGATAGCCGTCCACGGCCGCGGAGATGTCGACCGTCTCGCAATGAATGCCCAGCTTGTCGATGACCAGCTGGGCATGCTCGAGGCTCTCCCTGCTCGAAGTCCGGTAGGGCATCCGGACGCCGATGACGTTGTCCTTGCCCAGGGCTTGGACGGCCAGGAAGGCGGTGAGCGCGGAGTCGACGCCGCCGGAGAGCCCCACGATGCCCTTCGTGAACTTCCGGCGGAGGGTGACCTCGTCGCGGAGAAACGAAACCAGCCAGCGGTTCACCAGATCGAGATCGAGGGCGAGCGGATCTTCCTTCTGCACCGGAGCAACGGTGACCGGGAGACGGGAAGAGGGAAGCGGGAAGCGGGAAGAGTGCTTCGACGGAGGATCATACTCGACGCGGCTGTCACTCTTCCCCCTTCCCTCTTCCCGCTTCCCGAGCTTCAAGTGCGGTATCGCTACCTCCAGATCCGCGAGCAGCGGCGAATCGGCGCGGACGTGGGTGATCTGATCGAGATCGACGTCCGCCACCATCAAGCCTTCGTCGAAGAGGGGCGCACGGGCGACGATTTCGCCCGAGGGTCCCACCAGCACCGAGCCTCCCGGAAATCCCTTGCCCCCTTCGAACCCCACGAGCGAAGCGAGCGCCACGTAGATGCCGTGCTCGTTCGCCATGCCGCGCACCACCTGCTCCCAGCGGACCATGCTGGCGGGAAGGCGGGTGCCCTCTTCGTCCACGCCGGTGCCGCGCGCGGGGGACGCGCTCGGCACGATGATCAGCTGGGCGCCGTCGAGCGCCGCGATGGTGCCGGCGATCGAGTGCCAGGCGTCCTCGCAAATGAGGATCGCGGCCCGGCCCCCCCAGCCCGTGTCGAAAGCGTGCACGCCCTCGTTCCCGCGCTCCACGTAGCGCTCTTCGTCGAAGACGCCGTAGGTGGGCAGGAAAATCTTCCGGTGAACGTGCCGGACCTGGGAGCTCTTGCCGTCGAGTGTGGCGTAGAGGCAGGCGTTATGGAAACGGTTGCGGAAGATCTCGTAGAAGCCGACGGCCACGTCGATGGCGGGCGCCTTCGCGTCCCGGTGCGCCTGCACCAGGTCCTCGAACAGGGTCCCCGCCGTGACCGCGACGTCCCGCACGCCGCCCTCGAGGAAGTAGCCGGAGGTCGAGGTCTCCGGCGTCACTACGAGATCAGGCCGCTGTTCGAGCTTCCCCACCTCGGCCAGAATCGCGCCGATCTTCGCCAGATTGGCGGCATAGTCCCCCTTCTTGGGGCGGAACTGTGCGATGGCGACGCGGGGCATGGGGAAAAGATAGACGGTTAGACGGTTGGACGGTTAGGCGGTTAGATTGTGCCAGGCGATGGAGTTCGCCTTCAACCGCCCACTGGGCTGATGACTCCTACCGGACCACCACGTTCTGGGAGGGGTTTTTCTTTTATGGGAGACTCGGCGTGATTCTCTACATCGTCGTGGGCGGCATCCTCGGCACCCTGGGGCGCTGGTACCTGCAGGGGTGGATCCAGGTCTCGAGCGGCGTGGGCTCGTTTCCGCTCGGCACCCTTGTGATCAATCTCGCGGGCTCACTCGTGCTCGGCTTCGTCGCCCGGCTCGGCACCGGCAGCACGCTCATTTCGCCCGAGGTCCGGGGTGGCATCACGGTGGGCCTCTGCGGCGCGTTCACGACGATGAGCACGTTCAGTTATGAGAGCGTGCGCCTCCTGGCCGACGGCGACTACGCGCGCGCCGGGCTGTACATGGCGGGCACGATTCTGGGATGTCTGGCGGCGGTGGTCGCCGGATCGGCGCTGGCGGGGAGGATTCTATGACCCAGGGTTTTAGAGGCGAACGGACGCTCATGCGGGTCTTCATCGGCGAGAGCGACAAGTACCACGGCAAACCCCTCTACGAGGCGCTGGTGGAGCTGTTCCGCTCCCGGGGGCTCGCCGGAGCGACCGTGCTGCGCGGGGTCGCGGGGTTCGGGGCCTCCAGCACCGTTCACACGGACAAGGTCCTGCGACTCTCCCTCGATCTCCCCATCATCATCGAGCTGGTGGAGACCGAAGAGGCGATCGACGCCATCCTTCCGGAACTCGACCAGATGATCGGGGGTGGGTTGATCACCCTCGAGCGCGCAAAGGTGATTCTGTATCGCGGCGAAAAAAAGGGGAGCTCTTAGCGAGCTCCCCTGTCGACTTACCGATGCCGGCCACCTCGGCCGCCGCCACCACCACCACCTCCACCGCCACCGGAGCGCGGCGACGACGGCCGGCTCGGCGCACTGTAGTGCGGCGCCGGCCGGGACTCGACTCGCGGGCTCGGCCGGGACTCGGGCCGCGAGGCCGGAGCCGACGGGCGATCCCAACCGAAATCGTTGCGGCCGCGCGAGCGGGCCGGCTGGGCTTCGCGGCCACCGCGGCTGGGCGGGGCGCTACGGGTCGCGGGCTGCGAAGATCCGCGGCGCGCCGTGCCGCCTGCCGGTGCGGGCGACCGGGCCACGAACCGCGGCCGCACCGGGACCGAGCGCGTCACGGTCCGGGCCGGGACCACGAACGGAGGCCGGTACGCGGGCGCGAAGGGGCGATAGCCCGTGTTGTAGATCCCGTAGTGCGAATAGAACGGGTGGCGGTACCCGCCATAGCCCCAGCCGAACCCGTAGCCGAATCCATACCCGTACCCGAACCCGCCGTAATAGTCACACCAGAACGGATCGGCCCAGCAGCTGTTGTTGTAGAAGTAGCCACGTCCGAAGCGGACGCCGATGAACACGCCGCCGCCCGGATACCAGGGCCCGCAGCCCCAGCACGGGTAGTACGTCGGATAGACGGCCTCCGCGGTCGACTGCGCGCTCACCGTGTAGGTGGTCACGTCGTAATCGAAGTGATTCCCGCCCGCCATCGCATGCACGAGGTCGACCAGATCGGCCTCGGGATCGTCCCCGATGTTCTGGGCCGAGAGGGCCTTGTAGTCCCAGTGGTCGCCGAGCACGTAACCGGTGAAGGAGAAGGGCTGGGGCGACACGGCGGCGAAGATGGTGCCGGTTGCCGCCTGGTCGTCCACCTGGAACGCGTCGCGGTCGCCGCGGCCCCGGACTTCGAAGGTCTTGCCGCCCTTCACGAAGTTGTCGGCGCCGGGATCGAGCGGGAACAGAATCCGGAGATGCCCCTGGCCATCGGCCCGGAGCACGACGACGTACCCGTCATCGGCGAGACGCAGCTTGACGGTGGCGCGGTCGCCGGGGCCGTAGTTGTTGTCGTTGAGCCAGACGCGGATGGGGGGATCGTCGGTGGCGGGCGCGATGACTTTCGGAGCCGGCGCCGCCGGATTCCCGAGCATGAAGAGCAGCGAAGTGATCAGCATAGGACCTCCCCCGATACCACCAGAACCTGCTCCATTATACTCCTGTTCCTCTCCTTTGCACCATTTGTGCCGGGCCGGAAACCCGCTTAATTACTGGACATTCTCACCTTTTCGAGGCCCGCGGTGTCCCATCTGTTGGACGCAATTGGAGACGTTCCGAACGCGTACGAGCCATTTCCGGGATTCGTGACGGGGGGGCAGCCCGGGGAAGCCAATCTGGCGGCCCTCAAGCAAGCCGGCTGTCAGGTGCTGCTGGATTTCCGGGACTCGATGGAGCCCCGGCCGTACCGGGTGCCCGACGCCGTCACCGCGGCCGGCCTCGAATACCTGAACCTGCCGGTGGGTCACGGCGCTCTCCCCGACGAGACCTTCGACCAGGTTCGTACGCTCGCCCGGGAGCTGGTGGGCCATCGGCCCACGTTCTGTTGCTGCAACTCCGGAAACCGCGTCGGCGCGGCGCTCCTGCCTTACCTGATGCTCGACCGGGGTATGGATGAGGAAGAGGCGACGATGGTGGCGATGAAGATCGGGATGAGAAATGCCGAGCTGATGGAGTCGGCGTTGGACTATGTTCGTCGACAATCACCCTAACCGACTAACCGTCTAACCGACGAGCAACTAGGGTTTCGAATCCTCCCTACCTCCCGAATACCGGTGCCAATACATCCGCATCTCGCTGATCTTCCCGTCCCTGGTCTCACAGAAGATCGCGCCCCGCGCGTCCACCCGCTCGCCGGTGCGGCGGCGGCGGAACTTGCACTGGAACTCGGTGGCGAACCATGGCCCGGCGACGAAGATCTCCCCCGCCTTGAAAGAGATCTCGGCCTGATGCATCGGGACCTCGCCCCAGTACGCCCGGATGGCCTGGATGCCGCGGTCGGGCGATGAAAAGGGAGTTTCGATGAACACCGCGTCGGGCGTGAACACCGAGCAGACGGTCTCCACGTCGCCCCGCTCCCACCCCGAGCCGAAGGTCTCGATCAAGTCGCGGAAGAGGTCGCTCATCGGCGCGAAATATAGCCCAATGGTGGGGCTCGCGATTCTCGCGGCGTGCGGGAAACCGGCGCACGACCTCACGCTTCTCTTCATGCACGGCTCACCCGCCGCCCCGGTCGCCGGGCTCTCCTGGGCCCCCGACCCCGACCGCGGCCGGGTGGTCGGATTCGACGGCGCGCTGCATCCCGTCAGGATCATCACGACCGGCGTCGCTCAGCCGGTCGCGGTCTCGGCCTACTGCGGCCACCTCGCCGTCTCCGAATACACGGGGCAGGGCGAGCTGCTCGACACGGCCGGCCGCACACTCGCCGAGTGGGACGGGCCATTCCCCTTCTCGCTGTATGCCGCGGGCGGGTGCCGGCTCCTGGCTTCCCGCTCTCCGTACGTGGTTTCTGAGTCCCCATCCGATTCGATTCCCACGCTGGTCCGGGTGCTGGACTCGGCCGGGCGCGGCACCGCCGGGCTCGTGACCGGGCGCCACGCCGGGGCGCTGGCCGTCGACTCGTTGGGCGCGTTCTACTTCGCCGCCCGTGACGGCGGCATATCGAAGTACAGCGCGGGTGGAGTCGAGCGGTGGCATTCCCATCCCGAGCCGTCCACGGCCCTCGCGCTGGCTCCGGACGGCCGGCTCTTCGCACTGGGCTCCACCCTCGACGCCATCGACACGGCTACGGGCGACGTGCTGTCTTCGGTGTCTCTGACCGGAAGGGCCGCCGTCGCCATCGACGGCACGGGAAGCGTCAGCGTCTTCGAGGCCGACTCCTTGCTGGAGCCGACGGCTCACGGCTCCCGGCTCCCGTTCTTGGCTTTCGCTCTTCCCGATCTCCGGGGCGACACGGTTCGGTCGGCTCAATTCGCGGGGAAAGTCACTCTCGTGAACTTCTGGGCGTCCTGGTGCGACCCGTGCCGGGAAGAGTTCCCGCACATGGCCGAGCTGTACCGGGAGTTCCCGCGGGACCAGTTCGCGGTCGTGGCCATCTCGGACGACGTGGACCCCGCGCGCCTGCGGGCCTTCGCCGCGCGGTTCGATCCTCCGTTCCCGGTCCTCGCGGGCTCGGGCCGGATGCGCGCGACCTACCGCTACCGCGGCCTCCCCTATTCCGTGCTCCTCGACCGGCGGGGCCGGGTGATGGAACGGATCTTCGGGTTCGGCGGCGCGGAGCAGTTTCAGCGGCTCACGGCCGCCATTGCCAAGGAAATCGCCGCGCCCTAGCCTTACCACGTGCCGCATCCCGTCGTGATCGACTCCGACCCCGGAATCGACGACTGTCTTGCGCTCCTGCTCGCGCTGGCCTCCCCCGAGCTGGACGTCCGCGGCGTCTCCGTCTCCTACGGCAACACGCTGGTCGAAAACGCGTTACGGAACGCGGTGGCCATTCTCCGCCAGGCCGGCCGCCGGCTCCCCGTCGGCGTCGGCGCGCGGCGCCCCCTCAAGCGCGCCCTCGCCGTGGCCCTCGAGACCCACGGCGCGTCAGGGCTCGGCGACGCGCCCGTTCCCCCGGCCGGCGTGGTCTTCGACTTCGTGAAGCCCCTCGAGCGCCTGCTCGCGGACCAGCCCGAGCCCGTCACTCTCGTGACCCTGGGGCCCGTGACCTCACTCGCCGTCGCCCTGAAGCGCGCCCCCGACGTGGTCCGCGCCAAGGTGAGCCGCCACGTGGCGATGATCGGCAACTTCGAGGCGCGTGGAAACACCACCCCGTACTCCGAGTTCAACGCCTGGTGCGATCCCGAAGCCCTCGCGCAGGTGCTCGCCGCCGAGCTGCCTACGGACCTCGTGCCGCTCGACGTGACCCGGGAGCTGGTGATGAGCGGCGCGGAGATCTCGACCCTGGCCCACGTGCGCGATCCCAAAGCCGAGTGGCTGGCGGCGGCGCTTTCCTTCTATCACCGGTTCCACCGGCAGTACGAAGGGCTCGACGGCTGCGTGATCAACGACGTGCTCGTCATCGCCGCGCTGATCAACCCCACCGTGCTGAGCTTCCAGCCCACGCGGGTCACCGTCTCGCTGGACGACGGAGACGACCGCGGCCGGACCCTGGTGGACCCCGAAGGCTGGAAAGCCCGGGTGGCGACGGCCGTGCGGCCGGAGACGGTCCGGCGGATGCTCTTCGAGCGCGTCCTGCCCTGGCTCATCGAGCCCTCCCTGGCCCTCGGCGCATGACCGATCTCCCGCGGAAAGTCGCCGTCATCGGAGCCGGAGACATCGGCTGCGGGTGGGCGGCCCTGTGCGTCACCGCCGGCTGGCCGGTGACCATCTACGACACGGACTCGCACGCCATCGAGCGCGCGGCCCAGGAGATCCCGGCCCGCGCCCGGGCGCTCGTCGCCCTGGACCGCGCGACCAACGGGATCGTCGAGCGCGGGCTGCAGGAGATCCGCCACGCGCGGAGTCTCCTCCGCGCGGTCACCGAGGCCGACTGGGTGATCGAGTCGATCCCGGAAGACCTGTTCGCCAAGCAGAAGCTGCTCTCTTCACTCGAGGACGTGGTCGCCCCCGACACGCTCCTCACGAGCTCGTCCTCGGGCCTTCCGCCCCACGATCTGTTTGGACGGATGACCAACGCGGGGCGCGCGCTCGTCGCCCATCCTCTCAATCCCCCCGAGCTCATCCCGCTCGTCGAGCTGGTCCCCGGACCCCGCACGGACCCCCCGGCCGTGGCCCGCGCGCAGGACTATCTCCGCGCCCTGGGCCGGATGCCCATCGTGCTCAAGCGCGCGGTGCCGGGATACGTGGTGGGCCGGGTGGCCGCGGCGGTCTGGCGGGAGTGCATCGACCTGGTCCTGTCCGGCGTGATCACGGTCGACGACCTCGATCGCGCCGTCTCCCTCGGCCCCGCCCTCGGCTGGGCGGCCGCGGGTCCCCATCTGACCTATCACCTCGCGGCCGGGGACGGGGGCGTCACGCGCTTCCTGCAGGAGCTCCTGGGTTCGTTCGAAGGCTGGTGGGGTCAGCTCGCCAGCTGGCAGCGGCTCGAGCCCGAGCA
>DATJQI010000059.1:0-17469 GCA_035505915.1 Gemmatimonadales bacterium | reverse complement strand
CGCTCCTCGTGGGAATGATCTCGGACCGGACCGGGCTCGCGACCGCGGTGCTGATCCTGCCGGTGGCCGCGGTGATCGGCGGGGCGATCTGGCTCCGGGGAGCCGCCGTTGAACGGAAGGTGATGACGCCGGCATAGGTTGGGCGCGTGCCCGATTCGATCACAGGCCACAGGCCTGCGCTCGGCCCGGCACTGCGCTTCAAGCGCAGTGTCCCGCCGAGCACACTCTTGCAGAGTGTGAACTTCAGTGACGCCTGCCCATCAACTGTTCTTCCACATCGCGTGGACCACCCTCGATCGTCGTCCGATGATCGACGCTCCGACAAGTGAATTTCTCGAGCCATTCATTCGGCGGACCGTGACGAGGGAGCGAGCCGAGGTCCTGGGTCTCGCGATTCTCCGGACCCACGTGCACCTGATCCTGAGAACTCAGGCGCGGTTCGACATTCCCAACCTCATGCAGTTGATCAAGGGTGGGAGCAGCTACGCCGCGAGCCGGGTACCGGGAAACAAGCTGGAGCTGAGATGGGCGCGGAAGTACTCCGTGACCACCGTCAGCCCCAAGTCGCTCCAGCACGCGCTACAATACCTGCAGCGCCAGGACGAGCGTCATCCCGGCGAAATGGTCACCCGTGCTAGCCCAGCGTCGCCGTGACCGTGATGCTCGGAATCCCCGCCAGCGCCCGGGACACGGGACATCCGGCCTTGGCCTCGTTCGCGATCCGCGCGAAGGCGGCCTGATCCGTCCCCGGCACCGTCCCCTTCACCGTCAGCTCCATCCTCGTGATCTTCGGCCCGCCGTCCACGAACTCGATGGTGCAGGCGGCGGTCGTCTCGAGACGGGTGGGCGGCGTGCCGGCTTTCTCCAGCGCACCCGACAGCGCCATCGAGAAGCACGCGGCCTCGGCGGCGGCGAGCAGCTCTTCCGGATTGGTCCCGGCGGCGCCCTCGAAGCGGGTCTTGAACGTGTACGGGCCCTTGAAGGCGCCGCTGGCGGCCGCGAACTGGCCCCGCCCTTCCTTGAGTGTTCCTTCCCACGCGGCATTCGCTCGACTGGTCGGCATCAGCAGTTTCCCCTCGTGAAGGTGTGACGCGGGGCGGCTGGCGGCCCCGCCCGGGACGCGATACGCTACAGCCCGCCCCGAACGTGAGGATACCGAGGAATGGCCACCAAGAGAACCACCCGGCGGAAGCGGGCCCCGGCGAAGAAACGCGCGGCTCCCAAGCCGCGTTCCCCCGCCGGCACGACGCGCCGCCAGCCCGAATCCCTCCGCCTCCGCAGCATCTTCCCCGGCGTGACGGTCCGCGACCTGCAGCGCTCCATCCGGTGGTACCGGGACGTCCTGGGACTCACCGAGGGCCAGAAGTGGGAGGCCAACGGCCAGGTGATGGGCATCGAGATGATCGCGGGAACGATGCGGGTCTACCTGAACCAGGACGACTTCACCAAGGGCCGGGACCGCGCGCTCGGCGCCGGGGTCCGGCTGTGGGCCCGCACCGCGCAGGACATCGACATGCTCGCCATCCGCGTGAAGACCCGGGGCGGCACGCTGGCGATGGAAGTGCAGGACATCGGCTGGGGCCCCCGCGGGTTCGCCATCGATGACCCCGACGGGTACCATCTGACGATCTTCCAGGAGCCGTGACCTGACGCCACACCAGCGCGCCGTCCTGGCGCTCGTGGTGGACACCCTCGTCCCGGACGGGGAACAGATCGGGCTGGCCGAGCGGGTCGCCGGGGTGATGGAGCGGTTGCCGCCCGGCGACCGCCGGCAGCTGGCGCAGCTCCTGAGTCTCTTCGATTCACGGCTGGTCAATCTGCTGCTCACCGGAGCTCCGCGGCCCTTCACGCGGATGGACCGGGAGACCCGGGAGCGGTACCTGCGCTCCTGGGCCACCAGCCGCCTCAACGTCCGCCGCTCCGCCTTCCAGGCCCTGAAGCGCATCACCGCCGTGACGTATTACACGGCCACCGACGACGCCGGCCGCAATCCCGCGTGGGCGGCCCTCCAGTACCCCGGCCCGCTGGGCCCGCCGCCCGCGACACCGAAGACCATCTCGCCGCTCGCCGTGGCCACCGATCAGACGCTCGACTGCGACGTCGTCGTCGTCGGCTCCGGCGCGGGCGGAGGCGTGGTGGCCGGTGAGCTGGCCCGGGCCGGGAAGCGCGTGGTCGTGCTCGAGAAGGGCGCGTACCTCAACGAGTCGGAGTTCACCCAGCGCGAGGGGGAGATGCTCGACCGGCTCTACGACGCCGGCGGCCTCCTGGCCACCCGGGACCTGGGCCTGGTCATCCTCCAGGGCAGCTGTCTGGGCGGCGGCACCGTCGTGAACTACACGACCAGCTTCCACACCCCGGACCGCCTGCGTGAGGAATGGGCCCGCGAGCACCACCTCCCCCACTTCACCTCCGCGGACTACACCGCGCACCTGGACCAGGTGGCGCGCCGGATCCACGTCAATACCGATCACGCGTCGCCGTCGACGCGCGACCAGATCCTGATCCGCGGTCTCGAGCGGTGCGGCTGGCATCACGGGCTGCTCCCCCGCGACGTGGACGCCTGCCCGCAGGACGACGCCTGCGGCTACTGCGGCTACGGGTGCCCGCGCGGGGCCAAGCGATCCACGCTGGTGACCTATCTCCAGGACGCCTTCGATCACGGCGCGACCATCGTCGTCGGCGCGGAGGTGCGGCGCGTCGTTCGCGACGGGACGCGCGCCGCGGGCGTGGAGGCGGTCGTCCGGATCCCCGGGGCCCCGCGCGCGTTCCTGCTCACGGTGCGGGCCAGGACGGTGGTCGTCGCGGCCGGCTCCATTCATTCGCCCGCCCTGCTCCTCCGGTCCGGGATCCGGTCCCCCGCGCTCGGCCGCCACCTCACCCTGCATCCCGCGACCGCGGTCCTGGGCGTGATGGACGAACCCGTGCGTCCGTGGACCGGGGCCCTGCAAGCCCACTACTCGGATCAGTTCGCCGATCTGGATCAGGGCTACGGCTTCAAGTTCGAAACCGCGCCGCTGCATCCGTCCCTCGCGGCCCTGGCGCTCCCGTGGGAGTCGGGCGCGGGATACCGGACCGCGATGACCCGGCTCCCCCACCTCACGATCCTCGGCATCCTTCTCCGCGACCGCCACGGTGGCCGGGTGCGAATCAACGCCGCGGGCGCCCCGGTGGTGGATTACCCACTGTCCCGGTACGACCAGGCCCACCTCTGGCGCGCCGTGCAGGAGGGGTCCCGGCTTCTCGAGGCGGCGGGCGCGCGGGAGATCGGGGTCCCCCAGGCCGCGCCGCGCTGGTACCGGCCGGCGGACGGGGCGGGCGCCCGCGAGCGCTGGCTCGAGGGAGTCGGATCGGCGGGCCTTTCCGCCAACCAGATGCTGATGGTGACCTTCCATCAGATGGGGTCCTGCCGGATGGGGACCGACCGGAAAGACTCCGTGGTGGACCCGGAGAATCAGGTTTGGGATGTTCCGGGTCTGTATGTCGCGGACGCCAGCGTGTTTCCATCGGCATCGGGGGTGAATCCGATGCTGACGATCATGGGGATCGCACATCGGGCCGCGACGATCATTGGCCAGTGACCAGTGGCCGGTGGCCACTGACAGCTGACATCTCGTTTCTCACAGAGGATACCATGCTGCTGCTCACCGTCCTGTCTCTTGCGCTCCAGTCGCCTCAGGCGTCTGTCGCCGACTCGTCGCCGTTCCGGCAGCTGGCGCTCCCCACCGCCAACCGCATGCGCTCCGCCTCGGGTGCGCCGGGCCCGAACTACTGGCAGCAGGAGGCGAGCTACACCATCCGGGCGGCGCTGGATACGGGCACGAGCACGCTGACCGGGAGCGAGCGGATTCACTACGTGAACCACTCGCCCGATTCGCTCCCGTTCGTCTGGATGCAGATCGAGCAGAACATCTTCGCGAAGAACAGCATCACGTATCAGCTGAACCAGCCGCCTCTCGAGTTTCCCGGCGGCGTCTCCTTCGACTTCACGGGCCAGGGCTTCAGCGGCGGGATCACCATCGAGAAGCTCGACGCGGGCGGCGTTCCGCTCACCAAGACCGAATACGGGACGATGATGCGCGTGGAGCTGCCCCAGCCCCTCGCCCCCGGCGCCGCCATCGATTTCGACATCAGCTGGCACTTCCCCATCCCTCCCTACGGCGGGGGACGGATGGGACGCGTCGGCAACCGGCTCTACGAGCTGGGGCAGTGGTACCCGCGGATGGTGGTCTACGACGACGTGCGGGGCTGGAACCCCCTGCCCTACATCGGGGCCGGCGAGTTCTACCTCGAGTACGGCAACTTCGACGTCACCCTCACCCTCCCGGCCGGCTACGTCCTCGGCTCCACCGGCGTCGTCGCCAACCCCGAAGAAGTCTGGTCGGCCGACACGCGGGCCCGGATCGAGAAGGCGCGGGGCTCCGAGCAGGCGGTCCCGATCGTGACGAAGGAGGAAGCGACGGCGAACGGCAAGCGGCCCACGACCGGGACGAAGCGCTGGCACCTCACGGCGACCAACGTCCGGGACTTCGCCTGGTGCGCCTCACCCGACTACCGCTGGGACGCCAGCGGGTACGACGGCAAGCTGATCAATACGCTCTACCGTCCCGAGGCCACGCCGTGGCTCGAAGCCAACCGGATGGCGCGGTTCACCATCAAGTATTTCTCCGAGCAGTGGTATCCGTATCCCTGGCCCAAGGCCACGACGTGCGAGGGTCCGGTCGAAGGCATGGAGTATCCGGCTATCACGTTCGTCCCCGCGCTCCCCAAGCGCGAGGACCAGTTCTGGGACCTGATGCACGAATTCGGGCATCAGTGGTTCCCGATGGTCACCGGGACCGACGAGCGGCGGTATCCGTGGATGGACGAAGGGTTCAATTCGTTCATCGACTACGGCGCGGCGGCCGAGTATTTCAAGGGCACGGCGTACGGTGACACGGTCTGGCGGGAGGTGCTGTCGTTCGGCCGGACCGCCACCGTGCCCGGCCTCGAGAAGCCGATGATCGACCAGCCGGTGGAGCAGCAGAACCTGGCCTGGGCCGCCTATCAGAAACCGCCGTTGATGCTGATTCTCCTCCGCGACCAGGTGCTCGGGCCCGCGACCTTCCAGCGCGCGCTCCGGGACTACATCCGGCGCTGGGCCTTCAAGCACCCCCAGCCCGCGGACTTCTTCCGGACCATGTCCGACGTGTCGGGGAAGGATCTCGACTGGTTCTGGCGGGAGTGGGTCTTCACCACGGCCCACCTCGACCAGGCGGTGGACTCGGTCACGCCGAAGGGGGACTCCACCTACATCTTCCTGTCGAACCGGGGCGAGATGGTGATGCCGGTGACCGCCGAGCTGGCGCACGCGGACGGATCCAAGGAACGGGTGTCGCTGCCCGTCGAAATGTGGTATCTCGGCAACCGGTTCACGCTCCGCGTGGCCTCGAAGTCGCCGATCACGGGCGTGACGATCGATCCGGACGCGGTCTACCTGGATCAAAACCGGGGGAACAACACCTGGAAGCGTTGAGCTAGTGCGCGCCTGACGTGGAGAACTGCTTCACGAGATCGCCCAGGACGGCCTTGGCGTCTCCGAAGAGCATCCACGTGTTGTCCTTCACGTAGAGCTCGTTGTCGATGCCGGCGAAGCCCGGGTTCTTGCTCCGCTTGATGGCGAGCACCGTCCGGGCTTTGTCCGCGTCGATGATCGGCATCCCGTAGATCGGCGAGCCCTGCGCGGTCCGGGCCGCGGGGTTCACGACGTCGTTGGCGCCCACCACCAGCGCCACGTCGCACTGCGGCATTTCCGGGTTGATCTCGTCCATCTCGACCAGCGCCGAGTACGGCACGTTGGCCTCGGCGAGCAGGACGTTCATATGCCCCGGCATCCGCCCCGCGACGGGGTGGATGGCGAACTTGACCGAGACGCCGCGCTTGGTGAGCTGATCGTAGAGCTCCTGCGCCTTGTGCTGGGCCTGCGCCACGGCCATCCCGTACCCCGGGATGATCACCACCAGGCGGGCCTGCTCGAGAATCTGCGCCGCCCCCTCGATGGATTCCTGCTTCCATTCCTTCTGTTCGCCGGCCGCCTGCATCTTGGGCGCCGCGCCGAACGCGCCGAACAGCACGTTGACGAACGAGCGGTTCATGGCGCGGCACATGATGATGGACAGGATCAGGCCGCTCGAGCCGTCGAGCGCCCCCGCGGTCACGAGCAGGCGATTGTCCAGCACGAACCCCATCGCGACCGCGGAGAGCCCGGCGTACGCGTTCAGAATGGAGATCACGGTCGGCATGTCGGCGCCGCCGATGGGGATGATCAGGAGCACCCCGAAGAGCAGCGCCAGGGCGATGATGCCCGGGAACCACTGGACGGCCCAGGGCGCCGTGGGGTTCGCGACGATGAAGGCGCCCAGCACCACCGCGCCGACCAGGACGCCGAGATTCACGACGTTCTGTCCGGGGTAGGTCACCGCCCGCTGCGGGATCCACTTCACCTCCTGCAGCTTGCCGGTCGCCATCAGGGAGCCGGTGAACGTCAGGAACCCCAGGATGATCTCGGCCACGAGAGCCGTCATCCGGAAGGTCGTGAAGTGTCCCGGACCCTCCCGCAGCCACAGGTAGTACTCGGCGACCCCGACCAGCCCGGCCGCCAGTCCGCCGAACGCATGGGACAGCGCGGTCCGCTGCGGCACCGCCGTCAGCGGCACCCGTGAGAGGGGGATACCCACCACGAAGCCCGCCGCGATGGCGATCAGGATCCACCCGTGGTGCACGATCTCGGGCTGGGCCCAGGTCGCCAGAATCGCGACCACCATGCCGGCCACGCCGGCGTAGACGCCGCGCCGCGCGGTCTTGGGATCGTTCATCCATTGCAGGGCGAGGATGAACGCGACCGTCGCGATGATGGCGGAGAGCTGCGCGATGGTGTGGCTCATTCCTTCTTGAACATCTTCAGCATGCGGTCGGTGATCAGAAATCCGGACACGATGTTGGTCATCGACGCGAAGAGCGCGACCCCGCCCAGAATCCGGATGATCCCCGGGTAGTCGCTCCCGGTCACGGCCAGCGAGCCCACGACGGCGATGGCCGAAATGGCGTTGGTCAAGGACATCAGGGGCGTATGGAGCAGCCGGGACACACGGCGGATGACGCCCAGTCCGATGAAGGTCGAGAGGACGAACACGAAGGCCATCGACCAGTAGTCGACCATCAGAGCCGCGCCTTTCCGTCGAAGACGACACAGGTGGCCTTGGTGATCTCGTCGGCGAGATCGACCTGCAGCTTCCCGTCTTTCACGATGTGCTGGACGAAGGTCGCCACGTTCCGCGAGTACATCTGGCTGGCGTGGAGCGGCACCGAGGCCGGCAGGTTCAGGGGCCCGAAAATGGTGACCCCGCCGTGCTCCCGGCTCTTTCCCGGATCGGTCAGCTCGCAGTTGCCGCCGGTCTCGGCGGCCAGGTCCACGATCACGGCGCCGGGACGCATCCCGTCCACGGCCGCGCGGGTGAGCAGAATCGGCGCGCGCCGGCCGGGAATCGCCGCCGTGGTGATCACGACGTCCGCGTCCCGCACGCTCGCGGCGAGGAAGTCGAGCTCCCGCTGGTGCTGATCCGCCGAGAGCTCCTTGGCGTAGCCGCCCGCGCCCTCCGCGGTCACCTGGCTTTCCATCATCAGGAACTTCGCGCCGAGGCTTTCGACCTGCTCTTTGACGGCGGGCCGGACGTCGAAGGCGGACACCACCGCGCCGAGGCGCCGCGCCGTGGCGATGGCCTGCAGCCCGGCGACTCCCGCCCCGAGCACCAGCACCCGCGCCGGCGCGAGTGTACCCGCCGCCGTCACCATCATCGGAAAGAGCTTGGGTGACGCCTCGGCGGCGAGGAGGACGGCCTTATAGCCCGCCACGGTGGCCTGGGAGGAGAGGACATCCATCGACTGCGCGCGCGTGATGCGCGGCAGGAGCTCCAGGCTGAATGCGATCACCTTCCGTTCGGCGAGGCGACGCAGGAGATCGGGACTGGTGGACGCCTTGAGCATGCCCACCACCGCCGTTCCCTCGCGGAGCCGGCCGACCTGCCCGGGCGCGGGCTCCTGCACCAGCGCGACGAGATCCGCGTCCCAGGGATCGCCGAGCGCGGCTCCGGCGGCCGTATAGGCCGAGTCCGGGAAGCCGGCCTCCACGCCCGCGCCCGACTCGACCAGCACGCGGTGCCCCGCCTTGACCAGCTTGCCGGCGGTCTCGGGCACCAGCGCCACCCGTCGTTCGCCGGGGGCGGTCTCCTTGGGAACGCCGAGGTTCATGTGGGGAGCGAGCGGCGCTCGCGCTCTTTCGTGAGCATGCGCTCGGCAAAGTCGAGACGCTCGGCCATCTCTCCCAGGTCCCGCTCCAGGGTGTCGACGCGCTCCATCAGGAGCTCCACCTCCCGCGGCGGGAGGCTCTGGGGCGCCGCGTGACCGGACTCCCACGAGGTGAGCCGGAGGGCGTTCGCATCGCGGAACTCACCGGCACCGATGAGAATGAGGTCGTAGATCCACCAGATCCCCATCCCGCCCACCGTGAGCGCCATCGCCAATCCGGTCTTCCACCGTCCCGTATAGAACCGGTGGAGACCCACCCAGCCGCCGAAGATCGCGAGCACCAGCGCGACGCTGCGGGATTGCTCCGAAACCTGCCGGGTGGGAGCCGGCGGCTCGTCGTCGTACGGAACCGGGGTCGTCATGGCGAGCCTAATCTATCTGACGTCGGCGACCCGTGCTTCCGCTTCGATCTCCACCAGCATGGCGGGATCCACCAGCGCGGTCACGCCGACCATCGTGCTGGCGGGCCGGATGGCGCCGAAGAACTCCCCGTGGGCGCGTCCCACGTCCTGCCAGTGTTTCATGTCCGTGACGAAGATCCGGGTCCGCACCACGTCGCGGAGCGTGCCGCCGGCCTGCACCAGGGCCCGCTCGATGTTGCGGAGGGCCTGCACCGTCTGCCGGTAGGGATCTCCGGGACCGACGATCTCGCCGTGCTCGTCCGTGGCGGTGGTCCCCGAGACGTGAATCTCGTTCCCGACCCGGACGGCCCGCGAGTAGCCGACGACGGGCTCCCACGGCGTGCCGCTGGAGATGTTCCGGCGAGTCATCAATCCCTCCAATGAACGCGGAAGGCGGAAGGCGGAACGCGGAACCTCTGGGCGTCGGTGGTGCCGTTACTTCCGCGCTCCGACTTCCGCCTTCCGCGTTCCCCTATGCCAGCAGGTACCTCAGGGCCGGCTCCAAATCCGGGTGCGCGAACGTAAACCCCGCCGCTTCCAGGACGCTCGGCGACACGCGCACCCCGGTGAGAATCGCCCCATCCGCGGCCTCCCCGAAGAGCAGCCGCAACGCCATCGCGGGGATCGGCATGGCCGCCGGACGACCGAGCACCGCGCCCAGGACTCTGGCGAATTCCGCGTTGGGCACGGGGTGCGGCGCGACGACGTTGACCGGTCCCCGCACCGAAGCGGTGGCGAGGGCGTAGCGGATGGCGCTCACCACGTCGTGCAGCACGACCCAGCTCCACCATTGCTTGCCGGACCCGACCGGCCCGCCGATCCCGGCGCGAAAGGGCGTGAGCATCTGCTTGAGCAGGCCGCCGGCGGGCGACAGGACCAGCCCCAGGCGGGGATGCACCACCCGGACCCCCGCATCACGCGCCGGACCGGCCGCGGCCTCCCAGGCGACACACACCCCCGCGAGGTAGTCGGTGCCGGGCGCGCTGGACTCGGTGATCGTCTCGTCACCCCGGTCTCCGTACACGCCGACCGCGGACGCGGACACGAACACCGATGGGCGCTCGTGCAGCCCGGCGATCGTCTTGGCCAGGAGGGTCGTGCAACGCAGCCGGCTCTCCTTTATCTCCTTCTTCTTCTCCGCGGTCCAGCGCGTGGCGATGGTCGATCCGGACAGGTTGACGACGGCGTCGGTGCCCTCGAAAGCCGCGCGGTCGATTTCCCCGGCCTCGGGGTTCCAGAACGGTGTGTCCGGCCCGGTCGCCTCACGGCGGCGGGTGAGGACCCGCACACGATGGCCATCGGCCCGCAGGCCCGCGATGAGCGCGGTCCCGATGAATCCGGTGCCTCCGGAGACCAGAATGTTCATCGGGTACCCGCCGTACGGGCGGTGGCGACGGCGATCACGCGGGCCTCATCCGTGTGCACGACCGCGAGCGCGACCCGCCCGGCGTGGAACGTCCCCTCCCTGCCCCCCGTCAAGCCGCGATTCTTCGCGGCGTTCACGCGGATGCCCAGGAACCGGAGCCCGGCCAGAGCCCGGGCCCGGATGGGCGCGGCGTTCTCCCCTACGCCCGCCGTGAAGGCGACGGCGTCGAGCCCTCCCATCACGGCGGCCAGCGCCCCGATCGTCTTTCCGATCCGGTAGCAGTAGAGATCGAGTGCCAGCTTCGCGCGCTCGTCTCCTTCGGATTCCGCCTTCAGCAGATCGCGCACGTCCCCCGACAGGCCGCTCACGCCCCGGAGCCCGCTCTGCTGGTTGAGCAGGGCGAGCGCGTCGCCGACGCTCATCTCCTCGCGGCCCACGAGGTGGCCGATGACGGCGGGATCGACGTCTCCCGACCGCGTCCCCATCACGAGGCCTTCGAGCGGGGTGAGCCCCATCGTCGTATCGACCGACACCCCGTCCTGGATGGCGCAGGCGCTCGCGCCGTTCCCGAGGTGGAGCGAGACGACGCGCCGGGGAAGCCGGCGCTTCAGCACTTCGGGTAAGTGATGCCGGACATAGCCGTGGCTGGTCCCGTGGAAGCCGTAGCGGCGGATCCGGTGGTGGCGGTACAGCTGGTAGGGGATGGCGTAGAGATGGGCCACCGGCGGCAGTGTGGCGTGAAACGCGGTATCGAACACGGCGACGTGCGGCACCGATGGGAAGGCGGCGCGGGCCGCTTCGATGCCGAGCAGGTTGTAGGGATTGTGGAGGGGCGCCAGGTCCGATGCGCGGCCGATCTCGGCGATCACCGCGGGCGTGATCACGACGGGCGCGGTGAGCTGATCCCCGCCGTGCACCACGCGGTGTCCCACCGCCACGACTTCCTCGCGGCGCACGCCCTCCCGTTCCAGGCGGCCGAGGAGGGTGGTGAGCGCTTCGGCGTGATCCTTCGCGGCGAGGGGCTCGGTCCGGGTGGCGGCGCCCGGGCGGTCGATGCGCAGGAGGGCCTCGCCCGCCCCGATGCGCTCGACCATCGCCGTCAGCACGGCCTCCCGGGACGTGCGCTCGAAGAGAGCGACGCGGAGGCTCGACGAGCCGGCGTTGAGGACCAAGATGCGCTGCGGCACGCGTGAAACCTACCCTTTCCGGGCTTCTTGACGCCGATCGGTTCGCGCACCAGTGTATCGCAACTCTAATACACCGGTTCATGTTCGAACGCCTCGATTCCCGCAGTCCGACGCCGCTGTACGCCCAGATCGCGGAGCGCCTGCGCGCGGCGATCGTGACGCGGGAACTGTCCCCCGCCGAGGCGTTGCCGTCGGTGCGGCAGCTGGCGGCGAGTCTGCGCGTGAACCCGGCCACCGTGGTACAGGCGTACCGCGAGCTGGAAGCCGAGGGATTCATCGAGATGCGACAGGGCGCGGGGACGTTCGTGCGGGAGGTGTCGCCGGTCCAGCGGAGCGCGGAGCGGGACCGCCAGGCGACGGAGCTGGTGCGTCGCCTGCTTGCCGACGCGGCCCGGCTGGGGTTGTCGTCGCGGGACGTGATCACCGCGGTCGAGCGCGAGCTCGGAGAGAAGGTACGATGAACGAGTACGCCGTCGAGATCGGTCACCTGACGTATCGCGTCAAGACAGCCTTCACGCTCGACGATCTGTCCCTGCGCGTTCCGACGGGATCGATCTATGGATTCCTCGGACCGAACGGATCCGGCAAGACGACGACCATCCGCCTGATCCTGGGCCTGCTCCGCCCCGCGTCCGGATCGATCACCGTCCTGGGAAACGCGGTTCCCGCCCGTGCGCCGGCCGCGCTGGCGCGCACGGGCTATGTCCCTGAAGCACCGCACCTGGACCCCACGCTCACCGTGGCCGAGGCGATCTGGTTTCATTCGCAGTTCTACGCCACCTGGGATGCGGCGTGGGCCGCCCGGTTGCTGGACGACTTCGAGCTCGATCGCCAACGGCTGTTCGGCAGGCTCTCCAAGGGGCAGAAGGGAAAGCTGATGATGCTTCTGGCGCTCGCCCAGCGCCCCGAGCTGCTGGTGCTGGACGAGCCGACCGACGGCCTGGATCCCGTCGTGCGCCGCGACATGCTGAGCGCGCTGCTCGAGTATGTGTCGCAGCGCCGGGCCACGGTGTTCATCTCCAGCCACCTGATCCACGAGCTGGAGCGGATCTGCGACTGGGTCGGCGTGATGGACAACGGCCGGCTGGTGGCGGACGTGGAGATGGAGCGGTTCAAGACGGGCATGAAACGGCTGAAGGTGAGTCATGGTCCCACCCACACCGAGGGTCTCCCGTTCCGGGTGCTGACGCGCTCGCCCACGAATGGAAACGGCACCGAGATGTGGCTCGTGCGGGATTGGGCGCCGGAGATGGCGGCGGCGGTGACGGCCGCGGGTGGCGAGCTCCAGCAAGTGATCGACCTGGATCTCGAAGAGGGGTTCGTCGAGCTGCTGCGGTCGTTCCGCGTGCCCCGGACCCGGGAGGCCGCCGATGTTTAGGGCCATCCTCTATCAGCAATGGAAGTGGACCCGGATCATGGTAGGGCTCGCCACGGTGGCGGGGTTCGCCGTCCCCATCTTCTCGGTCCGGTACGCCACCCGCAACATGGAACACGGACAGGCCGCGGCCTTCCTCGACGGCGTGCAAACCTGGGGCGTGGTGTACCCGGCGCTGGCCGGCGCGGTGGGCGTCCTGATCGCCATCGGCGTGTGGACCGCCGACCACCGGGGGCGTCACGTATACGCCCTGACGCTGCCCCTGCCCCGCTGGAAGTACGTGCTCCTTCGCTTCGCCGCCGGCTCGGTGCTCGTCGCCGGCCCGATCGCGGGAGTCACGCTGGGGAGCGTCATCGCCGCCGCATCCATCTCCCTCCCGGCGGGCCTGCACGCCTATCCGTTCGCCCTCGCCGTCCGCTTCGCGCTCGCCACCCTCGTGGCCTTCACGATGTTCTTCGCCGTCTCCTCGGGGACGGCCCGCACCGCCAGCATCATTCTGGGTGGGCTCGCCGCGCTCGTGGTGATCCAGGTGCTGCTGGCGGCTACCGGCCTCGAGACCAACATCCTGATGCCGGTCCTGAACGCCATCCTCACGGTGCCCGGCCCGTTCGCCATCTTCTCCGGCCGCTGGATGCTCGTCGATGTCTGACCGCGGCGTCTGGCTCTGGGCGTGGCTCGGCCTGTCCGCCGGGCTCTCCGCCCAGTCGACGGCCCCGACGTACCAGCGGAAGGCCGATTCCCTGCTGGCGCTCTGGAGCGACGCCCGGACCTTCGCCCGGGTCCAGCTCGATCTCCGGGCGGCCCGCGCCCAGGGCGCCGCCACCGCCGTCCGCTCGACGGCCGCCAGCCGGGGGCTCGACCCGATTCAGGTCGGCGACCTGATGATCCTGACCAACCTCCCGAAGGCGTTGCCCTTCGATGCCGCCGCGCGGACCGCCTGGAGCGTTCTGCGTCGGACCTACGCGAGCAGCGCGCCGGCGCTCGCGGCCCGTCCGCTCCACCTGCGCGTGTGGTATCCGGACCGCCAGAGCCCCGCCCTTCCGGGAGCCCGGATGGTGCTCGGCACCACGTCCGAAGACGGCCTGGCGCGGATGCTGGTTGGAATGGTGGGAGAGCCCCCGCCGGACAGCGGCCTCAAGGCCTGGCTGGGAGGGGGCGTGCAGGCGGTGATGGACACGGTGGCGTCCCGCCGAACCGCGTACGTGGAGCTGGTGCGGGCGCCGTCCCTCGCGGCGCGCCACTGTCTCCTCGGCGACCTGGCTGCCTGTCGGAGCGCGCTCCACCTCGATGACGACAGCGCGCTCTACCTCACGGCCTACGACGCGGGGGAACGGCGCGCCCTGGTGGCCCGGGTCCGCGCGCCCAACATGCTGACGCCCGCCGACCGCCAGCTGTATGGCGCCTGCGTAAGCTCCGAAGCGGACTCGGCGTGCGTGGCCTTCCTGCGCTCCCTCGCGCCGGCGGAGATCCCGCGGCCGCTCGCCGAGCGGCCGCTGCAGGAGCTCGTGACCGTGGCGCTCGAGGCCGGAGGCCCCGCCGCCTACGACCGGCTGACCGCGGATCCGCGGGCCGCGATGCCGGCGCGCCTGGCGGCGGCGGCCGGAATGCCCGTCGACTCGCTCATCGCCCGCTGGCGCGCCGCGCTCATCGCCGCTCGCCCCGCCCCTCCGGCTCCGCCCCTCGGCGACGGTCTCCTGGCGGTGGCCTGGGTGGGTGTCCTGGGACTCTGCGCCTCGCGGAGCAGCCGATGGCGCGTGACCTGAAGCTCTGGTCGATCGCGGTGGCCGGCGCGGCGCTCATCGCGCTGATCGCCGGCCGGCCCACCGGCGTGCCGCCCGACCCGGTCTTCGGACTCTCGGACGGGCCCGCGACCGACTCGCACGCTCCGTTCTGGGCCACCCGCACCGCTGCGCTCGCGGACCAATGGCGTGCGGCCTGGGACCGGGCCAGGCTCGAGCGGTACCGCGAGATGCTCGAGCCCCGGGCCGACAGCGCCCGGCGGGCCGGCGGCACCGCCCCGATCCTCCTGGTGGACGGCGCGTCGACACCGGAAGGGCGGGCCGAGCTGCAGGGATTGCTCGCGGACCTCTGGCATCGCGCCGATCCGGAGGGGTTCAAGATCGCCGTGGGTATCGTTCTCGTGGGGGACTCGAGCACGCTGCGGCTTCCCGCCGATCATCCGTCGCTCACGCGAAGTTGGAACTCCGAATACCTGTTCCCCGACAGCGCACACCGCACGCTCTGCGTCGCGGTGGTGCCGGCTCGGAACATTCAGCCGGCCGGCGGGGTGCGTGCCAAGACTCTGCTCGAGCAGGGGCTCGGGCCGTGCGCGTTCTACGGCGCCTTCGGGGCCCCCGGGCCCGGCATCGCGCGGTGGCTCCGGGGACAGGGACTCTGGCTGGCCGCGCAGCCGCACTGGTGGGAGCGGGGGGCGACGGCGGATCCGGACGTTCTCGGCTTCCTCCGGCAGCCGGGAGGGTGGCGGTACTTCTACGCGCAATTCGGGTTCGACGGCGTGGCCTGCTATGCCCGGCTCCCGGATCGCTGCTTCCGCGCCGTCTATGACAGCGGCGCGGTGGCCGACAGCGCCCCCACCACGTGGAAACTCGCCTACTGGTGGGAAGGCCGGCCCTTTCTGAGCAGCGCGAGCTATGTGTCCGACGTCGCGCACGCGCTCGGGACCGAACGGTTCACGACCTTCTGGGGGTCGGACCTGCCGGTGGACAGCGCGTTCCACCTCGCCTCCGACACGACGCTGGCGGACTGGACCCGGCACTGGGCGACGGTCACGGGTCCGCCGCTCGCGGTGGGAACGGCCGCATTCCTTCCCGGCATCCCCGCGAGCCTTCTGGCCGTGCTCCTCGCACTCGGGGCCACCGTGTGGTATGCTGGACGGCGCCAGATCGGCTGAGGCACGACGCAACCCCCGCGTTCCGGCCGGCATCTGAATCGCTGGACCTCAACGGAGCCCCATCGCCCATGCATCGTGTCGCGTTCACGCTGGCCCTCTTCCTGCCGCTCGCGCTCGCTGCACAAACTGCTCCCGGGCGCGACACGACGATGAGCGTGCGGGACTCCGCCATCCGGGTCTACGTCGATTGCCCCGACTACTCCCCGGGGTGCGACCTCGACTTCTTCCGCACCGAGATCACGTTCGTCAACTACACGCAGAACCCGCAGGACGCGGATGTCCACATCCTCATCACGACGCAGCCGACGGGCGGCGGCGGCACCGCCTACACGATCACGCTCATCGGCCAGCACCACTTCGCGGGTCACGCCGACACCCTGCACTACAACGCGCCCCCCGCGCTGGCCGCGGACGACGCGCGGCGGGCCGTGAAGGGGGTGCTCGAACTCGGGCTGGTGGGATACGCGGCGACGACCCCGCTGGGGGACCGCCTGCACGTCAGCTACGACGCGCCGCACGGGGCCGCCGCGGTGGTGCACGACCCGTGGAACTACTGGGTGTTCAGCACGTCGGTCAACGGGAACCTCAGCGGACAGCAGAGCCTGCACAACGGCTTCGTCTTCGGCACGTTCTCGGCCAACCGCACGACCGATCGATGGAAAATCAACCTCAGCGTCAACTACAACTACTCGGAGACGGACTACAAGCTCCCCGTCTATGACAGCATCACGGGTGATCAGACCGGGACGCAGACGCTGTCGTCCTTCAGCCGCGGGTACGGCGCCAACGCCTTGGTGGTGAAGAGCCTCGGCCGTCACTGGGGCCTCGGCGTGGTCGGCTCACTCACCAACTCGACCTTCAGCAACTGGCACGTCTGGTCGCGGGCCGCGCCGGCCGCCGAGTACGACTTCTTTCCGTACAGCCAATCCACGCGCCAGCTGCTCACCCTGCACTACGAGATCGGGGTGAACCAATTCGACTACTACCAGGAAACCCTCTACGGCAAGAGTCGCCAGACGCTCTTCGACGAGGCCCTGACGCTGTCGGCTTCGGTGAAGGAGACGTGGGGGAGCGTCAATGCGTCGGTCCAGGGCGCGAACTACCTGTACGATTTCCGCAAGAACCACCTGACGTTCTTCGGCGGCACGTCGCTCAATCTGTACCGGGGCCTGTCCTTCCAGATCCAGGGGAACCTCTCGCTGCAGCACGACCAGCTGGCCATCCCGCTCGCCGGCGCCACCGCGCAGGAGATCCTTCTGCAGCAGCACCAGCTGGCCTCGAGCTTCTCCTACTTCGCCTTCTTCGGCTTCAACTTCAGCTTCGGGTCCATCTTCAACAACGTGGTCAATCCGCGGTTCGGCAATTCGGGCGGCGGGATCATCATCAGCATGTAGGCGGTTCAGCGAAAAAAACCGGATAGTGGCGTCCCGGGGGGGCGGCTAAGTTCACGCCATGGCCGCCCCCGCGCTCTCGCTCCGAATGACCCCCGGCGACCCCTGGCGCATCGTCCTGGCCCGGGACCGGCGCTACGACGGGGCGTTCGTCTACGCGGTGAAGTCCACCGGCATCTACTGCCGCCCGTCGTGCCCCTCGCGCCGCCCCCGCGCCGACCAGGTGGAGTTCTATGACATCCCCGAGACCGCCGAACGGGCCGGATTCCGGGCGTGCCGGCGCTGCAAGCCCCGGGAGGCCCACGGACCCGACCCACGGGTCGAGCTGGTGCGCCGCGCGTGCCGCGCCATCGAGGAGCATCCGGACGCGGTGGAGACCCTGCCCGCCCTCGCGCGCCGCCTCGCCGTCCCGGCGCCGCGTCTCGCCAAGGCTTTTCAGTCCCTGCTCGGCCTGACCCCGCGCCAGTACCGCGACGCCAAGCGGCTCGCGGTCTTCAA
>DATJQI010000058.1:0-24875 GCA_035505915.1 Gemmatimonadales bacterium | reverse complement strand
TCGCTGCCGCCGAAGTCGAGCAGTGCCAGGACGACATAGCGCCCGCTGGGCAGCCGGGGAACGGGCAGGTGCACGCGGCGCGCCGCGCCCGGCAACACCGGGAAGAGCGGCACCGAGTCCTTGGCGGCGACCGAGTTGTCGAGTTTCCGGTACTCCACGTCGCCCCGCACCCAGCTGGGCAGTCCGCCCGTGTTGCGGAAGAGGAGCGAGACCACGACGCTGTCCGGCACCGGCGCGATCTTGACCCCGCGGCGGGCCGCGGCGGTGTCCGGCGGGGTCCGCACGGTGTCGATCGCCATGTCCTCGACGGCGCCGTCGCTGGCGAGGCCGGGGGGCTCGATGTACACCTTGACGCCCAGGCGGAGGACGTAGGAGATCCGCCGGCCGGCGCCCGCGGTGGGGCCGCCCGCCTCCACGAAGACGATGCTCCAGCAGGTGGCGGGGACGGAATCGGCGCCTTCGAGGCCGAGCCGCACGCCCTGGGAGCTGTGCGCCGGCAGGCGGAGACTCAGGGGAAACACGCGCAGGTACTTCGCGCAGGACTGCGGCAGCGACCCCAGGGGCACCCAGCGGTTGGCCCCGTTCTCGTCCCGGTCCCAGTCGTTGAGATAGACCGTGGCCTCGACCACCTGATCCGTTTCGTTCGAGACGTTGAACCCGGAGACGGCGGGGGAGCTGGCCTGGGGATGGAGCACGATTTCGGCCTGGTCCACCGACACCTGCGCGGCGGCGCTCCGGCCACTCATGCCCCAGAGAGACAACGCGGCGAGTACGCTCCAGCGCACTCGCCGCGCCGGCGAGTGCGCGCCCGGAACCTCGGCGCGCACCCGCAGCATCGAAGACAACGTCACGGCTCGGTCAGCGTGTACACGACGGCGAGCGAGTAAGCGCCCGGCGCGTCAGTGCTGTGCCACGCCGCATGGTAGAAGATGTTCACGGTCGAGGTACCGCCGGTCACGGTCTGGTGAATCACCTGCGCCGCGGTGGTGGACAGGCCGGTGTACGTACCGCCGGAGGTCAGGGACCACGACAGATCACTGGCCGGCTTGGTCACGCCCGCGGGAGCGGTGAAATTCGCCGCGCCGGACGCGATCGTGACGCTGAAGGGGACGTTCGCCTTGCCCGTGACGCTGGGGCCGGCGGTCGCGACCGGATTCGCGGCGGAGTCGACGTTGTCGATCGTCGGAACGCCGAGGGCCGTCGTGGTCGCGCTCAGGGTGAGTTTCTGCAGCGTCGGGATGGTCACCGACGCGGTCGTGGTCACGGCGCATCCCGCCGTGGTGCACGTTTGGGCGCTCGCCTGGGCCGTAACGGCCAAGCCGAGGAGCGCCACCAGGGCCAGCGTGCCGCGCTTGCTCATGTCCGATTCACCTCGCCTAGGAGTGAAGTTGTCCGCCAACTGCCCGATGCTTCCTTCTGCTGCGCCCCTCAAAGGCAACGACTGTGCCAACCGCCTAACCCTTGCTCACTGTCTAGTTTTTAGACAGTTATGGCTATCGAAGGGTGGCGATTATAGTGTCGAATCTGTGAAAACACAACATTTTGGTGATTTTGTGTGTTCGAAATGGTCATTTCGGAGAGGTGAGGCAAAGAAAAAGCCCCTCGCACCTTGCAGGACGAGGGGCTAAATGCGGTGCAGCGCCCTAGGCCCGGCGCCCCAGCCGCCTTCGCTCGACCATCAACCGCCGATCCGAAGGGGTCCGCCGGAGGTCGAGCCGCCGTTCCAGCGACCGCCGCCGCTCCAGGCCCCGGCGGCGCTCGACCTGGACCGCGACCACCACCAGGCGCCGATCCGCGAGGAACCGCCGGTCCACCCCGGCCCGCCGGTCCTGAAGGGTCCGGCGATCCATGATCTTCCGACGATTCAGGGGCGGCATGAGTTCCATGCGAAGCTCCTCAGGGATGGCCCGGGTTAAGGGGCGATAAGCTACTCCGCGAGGCCTTCCCCCGCCAGACTCCCCGGTCCCACCAGTGTCCCCAGAACCCCCAATCGAACGGCCGAAAGGGTTCTATCTTCCCTTCCAGCAATGGATAACCTCGCCCACACCCTCGTCGGCGCGGCGATCGGCCGAGTCACCGGCGAGTCCCGCGTCCCCGCCCCGGCCATCCTTGGCGCCGTCGCGGCCAACGCCCCAGACTGGACCGAGCTCTTCACGGGCATCCGCCTGCGCCGGGACACCCCGATCATGGCGGCCGCCCATCGCGGGATCACCCACTCCCTTGTCGGAGCCGCGGTCCAGGCAGCCGTCTTCACCGTCATCACCGGGCTCGCCCTCCGGTCCCGGAGCCGGCGCACCAACGCCCCGGTGCCCTGGGGAACCCTGATCCTCCTGTACACCGCCGCCCTCGCGAGCCACCTGTGCATGGATTGGCTCGGGTCGTACGGCCTGCGTCCCTTCCTGCCCTGGAGCGACCAGCGGTACTACGGCGACTGGGTGGGCATCGTCGATCCCCTCTTCTGGCTGGTGCCGCTGGTCCTCCTCGCCTGGGGACAGACCCGCCGCTGGCCGGTCGCGCTGGGAGCCACGATCCTGACCGCCCTCATCCTGCTGCTCGTCTTCCGGTACAGCGGGGTCGCCACCTGGCTGCGCTGGTCGTGCGCGGCCGTCGCCGCGGCCGGGGTCGTGGGCTGGCACCGCCACTGGTTCGGACCGGGAGCCCGCCGCGCGGCCGCGGCGACGGCGCTGCTCATTCTCTCCGGCTATACTCTGGCACAGGCGGGCACCGCGATGGTGCTCCGGCACCGGCTCGGCGCCGTCGCCCGGGCCCGGTTCGGCCCCGACGCCACGTACGCGCTGGTGACGCGTCCGGGATACCCATTCACCTGGGACCGCGTGATGGCGGACTCGGACACGGTGGCCGGCCCCGGGTGGAGCGTCCCCCGGCACATCCGCCTCCCCGCGGTGCGCGAGGCCCTGGAAACGGCCGACGGGCGGGCCCTCGGCGGGTTCTACCGGTTCCTCGCCGCCGACGTCGATTCGAGCGGAGGACGGACCGTGGTCTATCTCCACAACGCGCGACGAGGGTATGCGTGGCGCGGAGAGCCGATCACCGTGCCCCCCGCGAGGCCGCGCTGACCACCCCCCGAACCTCCAACCCCGGGGTCACCGGGCCGGCACCGACCCCGGCGGATCTGACGCGGGAGCTGACGCCGCTTCTCGACCCCACCTTCCGGCTCGACCACGTGGTCGCGATCTCCCGCGACCGCGCGCTCTATCAGGCCTGGGACCGCGTGCTGAAGCGCTTCGTGGCGCTCCGGGTGCACATGATGCCGAACACGCCCAGCCGCACGTGGTTCATGCGGGAGACGGAAACGCTCGCGGCGCTCGATCACCCGGCCATCCGGCACGCCTACGCCGCCGCCGTCGTGGGCGACGTCGCCTACCGGACCGCCAACTGGATCGAGGGAGAGAGCCTGGCGGAAGCGATCCGGCGCGGACCGCGCCCCATTCCGACGGTGATGTCCCTGGTCCGGGACCTGCTCGGCGCCCTCGAATACGCGCACGCCCACGGCGTGATCATGCGGCGCCTCCTGCCGACCACCGTGATGCTCGAAATCTCCGGGCGCGGCATCATCACCGATCTCCGGTACGCCAACTGGTGCCTGCCCAACGTCCCGGTGGACGAGCAGGGCGGCGGAGCGCCCTTCACCGCGCCCGAGATTCGCACGGGCGGCGCGGGGGACCCCGCGAGCGACCTGTACGGCGTGGCGGGACTCGTCTATCTCGCGCTGACCGGCCAGGAGCCGGCGGCGGACCCCACCGCCATCGTCCCGCCCCGCACGCTCCGGCCCGCCATCCCCGCGGCGGTCGAGCGGGTGGTCCTCCGGGCCCTCCGCCCGGAGCCGGGCGCGCGCTATTTCACGGCCACCGAGATGCTCGAAGATTTCGTCGCGGACGCGGGCTCCTTCCACGAGCCGGCCGCGGCGCCCCATCTGATGGATTCGGGATTCGAGCGCCGCCTGCGCCGCGCCCTCGGCGACGACTACGAGCTCCTGGGCGAGCTGGGATCGGGCGGATTCGGCCGCGTGTACCGGGCCCGCGATCTGGGGCTCGAGCGGGAAGTGGCGATCAAGGTCCTGCATCCGTCCCTGACGGCGGACCCCGTGGTGGTGGAGCGGTTCCGGCGCGAGGCCCAGCTGGCGGCCCGCCTCCGGCACCCCAACATCGTGAGCATCTACGACATTCAGGGCCGGGCGGGCCTGCAGTGGTATACGATGGAATACGTGCCGGGGCAGAGTCTCGCGCAGCTGGTCCAGGCCAAGGGCCCGCTCTCGGTGGAGCGAACGGTGCGGGTGCTCACCGAAGCCCTCTCCGCGCTCGAGCACGCGCACGCGCTCGGTCTGGTGCACCGGGACCTGAAGCCCGAGAACATGCTGCTCGAGCCCGACGGCCGGCTCCGCATCACGGACTTCGGCCTGGCCCTGGCGCTCCGCGGCGAGCGGTACGGCGGCGCCTCATCCCGCAGCGGCACCCCCCAGTTCGCCGCGCCCGAGCAGCTCCTCGGCGAGCGGGTCGACCCGCGCGCGGATCTCTACTCCCTCGGCGCCACGGCCTACTTCGCGCTCCTGGGACGCCCGCCCTTCGACGGCGCCACTCCGGAGGTCATCCTCGCCAAGCAAACCGTGGATGCCCTCCCCCTGCTCGCGGCCGAGCGCTCGGACGTGCCCCGGGAGCTGGAGGTGGTGCTGCGGCGGGCCGTGGCCAGTGATCCGGCGCGGCGGTTTCAGACCGCGGCGGCGTTCCGAGAGGCGGTGCTGGCGGCGGCGGGGGGATTCCGGAGAAGGCTCTTGACGGTGCTCAGGCGGATCTCGGGAGCGTGATGGGAGCGGGAAGAGGGAAGTGGGAAGAGGGAAGAGTGCCACGCTTCCCTCTTCCCGCTTCCCACTTCCCTATCTCCAGCGAAAGATCTTCAGGGCGATCCCGAAGCAGACGACCCCCCAGGCCCCGACCACCGCGATCGGGGCGCCGAGGTGGACGATGGACGTGCCGTCGATCATGACCGCCCGGAGCGCGTCGTTGAGCGCGGTGAGCGGCAGGGCCTTCACGAACGGCAGCATCACGTCCGGAAAGCGCGAGTAGGAAAAGAAGGTCCCCGACAGGATCCACATCGGGAGCATCGCGAGGTTCATCAGACCCGACACGCCTTCGATGGTGCGCGCCCGGCTGGCGATCAACAGCCCGAGACCGGAGAACGCGAGCGAGCCCAGGAGGGTGATCCCCGCCAGCGCGAAGAACGACCCTCGTACGCCGACCCCGAAGATGAGCCAGCCGAAGCCCACCAGCGCCGCCACCTCCACCACCAGGAAGACCAGGCGGGACAGAATGAAGCCCAGGAGGTAGTGACTCTTCTTCATCGGTGTCGCCAGGAAGCGCTTGAGGAGCTTCTTCTGGCGCGCGTTCACCACGGCGAAGCCGACCCCCCAGATGCCGGACCCCAGGAGATTCATGCCGAGGAGTCCCGGGATCAGGAAATCGATGTACCGGGACCCCGGCGCGGTGACGTGCTCGCTCCGGGTGGCGACCGGATCCGCCCTCCCGGCCGCGCGCTGCAGCGCCCGGTCCACCGCCAGCTGCGCGGGCCGGCTCTCATCGCGGCTCGGGTCGAAGCGGTAGACCACGGACCGGCCGGGCACCACCAGGATGGCGATGCGCCCCGACCGCAGCCGGACGCCGCTCTCGGCGGAATCGAGAATCACCGGGCGCAGCGCCGAATCGGCCGAGAGAGCCCTGACGACCGCGCTGTCTCCGGAGCCCGCCAGCACGCCCACCGAGATCGCGCCGGGGCCCTTGTTCCGGAACGCGAGACCCAGCGCCGCCGCCAGGACGATCGGGAATCCGAACACCCAGAAGATGGCTTCGGGCTCCCGGTAGAACTCGCGGACGCGGGAGATGGTGAGCTGGAAGACCGGATGGTTACGCATCGCGGAGCTGCCGGCCGGTGAGGGAGACGAAAACGTCTTCGAGCGTGGCGTGGTGCGTGGTCAGGGACGCCAGGCCGAGCTTCCGCCGCTCCAGCGCCGCCATGAGCGCCGGCAGCACCGTGTGGAGCTCGGTGGCCGTCAGCGATACGCCGTCGGCCGTCAGGCGTACACTCCGCGCGCCGGGCAGCCGTTCGAGCTCTCCGCGCAAATCCGCCGCCGCAGGGTTGCTCAGCGTGAAGTCGATGACGTGCTCGGCGCCCAGCGACGCGATGAGCTCGCGGGGGGTGCCCAGCGCGATGATCTTGCCGTGGTCCATGATGGCGACCCGGTCGCAGAGCCGTTCGGCCTCGTCCATGTAGTGCGTGGTGAGCAGGACCGTGTGCCCCTGCCCCTTGAAGCGCTCGATGACCTCCCAGAGCTGGCGCCGCGACTGGGGATCGAGTCCCGTCGTGGGCTCATCCAGAAAGAGGAGGTCGGGGCGTCCGACGAGCGCGCAGGCCACCGCGAGGCGCTGCTTCTGCCCGCCCGAGAGCTTGCCGACCCAGCTGCGCTTCTTCTCGCCGAGGGAAACGAGCTCGAGCACTTCGTCGACCGTGTGCGAGCTCTCGTAGAAGC
Source organism: Gemmatimonadales bacterium (assembly GCA_035505915.1). Taxonomy (GTDB): domain Bacteria; phylum Gemmatimonadota; class Gemmatimonadetes; order Gemmatimonadales; family GWC2-71-9; genus 40CM-2-70-7. Next base: position 18,337 of record DATJQI010000058.1, on the reverse strand, counting down.
TCCGGAAGAGGGACAGCGTCTCCTCCACGGAGAGCTTCTCGGCGAGCTGGGTTTCCTGCAGCTGGATGCCCAGGTGCTCGCGGAGCGCCCGACCGCCGGCCTCGTCGTCCCACGTCATCCCGAGGACCGAGACCTCGCCCGCGTCCGGCAGCGTGAGCCCTTCGAGGATTTCGACCGTGGTGGTCTTCCCCGCGCCGTTGGGGCCGAGGAGGCCGAAGCACTCCCCGCGGGCGACGGTGAGATCGAGGCCGGCGACCGCGACCACGTCCTCGTAGCGTTTCACGAGGCCCGCGGTGCGGATCGCCGGGTCAGTGCGCGGCGGGGTCGTCAGGCTTCGCCTGCGCCTTCTCGGGCGTGAGGGCCTGCTTGAGGGCCAGGTCGAGCTGCATCCCGATGCTGTTCAGCCCGTCGTTGAGGCCGCGGATCTTCATGTTGATGCCGCCCGAGCGGTTGGCCATGATCGAGAGCGATCCGCAGATGTCGGCCACGGTGCCCACAGGCGCCGTGAGGAGCCGCTGGCGCATCTGCGACATCTCGCGCGCGATCATGCCGCACAGGTTGTTGATGACCGACGCCTTGGCGGCCCGGCTCGACTCGAGCTCGGCCACGATGCTGCGTGTCTTCGACGTGATCCGCAGCAGCTCCTGGATCTCGTCGGCCTTCCGCTGCTGGTTGGCGCTGAGCTTTACGCCGGCCATGAAATTCCTCGGGGCATCGGGGAGCTAGGCGGCAGACGCGCGCGCGGGCGCGGGCTGCTTCGCGGGTTCGTCGCGGTGGACCATGAGCATGAGGCCGTAGACCGACAACAGGATGACCGCCGACACGTAGAACGGCACGTGATGTCCCAGGTTTCCGTACGTCCACCCGGCGTACGCGGGTCCGAGAATCGCCGCGACGCCCCGGTAGGTCTGCTGGACCCCCATGGTCACGCCGATTTCGTGCGGGTCGGCCCGATGACTCACGAGTGCCGAATTGGCCGGGAACAGCAGCGCGGTTCCGAGAGGCAGGAGAATCTGCGACAGCACGAACATGGGGAGCGTGGGCGCGAGCGGCACCAGGACGAACCCCGCGATCAGGAGGAGCGCGCCGATCCGCATGGTCCGCACTTCCCCGAACCGGTGGTTGAACCATCCCACCGGCGCGGCCCGCATCACGACCCCCACGACGCCGAAGATCATGAAGAAATACCCGATCTGATCGACCGTGATGCCGAACTGGTCGTGCAGGTAGAGTGAGAAGATCGGCGGCAAGGCGTTGAAGCCCAGCATCGCGAGCGCGTAGATCCAGATGAGGAGGGAGACCGGACGCCCCGGCTCCGCCAGCACGCGCCCCGCGGGCTCCACGATGTTCCGGAACGCGTCGCGCAAGGTCTCCGTGCGGCGGGCACCGGGAGCGGCCGTCGCGGCCCCCACCCCGGCCTGCGACCAGCGGGATTCGGGGAGCCATTTCCAGGCGACGACGACGTTGACGAGCACGAGCGCCGCGCCGAACAGACCCGGAGCCGCGTCGCCGAACCGGTGCATGAACGACCCGATGGCCGGGCCGATCACCACCCCGGCGCTGGTGGCCGCGGACAGCCACCCCAGGGCCTTGGCACGCTCGGCCGGCGGCATGGAGTCCGCGACATAGGCCTGCACCACACCCGTCGTCCCCCCGCCGAGCCCCTGCACGAAACGGGAGACGAAGAGGAGCCAGACGTTCGGGGCGAAGGCGAACACGACGTACGCGAACGCCGAGCTGCCGAGTCCCACCAGGAGGGCCGGCCGGCGCCCGCGGCGGTCCGAAACGTAGCCCCAGACCGGCGAGGCCAGGAGCTGCGCCACCGGAAACGACGCGGCCAGATACCCCACCACCGTGGGGGTCGCGTGGAGATTGGTCGCGTACAGGGGCAGGAGGGGCCAGATGATCATCAGGCCCATCATGTCCACGAACGCCACCAGCATCAGGATCGCCAACCGCCTCATCGACGAGCTCCGATTGCGAGAACGACGGCACTGACGAGCATCAGCACCACTCCGAACGCGGCCGCCACCCCGAGCTCATTGAGCCGCAGCGACGAAAGGATCTCCATCGAAATAGGCCGGGTGTCGTAAGTATAGAGCACGATCGACGTCACGAAGTCTCCCAGCGCCGCGACGAAGGCGAGGCTGGCCCCCGCCGCCAGAGCCGGCGCCAGGAGCGGGAGGGTGACCCGGCGGAAGGTCGCCCAGCGCCCGGCCCCCAGACTCGCCGCCGCTTCGTCGTACGCCGGGTCCAGCTGGCGGTACCCGGCCAGGACCGCCCGCCCCGTGACCGGAACGTTCCGTACCAGATAGGCGAGCGGCAGGATCACCGCGGTCCCCACCAGCACCCACCGGGCCTCGAGCGGCTTCGACACGCTGAACGCCGTCGCCAGCGCGATCGCGAACACGGTGCCGGGGAGCGCCCACGGGAGCGCCACGAACGCCTCGATGATCCGGCCCAGCCGGACGCGCCGACGGACGACCAGCCATCCGGCCGCGAGCGCGAGGCCCACGGCGCCCGCGGTGCTCACCGCCGCCATCCAGAGCGAGTTCACGAGCGGCGTGAGACGCCCGGGTTCCGCGAGCAGGCGGCGATAGTTGTCGAGGTTGAGCACCGGAGGGAAGGTCTCGGTTGTCCAGGTCGCGTAGGGGACGAGCGACACGAGCACGAGCGTGAGGTGGGGGAGCAGGAGCACCACCGCGAGCACCCACCCCGCCCCGGCCGCCACCAGGCGCGCGGTCCGGGACCGGATCACGCGCCGCCGGGGAGCCGCCCCCTTGCCGAGGGAAAACAGCTGCGCGTCGCCCTCGGAGCGGCGCAGCACGGCGAGCGCCACCAGAGCCAGCAGCGCCAGCGCCACCGTTTCCACCATCGCGAGGGCGTCTTCCCCGTTCAGCCGGGACGCCACGATCTGCGTCGGCATCACGCGGAACCCGCCGCCGAAGACGTACGGCGCGCTGAACGACCCCAGGGCCGTCATGAACGTGAGAAGCGCGGCGCCGGCGAGCGACGGCCGCAACATCGGCAGGATGACCCGGACGAGCGTCCGCCACCGCCCGGCGCCGAGGGCGTGGGCGGCTTCGATCATCGCGGCGTCGAGCTTGGCGAGGCCGGCCCGGGTGAACAGGTAGAAGTAGACGTACATCGAGTAGGCGTGCACCAGGAGGATGCCGGCCGCTCCCTGCAGGTGCCAGGGCGCGTCGTGGAATCCGAAGACGTACTGGACCGCCCGCGCCGCGAAACCTGACTCGCCGTACAGGAAGAGGAAGGCGATCACGCCCACCAGCGGCGGGAGCACGGCGGGCAGCGCGATGAGGGAGCCCAGGAGCTTGCGGCCCGGAAACTCGAACCACTCGAAGAGGAAGGCCAGGGGAATGCCGATCACGGCGGCCAGCGCCACCGAGGCGACCGAAATCCAGCAGCTCGCCCAGAGCGCGTGCCACTCCGTGGGCCGGCTCACGAACGCCCGCACGGCACCGACGTGCGCGGCCTCCAGGGCCACGATCAACACCGGATAGAGCACCAGCCACGCGAGCAGGAGCGTGAAGAGAACGCCCAGCGGGCGACGGCGGATCACCCGAACACCGTCTTCCGCCCGGCCGCCAGGGTCACGCGGTCCCCGACCCTGGCCGCCCGGGGATCGGTCAACACTTCCACCCGGGCGCCGCCCTCGAGCTCCACCGAGAGATACGCGCTCGCCCCGGTGAAGCGGCGCTCTTTCACCACCCCGCTCACGCCGGGCCCGGGCACGATCCGGAAGTCCTCCGGGCGGATGACCACGGTCTCTCCCGCCTGAGCCCCGAACAGCCGGCAGGCGCCGTCCTTCAGCACGTTGGCCCGGCCCACGAAGGTCGCGACGAACAGGCTCGCCGGCGTGTCGTAGACGGCGTCGGGAGTGCCGACCTGCTCGAGCCGCCCCGCGTTCAGCACGGCCACGCGGTCGCCGAGATCGAAGGCCTCCTCCTGCTCGTGCGTCACGAACACCGACGTGATCCCCACCCGGCCGATCACCTCGCGCAGCTCCCGGCGGGTGCGCTCGCGCAGGGAGGGATCGAGGTTGGACAGCGGCTCGTCCAGCAGGAGAACGCGCGGATGCGGCGCGAGCGCGCGGGCGAGCGCCACGCGCTGCTGCTGCCCGCCGGAAAGCTCCTGCACCTTGCGCCGCTCGAAGCCCGCGAGGTCCACGAGGCCCAGGGCCTCCGCGACCTGCGCGTCGCGGTCGGCGGCCGCGGCGAGCCCGAACGCCACGTTCTCACCGACGTCGAGGTGGGGGAACAGCGCGTAGTGCTGGAAGACCATGCCGAAGCGCCGGGAGGCCGGCGGCATCGACGTCACGTCCTCTCCGTCCACCCGGACCCGCCCGCCGTCCGGCGTTTCGAATCCCGCGAGCATCCGGAGGAGCGTGGTCTTGCCGCTCCCCGACGGGCCGAGGAGCGCGAGGATCTCCCCCCGCTCGATGCCCAGGGACACGGGGCCGACGGTGACGGTGTCGGAAAACCGGACGCGCAGGCCGTCGACGGTGAGGAAACTCACGGATGGCCGCCGGTGGTGCGGACCTTCTGATCCCAGTACCGCATCCAATCGGCTCCGTGGGTCGCCAGCATGTCCCAATCCAGGTCCGCCGCCGGCACCATGGTCCGCCGGACCTCGAGCGCCCACGCCGGCAGGGAATCGGCGGGAAGATCCTGACGGGCGGGGAGGCGGTACGCCTCCCGCGTGGCCAGGAGCTGGATGTCCACGGACCCGATCCATTCTTCCCACGCGCGGGCGGCGGCTTGGTGACGGGCGCCCTTCACGATGCCGATGGCGTCTTCGATCACCGGCGTGCCGCTCTTGGGGAAGACGTATCCGAGCTGGAGACCCTCCTGCCGGCTGAGCAGGATGTCCGGGAGATCCCAGATGGTGACGAGCCCTTCCTGCCGGACGATCTTCTGATCGAGCAGCGTGCTGTTGAGGACGTACTCGCGGGTCTGCAGATCCAGGCGCCGGAGCCAGGAGAAGGCCGCGACGGTGTCCGCGCCGTCCTTCAGCCCACGCTCGATCAGGAGACCCCAGACCGCGCGCATGGTCCCGGACGTGAGGGGGTCCTTGATGAGGATCTTCCCCTTCCATCGGGGATCCAGAAGATCGTCCCAGTCGTGCGGCGCCTGCTCCGGCGTCAGCGCCTGGTCCGCGTAGACGATCACGGCGGGTGTCTCGTAGGCGGCGAAGTAGCGATCCCCCGGCCCCTGCCCGTGCGGCGCGATGTGATCGGCCCAAGTCGGCCGGAACGGCTCGAGCAGCGAGTCCTGCGCCCCGCGCGCGAAGATCGTCGCGGGCCCGCCGAACCAGACGTCCGCCTGCGGATTGGCGCGTTCCGAGCGGACGCGGTCGTAGACCTCCTGCGACCCCATGTCCAGCCAGTGCACCGCGATGTCCGGATGCAGCTGCTCGAAGCGCTTCTGGAGCAGCGTCAGGAGGTCACGGCCGTGGGGAGAATAGATGACGAGGGGGGTTTTCCCGCCCGACGAGCACGCCGCCAGGAAGAGCGCCAGAGCGCCGGCCAGCCGCCTCACGGGGTGTGCTTCGGCCTGAGTGCGAGGAGATTCGCGAAGAGCCGATAGGCGCCGACCACGCCGGCGGGAAGCTCGCGGAAGAACGCCAGCCCGGTGTAGACGTAGGTCCCCCGGCCCAGCGGCGCGATGAGCAGGCCGCCCGCGAGCGGCGGATCTCCCGGATCGTGCATCGTGAACACCGGGTGATAGGTGGAATCCCAGTCGTGCGCGAAGTAGAGCCCGCGCTCCTGGATCCACCCCTGCCAGTCCGGGGCGCCGATGGGGTTGGGCGCCCGGAGCACCGGGGCCGCCGTGTCGAGCACGGTGACCACCGCCGTCTCGTCCGTCACCCGGTCGTGCGGCGTCGCGATCGTCAGCGGGAACGGCGCGAAGCCCCCGCGGATGAACGGGTACTGCTGGTATTGCACCACGACCAGACCGCCCGCCTTGGCGTAGTCCAGCAGCCGGCCGTTGTTCGCCACGAGCGCCGGATCGGTTTCGTAGGCCCGGCTTCCGATCACGATCGCGTCATACCGGGACAGGTCGCCCTTCGCCAGCGAGTCGGCCGAGAGGATCTCGATCGGCAAACCCACGGCGGCCAGAGCCTCCGGTACGCGGTCGGACGCGCCGCGCACGTACCCGATGCGGGAGAGCGCCGGAAGCGTGATGGGCGCCACCCGGATCTCGGCCACCGACGGGTGCACGGTGGCGCGCGGCTCGATGTGCGGGTAGTCGATGATGCTCAGGGCGCCGTCACTGGACGAGCGGTCGGCGCCTTGCACCGACGCCTGGAGCCGGAAGGCGCCGGGCGGCGTGCCGGCCGGAAGCTCCACCGAGAACGTGTAACTCTTGGTCTCGTCTTCGCGGGTGAACGAAAGTGAGTCGGCCGGCACCGGGGCCCACCCGGTCGGGACCGTGATTTGCAGCTTCCCGATGGCGGGGCCGCGGGACCGGTTCGTCACCTGCACCGTGAACTGCCGGGCGCCGCCGGACGCGGCGGGCCACACGACGAGACCCGGCGTCAACGTGACGTCGAACGGCTCGGTCACGAAGAGCGGGCGACGCACTTCCCCCCGGGTCTGGTCACGGAACCGGTAGACCACTTCCCGGGTCAGCGTCACCGGCGCGCCGTCGATCACGAGGCGCGCGCGGACGGTGACCGGCGGAGGCGCGAACGGCAGGCCGCGCACGTCGGCCGGCACGCCCGACCAGTCGTAGAGCGATCCGACCAGCGGGCGCTCGAGAAAGTAGGGTTGCGACCGCGGCGCGTCCGCGGGCACGTGGACCGCGAAATGGCGCTGCAGCACGGTCCCGGGCGCCGCGGCCCCGCCGCCGTTCTCCATCGCCTCGACGGCCCACCCGCCCGGGGCGAGGACCTCGAGCCCGGACAGCCGCACCGAATCGGAGCCGGCGTTCCAGAGATCGGCTTCCACCTGCAGGCGCTGGCCGCGGATCACGATGTCGTCGTCCGCCAGGCCGTCCAGCACCACGCCCGCCGCGCGCGCGAGCGCGTCCTCGGCGATCACCCGCTGCGCGGTGTCGGCCGGCCCCAGGACCTGAAGCGCGCGCGCGAGCAGCGGGGCGACCGCGCCGGGATCATACGGGCTGAGCCGGCGGCGGGCCGAGTCGACCAGGGCGACGAACGCGTCCTGACCGTGCAGGGTGGTGTCGACCCCGCCGAAGAACGTGTCGGAGCCCCCGGGGGCCCCCTTCCGCGTCTCCACCAGCTGCAGCCGGACCTGACTCGGCCCGGCGCGCTGGAGCTGTCCCATGTCCTGGGAGCGGTGCTGGGAGCGGCCCGCCATCGCGATCTGGAAGTACGACTCGCCGACGATGGGATCGATGGTGCCCGCCGGGAAGCGGAGGGTCGTCCCCGCGGTGTCGAAGTTGGAGGACCGGTAGAACTTGACGGGACCCCAGGACGAGTCCTGGAGGAGATCGAAGGCCTGCCGCGCGAGCTGCCCGGATTCCTGATGCTGGCCGTGGCCGTCCCGCGGCGTCCCGGTGAAAATCGAGACGATCACCTGGGGCCGGAAGCGCCGGATGACGGCGAGCACGTCCTTCAGGATGGAGTCGCGCGGCCAGAACCGGAACGTTTCGTCCGCGTTCTTGGAGAACCCGAAGTCGTAGGCCCGGGTGAAGAACTGCCGGGCGCCGTCGAGCCGGCGGGCCGCGAGCAGCTCCTCCGACCGGATGATGCCGAGCTCGGGACCGAGCTCTTCACCGATCACGTTCTGTCCGCCTTCGCCGCGGGAGAGCGACAGGTAGGCCGCGTCGACCCCGAGCCCGCGCGAGAGGTAGGCCAGGAGCTGGGTGTCTTCGTCGTCGGGGTGGGCCCCGATGACCAGCACCCGCTTGGTGGCGCCGAGGCGCCGAAGATCGTCCGCCAGTGCCGCCACGCCGCCGGTGCCGGCCACGGGAAACTGCCCCGCACCCCGGCCGGCGGCGACCACGGACAGCAGAGCACCGCACCAGAAGGCCCGTCGCGTCATGAAATGAAGATATCCTCGGTCTTCCCTGATAACGAAGTGGCCGGCTTCGGGTTCCGGACGCCACCCCTCCCTCCCCCCTCCCTCCCCCCTCCCCTCCACCCGAAGCCCGACCCCTCGCTATAGATTGATCCACATGACCGCCGCGACCGCGCCCAAGGGCACCGTTTCCGCCGCCGAGGCCCGCGACGTCGCCGAGGCCGCCCGCGAAACCGAATGGACCGGCCGGGGCTTCGTCCGCGATCTCTTCCTCGGCTCACTGCAGATGGACCTGATTCACCCCTATCCGGTGTCGTCGCCGGACGAGGAGAAGCGGGCCAAGCCGTTCCTCGACGCCCTGGAGCGTCTCCTCAAGGACAAGGTCGATGCCGACCAGATCGACCGCGAGGGCGAAATCCCGCCCGCGGTGATCGAAGGGCTGCGCCAGCTGGGCGCCTTCGGGATCAAGATCCCGCGGGAGTACGGCGGGCTCGGACTCTCCCAGCTGTCCTATATGAAGGCGATGGAGCTGGTCTCCACCGTGGACGGCTCGGTCACGGCCCTGCTGTCGGCCCACCAGTCGATCGGAGTCCCTCAGCCGCTCAAGATGTTCGGCACCGAGCAGCAGAAGAAGGCCTTCCTGCCCCGTCTCGCCAAGGGCGCCATCTCCGCGTTCGCGCTCACCGAGCCCAACGTCGGCTCCGACCCCGCCAACGTCGAAACCAGCGCCGTGCCGTCCGAGGACGGAGCGGCGTGGATCCTGAACGGCGAGAAGATGTGGTGCACCAACGGCACCATCGCCGAGCTGATGGTGGTGATGGCCCGCACGCCGTCGCGGATGGTGAACGGGAAGGAAAAGCGGCAGATCACCGCGTTCATCGTGGAGGCGGACTCGCCGGGGGTGACCGTGGAGCACCGCTGTCACTTCATGGGCCTGCGGGCGCTCTACAACGGCGTGATCCGCTTCACGAACGTCCGGGTGCCCAAGGACAACGTGCTGTGGGGCGAGGGCAAGGGCCTGAAGCTCGCGCTGACCACGCTGAACACCGGGCGCCTGACCCTCCCCATCTCCGCCGTCGCCGTCGGCAAGCGCTGCCTCGAGATCTCGCGGCAGTGGGCGAACGAGCGGGTGCAATGGGGCCTGCCCATCGGCAAGCACGACGCGATCGCGCAGAAGATCGGCACGATGGCCGCGAACACGTTCGCGATGGAGTCGGTGGCCGAGCTGTGCGGCGCGATGGCGGACCGGGGCGGCTACGACATCCGCCTCGAGGCCGCGATCGCCAAGCTCTACAACTCCGAAGCCGGCTGGCGGATCATCGACGACACGGTCCAGATCCGCGGGGGCCGCGGCTACGAGACCGCCGATTCTCTGAAGGCCCGCGGCGAGGCGCCGATCCCGGTCGAACGGGTGATGCGGGACTTCCGCATCAACCTGATCTTCGAGGGCTCGAGCGAAATCATGCACCTGTTCATCGCCCGGGAGGCGGTGGACAAGCATCTGCAGACCGCGGGCGACGTCGTGATGCCCGGCAAGACCCTCGGCGAGCGCCTCAAGGGGCTCTGGCGGTCCATCCTGTTCTACGGCTGGTGGTATCCGACGCGGTGGCTGGGCTGGGGCGGCTGGCCCAAGTACGGGGAGTTCGGCCCGCTGGCCACGCACCTCCGCTTCGTGGACCGCGCCTCCCGGCGCCTGGCCCGCGGCGTGTTCCACTCGATGATCCGGTTCGGGCCGAAGCTGGAGCAGCGGCAGTCGGTGCTCTTCCGCCTGGTCGACGTGGGCGCCGAGCTGTTCGCGATGGCGGCCGCGTGCGCGCGCGTGCGGATGCTCCTCAAGAAGGATCCCGCGTCGGGGATCCGGGCCCAGAAGCTGGCGGATCTCTTCTGCCGGCAGGCGCGGGAGCGGGTCCGGGTGAAGTTCCAGGAGATGTGGAATTCGGCCGACGTGCCCACGTATCGGACCGCGCAGGAAGTGCTAAAGGGCGAGCATCTGTGGCTGGAAAAAGGGCTCGTCTGAGTTCTTAGTCGGTTAGTCGGTTAGGCGGTTAGTGAAAACACCCCATGGAGAGAATCCTCCACAGGGTGTTTGTTTTTTCTAACCGCCTAACCGCCTAACAACTAACCGACCATCACGCCGCCTGATGTGCAATCATGATGCTCTTGAGCCGTTCGGGGCTGTCACCGGTTGAATCCCCGTAGGGAGAGGGGTGCCCCGATTCATCCGCCACGATACTCGGACAAATGAACTCGTATTGGCGCGCCCGGATTCTCCCGGCCGCGATCTCGGTGGCGACGGGCGTCGCGATCGCCACCTTGGGCGCTCCCAGGGCCTCCACCGCCTTGGCCGCGGCCAGCACCTTCCACGGATAGATGACCTGCCCGTCGACGATGACCGCGGGAACCCCCCGGACCGATTTGACCGGCCGCTGCGTGCGGTAGAGCACGAGGTCCTGGCGGACCCGCGCGCGGGACTCCTCGATGGCTCCCTGGAGCCGCTCCAGGAGATTCATCCCGGGCTGGAAGTCCGGGTCCATCTCGGCCGGAGCCGATTCGGCCATCGCCCCCACCGGCGCCAGGTTCGAGCCCAGCTTGATGAACGACGCCACGATGACGTCGAACTGCCCCCCGATGGCCTTGGCGGCGTTGGCCGCGATCTCCACCCCTTCCGGGGTCACACCGAGCAGGATGCAGGTCCGGTAGCCGCGGGCGGCGAGCTGCTCGCCCAGGAGGGCGCCGGCGCCCGACTTGGTCGGATACAGGCTGGGGCGGGAGGTCGCGGTCACGGGCCGAAGATAGTAGAAACCGCCATTCTGAAAAGAGGGAGGCCCCGGTTATCTTTCGGCCAGCCACCCCCTCACCCAGGAACGCGTTGTGCCGACCAACTCCCTGTCCGTCACCGATAACCGCACCGGCAAGAGCTACGAGCTCCCGATTCAGGATGGAATGATCCGCGCCGCCGATCTCCGCCAGATCAAGAGCGGCGCCGAGGATTTCGGCCTGATGAGCTACGACCCGGCCTACATGAACACGGCCGAATGCCGGAGCGCCATCACCTACATCGACGGCGACCGGGGCATCCTGCGCTACCGGGGGTACCCCATCGACCAGCTGGCCGAAAAGAGCAGCTTCCTCGAGACGGCCTATCTCCTGCTCCACGGCGAGCTGCCGTCGAAGTCCGAGCTGGACAGCTGGGTCTACAACGTCATCCATCACACCATCATCCACGAGAACATCAAGAAGTTCATCGACGGCTTCCACCACGACGCGCACCCGATGGGGGTGTTCGTCTCCACGGTGGCCGCGCTCTCGACCTTCTATCCCGAAGCGAAGCACATCGACGACGAGGTCTCCCGGCGGAATCAGATCTTCCGGCTCATCGCCAAGACGCCGACTCTCGCCGCCTTCGCGCACCGGCACAACATCGGGATGCCGTACGCCTACCCCGACAACGACCTGAGCTACACCGGCAACCTGCTGAACATGATGTTCAAGGCGACCGAGGTGAAATACGTCCCCAATCCCGTGCTGGAGCGGGCCATGGACGTGCTCTTCATCCTCCACGCCGATCACGAGCAGAACTGCTCCACCGCCGTGATGCGCGCCATCGGCTCCTCGCACGCCGACCCCTACTCGGCCATGGCCGGCGCCGCGGCGGCGCTCTACGGCCCGCTGCACGGCGGGGCCAACGAGCAGGTGCTCCGGATGCTGCGGGAGATCGGCGACAAGTCGAAGGTGCCGGCGTACATCGAGCGGGTGAAGCGGGGCGAGGTGAAGCTCATGGGGTTCGGCCACCGGGTCTACAAGAACTACGACCCGCGGGCCAAGTACATCAAGCAGACCGCCGACCAGGTGTTCGAGGTGACCGGGAAGAACCCGCTCATCGACCTGGCCCTCGAGCTCGAGCGGATCGCGCTCCAGGACGACTACTTCGTCACCCGCAAGCTCTATCCGAACGTCGACTTCTATTCGGGGATCATCTACGAGGCGATGAAGTTCCCGGTGGACATGTTCCCCGTGCTCTTCGCCATCGGCCGGACCCCCGGCTGGCTCGCCCAGTGGCAGGAAATGCTGCTGGACAAGGAGCAGAAGATCGCGCGGCCGCGGCAGGACTACATCGGGGCGCCCGAGCGGGCGTACGTGCCGATCAGCAAGCGCTGAGCGAAACGCGGCGCAGGCTACCGGCGCCGGCGCCCCCCCGCCCGCATCCCGACCGACCGCGCCGGCTTCACGACCGTTCCCTCCATCGGCTTGGGCTGCAGCGGCGGCACCGACGGCTCAAAGCCCGGAATCACTTCGCGGGGGAAGCGCCGGCCGATGAGCTTCTCGATGTCGCCCATCATCAGCCACTCGTCGGGAGAGATGAGGGTGAGCGCCAGCCCCTGCGCGCCGGCGCGGGCGGTGCGGCCCACCCGGTGCACGTAGGCTTCGGGATCGTTCGGCACGTCGAAGTTCACCACCATCCGGATCCCATCCACGTCGATGCCCCGCGCCGCGATGTCCGTCGCGACGAGGATTTCCGTGCGCCCGTCCCGGAACTCGTCCAGGGTGCGCTGCCGGTGACTCTGCGCCTTGTCCCCGTGCAGGGCGTGCGCCGGGATCCCCTCCTTGCGGAGGTGCGTCACCAGCTTGTCGGCCCCGTACTTGGTGCGGGTGAAGATCAGGGTCTGCCCGGCCGGCTTCGCCTTGAGGATGGCGGCGAGCGCGCCCTTTTTCTGCACCTTGTCCACCGCGATGATCACGTGCTCGATGCCCTCGGCGGTCTGGGCCCGGCGGCCGATTTCGACCGACGCGTGCCCGTTCAGGGCCTTCCGCGCCAGCGCGTCGACCTCGGGGGACACCGTCGCCGAGAAGAGCATGGTCTGCCGGTCCTTGGGCAACGCGCGGAGGATGCGGTTGACGTCGGGGGCGAACCCCATGTCGAGCATCCGGTCGGCCTCGTCCAGCACCAGGACCTCGAGGCGCGTGTAGTCGACGTGCCCGCGCTCCATGTGATCGAGCAGCCGGCCCGGCGTGGCGACGACGATGTCGACGCCCCGGGTGAGGGCCTTGGTCTGAGGCTCCATCCCGACCCCGCCGTACACCGCCACGGCGCTGAGCGACAGATGGCGCCCGTACGCCCGCGCGCTCGTCGCCACCTGCTCCGCCAGCTCGCGCGTGGGCACCAGCACCAGCGCGCGGAGGACCGCGTGCGTGCCGTTGGCCGAGAGCCGCTGGAGGATGGGGAGCATGAACGCGGCGGTCTTGCCGGTGCCGGTCTGCGCCGAGCCGATGAGGTCGCGCCCTTCGAGGGCGAGGGGGATGGTTTCCTGCTGGATGGGGGTGGGACGCTCGTAGCCTTCTTCGGCCACGGCGCGCACCAGTTCGGGCATCAGCCCGAGTGTTGCGAACGGCATGTTGCTGGGCACTCCTTCACACACACGCACTCCCGCTCCGGCCTTGTGCCGGGGACGTGGAGTCACTCAACGTCAATTGAACCTGGGGAATGAGTCCGGGCGTGTGTACAGCGCCGGTGCCCGCTCCTGAGCGGGACTGTCCTTCGGAAGGATGCCAGCTCGCGGTTCGCCAAGAACTCTAACCGCGTCGAGCGGCCACGTCAAGCAAAGGGGCTTGACAGATCCCTCACGTCCTGTGATTCTTCGTTCCGAGCGAAGGGGCTCCGGCATGGTGCCGGGGTCGAAAGAACCAGACCGTCACAGGACCTGGGCATCGCCTATGGTCCTGTTCGTGTATCTGGGAGCAGGGTCCGACGCTCAACGGCGGCCACGAGGTCGCCGGGTCCGAAAACATCAGGAGTTACACCAGTATGGCTCGTATCACCGGTACCGTGAAGTGGTTCAACGACGCGAAGGGCTTTGGCTTCATCACGCCCGAGAACGGCGACAAGGACTGCTTCGTGCATCACACCGCGATCCAGGCTGACGGCTTCCGTTCCCTCGCCGAAGGTCAGCGCGTCGAGTTCGAAGTTGTCCAGGGCGCGAAGGGCCCGGCCGCGCAGAACGTCGTCAAGATCTGAACAGCGCGGTACCACCGAAGAAAGCGACGGGCCGCCTCTTCCGAGGCGGCCCGTCGTCCGTTTGGAGCTCCCCGCCCGCTAGAACCCCATCGCCCGCCGCTGCCGGGGCGCCGGTTCCTGCGAACGCAGGACGATGCGCATCGCCGACGTCTCCAGATCGATGTCCCAGAACCCGATCCGGGGCCGGATGAATACGTCGTAGTCTCCGGCCGTCAGAGTCTCGACGGTGCAGTCGAGGAACTCGAGGAGCCGCATCCGCATGGCCAGGTAGGTCACGCCTTCCCGGTTCGCCGCCACCCGGATCCCCACCTCGTCGTCGAGCTGGCGCCGCACGAATCCCTGGGCCACCTCGAGCAGCCGCTGCGCGATGAGCCGGTCCAGCTGCGACGTCTCCTGGTCCCGCTTGACGAAGCGGCGGTCGAGCTTCTTGGCCTTGACCGGCTCGCAGAGCGCGAGCAAGAGCGCCCGCACCTTGGGATCGGGACGCTTCTGCTTGGTGCCCATCGACTCGCGCTCGACCTTGGCGCAGGTGGGCAGATCGTTCCGGTGCAGGCGCAGAAACTTCGTCATCCGGTCGTACAAATCGGTGCGGCCCGGCGCGGGCGGCATCCGACGGCCGGCCAACAGGTCGGCCACATAGTCCTCCGAGACCTGGACGGCTTCGGCCAGCTCCCGAGGCGTGCGCTTGAGTTCCTTGAGACGACGGCGGACCAGCTGAGAAACCTTGATGGGACGCTTGATCGGTGTCGCTGCAGGCATTTCGTTCACTCCCCCGGTACGCGAAAGCCCGCTCCACGCTTCAGCTTACGGGCGCGTGTGGGCGGGCCGCTGCCGGACGGAATATCACCAGGACGACCCCTAAATGGAAGTGTCCCCGTGAGTTCGGCCGTCCCGCCCCCGTTTCACGTAGAGCACCGTCGATCCGACCAGGATGATGACGGCGAAGGAGAACCACTGGATGGCGTAGGACAGATGCGGCCCCTCCGAGAGCTCCGGCGGCGGCCACCGCCAGGGTCCCGCGCCGGCGGCCCGCCCTTTCGGCGGAATCGTGTCCTCGACGGCGAACGACGGTGGGGATCCGGGCAGGGGAACCGCCAGCCCCGCCACCTCCACCGAGTCCCCTTCCCGCCATTGGGCCCCGTCGATGTGAGAGGCATCCGGTGAGGGCACCCAGCCCCGGTCCACCAGCACCACGCCCCCGCCCGTCACCCGCAGGGGCGTCAACAGCGCCACGCCGGGGGTGCCCTCCAGCGTGCGTCCGGTCCAGACCCGCTCGTCGCGATAGTCGTACACGCCCACCGCCCGCACCCGGCGCCACTGCATCGAGTCGAACGATTCCGAACCCGTCAAGGTCACGACCGGGAGCTCCCCGCGCGCCCGGATCCCGTCGTTCAGGGCCCGGCGCTCGCGCAGCCGGGACAGCTGCCAGCGGCCCAGGAATACGCAGCCCACCGCCACCGCGACGGCCAGCACGAGTGCCAGAGCATCGGTGCGGCGGCTCACGTCCGGCTCCTCCTTCCGATCATTTTCAGTTTCTCCGTACGGGTCAGGCCCTTGATGGCCGCTTCGCGGCGGAGCGCCGCGGGCCGGTCGGGTTGCGCTTCGCGATAGACGACCCGGACCGGCAGCCGGGCCCGGACATACGCGCTGCCCGCGCCGGCCCGGTGCCGGGCCAGGCGGCGCCGGAGGTCGTTGGTGATACCGGTGTACAGCGAGCCATCCCGGCAGCGCAGGAGATACACGACCCATCCGGCCATCAGACGGCGTCGAAGGCCTGGCTCAGGTCGGCGATGAGGTCGTCGGGATGCTCGATCCCCACCGACAGGCGGACCATCCGGTCCGTGAGCCCGATCGCCTGCTTCTCCGCCGCACTCACATCGGCGTGAGTCATCGAGTACGGGTGCTCGGCCAGGGACTCGGTGCCGCCGAGGCTCACCGCGAGCTTGACCAGCTTGAGGGCGTTGAGGAACCGGAAAGCCTCCCCTTCCCCGCCCCGGACGTCGAACGACACCATGGAGCCGGGGGCGAGGCACTGCCGCTGATAGATGGCGTGCTGGGGATGTCCGGGCTCGAGATGCCCGAGGTAGTGCACCGCGGCGACCTTCGGATGGGACCGCAGGAAGTCGGCCACATATCGCGCGTTCTTCATCGCCGACGTCATCCGCAGCTTCAAGGTTTCCAGGCTGCGCATCAGGAGCCAGGCGGTCCACGGATCGGCCAGCGTTCCGAAGAACGTGCGGAGGGCCCGGACCGGATCGAGCGCGGCCCGGGCGCCCAGCGCGGCGCCCGCCAGGAGGTCGGAGTGCCCGCCGATGTACTTGGTGGCGGAGTACAGCACGATGTCCGCGCCGTGCTTGAGCGGCTGCTGCCACAGGGGACCCAGGAACGTGTTGTCGACCAGGAGGAGAGGCCGCCGGCCATCCCGCTCGAGAGACCGGGCATAGTCGGCGCAGGCTTCGAGATCCACCAGGGCGTTCGTGGGGTTGGCCGGCGTCTCGATCAGGATGGCCGCGACGGGACCCGTGATGCCGAGCTTCGCGCCGGCCTGCGCGATCGGCTCCGTGGCGGGAAACCCCCGCGTCATGGCCCCGAACCCCGGCAGGACGTGCTTCAGAAGATGATGGGTGCCCCCGTAGAGCGGCGCGCTGTAGAGCACCGTATCGCCGGGCCGCACCAGCGCCATCAGCGTGGTGGCGATGGCGGCCATCCCGGTGTTGAAGACGGCGCACGACTCCGCACCGTCCCACAGCGCCAGCCGGTCCTCGAGGATCTCGAGGTCGGGATTGTTGATCCGGCTGTAGATCAGGCCGGGCGCTTCCCCCTCCGCCCGTGCGCGGAGCCCGTACGCGACCTCGAAGAAGGCCTTGCCCTCCTCGGCGGTCCGGAAGACGAATGTGGACGTCTGAAAGATCGGCACCTTGAGCGCGCCCTCCGACCATTCCGGCTTGTAGCCGTAGGTCATCATCAGGCTCTCTGGGTGCCGGGCGCGGATGGCGGACGGGCGTCTGCGACGCGTCATGGAGGGGAAGCTAGCGGAGGCCGGACGCCCCCGCCATTTTCAGCGGCCGTGAGCGCCCTCCCGCCCGCGCGCGACGCCGCGCGACTCGCCCGCACCGGGCTGATCGTCCTGACACTGATCAATCTCTTCAACTATCTCGATCGGTACGTCGTCCCCGCCGTGGCCGAGAGTCTCCGGCAGTCCCCGCTCCACGTGACCGATACCGAGATCGGCCTCTTCGTCAGCGCGTTCCTCATCGTGTACACGCTCGCGGCGCCCTTCTTCGGACGGGCCGGAGACCGCGGCAACCGGCCCCGGCTCCTGGCGCTCGGCGTCTTCATCTGGAGCATCGCGACCGCCACCGGCGGCCTCGTCCGCAGCGTGTTCCAGCTGGCGGTGACCCGCGCGGTCGTGGGGGTCGGCGAAGCGGCCTACGGCACGGTCGGGCCGAGCCTCTTGGCGGACTATTTCCCGCGCTCCACGCGGGGCCGGGCGTTCTCGATCTTCTTCGTGGCGATTCCGGTCGGATCGGCGCTGGGGTTCGTGGTCGGCGGACTGGTCGATCATCGTTGGGGGTGGCGGGCGGCGTTCTTCGTCGCGGGAGTCCCGGGGCTGGTGCTCGCGTGGCTCGCGTCCCGGCTCTGGGACGCCCCCCGCGGCCGCCACGACGACCGCCCCCCGGCGCCCCAGACGACGCTGGGAACGACGCTCGCCACCCTCTTCGCCAACCGCCCCTATCGCCGCGTCGTGCTCGGCTACGCGGCGTATACGTTCGCACTGGGCGGGGTCGCCTCCTGGATGGCGCAGTTCCTCGAGCGCATCCGCGGGCTCCCCAAGCCCGCCGCCACGGCCGGATTCGGCGGCGTGGTCGTCCTCACGGGTCTCCTGGGAACCGCGGCCGGCGGGTGGCTGGGCGACCGATGGCTGCGCCGCACGCCCGCCGCGTATCTCTGGCTGTCCGGGATCGCCACCCTCGCCGCCGCCCCCCTTTTCGCGCTGGCCCTGCTCGCCCCGCAGCCCGCGGTCTTCTGGCCCGCGATGATCGGCGCCCAGCTCCTGATGTTCGCGTCCACGGGGCCGATCAACTCCGAGATCGTGAACGTGGTGGAGCCGGGCATCCGCACCACGGCGGTGGCAGTATCGGTCTTCACCATTCACGCCCTGGGCGACTGCTGGTCCCCGCTCCTCGTGGGAATGATCTCGGACCGGACCGGGCTCGCGACCGCGGTGCTGATCCTGCCGGTGGCCGCGGTGATCGGCGGGGCGATCTGGCTCCGGGGAGCCGCCGTTGAACGGAAGGTGATGACGCCGGCATAGGTTG
>DATJQI010000057.1:0-122830 GCA_035505915.1 Gemmatimonadales bacterium | reverse complement strand
TTGACCCCCACGGCGCCGTAGCCAAGTGGTAAGGCAGAGGTCTGCAAAACCTCCATTCATCGGTTCGATTCCGATCGGCGCCTCTCTCCGTCCGGTAGCGTGTTCATGATCACCGTCTCCGAAGATCCAGCTCTGGTCGCCAAGATCGGCCGCAGCGACCCCCGGATGATCTGGGGCAAGAAGCTGGGCACCATCGGCATGGTCGGGTTCTTCGCGGCATACTTCGTGAAGGAGTCCGCCGGCGCCCCCTGGTGGATGGCAATCGCCGGGGCCGTGCTGGCCGCCGGGATCGCGGCCTTCTTCGTCCTGGAGGATATTGACGACGTCGACGCCGACTCGGCGCCTCAAAGCCTGGTGTTCGACTCGGACGCCATCCGGCTCTACGCCGGCCCCAAGCAGGCGACCATCCCCTGGGATGCCGTGAGGTCCTGGGACTGCACGCCCGATGCGGACATCGACGATGCGACGTGGCTGACGCTGCATGTGACCGCCGGCAACTGGCCCAGCCCCATTTCCCTCCTGCTCTCGCCCTCAGACCTCGCCCTCGCCCGCGAGGCGTTGAAGGACGTGTGACCCGAGTCACCACCACCATGGCACGAAGACCTCCGCACCAATCCGTAATCGCACGCTGACTCAATAATCCAAACCATTCGCAGAGTCGTGGTGGTGACGCCCTGAACGATTAACGGACCTTCATAGCCCGCTCACGTCCTCTTCGAAGGCGGCCCGGTAGCCTTTCTTCCGACGCAAGAAACGGGAGAAAGCGCCGCAAATGGTCACCTTCGGAGACGCCACCCGGGACCTCTTCACTCCGGGACTCGGAGAAACGCAGCGGCACATCCTCCTCGCGCTGAAGGAGCGCGGGCCCGCCACCGTCACGGACCTCGCCGCCGAGCTGGGGCTCGCCGCCACTACGCTCCGCGGTCACCTGCAGTCGCTCGTGTCGGAAGGGCTGGTCGCGCGGCAGGGCTCGAAACGCGGCAAGCGCGGCCGCCCCGACGTCGTGTTCGCCCTGGGGCCCGAAGGCCAGCGGCTCTTCCCGCGCCAGGAAGGTGAGGTCCTCCGGGAGCTTATCCAGCACCTCGATGCCGGCGGGCGCCAGGAAGTCTTGGAGGAGTTTTTCGCGGCCCGCGTGGCGGCCCGACGGGAACGCCTGCTCCCCCGGGTGGCGGGCCTCGCAGGGGTCGCGCGCCTCCGGGAAGTCGCCCGGATCCTCTCCGAAGAAGGCTTCATGGCCCGCGTCGCGCTCGGGCCCGACGGCGCCGCGACCCTCCAGCTCTGCCACTGTCCCATCTCGGGCGTGATCGCCGAAACCCGCGTCCCGTGCCGCTATGAAGAAGCTCTGCTCGCCGAGCTGCTCGGCTCTCCCCTGACCCGAACCGCCTACATGCCGACCGGCGGAACCACCTGCTCGTACGTGGAGTGCGGGCAACAGGCCGCCCCGACCACCCAGGAGTCTTTGTGAACCGGTATTCCCGTGTCGTCGCGCTGCTCGCGCTGGCGGCCGCCTGCAAGAGCGCGCCGGCCCGGCCCCAGATGCCCGTGCTCCCGGGGATGGCCAGCTCCGCCCCGCCGACCTTCACCGGAAACGACCCGCGGTCGTACCTGTTCATCCGGAAAGGCTGTCCCACCTGCCACTCCATCTCGGCCCTGGGCGTCAAGTCCGGCACCGACGTCGGTCCCGACCTGACCTACGCGTACGGCGACGTCGTGAACCGCTTCAACGAACCCCTCGAACAGTTCCTGCCCAATCCCACGGGGACCATGCAGATGGTCCTGGGCCAGCTCATCAAGCTCGAGCCGGGGGAGCGGGACTCGGTGATTCACATCCTGAAGCGCCTGCACGACGAGCAGCCGGCGTCCGCGCCTCATTAATCAACCGGAGGATCCACCCATGATCCGTCGCTTCCTCTCTCTCCTCGGCGTGGCCGGTGTCCTGGCGGCCTGCGCGCCCTCGGGCGCCCCGCGGTCCGGCCAGAACAGCCAGCTCGCCGACGCCCGCGTGGCGGCCCAGCGGACCTACGTCGCGCCCGGTCAGCTCGACGACTACTACCTCTTCTACTCGGGCGGCCATTCGGGGAACGTCTTCGTGGCCGGTATCCCCTCCATGCGGCACATCATGACCATCCCGGTGTTCACGCCCTACCCGGGAACGGGATACGGCTTCGACGAGGATTCGAAGAAGATGCTCGGCGGCTTCACCTGGGGCGACGTGCATCACCCGGCGATGTCCAAGACCCAC
The DNA here is from genome assembly GCA_035505915.1 of Gemmatimonadales bacterium. GTDB lineage: Bacteria > Gemmatimonadota > Gemmatimonadetes > Gemmatimonadales > GWC2-71-9 > 40CM-2-70-7. Next base: position 120,588 of record DATJQI010000057.1, on the reverse strand, counting down.
GGCGACTACGACGGCCGCTGGCTCTTCGTGAACGACAACGCCAACAACCGCATCGCCCGCATCGACCTGCGCGACTTCAAGACCAAACAGATCCTGGGGCCCATCCCCAACTCCTCGGGCAATCATGGCTCGGCGTTCGTGACCGAGAACACCGAGTACGCCATGGTCGCGAGCCGCTTCTCGGTGCCGGTCCCGTTCGGCACCTACGCGCCCATCACCGACTACGCCACGAAGTACCACGGCATCGTGAGCGGCATCAAGATCGACAGCGTCACCGGCGAGCTCTCCCTGGCCTGGCAGATCCTGACGCCGCCGTTCAACTGGGACCTCGCCTCCACCGGGCGCGACTCCTCGCGCGACTGGGCGGTCTGGACCTCCTACAACTCCGAGCGCGCCACCGGCCGCCTGGAAGTGACCGCGAGCCAGCGGGACCGCGACTACCTGGTGTTCGTGAACTGGCGGCAGGCGGCCCAGGCCGCGGCGTCCGGCAAGGGCAAGATCATCGGCGGCGTCCGCGTGCTCGATCCCCGGGACATTCCGGGATCCATCTATCTCGTGCCCTGCGCCAAGAGCCCGCACGGCGCCGACTTCTCGCCCGACGGGCGCTACGTGGTCTGCAACGGCAAGCTGGCGCCGTTCGTGACGGTGTTCGACTTCGCGAAGTTCAAGCAGGCCGCGGCGAAGAACGACACCATCGGGAACGAAGACGGCATTCCGGTGCTCCGCTACGAGTCCATCCGCGTGGCCGAGGTGCCGGTGGGTCTGGGGCCCCTGCACACCCAGTTCGACGACCAGGGCTACGCCTACACGTCCCTCTACGTCGAGTCGGCGGTGGCCAAGTGGAAGGTCGGCCCGTTCGACGGGCACGACTCGTCTCTCGTCGTCGCCAAGATCCCGGTGCACTACGCGGTGGGCCACCTGGTCGTCGCCGGCGGAGACATGCGGCACCCCTACGGCAAGTACCTGGTGTCGATGAACAAGATGTCCAAGGGCCAGCACCTGACCATCGGGCCGTCGGAGCCCGAGTCCAGCGAGCTGATCGACATCACGGGATCGGGTCTGACCATGCTCTATGAGAGCTTCACGGAGCCCGAGCCGCACTTCGCCCAGATCGTGCCGGCCAGCCTCCTGCATCCCATCGAGGTCTACCCGAGGTCCGAGAACCACGACCCCAACGCCATCTGGGCGGCGTCCGACGCGAAGATCACGCGCCGGGGGAACGTCGTGGAGGTGAAGCTCTTCGCCATCCGCTCCTACTTCATGCCCAACGCCATCGAAGTGAACCAGGGCGATTCGGTGATCATCCACGTGACGAACGCCGAGCAGGAGCGGGACATGATCCACGGCTTCGGGGTCGCGATGTACAACATCAACATCGTGATGGACCCGGGCGAGACGAAAACCGTCGCGTTCCGGGCCACCAAGACCGGCGTGTACCCGTTCTACTGCACCAACTTCTGCTCCGCGATGCACCAGGAGATGCAGGGCTACCTCCTGGTCAAGCCGCGGGGCGCCGGTCCCGCCACCGCCTCGACCGCGGCCGGCGGCGCGCCGGGCGGCCGGTAACATGTCGCTGACCCAATGGCTCGATCGGGTCCTCTCCCCCCGGGCACGGCTCACCGTGCTCGGGGCGGGTGGCCTGCTCCTCCTCGCCACGCTGTTTCCGCTGTGGCGGATCACCATGTTCGCGAACCAGTTCCCGGAGGGTCTCCGGCTGTCGATCTACTCCTACAAGCTCGTCGGAGGAGCGGGGGGAGCGGATCTCGACGGGATCAACATCCTCAACCACTACATCGGGATGAAGGACATCGCCGCGGCGGACTTCGTGGAGATGCGCTTCATTCCGTTCGCGCTGGGCATCTTCTTCCTGCTGGCGCTGCGCGCCGGCGTGTTCGCCCGGGTCCGCGACCTCGTGGATCTGACGGTGCTGCTCAGCTACTTCTCGGCGTTCTCGTTCGGCGTGTTCTGGTACCGGATGTACAGCTACGGGCACCACCTGAACCCCGAAGCGCCGATCAAGGTGCCTCCGTTCACGCCGCCGCTGTTCGGACACCAGCACCTCGCCAACTTCGAGATCTACAGCTACCCGGGCCTCGGCACGTTCCTGCTCCTGGGCGGCGCGCTGACGCTGCTCGGGCTCTTGGGCCAGAGCGCGCGAAAGGCGTGGCGGTGATTCTCCTGGCGCTCGCGCTCTGGTCGGGCGGGCCGGTGGATACCCTCCGGCTCGCCCCCGGCGTGCACGCGGGGCCGCTCGTGCTGTCAAGGCGCACGGTCGTGCTGGCGGCGCCGGGAGCCGTGCTCGAGGGGGACGGCCACGGCTCGGTCTTGACCATCCTGGCCGCGGGGTCCGTGATCCGGGGTTTGACCGTGGAAGGATCGGGACGGGACCCCGACCACTACGATGCCGGCGTCCGGGTGACGGCGGACTCGGTGTGGCTCGATCACGTGACCGTCCGGGGGTGCCTGTTCGGCGTCTACGTCGAGGCGGCCCGCGACGTGCACCTCTCCTACGTCTCGATCGTGGGGACGCCGGGCGGGCGGGAAGGGGACCGCGGCGACGGCATCACGTTCTACGCCAGCCGGGCGCTCACCGCGGAGCACGGCGACATCTCCTGGATGCGGGACGGGATCTACTTCTCGTACTCGGACAGCGTCGTGGTGCGGGAGAACCGGGTGTCGCACGTCCGGTTCGGTCTCCACTACATGTTCAGTCACGAGAACCGGTTCGATCGGAACGTCTTCACGGATAACGCCGCCGGAGCCGTGATCATGAACTCCCGCCACGTCGCGGTCACCGGCAACGTCTTCGCCTGGAACTCGGGGAGCCGTTCCTACGGCCTGGTGCTCCAGACCGCCACCGACCCGCTGGTAGAGGGCAACACCTTCGTCGGCAACGGCATCGGCGTCTTCTTCGACAACGTCATCCGCGGGAACTTCTCCGGCAATCTGGTGGCCGCCAACTGGCTGGGGCTCGAGCTCTTCGCGAACAGTGAAAACAGCGTCGTCACCGGGAACGCGATGATCGGAAACACCTTCGATGCCTCCGGAGGGGGTGCGCCGGGAGCGTTCAGCTTCTGCCGGGGCGGGCGTGGCAACTACTGGAGCCGCGCGGCCCGGGACGGCTATGACCTCGACGGCGACGGGATTCTCGACACGCCGCACCCGGCGTCCTCTCCGCTCGCCGAGCTGGCCCTGACGCACGACAACCTCCGGCCCCTGCTCGACAGCCCCGCGGCCCACGCCCTCGATTGGGCGGAGCGCACCTTCCCCGTGTTCGCGAGCGGCGGGGCGGTGGACTCCTGCCCGCTCGCGCGCGCGCCGCGTCTCGCGGCGATGGCCAACCTGCCCCCGGCTCCGGCCGGCCGGCTCGGCGGGACGGTGGCGGAAGGGTGCGCGGGCGCGATGCTCCTCGCGGGAGCCGGCGGCGTCCTGGCCCGGTCCCGGCGCCGGAAGGAGCGGCTCGCGTGAGCCCGCACGCCGGCATCGAGCTCCAGGGAGTGAGCAAGTCCTACGGAGCGCGCGCCGCCCTGCAACCGCTCGACCTCCGGGTCGCACCGGGTGAGGTCGTGGCCCTGGTCGGTCCGAACGGCGCGGGGAAGTCCACCACCCTGCGGATCCTGGCCGGCGCCATTCACGCCACGGCCGGATCGGCATGGGTCGCCGGGCACGACGTCGCCCTCGAACCCCTCACCGCCCGCCGTCAGCTGGGCTACCTGCCGCAGAAGCTTGGCGTACCGCTCCCCACGGTGGTGCGCGACCTGGCCGCGCTGGTGGCCTCGGCGCGGGGACTGTCCGCCCCGGCGGCCGTCTCGGCCCTGGTCACCGCGGGTTTGGGCGACCGGCTGGACGCCACGCTGGGGGAGATGTCCGGGGGCCAGCGACAGCGGGTGATGCTCGCCCTGGCGACCCTGGGCGCCGCGGGCGCCCTCCTGCTCGACGAGCCGAGCATCTCGCTCGACACCGAGGGGGCCGAGGAGGTACGGGAGGCGATCCGTGCCGCGCGCCGGGCCGGGGCCGCCGTGCTGTTCGCCTCGCACCACCTCTCGGACGTCGCCCGGCTCGCCGATCGGATCGCCGTGATGGTCGAGGGCCGCATCGTGGCCTGTGGGTCGGTCGAGGAGCTGGCGCGCGTTGCGGGCGTGGCCTGGGACCGCCGGTCTCCGGAAGCGCCCATCGAGCGGATCTACCGGATCCTGGTTCAGGGCCGGCCCGAGCTGCATCGAGTGACGGCATGACGCGCGGCGCGATGGTCCGGTTCGAATGGGCGGCGGCACGGCGGGGCCGCGTCGTGCCCTTCTTCGCCGCCGGGTTCGCGCTCGCCAGCGTCGGAGTGGCGCTCGCCGGGCTCTCGGCGGGAGGGATCATCGCGGTTCAGGGGTTCGCGCGCACCTCGGTGAGCCTGCTCCAGCTCGTGCTGTGGACCGTGCCGCTCCTCGCCCTGCTGCTCGGGGCCGCCCAGGGCGCCGAGTGCTACGAGCTCGAGTTCCTGGCGGCGCTGCCGGCGCCTCGGGGGCGGGTGGTATTCGGGCGCTGGGCCGCCTGGACCCTGGCGCTCGCCGCGGCGCTGGTCGCGGGCTTCGGCGCCGCCGCCGTCGTCATCGCCATCTTCGCGGGCGCGGCGGACGTCCTGCAGTACCTCGCTTTGATCGGGGTGGCGGTGCTCCTGCTCTCCGCGGGTCTGTCGGTGGGGCTTTGGATGGGGGTCGCGGCCCGGACCAGAACCAGGGCCATCGGCGTCGCCGTGGCGGTGTGGTTCGTCTTCGCCATCGGCGCCGACCTCGTAGCCATCGCGCTGCTCGCGGTCCTGCCGCCCGGCGGAGCGACCTGGAACCTCGCGACGCTGCTCCTCGTGAATCCCGTGGACAGCGCCCGGGCGCTGGGGCTCGGTGTCTTCAGCGCGGACGTCCTGGCCGGGCCCACCGGCGCCGCACTCCGGCACCTCCTCGGCGGATGGGGGGCCATTCTGCTCATCCTGAGCCTGGGCGGCTGGACCATCATTCCCCTGCGGCTCGCAGGACGCCGCCTGGAGTCGGTGGATTTGTAGTGGATATTTCGGTAGCAATCTTCATAATCAGCCCCCCCTCCCTTCATAATCGCCCGCCTATCCTCAGCTCCGCGCACCAAACGAACCCACGCTCGGAGTGAGACATGAAGGTCAGACTGGCAATCCTCGCCATCCTCGCCGCCTGCTCGGTCCGGCCCACCCGCGTCCAGCGGGTGGACTTCGCCGCGACTCCGGCTTCCACGGACCCGGTCTACCGCGCCGAGCTGGCGCCCGCGGGTGACGCGCCCATCAAGGAATTTCGCATCCCGATCGAGGACGCCCAGGTCAAGATCGCCGACGGCGTCCCCTACAGCGCGTGGACGCTCGGCGGGACGGTTCCGGGACCGGTGATCCGGGTCCGCCAGGGAGACCGGGTGCGGGTGACGGTCGTCAACCAGGCGCCGATGCCCCACTCGATCGACTTCCACGCCGCGCGCGTGCCGATGAGCGTGGACTTCCGGCTCATCATGCCCCACGACTCGATCACCTTCGAGTTCATCGCCCGCGATGCGGGCGCGTACCTGGTGCATTGCGGCACTCCGCCCGTGCTCCTGCACCTGATGCAGGGGATGTACCTCCCCATCATCGTGGATCCCAGGGGCGGATGGCCGGATCACGCCGACAAGGAGTTCGTGCTGGTGCAGAGCGAGTTCTACGCCAAGGGCGGCGACTCGATCCACCCGGCACAGGCGGACTTCGACCACGCGCTGGGCCGGGAGGCGAGCTACGTGACCTTCAACGGGCGTGCCTTCCAGTACCAGGCGCATCCGCTGCACGTCGACGTCGGCGACCGAGTGAGGATCTTCGTGGTGAACGCGGGGCCGAGCCTGACCAGCGACTTCCACATCGTGGGCACGCTCTTCGACCGGGTGTATCCCGACGGCGATCCCGGTCACGCGCTGACCGGCGTTCAGACCTGGGGCGTCGCGGCGGGGTCCGGGGCGGTGTTCGAGACGCACTTCTCCGCCGACGGCAGTGGCGCGGGGACGTACGCGTTCGTCACCCACGCCTTCGCGGACGCCGCGAAGGGCGCCGTCGGCCTGATCCAGGTCGGCGGCGGGCCGCCGGCGGCGATGGCGCACTGAGTTGCCGCCGCTCAGCCGCTGGTACGTCAAGACCGCACTCATCTATCTGGTCCTGGCGCTGCTGCTCGGGGTGCTCCTGGCGGGAGGCGCGCTCGCGCGGCTCCCGCCCGTGCTCGCGCTCGCGGGCCCCGCCCAGATCCACCTGTTCGTCGTGGGGTGGCTCACCCAGCTCATCTTCGGCATCGCCTACTGGATGTTCCCGAAGGCGTCCGCGGAGCACCCGCGCGGCAACGACCTCACCGCCATTCTCACCTACGTGCTCCTGAACGCCGGGCTTCTCGCCCGCGCGGTCGGGGAGCCCTGGCAGGCCTTCCATCCCGGCGCGCTCCCCGGCGCTCTGCTCCTGGCCTCCGCCGCGATGCAGTGGGCCGCGGGCGTCGGCTTCGCCGCCGCGACCTGGCCTCGGGTGCGGGGCCGCTAGTGCCCCGCGCCAGCGTGTGGCTCATCCGGTCGGCGCTGGTCTGCCTCGCGCTCGGGTTCACCCTGGGCGCGCTGATGCTGGGGGGGAAAGGCCTCGGATGGACCGCCGAGCTTCCGCGCGCCATCCCCGCGCACGTCGAGCTCGTCGTGACGGGGTGGATGATCCAGCTGGCCATGGGGGTGGCGCTCTGGATTCTGCCGCGATTCGGCGTCCGAGGCCCGGCGCGAAGGGCGGCCTGGGGCTGGCTGGCGTGGGGCCTCCTGAATTCCGGTATCGCGATGGTCGTGCTGGGCCAGGCGTTTGCGGGGCGGCTCTGCGAGCTGGCGGCCATCCTGGCCTTCGCCGGCGGGGTGTGGTCGCGCGTCCGGGCTTCCGGGCTCTCCGCCATGTGACCCGTGAAGATCTCTTCATCAGGTCCCTGAGAATTCCTCATACTCTCGCGGTAGTGTCGCCCGGATGATCCGTCGCTCCCTCAGTCGCACCCTCGCCATCCGCTTCGCCGGAACGTATGCGGTGGGACTGCTCATCGTCGGATGGTGGATCGAGTTCGGCGTGATGCGCGGGAGCGACTTCGTGCTCGTCCTGGGCGTCGTGATCCTCCTCGCGGGCGCCACGTTCTGGGGCGCGGGCCGTCTGGCCGCCTCCGCGGTCCGCCCGGTACGGGAGATCACCGAGCACGCGGCCCAGGTGGCGGCGGGCACGCTGGACCGGCGCATCACGGCCCACGCCGACGTGGAGGAGTACGCCGGGCTCGTGTCGGTCCTCAACGCCATGCTCGACCGCCTGCAGCGGGCCTTCGAGACGCAACGCCGCTTCGCCGCCGACGTGAGTCACGAGCTCCGCTCTCCCCTGGCGGCCATTCAGGGCGAGGTGGAAGTGGCGCTGCGGAAGGAGCGCTCGCCCGAGGAGTACCGCGCGACGCTCCGCAGCGCCCTCGAGGAAACGGAGTTTCTCACGGCACTGGTCACCGACCTGCTCTGGCTGACCCGCGCGCGGGGCGGCGTCGAGGTGCCGCATCAGGCCGCGGTGGATCCGAACGCGGTGGCGCGGGAAGCCGTGATCCGGAACGCCGCGCGTCTTCCGGCCGCCGCCGGCCGCCTGCGGTCGGACCTGAGCCACCCGGGCACGCCCGTGGTGCTCGATCAGCAGCTCGTGAGCCGGCTGCTGGATGAGCTCATCGAGAACGCGGTGCGCTACGCGCCCGACGGGCCGGTCACCGTGTCCACCGCGGCGGGGGATGGAGAGGGAGCGGGGAAAGGGGTGGCGTTCACCGTCGAAGACTCGGGACCCGGGATCGCCGAGTCCGACCTGCCGCACGTCTTCGATCCGTTCTACCGCGCCGACCAGGTCCGTTCCCGGGGGAGCGGCACCGGGCTCGGTCTCCCGATCGCCGCGGCGATCGCCCAGATGCACGGCGGCACCCTGACCGCCCGGAATCGCCCGGGAGCGAAGGGAGCCCGGTTGGAGCTGTTCCTGCCCGGCTAGACCCTACTTCGCGGCCAGCTGTCGGAGGACGTACTCGAGGATCCCGCCGTGGCGGTAGTACTGCAGCTCCTGCGGGGTGTCGATCCGCACCGTCGCGGTGAACGTCTTGGCCGGCCCCGAGTCCGGCCGGGCGGTGACCTTCAGCGTCTTCCCCTTGGGGAAGCCCTCCACCAGCACCTCCGCCAGCCCGGTGAAGTCGAACGTCTCGCGCCCGGTCAGCCCCAGCGACTCGGCGCTCTCCCCGGCCGCGTACTGCAGGGGCAGAATCCCCATCCCGACCAGGTTGGACCGGTGGATCCGCTCGTAGCTCTGCGCGATCGCGACGCGGATGCCGAGGAGCCGGGGACCCTTCGCCGCCCAATCGCGGGACGATCCCGATCCGTATTCCTTCCCCGCGAGCACCACGAGCGGTGTCTTCTCGGCCTGGTACTTGAGTGACGCGTCGTAGATGGACATCGCCGCGCCGTCGGGCAGGTGCACGGTGAAGGGGCCTTCGGTGTCCGGGGCCAGCCGGTTCTTCAAGCGGACGTTGGCGAACGTGCCGCGCACCATCACTTCGTGGTTACCACGGCGGGCGCCGTAGGAGTTGAAGTCGGCGGGCGGTACGCCCTTGCCGATCAGGTACTGGCCGGCGGGACTGGTCTTGCGGATGGATCCCGCGGGGGAGATGTGGTCGGTGGTGATGCTGTCCCCCAGCACGGCGAGCACGCGGGCTCCCACCACGTCCCGGATGGGTCCGGGCTGGGCCGGCATGCCGTCGAAGTACGGGGCCCGGCGGATGTAGGTGGAGTCGCCCTCCCACGCGAAGCGCTCGCCGGCCGGCACCGGCAGGCCCTGCCAGCGGGCGTCTCCGGCGAAGACCGCGTCGTACTCCTTCCGGAACATCGCGGACTGCACCGCCTGCCGGACCACCGCGTCCACTTCCTGTGCCGAAGGCCAGATGTCCCGCAGGAACACGGGCCTGCCGTCCTTCCCGGCGCCCAGGGAATCCTTTTCGAAGTCGATGTCGATGCGCCCGGCGAGCGCGTAGGCCACCACGAGCGGGGGTGAAGCCAGGTAGTTGGCGCGCACCTCCTGCTGGATCCGGCCTTCGAAGTTCCGGTTGCCGGACAGCACGGCGCAGGTGACCAGGTCGCCCTCCGTGATCGCCGCGGTGACTTCATCCGGCAGGGGACCCGAGTTGCCGATGCACGTGGTGCAGCCGTATCCCACCAGATTGAACCGCAGCTGGTCCAGGAACGGCGTCAGGCCCGCCTGGTTCAGATAGTCGGTCACCACTTTGGAGCCCGGGGCGAGACTGGTCTTCACCCAGATCTTGGTGGAGAGCCCGCGCTCCACCGCCTTCCGGGCCAGGAGTCCCGCCGCCACCATCACCGAGGGATTGGAGGTGTTGGTGCAGCTCGTGATCGCGGCGATCACCACGGACCCGTGCCGGAGCTGGCAGGCCTGGCCGTTGAGCGTGAGGTCCACGTGCGTCCGCCGCGCGGGCGGCGTGGCGACCGCGGTCCCGCCGCCTTCGGCCTCCCAGCGTCCGGTGGGCGCCGGCGCGGCCGGCTTCTCGAGCGAAGGAAGCGCGGCCTGGAAGCTCTTCGCCACGTCGCGGAGCGCCACCCGGTCCTGCGGCCGCCTGGGGCCCGCGAGGCTTGGCTCCACGGTGCCCAGGTCCAGGGCCAGCGTGTCCGAGAAGCGAGGCTCCGGGGCGTCCGGCGTGTGGAAGAGACCCTGCTCCCGCATGTACGCCTCGACCAGCTTCACCTGCTCCTTGGGCCGCCCCGTGAACTCGAGATAGCGCAGGGTCTCGGCGTCCACCGGGAAGATGCCGCAGGTGGCGCCGTACTCGGGGGCCATGTTGCCGATCGTCGCCCGGTCCGCGAGCGGCAGGCTCGAGACGCCGGGGCCGAAGAACTCGACGAACTTGCCCACCACGCCCTTCTTCCGGAGCATCTCGGTCACCGTCAGCACCAGATCGGTGGCGGTGGCGCCCTCGCGGAGCTTGCCGGTGAGCCGGAAGCCGACCACCTGGGGGATGAGCATCGAGATCGGCTGGCCGAGCATCGCCGCCTCGGCCTCGATTCCGCCCACGCCCCAGCCGAGCACGCCCAGGCCGTTGATCATCGTCGTGTGCGAGTCGGTGCCCACGACCGTGTCGGGGTAGGCGAGGGGTTCCGAGCCTTCACCCGTGAAAACCACCCGGGCCAAGTATTCGAGGTTCACCTGATGCACGATGCCGGTGTCCGGCGGCACCACCCGGAACCCCCGGAAGGTCTTCTGGGCCCAGCGGAGCAGGGCGTACCGCTCCCGGTTCCGCTGGAACTCGAGCTCGGCGTTGGCCTGAAAGGCGGCGGGGGTGCCGAACTGGTCGACGATCACGGAGTGGTCGATCACGAGCTCGGCGGGGAGCAGGGGATTGATCTTCTTGGGGTCGCCGCCCATCCCGGCCATCGCGTCCCGCATCGCGGCGAGGTCCACCACCGCCGGCACGCCGGTGAAGTCCTGCAGGAGCACCCGCGCCGGCATGAAGGCGATCTCTTCGTCCGGCACCGCGCCGGGGTCCCACTTGGCCAGCTTCTCGATGTCCTGGGGGCGTACGGTGCGCCCGTCCTCCAGGCGGAGGAGGTTCTCGAGGAGGATGCGGAGCGAGTACGGGAGCCGGGAGACGGAGAGGCCGCGCCGCTCCAGCGCTTCGAGCTTGAAGATGGTGACCCGGCGGCCGTCGACCGCCAGGGACGCCTTGCTGCCGAAGGTGTTGCTCGCGCTCATTCGACCGTCCTGACGCTGTCCACGTAGTACTCGGTGAGTCCGAAGCAGCTGGTGGGAACGCCCTTGTGCTGGCGGTAGTGCAGGGCGACCCGTTTCCCCAGGGTGCTGTTGACCAGCCCGGCCACCGAGTCGTTCCGGACCGTGAAGTAGAACTTCTCGGGTGTCGACCCCGGCACCGCCACCATCGCCAGCTCGCCCTCCCAGGTCTTACACATCCAGCCCTGCTGGGAGAACTTCTGCACGTATCCCGCCCGCGTTCCGCTCGAGTAGGTCCAGGTGAGTGACGACCAGGTAAAGAAGGCGAAGAGCAGGATGGGCACGAGGATCACGGCGGCGATGATGAGCTTGGCTTTGCGGGAGAGGGTCATCCGGTCAATCTACCTCGTAGGTTTCGGTGCGATAAGGCACGAAGCCGCGCGCGCGATAGTTGGGGACGGCGTTGGGATGATCGAGGGTGCAGGTGTGGAGCCAGACCCGGCGCGGAGCCAGGGCCCACGCGTCCCGCACGGCGCAGGACAGGAGGTGCTTGCCGAACCCCCGGCCGAAGTACGTGGCGACGATTCCGAAATAGGCGACCTCCACGGACGATTCATCCGGCACCTGCCGCAGCTCATACCATCCCGCCAGCTCGCCGTCCCGCGTGGCCACGTACAGCGTGATTTCGGGCTGGGCCAGGTGCTCGGTGATCTGCGCGTCGGTCCAGTCCCAGCGGTCCCGCCAGTGGTAGGCCTCGCCCACGGTGCGGTAGCAGCGACGGTACAGCTCGGGGGCGGGGTGGGACACGCGCTCCAGGCGGATGTCCGGGAAGCTTCCGAACGCGGGGCGAAACGCTTCCGGCGTGGCGAGCTCGAGGTAGGTGCGGGTCACCAGCATCGTATGTATCTTACGCCGTCCTCCAACCCCCGTGCGACCATGAGCTTCGATCGCCACAGCGTCCCGCTCCCCCTCGCGCTTCACCTCGCCAGCTATTCCGTGGTCGGTCTCTTCTGCGCGTTCGCGGGGGGCCTGAATCTCATCGACCCGGGCCACATCCTGGGCGGCGGCATTCCGCTTCTCCTCTGGGCCGGCTTCAGCTGGGGCTATGTGTTCGGGGTGCTGATGGGACGGACCGAGGTGATCGGGCTGGGTCTCTTGTCGAGCGTCGCCTACCTGGTGGCGGGCTACCTCGCCTGGACCCGGGGCTTCTGGAAGTTCAGCGCCGACTGGCGCCTGGGCGCCCTGATGATGGCGTTGGGACTGATCGGACTCGTGGCACTGGGGATGTACCGGAAACGGATTCCGGTCACCTGACGGCGTAGTTCAGGCGATGACCGTGCCCGTCTCCACCCGCTCCGGGGCGGCGGGGAGCTCCACGACGAACCGCGCGCCGCCCAGGTCCGATTCTTCCAGCCAGATCTTCCCGCCGACCTCCGCCACTACCCGCTGACAGATCGACAGACCCAGCCCCGAGCCTTCGTCGGGGCCTTTCGTCGTGAAGAACGGATCGAAGATCCGGTGCCGCACCGCCGGCGGGACGCCGGGACCCGAATCATCGACCGTCACGCGCACCCAGCCCCCTCGCTCCTGAGAGGCCACGCGCACCATGGCCGGGTTCCGCGTCCCGCTCCTCGCGGCGTACTCGGCGTTGGTGACCAGATTGATCACCACCTGCTGCAGCTCCTGCCCCAGGCCGAGGACGATGGGGGAGCCGCCCTCGAGCGCGGTGACCACTTCGATGTTCTCGGCGCGGAGCACCCGCTGCCGGATCTCGGCCACGTCCTTGATCAGCTCGTTGATGTTCACGCGGACCGGCGTCGAGTCCGCGCGCCGGGCCAGCCGGAGCAGGGAGCGGACGATCCGGGCGGCCCGGTCCACTTCCCGTACGATGGTGGACGCCGCCGCGCCCACCTCCGGATCGGCGGAGCCCCGGCCCAGGAGCTCGGCCTCCATCCGGATGGCCGCGAGCGGATTGTTGACTTCGTGGGCGACGCCGCCGGCGATCTCGCCCACCGTGGCCAGCTTCTCGCGCGCGATCATCTCCCGCTGGGTGCGCAGCTCGTCGGTGCGGTCGTAGAGCGCGACCAGGAGGTGCGGGGAGCCGAGCCCGGTCAGGTTGGTGATGGTGCAATCGCACAGGCGGCGGTCGCCTGTGGGCTGCGTGACCACGACTCGGCCGTTCCAGGGCTCGCCGTCCTTGCGGCCGGCGAGGATGGCGTGCAGGGGGAGCTCGCTGGTCGAGAGGCCCAGCCCATCCAGATGCTTGCCCACCGCCGACGCGTCCGACGCCAGCCCGAATACGGCGCGGCCGGCTTCGTTGAGCTGCTGGACCCGGCCATAGGGGTCCACCAGCGCGAGGGGGAGGGGAGAGGCGTTGACCATCGCGCCGGCGCGGTTGGCGGCGGCGCGGGCGGCGGCCACGGCCTGGGAGAGCTCGAGCCCGCCCGCGATCTGCGCCGCCACCGCCGTGAAGTAGTGGAGATCCGTGATGGTGAACGGCGAAGGTTCCCGCTCCGTGTTGCCCCCGAAGCGGATCACGCCGATGGCGCCGATCACGCCACTGGACGTGTGGAGGGGGGCGATGAGCGCGGAGCGCACCCGTTCCGCGTTGGTCCAGTCGGCCTCGCTCGAATCCGGCTCGGCGCTCGCGTCGGTGGTCATCACGGCTTCGCCGGTCCGGACCACCCGGCCCGTGGTGCTCTTCTCCAGGGGCAGGACGTGGCCCTCGAAATCCTGCGCCATGCCGATCGCGGTGACTACGGTCAGGGTGTCGGGGGCGGCCCCGAAGGTGTCCCGGAGAGCGACGTACCCGCCCTGGCCGTCGATGAGGGAGGTCACGCCCTGCATGGTGTAGCGGAGCAGGAGCTCGGTCTCGGGGGCGGCGAAGAGCCAGCGTGAGAGCTCGACGATGAAGGTTCCCAGGCGGCGCTCCCGCTCGAGGGAGATCCGCTTGCCCACCATCACGGCCAGGTGATTGGCGCTGACGAGGGTGTTGTGGACCCGCTGAACGTCGGGCTCGGACAGGGGGCGGCCGATGAAGGCTTCGACGCGCCGCCCGTCGGCGTCGGTGATGGCGACGGACGCGGTGCCGGTGGTGAAGGCGCCGGCCGTGACCTCACCGCTTTCGTTCAGGCCCCGGAACGCGAGCCGCGCCGGCGCCCGAAGCTCGCCTTCGAGGGTCTGGGCCGCGGCGCTCCAGAAGGCGGGCACGCTCTCCGCGTGCTCCGCGGCGGCAAGGAGGGTGGCGATGGGGTCGCTCACGCCTCAACAATATCATTTTTACGGATTCGTGGGGCGGAGATCGAGCTCGCTGATCAGGGCGCGTTGGGGCAGCGTGAGGACGTCCAGCACGGTCTGCGCGACGTCCTCGGGGGTCAGGATGCGGTCTTCATTCTGGCGCCTGGCCGTGCGGTTGCTGAAGCCGGTCGACACCGAGCCGGGGCAGATGGCGATCACACGCGCTCCGGACTTCCGCACTTCCAGCATGAGGGATTTCGAGAAGCCGAGAAGGGCGTGCTTGGAGGCGCAGTACGCGGTGCCGCCGTCGAGTCCGTTCCGGCCCGCCAGGGACCCGATGTTCACGATGGTCCCCGCGGATCGCGTGATGCCGTCCAAGAAGGAGCGGGTTACCAGATAGAGCGAGCGGACGTTCACGCCCATCACCCGGTCCCAGTCTTCCAAGGAGAGCTGCGCCAGCGGGGCGAAGATCCCGATCCCGGCGTTGTTCACGAGGATCTGCGGCTCCCCGCGCTCCTTCCGCACAAACTCCGCGAACCGCCCCACGGCGGCCGCGTCCGAGACGTCGCAGGCGGCGCCCGCGGCGTCGATGCCTGCCTGCTTCAGCTCCGCGACGGTGGATGCGACGTTGGCGGCGGTGCGGGCGCAGATCGCGACCCGGGCTCCGGCGCGGCCCAGGGCAAAGGCGACGGCTTTGCCGATGCCATCGGTGGCGCCGGTGACGACGGCGAGTTTGTCGGAGAGACCCATCCCGGGAAGCTACGTTCCGCGGATGGCTCCCACAAACTTGGCCGGATCCACGGCGTAACCGGGAAAGACCGAACCGAGATCGCCGGCGCCCAAGTGCCGCGCCAGCACTTCGGCGAAGAGATCGCGGAAGTCCGTGGTGACCGCGACGTCCCGGCCTTCGTAGCGCTGGTCGGGGGCCAGACCGGGCCACTTGCCGAGCACGCGGCCGCCGTTGACGGAGCCGCCGAGCAGGAACATGGCGGTGGCGTGACCGTGGTCGGTGCCGCTGTTGCCGTTCTCGCGGATGGTGCGCCCGAACTCGGACATCGTGAGCACGAGCACGTCGCGCATCCGGTCGCCCAGGTCGGTGGCGAAGGCGGCGAGGCCGTCGCCCAGCTCCTTGAGGCGTCCCGACAGCTGGCCCTCGCTGGCGCCCTGGTTCACGTGCGTGTCCCAGCCGGTGGCGTCGGCGAAGGCGATCTGGAGCCCGATATCGGCCTTGATGAGCTGCGCGATCTCGAGCAGAGAGCGGCCCAGCTTGCCGGCGGGGTAGGCGGCCCCGTGGTCCGGCTGGTACTGAGTGGGGTCGGCCGCCTTGAGCTGCCGGGCCGCCTCGAATCCCTCCTCGGACGACGTGGCGAGGAGGCCGGTGGAGGCGCCCTGATACAGCGCCTCGAAGGCGCGGGCCACCCGGTCTCCGGCGGGGTTCTGGGGCACGCGGAGCCCGAAGGTCTTGAGATCGCCGATGGCGAGCGCGGGCGCCGAGCCGGAGAGGATGCGCGGGAGCTCGGGGCCGAACGCCACCGAGCGGAAGGCCGAGCTCTGGTGCTCGCGGTCGTGCTGGCAATAGCGGTTGAGCCACCCGTCCGGCGTGACCTTCACGCCGGGCGTGCCCGACTCCATGTAGTCCTGGGCGTCGAAGTGACTGCGGGTGGAGTCCGGGGAGCCCACCGCATGGATGGCCGCGAGGCTCTTGTCGTCCCACCAGGGCTTGAGGGCGGCGAGCGACGGGTGGAGTCCGAAGTAGCCGTCCAGGTTCACGACGTCCCGGCCCGGCACGGCGATCCGGGGCCGCTCCTGATAGTAGAGGGGGTCTCCGTGCGGCACGACCATGTTGAGGCCGTCCACGGCGCCGCGCTGGAAGAGGCAGACGAGAACCGGGCGGTGAGTCGGTTGGTCGGTCAGTCGGCCCGTCAGCGCGTACGCGGCTCTGTCCAGGAACAGCGGGTCGAGGCCCACGCTGAACAAGGCGACGCCACCAGCTCGTACGAATCCGCGTCTTGTAATCGTCATCGAAATCTCCAATTCAGGACTACCGGACTAACCGTCTAACCGCCTAATCACTGTTTCTGGAAGTCCGGCCCGCCGAGCGCCAGCCCGACCGCGAAGGTGCGGGCCGCCGCGGGGTCCGTGAGATCCTTGATCTGATCGAGAATCACCTGGCGGGTGTGCGTCGACATCGCGCCGCCCAGGAGCCGCCGGCTCACGGTTTCCACGAGGGCCTCGTGGCTCTCCTGCGCCGGCACGAGCTGGTCGAGGTCGACGGACGCGCCGGGCAGCTTCCCGGCGGCCAGGCCCACCGCCACGTTCATCCGGTCGAGCAGGGCCCCGCTGTTGACCCACTCGTCCTGCGTTTCGGGATACCCGTCGGGAGCGACGTGCTGGTACAGGGGCTCACCGAGGCGGGCCACGACCTGCCCCAGCCGGAAGGTGCTGTCGGGAAGCGCGCCCGACGCGCGGAGCGCGCTGGCCACGAACTCGAGCGGCGTCTTGATCTTCCCGGCCTGGTTGGCGGGCGCCCAGAAATCGGGGCCGTGGAAGATGGCGGTGAGCACGGCGCGGATGTCTCCGTTGCTCTTCCGCCACGCCCCCACCGCGTCGTCCACGCATCCGTCGGGCGGCTCATCCGCGACGAAGCGCTGGCAGAGCTGCCACGAGACGTGATGCATCGTGGCCGGATGCATCGCCAGCATCTGGAGGAGGCGGATCCCTTCGTTCATCCCGTGCCCGCCCGGGAACGACACGCCGAGGACGGTCTTGGCGCCGAAGTCGTGGGCCCAGTCATTGAACACGAAGCGCGGATCCTGGCGGGGGCGCTCGATGCTCCAGCCGGTCAAGATCCGGGCCGCGGCGATGACGTCCGCCTGGGTGTACCCGCCGTCGACGCCGAGGGTGTGAAGCTCCATCAGCTCGCGGCCGTAGTTCTCGTTGATGCCCTTGGGCATCTTCTGGGCCATCGAGTCGAGCCGGGCGGGATTGCCCCCGCGTCCGAATCGCGCGCGCGTCTCGGCCCGCGCGAGGTTGGGCGGCACGGCCCCGGGGACGACGCTCTCCCAGTTGTCCAGGTAGAAGAGCATCGCGGGACTCTCGGCGGTGGCGATCAGGAGGTCCGCGAAGCTCCCCATCGCGTGGGGCCGGATGACGTGCTCGATGTAGTCGGGAAGCAGATAGCGGTCGATACCTTTGCCGGCGAACACGTTGAAGTGATTGGTCCAGAAGTCCACCATCACTTCGTCGAGCTGGCGCTCGGAGTAGGCGGCCCGCACCACCACCAGGTCGGGAAACTCGCCCGCGAAGCGGCGGACTTTGGGCGGCTGGTCGGCGTCGCCGTCTTTGTCGGTGCCCGCCTTCTGCCGGGCGACCCGCTCCTGCCGCGCCTGCTCGAACAGGCGGGCCAGGTCCGCCGGACTCTCACGCAGGATGGTGAACCGCTGCTCGAGGGCGGCGAGCGAGTCGTCGCGGATGGCGGAGGGATCGAGCTGGCGGTCGATCCAGCGCATCACGCCGCCCCGCGCGACCTGGTCGACGTCGCCCGGCCGCGGGCCGTAGGCCAGCCGGTTGAGCGCGTGGAGCGCGGAGTCGCGCGCCGACATGGGCGCGCCGGACGGCCCCCCGGCGCTCATCTGGGCGCCCAAGAGAGCGGGCGCGAGCGCCAGCGCGGCGAGGGACAGTGCGGACCTCATAGGACTCATGAGACCCGATACCGGGGCCCTCGTTAACGCCCCGTATCTACTTGAGATAGCGCTCTTTCAGGATCGCGGCGTGGTGAAACGTGTGCCCGGCCACGATGTACGCGAGGGCACGCACCGTGAACGGATTGCCGTTGGCGGTGCCCCGGTTGGTGAGCATGGATTCACTCATGCCGGAGAACAGGGCCAGCGTGGCTCCGCGGATGGCCTCGTATTCGGCCGCGAGCTCCGCGATGGGGCGGAGGTCGGCGCCGGACGCGGGTGCGTAGGCGTTCTCGTCGAAGCCCGGGAGGGAAGCCTGCTCGCCCCGCGAGAAGCACAGCGCCCGGTAGGTGAAGATCCGCTCGGCGTCGCAGACGTGTCCCACCACCTGCTTCACGCTCCACTTGCCGGGCTCGTACCGGAACGACGCGCGTCCTTCGGGCACGCCCCGGATCATCGCCACGAAGTCCCGGCCCTGGCGCCGCATCACGTCGAGCAGGTTGCCCGCCGGGACGCGGGCGACGTACGGGACGTAGTAGGGCGCGAACTCCGAGGCTTCGGGACGGGCAATCTCGATCATTGGGATCCTTTGGAGAAGAACATCAGGTCGGCGATCCGGTCCGCGATCTTGCCGGGGTCGCCGCCGTTCCGGTTGGTGAGGATCACGACGGCGTCGCGAAGGTCCGGGAACCGCACGATGACGTTCCGGAACCCCGACGTCTCACCGTGATGCCAGAGCCGGCGCTCCCCGCGGTAGGTGTCGACGTACCAGCCGAACCCGTACCCGGTCGTGGAGCCGTCGGCCAGGGTCGCCGCGGTCACTCCCTCGGTCATCCGGGCCCGGTCGAGGAACCGGTCGGCCGACAGCGCCGCGTCCCACTTGGCGAGATCGTCCACCGAAGAATAGATGGCCCCGTCGCCCCGGGTGGCACTGGTGACGCTCTGGTCGGTGGGCCGGAATGTGGGGGCGCCGGAGTCGGGCGTGTAGCCGTACGCCCGGACCGGCACCGCGGGCCCGGTCGGCTCGAACATCAGCGTGCCGCGCATCCCGGCCGGCTGGAAGATCCGCTCCTCCATGAAGCGCGGCAGGGACATCCCCGACGTCCGCTCCACGATCAGACCCAGCAGCACGTACGCCGTGTTGCTGTACCGGAACCTGGTCCCCGGCGGGAAGTAAAGCGTGTCCTGGCGCGAGACCAGGGCCAGGACGTCGGCGTCGCTCACCTGCGTGGTCTGAGAATCCGGAATCAGGTCTTCGTAGTCCCAGATCCCCGAGGTGTGCGTGAGCAGGTGCCGGACCGTGAGCGTGGACAGATGGGGCGGGAGGCCGGGGAGCAGAAAACCGATGGGCTCGTCGTACCGGAGCTTGCCGTCCCGGGCCAGGAGCATCACCGACAGCGCGGTGAATTCCTTGGTCACCGACGCGAGCCGGTAATCGGTTTCCGGCGTCGCCGGGACCGCCGGATTCAGGTTCGCGAGGCCGTAGGCCCGCCGGACGATCACGCGCCCCGCCTTCACCACGACCACACTGGCCCCCGGGACGCTCCCGCCGTAGTCGCGGAAGAGCGCGTCGATGGCGTCGCCCTGGGAGGGCGGGACGCCCGCTCGGACGGCGCACCCGGCGAGCAGGCAGAGCGTGAAGACCGCCGCGAGGGGCGTGCTCACGCGGCGCACCACGCCTTCCAGATCTCGTCCGCCGGCCCCACCGTGAGACGTTGCTCGTTCCGGACGAGCGGCATGCGGAGGAGGAGGGGCTCGAGGGACAGCTTCTCCAGCCACCGCTCGTCCGAGAGCCGGGCGACCCCCAGGCCCAGCTCCTGGTAGCGCCGGGACTCACGGTCCACGAGGGCGGGGGTGCCGAACTTCTGCGCGAAGCGGCGCAGCTCGCCGAGGGACGCGGGGCGCTCGTTCAGGTCCACGAAATGCGTCTTGATCCGTCGCTCGGCGAAGAAGCGCAGCGCGGCGCGCGTGTCGGCGCTCTTCCGCACACCGAAGATCTGCACCTCCCGGGGACCGGCCATGGTTCGGCAATTATAATTGGGGCCGTGAACCCCCGCCTCAAGATTCTCGCCGCCGCGGTGCTGTTCTCGACCTCGGGTGCCGCGATCAAGTTCCTCACGCTCGACGTCTGGCAGGTGGCGGGACTTCGGGGGCTGGTCGCGGGGCTCGCGCTCCTCGTGATGCTGCCCGAGGCTCGGCGCGGCTGGAACTGGCGAACGCTCGTTCTGGGCCTGGGGTACGGAGCCTCCACCATCACGTTCGCGCTCGCCAACCGGATGACGACGGCGGCGAGCGCGATCTTTCTGCAGTCCACCAGCCCGGTGTTCATCCTCCTCCTCGGCCCGGCCCTGGTGGGCGAGCGCGCGCGGCGCGGTGAGGTCGGCGTCCTGATCGCCATGGGCATCGGGATGGCGCTCTTCTTCGTGGGCATGGACCGGCCCGGTCGGGTCGCGTCCAATCCGCTCGCGGGCGACCTGATCGCGCTGCTTTCGGCCCTGACCTGGGGACTCACGATCATCGGGTCGCGGTGGGTCGGGCGGGGCCGGGACGGGGCCGGAGCGGTGGCGGGGTCTGCCGCGGTGGGGAATCTCCTCTCGTTTCTCTTCTGCATTCCCTTCGGCCCCGTGTTCACCGGCCTCACCGGCGCCCAGGGAGCCATCCTGATCTACCTCGGCGTCTTTCAGCTGGGCGTGGCGTACGTCCTGATGTCGCGCGCGCTGCCGCACGTGCGGGCATTGGAAGTCTCGCTGCTGCTTCTGATCGAGCCGGTGGTGAGTCCCGTTTGGGCGTTTCTGCTGGTGCGGGAAGTCCCCGGCGTGTGGTCACTCGCGGGCGGCGCGATCATCCTCGTGGCGACCGTGTGGCACGCGCGCGTGGGGGACCAGGCGGTGCCGCCGGCGGACTGAGAGCCACAGGGGAACGCGGAGACCGGAACGAGGAACGCGGAACCGTAGGAGGGGTTCCGCGTTCGCACGTCCGACTTCCGCGTTCGATTCAGCGACGAAGGGTCCGCCGGCGCTGGGCCCGGGCCCGGCGGATTTGCCGCCGGTCGCGCCGCGCGGCGCGGGGGTGGCCCCGGCGGAGGGCACGGCGCTCGCGGCGCCGGTCCATCCGGATGGTGCGGCTGTCGGTGCGGATACCCGCGCGGTCCCGCCGGACCTCCCGGCTGTGCTGGCGGACGTCGGGGCGGGGATCGGTCGTCTGGGCGCGACTCACCGCAGGCGCGGCGACGGCCAACGCGAGCGCGGCGAAGATCATGGTGGTGGTGCGCATAACCTCTCCGTTTGTGAGTTCCCGCCCCTTCGACGTTCAACCCCGAGACGCGTTAACGACGGCACCAACTCCTTGCGGGATGGCGAGTTCCCGCGCCTAGCCGGGTCCCGATCGACAGGTCATATTCGCGGAATCACGCTCAAGGAGGCAGACGCATGCGCGTGTACAAGACGGAGGACATCCGCAACGTGGCCGTGGTGGGCCACGGCGCGAGCGGCAAGACCTCCCTGGTCGATGCACTCGCGTTCGTGGCCGGAACCAGCAAGCGCCACGGGTCCGTCAAGGACGGCACCGCCCTCACCGACTACACCCCCGACGAAATCCAGCACAAGTACTCGATCAACCTGGCCCTGGCCGTGGCGGAGTGGATGGACGCCAAGGTCAACCTCATCGACACCCCGGGATACCTGGATTTCACCGGCGACGCGCTCGCCGGGGTCTGGGCCGCGGACGGCGCGGTGGTGGTGCTGGCGGGGTCGGCGGGCGTCGAAGTGGGCACCGAGAAGGTGTGGGAGTACTGCGAGGCCCGCGGAATCCCGCGGCTCCTCTTCGTCTCGATGATGGACAAGGAGCACGCCGACTTCGAGAAGGTGTTCAATCAGGTGAAGGAACGGCTGACGGCCAAGGTGATCCCGGTGGAAATCCCCGTGGGCGAAGGCCCGCAGTTCCACGGGATCATCAACCTGTTCTCGAAGAAGTGCCATCTCTACAAGAAGGGCACCAAGGCCGGCGAATACGACGAAGTGGACGTGCCGGCCGAGTACCAGGAGCGGTTCGACAAGTACTCCGAGGCCCTGATCGAGAGCATCGCCGCCACCGACGACACCCTCCTCGAGCGGTATCTGGGCGGCGAAGAGATCGGGCGGGACGAGGCGATCCGGGCGATGAAAGCGGGGATGGCGCGCGGTGAGATCTTCCCGCTCTTTTGCGGCGCCGCCGAGCTCACCTACGGCACCCGGGCGCTCCTCTCCAAGATGGTGGAGCTCCTGCCCTCCCCCAAGGACCGCCCGGCCGCGGAGGGCCAGATATGGGGAGGCGCGCAGCCCGTCACCTGCCCGCCCGACGACGGTGCGCCTCTCGTGGCCCGGGTGTTCAAGACCATCTCGGAGCCGCACGTCGGCGACGTCTCGTACTTCCGCGTGGTGTCCGGGATGGTGAAGAACGGCCAGGACGTCTACAACGCGCCCCGGTCGGCCACCGAGAAGCTGAATCACCTGTGCGTGTCGGTGGGGAAGGAACGGACCGAGATCGCCGAGCTGCACGCCGGGGATATCGGGTGCGTGGCCAAGCTGCGGGACACCCACACCAACGACTCGCTGTCCACCAAGGAGCATCCGATCGTCCTGCCCAAGATCCCGTTCCCCGAGGCGATCGTGACCGCCGGGATCGAGGTCAAGCAGCGGGGCGAGGAGGACAAGCTTTCCACCGGGCTCCACAAGCTCCACGAGGAAGACCCGACGTTCCAGCACGAGTACAACGGCGAGCTGGGGCAGACGCTGATCCGGGGCCTGGGGGAGCGGCACATCGAGATCGTGGTGGGGCGCCTGGCCCGGAAATTCGGCGTGCACGCCCAGCTCACCAAGCCGAAGGTGGCCTACCGCGAGACCCTGCGCGGGAAGGCCGAGGGGCAGGGGAAACACAAGAAACAGTCGGGCGGGCGGGGGCAGTACGGAGACTGCTGGATCCGGCTCGCGCCCCTACCGCGCGGAACCGGGGTGGTGTTCGAGGATCACATCGTGGGCGGCGTGATCCCCCGGCAGTACATCCCCGCGGTGGAGCGGGGGGTGCAGGAGGCCGCGGCGCGGGGGCCCATCGCGGGCTATCCGGTGGTGGACTTCAAGATCGAGCTGTACGACGGCTCCTACCACGACGTCGACTCGAACGAAATGTCGTTCAAGATGGCCGGCATCCTGGCCTTCCGGAACGTGAGTCCCAACTGCAAGCCGGCGCTCCTCGAGCCCATCGTGGAGCTGACGGTCTGGACGCCGGAGGAGGCGCTGGGCGCGGTGATGGGGGATCTCTCGTCCCGGCGGGGGCACATTCTGGGGACCGAACCGGACGGAAGGCTCACGCGGGTCAAGGCCCACGTGCCGGAGGCGGAGCTCGACAAGTACGCGACGACGCTCCACTCGCTCACGCACGGGCGCGGAACGTATCACGCGTCGTTCTTCAAGTACGAGCAGGCCCCGCCCGACGTCGCGACCAAAATCGCGGACGCGCGGAAGAAGGAGCTGGAGGAGGCGAAGGACTAACCGACGAGAATCGGCTCGAGCTCCGGGGCTTCTTCGGGCACGAACGGCTGCTTGTACTTGAACCGCTTGCCCGCGTAGTTCCGCAGCACCACTTCCTTGTCCGTGATCTTCACGACGTACTCGGGCAGCAACGGAATCTTGCCGCCGCCTCCGGGTGCGTCGATCACGAAGTGGGGCACCGCGAGCCCGGACGTCC
Source organism: Gemmatimonadales bacterium (assembly GCA_035505915.1). Classification (GTDB taxonomy): domain Bacteria; phylum Gemmatimonadota; class Gemmatimonadetes; order Gemmatimonadales; family GWC2-71-9; genus 40CM-2-70-7. Next base: position 97,179 of record DATJQI010000057.1, on the reverse strand, counting down.
AGCCCCGCAGCGCCTTCACGATCTCCAGGCCCTTCTCGACCGTGGTCCGGAAGTGCTCGGCGCCCGCCACCTGATCGCACATGTAGATGTAGTACGGCCGGACCCGGGCGGCGAGGAGCTTCTGCATCAGCTTCTTCATCACCGCCGGATCGTCGTTCACGCCCTTGAGCAGGACGGTCTGGCACCCCAGCGGGATCCCCGCGTCGGCCAGCATTCCGAGCCCCGCCACGGCGGCCGGCGTCAGCTCGTCGGGGTGGTTGAAGTGCGTGTTGATGTAGAACGGATGGTACTTCTTCAAGATCGCACACAGCTCCGGCGTGATCCGCTCCGGGAGGTGGCAGGGGACGCGGGAGCCGATCCGGATCACCTCCAGATGGGGCATGGCCCGCAGCCGCTTCAGGATGTCGTCGAGCCGCCGGTCCGACAGGAGCAGCGGGTCGCCGCCCGACATGATGACGTCCCGGATCTCGGTATGGGCCTCGAGATACTGGAAGGCCGACTCCAGCTGGGACATCGGGATCTTCTCGGGGTCGCCCACCTTCCGGCGGCGGGTGCAGAACCGGCAATAGGACGCGCAGACCGGGCTCACCAGGAACAGCGCGCGGTCCGGATAGCGGTGCGTGATGTTGGGCACCGGGGAATGGGCATCCTCGGCCAGGGAGTCCACGATCCCGTCGTGCACCTCCAGCTCCTGCACGCTCGGGACGTACTGGCGCCAGATCGGGTCGTCGGGGGACTTGATCAGGTCCACCATCGCCGGTGAGATCCGGAACTCGAAGTTTTCCGCGGCCTGCCGGAGCTGCTCCAGCTCCGGGAAGTGCTCGGGGCCGAAGCGGGCCGCCAGCACCTCGAGGGACGCGATGCTCTTCTTACGAAGCAGTTCTTGCCAGGACTCCATAAGTCAGGTCCTTGAGATAGATCACCAGGTCATCTCCCGGCGCGTAGTATCCCGGGATTACCGCGGTCCTGGTGTACCCGCGGGCCTCGTAGAACCCCCGCGTGGGCTCGTAGTCCGCACGCGAGGACGTCTCCACCACGACCAGTCGACCGTGGTCGGTCGCCAGCGTCCGCTCGACGTGCCGCAGGAGCATCGAGCCGATGCCGCTTCCCTGGCGCTCCCGGGCCACCACGATCCAGTAGAGGTCCCAGGTGCCTTCCGTGCCGGGCGTCGGGCCCCAGCACGCGTATCCGATCAGCTCGTCCGCGTCGAAGGCCCCGATGAACCGGTAGTCCTCGTCGCCCGCCAGGTGCTCATCCAGCAGCTCGACCGCGGTGGCCACCTCCTCCTCGCGGAAGAGGCCGGTTCCCCGGGTCAGCCGCTCAAGTCGTCCGCGAGACCCTGGATCGATGGGGCTGAGCGAGCAGCTCACGGGCCGCCTTCGTTCCCTGGGCCTCACGGAGCGCCACTTCCGCCACCCGGCGCACCAGCTCGGCGTAATCCCACCCGGCGGCCTTCGCCATCCGGGACAGGCCGGCTTCATCGGTCAGGTCGGGATTCGGGTTGACCTCGAGCACCCAGGGGCGCCCGGTGTCGTCCACCCGCAGATCCACCCGGCCATAGCCCTTTCCCTGCATGGTCTGCCAGGCCTGCTGGGCCACCCGCACCAGGCGCTCCTCGAGCCGCTGGGAGATGTGCGCCGGCACCACGGGCTGGCTCCCCAGATCCTCGGCCGAGCCGGTGTGCCACTTGGCCGCATAGGTGAGGATGGGCCAGGAGCCTTCGGGCATCCCGGTGAAATCGATCTCGGAGACCGGCAGGGCCCGGCTCCCGACGAATCCGACGTTGAACTCCCGTCCCGCGATGTACTGCTGGACCAGCACCTCGTCGAACTGCTCGGTCATGGCGGCCACCCGGGCCCGCAGCGCCTTCCGCTCCGTCACCACCGAGCCCCGGTCGAGGCCGGCGCTGGCGTCCTCGGCGGCCGGCTTGACGATGGCCGGCAGGGGGAAGTCGTCCGGGATCCGGTCGTGGGTGGTGGTCCACTGGGGGATGGGCAGGCCGGCCTGGATGAGGATGGCGTTGGCCACCGTCTTCCGGCGGCAGGCCGCCACGGTCCAGGAGCCGCATCCGGTGAACGGGATCCCCGCGAACTCGAGCATCGCGACGACGTGATCCTCCCAGACTGCAACTCCCTGCACTCCCTCGCACAGGTTGAAGACGAGGTCGGACCGACGCGCCGTCTGCAGCCACCGGAGGTCGTGCCGGACGGCGACCTTCTGGACCTGGTGCCCCATCTCGCTGAAGATGCCCCCGATCTCGTCGACGGCTCGCATCACGCCGGCGATGTCCTCGGTGGTCCAGTCGGGCGCCCCGGGGTCGTACAGGATGACGAGCTTCACGCGATCGCCTCCTCGACGCCGGCCGCGAGCTCCCGCCCGTGGATCCGCCGCCAGGCGATCCGGACCACTTCCTGGATCAGCTGGTCATAGGTCATCCCCGCCACCCTAGCCGCCTTCGGCATGCACGAGTTCATCTTGGGGTCGGGGATGATGCCGGGGAGCGGATTGAGCTCTACGACGTTCGGCACGCCGGCGGCATCCATCCGGACGTCGATCCGGCACCAGTCGCGGCAGCCGAGGGCGTGGTACGCGTCGAGGGAGACGCGCTCGACGGCGGCGCGGAGGTCGCCGGGGATCCGGGCCGGGCACTCGTAGATCTCGAGCTGGTGCTCCGCGTCGTCCCAGAGCCACTTCGCTTCGTAGCCGTAGACCGGAGTCGCGCCCGCGGGCAGCGTGGTGAAGTCGAACCCGACGATCGGGAGGCAGCGCGCGTCGGCCCCGTTCCCGAGGATGGCGACGGTGAACTCACGGCCGGGCAGGTAGGTCTCGACGAGAACCGGCTGCCGGTACTCTTCTAATAAGAAGAGGGCGCGCTCGCGGAGCCGGGCCGGAGACTCACATAAGTTGTTGGCAAATATGCCTTTACCAGACCCCTCTGCTACCGGCTTCACGAACAGGGGGTAGGGGAGGCTCACCCGGGCCAGATCATCGGGCCTCGAGACGAGCGCGAACGGCGCGGTAGGGATCCCCCGGAAGGCGAGGATCTCCTTGGTGCGCGCTTTGTGGAGCGTGAGCGAGAGCGTGAGCGGATCCGACGCCGTGTACGGAACGCCCAGGTACTCGCAGATGGCGGGCACGTGGGCTTCGCGGTTCGGACCCGAGAGCCCTTCGGCCATGTTGAAGACGATCTGGGGACGGGCGAGCGCGAGCTTTTGCGGGAACGATGAATCGGCTTCGAGGCGGATGACGCTGCCGAGGAGACCGAGGGCCCGCTCCACGGCGTCGATGGTGGAGGGCTCGTCCCACTCGACGTACGCGTCGCCGGTACTCGCGGGGTCGTCGAGCTCCGAGGAGGAGCGTGGCTTCTGGTTGTAGGCGAGACCGATACGCATGTGGTCTCGGATTACCTCCCTACAAAAAAAGGCCGCACGAGTCGGCGGTCTTACGGCACTAACGTGATGTTGATCAACAGAATATGACGGGGGAGCGAGATGCGCAATACCTAAAATCAAACTCGGAAGTCGGAACGCGGAACGCGGAACGTCGAGCTCGGAAGTTCCGCGTTCCGACTTCCGCGTTCCGAGTTCTCAAACCTTGTGATACACCACGCGCGCCGACTCCTGTCCGTCCTCCGCGCGATACGTTTCGAAGTCCGAGAAGAACGCCGGCGCCTCGGCCTTGAGCGCCGCCAGGCACGCTACCGCCATCCGCCGGATCTCGAGCTCCGCCCCTTCGCCGGTCCGCAGCTCCAGCATCGTCCGCCACGCGCGCGCGTTGCCGGAGACGACGATCTTCACCTCGGTGGCGTTCGGCAACACGCTCCGCGCCGCCTCACGCGCCATCTTGCGGCGGTGCACCTTGTCCGCCACCCAGGCGTAGCGCTCCATCAGCCCCTCCACCGCCTTGACGTAGGCCGCCTGCGCCGCCTCCACCTGCCGGGTCCATTCCGCCTCGAGTCCCGCGTCTCCGATCACCGCCGGCGGCATCACGAAGGCCGCGTGCGACTCGTCCACGTAGCGCTGGGAGAGCTGGGAGTACCCGAACCCGGCCCGGTGGCGCACCAGCTCGTGCGAGCAGGAGCGCGAAATTCCCTCGATGAGGAGGACGTACACGGCGTGTTCCAGGACCGACCCGTGGCCCTGCTTCTTGATGTTCTCGAGGTATTCGGGCGTGGTCCGGTGGATCGGGTTGTGCTGGCTCATGTAGCAGATCCGCCCGGCGAACTCGGCCAGGCGCTCCCCGTCCGACGCCGGTCCATTCCATTGGACCGGCAGATGCGCCGGCTCGAGGAACTGTGGCCGGGCGATCAGGGTGACGCGGGGAGCGCGGAAGATGTCCATGAGCGAGGGGCCAGGGGTCAGGGGTCAGGGGCCAGGGTTGCCAGGGACGACTTCGGTATGCTCCAGCCGGCTTCGCGCTCGATCTGCCTGAGCTTTCCAGCGATCTCCGGCGGGATCCGCGTCGCGTCCGGCCCCACCTTCAGGTGCGAAATCGGGGACCAGCCGGCGGCGGGAATAATAACACCCGGGTTCATTCTGCCGGTGGGGTCGTAGGCCCGCTTCACCTCCGCGAACAGGCCCATCGTCTCCGCCCCGAAGACCCGCGGCAGGAGGCCGGCGCGAAGTCGCCCGTCGCCGTGCTCTCCGCTCGGCGTCCCTCCGAGCTGGACGAGCAGATCGGTCACCTCCTCATAGAGGCGCGTGAGGCGGTCCCGCCAGTCCGGACCGGTCAGATCGGGGAGGGCGTTGACGTGGACGTGTCCGTCGCCGGCGTGGCCGAAGATCGTAATCTCGAGCCCCAGCCGCTCCGCCGAGGCGCGGACGCCCGCGATGTAGGCCCCGAGCCGCTCCACGGGCACGCAGCCGTCCTCTATTACCTGCAGGGAGCGCCGGGTCTCCGGCAGACGGGCCAGCGCGGGGCTCGCGAGACGGCGGACCGACCAGAGCTCGGCCAGTCCCTTCGCGTCCACGGCCGTCTGAACGTGGCGGGTGCGCCCCTCGAGGCCCCGGACCGCGTCTCCTACGGCGCCGCGCGCGGCGGCAGCGGTGGGCCGCTCGAATTCGACCAGGAGCAGGCAGGCCAGGTCCGGGGGCAGCCCCGGGGCCTGGACGAAGGAAAGCAGGGTGCGGTCGAGCAGCTCCACGGCCGAGGGATCGCGTGAGAGCAGGTAGGGAACGGCGTCTCCGAGATCGTCCAGGTTCCCGAAGCCCAGGGCGACACCGGCCACCTCCCGGGGGAGGGGCTCGAGCCGCCATTCGACCGCCGTGATGAACGCCAGCGTGCCTTCGGAGCCGATCAGGAGGTCGAGCTCGTCCCCGGACCGCGCGAAGGCATCCAGGGCGTATCCGCTCGAGTTCTTGCGGGTCTTCGGGAAGCTCGCGGCCGCCCGCCGCAGCGCACCCGACTCGGGCCGCCAGAGCCCCGGCCCCCCCCCACGGCGGACGGTGCGGGCTTCCCCATTCGCGTCGATGATGTCCACGGACTCGACCCAGCTCCGCACCGAGCCGGATCGCACCGAGCGGGGCCCGGCGGCGTTGGTGGACACCATGCCCCCGCTGGTCGCGAACGCCCCCGAGGACGGGTCGGGCGGGAGCCGGAGACCGGCCTTTCCGGCCGCGTCATTCACTTCCTGCCACGTCACTCCGGCTTCCGCGCGCGCGATGCGCCGGCCGGGATCCAGGGCGAGCGCGCGGAACCCGGAGCAGTCGACGACGACGTCCGGCCCCACGTTCCCACCCGGCATGCCGCTTCCCGCGCCGCGGGGCACGAACCGTCTCCCGGTTTCGCGCTCGTGACGGAGCAGTGACATCAGCTCCGCCGGAGTCCCGGGAATGGCGACGGCGTCCGGTACGATTCGGTAGATGCCCGCGCCCTCCGAATACGCGGCGCGGATGGCGGGATCGGTGGCTTTCAAGCCCTAAACTTGACATCCCCGGCGGGGCGCGTGAAGCTTCACCCGCCTATGGCCACGTCCGCTCCACCGGCCGCCTCTCCGGGTTCCGCGCCCCGCGCCCAGCTCATCCACATCGAGACTGACCGCCGTCTGGGACACGAGTGGGACGAATGGAACGGCCTCCCGCTTCCGGGCGGCGGGGACTTCTCGGCGCCCCCGTCGGCGTTCTTCGGCTACGCCGCGCTGACCCTCGCCGGGTGCGGCGCCGCGGGGTGGGGCGTGCTCTTTCTGCTGGCCCCCCGGATCGCGGAAATCTGGTCCCCGCTCGCCACCATCCTCGAGATCAGCTGGGGGGGCCTGGTCGGCGCGTCCTGGCTGTGGTTCGGTCTGCTCCTCGCGTCCTACGGCTGGGGACGGAATCTCCTCCCCGAGCGCTGGCTCGAGCGGGGGCCGTTCCTCCATCTGATGAACCTGACTTCCCTGGTGTCGAGGGTGTTCCGGCGCCGGGACTGGGTCGAGCACGCGGCGATCGACGTCTACAACACGCTGGCGGTCCGGCGGGGTCGGACGGTGGGACGGGGCGAGCTGCTCGTGCTCATCCCCCGGTGCCTCTCCAAGCTGGCGCTCGACGGCGTTCTCTCGATCGCCGGCCGCTACGACGTCCCCGTGTTCGTGGCCACCCGCGGCCAGCTGGCCCGCCGGGTGATCCGCGAGCGCCGCCCGCGCGCCGTGGTGGCGGTGGCCTGCGAGCGGGACATGATGACGGGCCTGCGGGACGTGGCGGGAAAGTTGCCGGTGCTGGGACTGACCATGCGGCTGCCGAATGGACCCTGCCGTGACGCGATGCTCGACCTCGAGACGATGGAACGCTGGATCGAAGGCTGGGTGCGCGCCTAGGACCCGCCGAACTTCTTCTGCATCTCGTCCACCAACTGTTGCGCCAGAACCGCGCCGCCCGACCCGGGCGGCGCGACGCGTTCCTGGTCCCGCTCCGTGCGGGACGGATCCGCGACCGGGCGGTAGATCGCCTCGACCGTCAGGCGGCTCTTCCCCGGCGCGTCCGGGTCCACCCACACCCGAACCTTGAAGGTGGCCTCCAGGGCCGCGAGGTCGCCGGTTCCGTCGGTGTTCTGGTGGGTGTCGGTGTCGTACCAGGTCGACTCGACGTAGCCGTCTTCGGCGGAGATCCACTCGGTGTGAATGCCCTGCGACGCCATCCAGCCCGCGACGGCGGAGCTGATGGTCGCGACGGGCCCCGTCAGGAGGATCGACTGATCCTCGGGGTACGGGGCGAAGGCCGGCCGGGTGGACGCGGGATTGCAGGCCGCGGCCAGAACGGCCGCGAGGGCCAGCGCCGGTCCCGCGGGAGCGAGCCGCACCTCAGTGCGCCGAATCGGGCTTCGGGGCCGGCGCGGCGTGATCGTGGTCATCGTCGTCATCGGCCTCGCCCGGGTGATGGTGGTGCCCGCGGGCCCGGTCGTCGATTTCGGCCTTGAGGGTGGCGGTGGGAACGCCGGCGGCGTGGTCGAAGTACATCTTCCCGCCGATCTTCCCCGTCCACACCAGCAGCACCAGTCCGGCCACCATCAGCGCCCGCAGGATCGCGGTCTCCGCGGCCCGGGGATTGAAGCGGCGCCACAGCTGCCAGATCAGGATGAGCGTGAAGATCGCCATGGTGATGAGGGCCAGTTTCTCGTGGAGCTCCATCAGCTCGTGGATCCCCTCGCCGTGGTCGATGAGGTCTTCGGCCTGCTCACCGGCCAGGACCGCCACCCACCCGCCCAGGACGCCCGCCCACAGGGTCCAGATCGCCGCCCAGCGGAGGGATTCCCGCTTGAACAGCCATCCCGCGAGCTCGAACAGCACGGCGAACGTCAGGAGCGCGGCCGGCAGGTCGTTCACCGCGGCGTGGAAGCTTGGCCAGCTATATCCGAGAAACACGAGGAACCCCCGTTCCGATTAGAGTCCGAGCCGCGCTACGGCGGGCGGCGTGGTGGAATGGTCGTAGAAGCCCTTGCCGCTCTTCTTTCCGTACATCCCGGCCAGCACCATCCGCTTGAGGAGCGGGGGCGGCGCGTACTTCTGCTCCTTGTACTCCGCGAACATGATCTCGGCGATCTTGTACGTCGTGTCGAGGCCCACGAAGTCGAGCAGGGTCAGGGGGCCCATGGGATACCCGCACCCCAGCTGCATCGCCTTGTCGATGTCCGCCGTGCCGGCGACCCCGTGTTCCAGGGCCCGGATCGCGTCCAGCAGATAGGGCACGAGCAGCAGGTTGACGATGAATCCGGAGTTGTCCTTCGCCGCCACCGCTTCCTTGCCGAGCGACTTGGCGAACGCGAAGGCCCGCGTGAACGCCTCGTCCGACGTGGTGACGGTGCGGACGACTTCGACCAGCGGCATCAGCGGGACCGGATTGAAGAAGTGCAGGCCCACGAACCGGTCGGCCCGGCTGGTGGCGGCGGCCATGGCGGCGATGGTCAGGCTCGAGGTGTTGGACGCGAAGATGGTGGCGGGGCCGCAGAGGCCGTCCAGTGCCTTCCAGAGCTCGTTCTTGAGCCCCAGGTCCTCCGTGACGGCCTCGATCACGATGTCGCAGGGCTTCAAGTCGGCGACCGATGTCGTGAAGGTCAGGCGGCCCAGGGCGGCGTCGCGATCCGCGGCGGACACCTTGCCCTTCTCGACGAACTTCGCGAGCGACTTCTCGATGCCCCCCCTGGCCTTGTCGAGCACCGGGGGCGCCACGTCCCGGACGATCGTCTTGTAGCCGGCCGCGGCCGCCACCTGGGCGATCCCGGATCCCATCAGGCCGCACCCCAGCACTCCGACGGTCTTGATCTCGCTCATGTCCCCCAACCTTGGAAAGTTTTCCGGATTTCGTCCGCCAGCCGCTCCACCGGGCTCGGATTCGCGAGGCTCCGGTCGGCGCGCATCTCGCTGTGCTCGAGGCGGTCCAGAACCTGCTCCAACGCTACGTGCACGCGCCCGTTTTCACCCTCGTGCGCCCGCGCGAAGGCGACGGCCACGGGGACCAGCACGGCGACCGGCGCCAGAGCGGCCACGCCGAATGCGCCGATCACCATCATCGCCCCGGTCATCAGGACTCCCGCGCCCCCGATGGCCGAGCCGCCCGCGACGCGCCGGCGCCGGAGATTGCTCACGCCGGCCCCGAGCCGCACGTGGCAGAACCCGGGCTCGAGCTGCGTCACCTGAGCCACCACTTCCTCGGCGCGGGCCAGAGCATAGCTGCGCCCCCCGCGTCCCAGGGCGCGTTGAATGGACGCGAACGCCCCGACCCGGGGCTCCCAGCTCATCCGATCCTGGAAGCGGCGCTTGACCTGGAGCAGCTCCTGGTCCTCCATCCAGCGCGTCAGGGCCTGCTCCACGTCGGCGCGGTCGCCCGGGACCACCCGCTCGGCCCAGAGCTGAACCGGTCCGAGAAGCCAGGCCAGGGTACCTCGGGCTTCGGTCACCGCCGTCCGGGTGCGCTCCTCGAGCAGGGCCTGCTGGAGGTAACGGGCCGGAATCCCCACGTCGGCGCCGAGCTTCACGACTTCGTCCTCGGACAGTCCCTCGCCGATGTCCCGCTCGCCCGTCTGGAGCTCCGCGGCCCGCTGGATGATCCGGTCCAGGGCCTCGCGGTTGATCAGCTCGCCGGCCATCGCTAGGAGCGCACCTTGTCCTCTATCCGGGGCGCCGGCACGGGCTCGCCGCCGGTCCGGGCCGGCAGCGCGGCGCGGCCGCCGACGGCGTCCAGGAGACCCTTGAACAGGTCGATGGGGATCGGGAAGATGGTGGTCGAGTTCTTCTCCGAGGCGATCTCGGTGACGGTCTGGAGATACCGCAGCTGGATGGCCGCGGGCTCCGACCCGATGACGCGGGCCGCCTGGGCCAGCTTCTCGGACGCCTGCAGCTCGCCTTCGGCGTTGATCACCTTCGCCCGCCGCTCCCGCTCGGCCTCGGCCTGACGGGCCATCGCCCGCTTCATCTCCGGCGGCAGGTCCACGTCCTTCACTTCGACCGCGGACACCTCGATGCCCCAGCTCTCGGTGCGCTGGTCGATGATGTCCTTCAGCACGGCGTTGATCTTCTCCCGCTTCATCAGGAGCTCGTCCATCTCGGTCTCGCCGAGCACCGACCGCAGCGCCGTCTGCGCCAGCTGGCTCGTGGCGTAGAGGTAGTTCTCGACTTCGATCACCGCCTTGACCGGGTCCCGCACCCGCATGTACAGCACCGCGTTCACCTTGATGGAGATGTTGTCGCGGGTGATCACGTCCTGCGGCGGCACGTCCATCGCCATCACCCGCAGGGACACCTTTTGCATCCGGGTGAGGACGGGCGGCAGGAAGATGAGCCCGGGGCCTTTGGCGCCCCAGGACCGGCCGAGGACGAAGACCACGCCCCGCTCGTACTCGCGGAGAATCCGGAGCCCCGAGAAGAGATAGAATCCGGCGATCGCCAGAATGGGGAGCAGCAGTTCCATGGAATCCTCCTAGAACGCTTCGACGATCACCGCGGCGCCCTGGCCCCCGCCGATGCAGGCCGAGCCGAGGCCGTACTTCTTGCCGGCCCGCCGGAGCGCGTGGAGCAGGTGGATGGTGATCCGGGTGCCTGAGGACGCGAGCGGGTGCCCGATGGCGATGGCGCCGCCGTGCACGTTGGTCCGGCTGCGGTCGAGTCCCAGCTCCCGCTCCACCGCGAGGTACTGGGGCGCGAAGGCCTCGTTGACCTCCACCAGGTCCATCTGGTCCAGCGTGAGCCCCGCCTTGGCGAGCGCCTTCCGGGCGGCGGGAGCGGGGCCGATGCCCATGTACTTGGGCTCCACTCCCGCGACCGCCCACGCCACGAGGCGGCCGAGGGGCTTCGCGCCCTTCGCCTTCGCCAGCTCCTCGCTCGCGATCACCGTGGCCGCGGCGCCGTCGCAGATCCCGGAAGCATTTCCGGCGGTGACGACTCCGTCCTTCTTGAAATACGGTTTGAGCCCCATCAGGACCTCGAGGGTGGTCTCGGGGCGCATGTGCTCGTCCGCCGCGTAGTCCACCATCTGGCCCTTCTTCTTGACGGGCACGGGGACCACCTCATCCTTGAAGACCCCCGAGTCCCACGCCTGCTTGGCCCGCTGCTGCGAGCCCAGGGCCACTTCGTCCACGTCCTTCCGGGCCAGGTGGTACTTCTCGGCCAGGTTTTCCGCGGTCTCGGCCATGGAGAAGCCGCAATTGGGGTCCTTCAGCGACTCCCAGAGGAGATCCTCGAAGGGCGCGGCCGGGCCGAGGCGGATGCCCCAGCGCGCGCCGCGGACCACGTGCGGAGCCTGGCTCATGGATTCCGCGCCGCCGCAGAGGACGGCGTCGGTTTCGCCGAGGAGGATGAGCTGGGCGCCCTGGGTAATCGCCTCGAATCCCGAGCCGCAGAGCCGGTTGACGGTGACGGCGGGGACTTCGATGGGCAGCCCGGACTTGAGGCCGATGTGGCGGGCGCAGTAGATGGCGTCCGAGGACGTCTGCAGGGCGTTGCCGAACACGACGTGGCCGATGTCGGCGGCGGCGAGGCCGGACCGGGCGAGCGCGCCCTTCGCGGCGACGACGCCCAGGTCGATGGCGGTGAGGTCTTTGAGAGAGCCGCCGAAGGTGCCGTAGCCGGTCCGGACTCCGGAGAGGAAGACCACGTCCTTCGTTGCGCCTTGGGTTTTCATGCCTGAACCACTCCGCACGCGGTATGAGCGCGGAAGATAACTACCCCCCCGCAATCGCGCCGATCACGAGAAACGGCTCTTCTCCGCGCGCCACGGCGTCGGGCAGGGGCGCGTCCAGCGGCTCGTGGGAGAGGTCCTGGCGGCACGCGTAGAAGCGCACCAGGGGGCGCCGGCGCTCGGCGCCGAAATCGCGAATGGCGCCGCGCAGGACGGGATGGCGGGCTTCGAGCGCGTCGAGGATGGCGCGGGCGGTGACGGGGGACGGCAGGTCGAGTCGCACCTCGCGCTCGAGTCCGGCGAGCGCCCGCAGCGCGGGGGGCAGCTCGACCCGGATCACGGCAGGGTCTGGACTTCGACCGACAGCACGGCGGGGAGGTCGCGCACGATCGGCGCCCAGGAATCGCCCGCGTTCGCCGACGCGTAGACCTGGCCGCCCGTGGTGCCGAAGTACACGCCGCACGGGTCCATCCGGTCCACGGCCATCGCGTCGCGGAGCACGTTCACGTAGCAGTCCTTCTGCGGCAGGCCCTTGGTGAGCGGCTCCCACTCGTTGCCGCCCTTCCGGCTCCGGTAGACCCGCAGCTTCCCCTCCGGCGGGAAGTGCTCCTGATCGCTGGTGATCGGCACCACATAGACCGTCTCCGGCTCGTGCGCGTGCACGTCGATCGCGAAGCCGAAGTCGGTGGGGAGGTCGCCCGAGATCTCGCGCCAGTGGTCGCCCGCGTCGTCCGTGCGCATCACGTCCCAGTGCTTCTGCATGAACAGCACGCCGGGCCGCTGGTCGTTGAGAGCGATCCGGTGCACGCAGTGGCCGACCTCGGCGGTCGGATCCGGGATGTACTTCGAGTTCAGGCCTTTCGTGATGGTCTTCCAGGTCCGGCCCCGGTCGTCCGAGCGGAACGCGCCCGCGGCCGAGATGGCGACGTAGAGCCGGTTCGGGTTCTTGGGGTCGATGACGATGGTATGGAGGCACATCCCGCCGGCGCCCGGCGCCCACTGGGGGCCGGTGCCGTGCCCGCGCAGGCCCGAGAGCTCGGCCCAGGTGCCGCCGCCGTCCCGGGTCTCGAAGATCGCCGCGTCCTCGACGCCGGCGTACACGTGGTCCGGGTCGTCGAGCGACGGCTCGAAGTGCCAGACCCGTTTGAACTCCCAGGGATGAGGCGTGCCGTCGTACCACTGATGCGTGCCGGGCACGCCGTCGTACTTGAACTCCTTGCCGACGGGCTCCCAGGTCTTTCCGCCGTCGCTCGAACGCTGGACCTGCTGGCCGAACCAGCCGCTCGACTGGGACGCGTAGATCCGGTCGGGATCGGCCGGGGATCCCTTGAGGTGGTAGATCTCCCACCCCCCGAAGAAGGGACCGTTCACCGTCCACCGGTCCCGCCTGCCGTCCGCCGAGAGAATGAACGCGCCCTTGCGCGTGCCCACGAGGACCCGGATGCCGCTCATCGTCATTGCCCCACTTTCCGCGCGATCGCGCTCGCCACGTCTTTCGTCGTCGAGGTTCCGCCCACGTCGGGGGTCCGCGCCCCCTCGGCCAGGGCGGCCTTCACCGCGCGCTCGAGCTCCCGGGCGGCCTCGGGGTGACCCAGCTGCTCGAACATCAGCGCGCCGGTGAGCACCGACGCCACCGGATTCGCGACGTTCTTGCCCTTGAGCGGCGGCGCCGATCCATGCACCGGCTCGAACAGACCGGCGCGCCCCGGATGGAGGTTCGCGGACGCCGAGATGCCGAGGCCGCCGATGAGCCCCGCGCCCAGGTCGGAGAGAATATCGCCGTAGAGGTTGTTGGTGACGATCACCTGGAACCGCTCGGGCTCGCGGACCAGCTCCATCGCCAGCGCGTCCACGAACCGGTGCTCCGTCGTGATGCCCGGGAATTCCGCGGCCACCCGCTTGAAGGTCGTCTGCCAGATCCGGTGCGCCGGAACGGCGTTCGATTTGTCGGACATCGTCACCCGGGTCTTGCCGTGGCCCTTCGCCCACTCGAACGCGGCCCGGATGATCCGCTCGACGCCCTTGCCGGTGTTGACCTCTTCGGCGATGTACTCGTCGCCCTCGGTGCGGCCCCGGGCCAGGTAGACCCCTTCGGTATTCTCGCGGAAGATCACAAAGTCGATGGGCCGGGTGGTCTTGAGCGGCGTCAGGTCCGGGTGGAGCAGCTCGACGGGACGGAAATTGATGTAGAGATCCAGCCGGAAGCGCAGGCCGAGCAGGATGTCCCGGGCGTGCTCGTTGCCGGGCACCCGGGGGTCGCCGATGGCGCCCAGGAGGATCGCGTCCACGTCGTCGCGGAGGTGCGTGAAGGCGGGCTCGGGGAGGGTCTCGCCCGTGGCCAGATAGTGATCGGCGGAATAGGGAAGGCGCTCCCAGGCCACGGCGAAGCCGTGCCGCGTGGCCGCCCGGTCCAGGACCGGAATGGCGGCGTCGATCACTTCGGGGCCGATGCCGTCCCCGGCGATGACCGCGATCGGATGCCGTTTCACTCGAAGCCGGTCGCGCGCCCGCAGCTCACGCAGTACCCCCAGCCCACGTCCACTTCGCTGCCGCAGGCGGGGCACTTGAGCTCGCCGGACGGGGGCTGCCCGCAATGGGGGCAGAAGTTGACTTTGCGGTCGGCCGGCAGCACGCCGCCGCAGTAGGGGCATTGTGCGGCGGGGTGCGACTCGCGATTCTCGATTTCGAAGGCCGCGCCCGCCACCACGGGGATGGGATTCTCGGACGTGTAGTCGATCGGCTCCTCCTCGGGAGGCGGCTCGGGGACCGCTTCGTCTTCGGTCGCGGGAGCGGGCGGCGCGTAGACCGCCTCGCCCCGGAGAAAGCGCTCCGCGGCGAGGCGATTGATCATCACCTGGGAGTCGGGGAAGTTCCGGAAGATGCCGGGATCGGGATTCGGGACCGTCACCTCCCGCTGGAACCCCTCCCGGATATCGTCGGGCTCGAGACGCAGATAGCCCCGCTCCCCGGCGAGGAGCCGGAGCACCGTCATCTCGTAATCCTGATGCGTGGCCACCCGGAGCCGGGAGCGGTTGGACCGGTAGGGCACGAGCCGCTCGTACACGTCGGCGGCCGGGAAGGGCGTCGCCAGACGCGCGTCCCGCGCCAGGACCTCGACCAGCTTTCCGAAGAGCAGGTCCAGCTCATCCACGGGCGCATCCCTTCATTTCACGATCACCACGCCCCTCATGAACGGATGCTGGGTGCAGTGGTAGGGGTACGTCCCCGGGTGATCGAACTTGAACGTGAACGCGCCGTTCTGGGGGATCTCGGCCGACGTGCCCGACCCGTCGTCGAACGCGACGGTGTGCACGAGCGGATCGTCGTTCACCCAGCGGACCGCCTGACCCACGGTGACGGTGACCGTGTCGGCCCGGTAGTGAATCCCCGTCATCTTCACCTCGACCGCCGCCACCTCGGCGCTCGAGGGGATGAGGTGGAGCGGCACGAACTGGACTTCGTTGGGGTGGAACCAGGGCCGGAAGCGCGAGAGGTGCAGGGGGATGGTGAACTCGAAGCCGTAGAGCGGCTTGCCGGTGATTCCCGACAGGAGCAGGCTGTGGCGCGAGGAGCCCGCGATCGTGTTGTCCCCCACGTTCGAGACCTGGATGGAGAACGTGTGCGGCGATCCGGGGATGACCAGGTCGAGCGCCGCGCCCCAGGCCGGCTTCTCGACGGGGGAGGGATTGAAGAAGGACGCCACATCCCCCGAGACGGCGATGTACTTCGTCAGGCGGAGCACCACGCCCCCGCCGGCCGCACCGCGGCCCGCCGGCTTTCCGAACGGATGGCTCATGCCCCGGACGCTGCCCGAGAGGGTCACCGGGCCCTGCGACCAGTCGCCCGAGACCTCGCCGTCGAAACTCTGGGCCGCGGAGTTGTAGGCCGGAGAGAGCGACAGCGCGAAGGCGGATCCCTCGCGCCCCAGCGCGCGCCACCGCCCGTAGAACTCGACCGTGTTGTCGCCGTTCACGTCCGAGCGGGTGACGTACCGGAGCCCGATCGCCGTATTCTCCGGAAGCCCCAGGGCCAGCGTGAACATCGGGAAATTCTGCACCTGATGTGGCGTGGAGAAGTAATAGAACCGGTGCAGGAAATTGAACTGGACGACGGCCGGGTCGGGGACCCACGTGCCCCCGAGATCGGGCGCGCGATAAAGCAGCGATTGGCCGGACAGCGGCGCGATTCCGAACAGCAATGCCAACACGACACGCTTCATGAATCCTCCGGTCAGCGCCAGTCTTTCACCCAACGGTCGTACGCCACCGGAATCACGCCGCCCTGCTGCAGCACCTCGACGCCGGACGGGTCCCGGTAGGCCTTCCGGTAGAACACGTGCGTGACGCCGGAATTGATGATCAGCTTCGCGCACATCACGCAGGGCGAGGCGCTCACGAACACCACCTTGTCGCGCACGCTCCCCGGCGCCTTCACCAGGGCGTTCATCTCCGAATGAATGCACCCGCAGCTTCCCGGCACGGTCGAGTCGCAGCGGTTGGGGAGGCCGCGCGCGTTGCCGTTGTAGCCGATGGCCAGGACGTTCTCGAGGGCCTGGTCCGTGACCACGGTTCCCACCTGGAGGCGGATGCACGTGGAGCGCTTGGCGAGCTCCTCCGCCATCCGCATGTAGACCTCGTAGAGCGGGATGCGGTCGGGGGGTGCGCCGTCGCCGGGACGCAGGTTGAGGTAATGCGTGTTGGCGGCGACGCCGTCCTTAGGCGTGGGCATGGAGCTCCCGGTCGGGGTCGTAGTCGACGTACCGGCCGCGGGCCCGCTCCTGGGCCAGCCAGGTGTCGAATCCCGAGGCCACCAGCCCGTTGGACCTGAGCTGCTTGTCGGCGGCGCGCGTCGCCAGGAAGTCCGCGTACTCGTTCTTCGGATCGCCGGCGTGCCCCCGCACCCAGTGCCATTCCACGGCGTGGCCCGCCGCCGCCTGCACCAGCGCCTGCCACAGAGGGAGATTCTCGATGGGGCCGGTCTTGCGCTTCCACCCCCGCGCCTGCCAGCCCGACACCCACTCGTTCATCCCCTTCACGAGGTATTCGGAGTCGGAGACGTACCGGACGTGCGCCCGCCGCCACTGGCGATGGAGCCACTCGAGGGTCGCGATGGCGCCGGCCAGAGCCATCCGGTTGTTGGTGGTCTCCGGGGCGAACTCGAACAGGTCCCACCGCGCCACGCTGTCGCCGGCCCGTGCTTCGACCAGCGCGCCGTTCCCGCCGGGATTGGGGGGCGTAGTGCCGTTGCCGAGGCAGCTCTCGTCGGCGTGCACGACCACGAAGGGCAGGTCGACGTCGGTCATCAGGGCTGGATCACGACGGGAAGATCGGTGCGTCGCAGGATCTCTTCGGCGTGCGAGACGACCACGCTGGGCCGCTCGCCCGCCCGCGGCACGTGCGCGCCCGCGAAGAGGCAGTCGGCTCCGGTCTGCGCCACCACCCGGGCCACGACCTCGCCCGGCTTGCCCGTCTCCACGTGGGTCACGAACTGGACTCCCTGCAGCGAGAGCAGTGCCTCGGCCGCGCCGACCACCTGGAGGCCGGCGGCCCGGTCCTGGGCGGCGTGAATCAGGTGAACGGTTCCATCGCCGACACCCGCGAACCGCGCCGCCAGCTCCAGGGCCCGGCGGCTGGTGTCGCCGCCGTCGTACGCCACGGCGCAGGCGTTCATCGGATACGGCGCGGCGCCGCAGACGATCACACACCGTTCGGCGATCCGGATCAGCGAGGAGACTGTGGGACCCAGGGCGTCCTCGCCCGTCGCGCTGCCGCGGCGCCCCACCAGCACGGCATCCACGCCCTTGGCGAGCTCGGCGAGCGCGATGTCGGCCTCCCCTTCCCGGTCCACCGCTTCGACCTTGAGTCCCGCGGCGGTGACCCGCTCCGAGGCGCGGGGCAGAAGCCCCGGGTCGCCGGCCTCCCCGCCCTCCCGGACCGTGGCCACCACGAGGGTCGACCCGAAGCGACGGCCCAGGAGGAGGGCCTGCGCCAGGGCTTGATCGGCGCGCGGGGAGCCGTCCAGGCCGATCAGGAGCCGCGTGAACACCGGGGCCTCATGGGAGAATGGCGAACGTTTCGAGCTCGCGGAGCCGGAAGGACAGGACCTCTCCGGTCATCGGCAGCCGTCCCCGCAGGGTTTCGTCACGATCACCGGTCTCCAGCTCCTCAGCCACGACCACATATTCGGTGCCCCGTCGCCGGAGCGCCACCCGACGATGTTCCCGGACCGCGCGCTCCAGGGCGTCGAGGGCGTCGGGCGTCAGGCCGCGGTACTCCGGGATCGTCTTCACCGCACCGCGATCGCCCCCGGCTCGCCGGCCGTGACCCGTCCGATCACGGCCGCCGCCAGCGTCCCCTCCCGCCGCAGCGCTCCCAGCACCGCCTCCCGGCTGCTCTCCGGCAGCGAAATCAGGAGGCCCCCCGACGTCTGCGCGTCCGCCAGGATGATACGATCCACCTCGGCGACGGACGCGTCGAAGGTGACGGCGTGAGCCACGCTCGCCAGGTTCCGCTTGCTCCCCCCGGCTACGGCGCCCCGCCCGACGAGCTCGCGCACCCCGGGCAGGAGGGGCACGGCCCGGGAATCGAGCTCGGCCGCGGCGCCGCTGGCGCGGAGCAGGCTGTTCAGATGGCCCAGGAGCCCGAAGCCCGTGACGTCGGTGGCGGCGTGGACCGGCGCGGCCCGCAGCGCGCGGCCCGCGCCGGCGTTCAAGGTGGTCATCGACCGCACCGCCGGCGCCACCTCCGCGGCGGTGGCCAGGTCGCGCTTCAGCGCCGTGGTGAGGACCCCGGTGCCGATGGGCTTGGTCAGGACGAGGACGTCCCCCGGACGGGCGCCGGCGTTGGTGACGATCCGGTCCGGATGTACCTCGCCGATCGCCACCATCCCGTACTTCGGCTCGGGGTCGTCCACCGAGTGGCCGCCCAGCACGAAGGCTCCCGCCTCGCGCGCGACGTCGTCCCCGCCGCGGAGGATTTCTCCCAGGAGCTCGAAGGGCAGTTTTTCCCGGGGCCACCCTACCAGGTTCAGCGTCAGGAGAGGCGTGCCTCCCATGGCGTAGACGTCCGAGAGGGCATTGGCCGCCGCCACCCGGCCGAAGTCGTAGGGGTCGTCCACGATGGGCGTGAAGAAGTCGACGGTGGCGACCAGGGCGCGGTCGTCGGACAGCCGGAACACCGCCGCGTCGTCGCGGTTGGAGGCGTCCACGAGGACTCTGGGATCGGCCGCGACCGGGATATGCGCGAGCACCTGCGCCAGGTCGTTGGGGCCGAGCTTACAGGCGCATCCGGCACCGTGGGAGAAGCTGGTGAGGCGGACCGGCGCGGTCATGGTCCGCGAAAGATAGATCGCCCGGGGCTCCGGGCGTCAGGTCTTGAGGCGCCAGGCCAGGAGGGCGCCCGCGCCCAGATAGCGTCCGAGATCCGCCAGGAACGTGAGGAGAGTTCCGGGGGTGCGGGCCGTCGCCACCAGCGCCCCCACGAGTCCCACCGGAAGCCACCATTCACCGGCGCCCAGCGAGTCGAACCAGAGTGACGCGAGGAGGGTGAGGAGCAGGGCTTCGAGCGCGGACCGTCGGGCCGCGCGAGTCACGCAGGCGGTGAACGGAGGCCGGGGTCGGTCGGCGCTGGTCCACCGGGACACGGCCGCGGCGGTGGCGATCAGCCAGAGGGCGACGGGCAGCCAGGCGAGTATGAGCCTGCCGAGCGTCATCTCCCGGGGCGAGCCCGGTAGCCGGGCCCGCGCAGGCCCCGCCCCGGCCGGGCGTCCGTCACCTGCCCGTGCTTGAGGACCATCTGACCGTTCACGAAGACGTAGGTGACGCCCACCGACGGCTGGTGCGGCCGCTCGAACGTCGCCCGGTCGGCGATCGAATCGGGATTGAAGACGGTCACGTCCGCGTACATCCCGGGGCGGAGCAGGCCACGGTCGCTCAATCCCACCCGAGCGGCGGGCAGGGACGTCATCTTGCGCACCGCGCTCTCCAGCGGGAGGAGCTTCAGGTCGCGGACGTAGCGGCCCAGGATGCGGGCGAATGTCCCGTAGGTCCGGGGGTGCACGCCGTCGTGTCCGAAGGGGCCGTCGGGGGCCACGCCGCCGAAATCGGTGTCGAAGCTGGTCCACCAGGTGGCGATGGCGGTGTCCACGTCCGGCTCACTCATGATGAAGTAGATGGCGCCGGTGCGGGCCCGCTCCAGGGTGACCAGGTCGAACAGTGTCTCGATGGGGTCGGCGCGCCGCATCGCCGCGATCTCGGACAGCCGCTTCCCGTTGAACCGCGCCAGTGAATCGGCGAAGGGCAGGACGATCACCCCGGCGGGTCCCCCCGCCGCCCGCATGAACCGGTCGGAGATCCGGGGCGGCGCGAGGAGCTCGGCGCGGATGCGGGCCCGCGTGGCGGGATCCCGCAGCCGCGCCAGCATCGAGTCGGTCCCGCCGGAGTGCGCCCAGGCCGGAATCGACGCGTCCAGGGAGGTCGCGGCCGCGACGTACGGGTACAGGTTGGCGCCCACGTCGAGGCCCGACGCGCGCGCCGAATCGATCTTGGCGAGGACGCGAGGCATCCGGCCCCAGTTGAGGCGTCCGGAGACCTTGAGGTGCCAGATCTCGACGGGGATGCCGGCTTCGCGCCCGATGCGGAAGGTCTCGTTGAGCGCCGCGTCTTCCTCGCCGCCCTCGTTCCGCATGTGGGTCGCGTAGATGCCGCCGTGACGGGCCGCCGCCCGCGCCAGCGTGATGAGCTCGTCCGTGGAGGCATAGAACGCCGGCGCGTACTCGAGCGCCGTCGATACTCCGAGCGCGCCCTGCTCCATCGCCGTGTCCACCAGGGCCGCCATGCGCGCGAGCTCCGCGGGCGTGGCCGGGCGATCCCCCGTGCCCACCACCACGGTCCGGAGCTGAGTCGCGCCCACGAAGGTGGCGATGTTCACCGTCGAGCCGGTCCGCTCGAGGTGGCGGAAGTACCCGTCCAGGTCCCGCCAGTCCTCGGAGAAGTGGTACTTCCTCATCAAGTCCGAGTCTTCGGCCACGAGCGAGTCGGTGAGGGGGAACGCGGATCCCCCCTCGCCGGTGACCTCGGTGGTCACGCCCTGCGTGATCTTGGAGAGGACGCGGTTGTCGATGAGGGCGTTCTGCTCCGACTGCCCGAGCATGTCGATGAACCCGGGCGCCACGACCTGACCGGACACGTCGAGGGTCTCGCGGGCGACGGCCCCGGGAAGCCGGCCCACGGCCGCGATGCGGTCGCCCCGGATCACGAGGTCGCCGCGGTACCGCGGGTTACCGCTGCCGTCCACGATCCAGCCGCCCCGCAGGAGTACGTCCGCGGGGCCGCCGGCGCCGTGCGGCGCGGGACGGTCGCACGCGGCGGCCAGGGCGGCCGCCGCGACCAGGGCGGTCAGTGCCCGTGCGACCACTGCGCCCTCAGCGAATCCGGATGGATGATGAGGCCGCGCAGCATCACCCACGCGATGTTCTGCGTCGCCTGGATGTTCTGCGAGGGGTCGGCGTTCAGCACGACGAGATCGGCCAGGTGACCGGGCAGCACCGCGCCCAGGGAGTCGGCGTGGAGGATCTGCGCGCCGTAGCGGGTGGCCGCGGTGATGGCCTCGATGGGCGTGAATCCCGCCGCCACCAGGAGCTCCAGCTCCCGGTGCAGGGCCTGACCCGGCGGCAGCCCGGGGGACGGGGAGTCGCTGCCCGCCGCCACCAGGCCCCCGTCGTGCCGGAACTCCCGCAGGAACTGGTTCTGGCGGGGGCGCGCGGCACGGAAGGCCGCGAGGTCGCGGGCCGACCAGCCGGTCTGCCGGAGCAGCGCTTCGGTCCCCCGGACTCCGACCGCGTCGGGCGGGACGTCGCTCCAGGCGGGACCCGACGTGAGCGTCGTGTCCCCCAGCCGGGCCAGCGCGTCGTGGGAGGCCAAGGTCGGTACGATGGCCACGTGCAGCGCGGCGAGCGTGCGCGCGATCGACGATACCTGCGCGGAGTCGAGGGTCGCCCAGCCTTTCTCCTCTTCGGCCCAGCCCGCCCAGATCTGCTCGTACGCCCGGAGGTACGGAGCGGGGTTGCGGGCGGCCGACGGCACGATCCCGGCCAGCTGGTCGAGCACCGCGGCGCCCGCGCGGGCCGCGCTGAGCGCGTCGACGCGGCCCGGGGTGACCGCGACCGGAGTGTGCAGGGAAGACGCTTCGTCCATGAGCGGGCGGAGCAGGGCCGGTGTGATGCCCGGAGCCGCCATGAGATAGTCGAGCCCCGCGTTCACCCGGGCGTCCACGGCTTTCCGCGCGTCGTCCGGTGTGGCGCAGGCGACCCAGCCGGGCCGGGACGCCGGCGCGCCGTCGAGCGCCGACCCCGGCGAGAACATCCGCGGGCCGAACGTCCCGCCCAGTCCCACGTCGGTGCGGAGGGCGACGAGCGTGTCTTCCGGGGCGTCCCCGACGTCGCGGATGGCGGTCACCCCCCACGCCACGTAGCGCCCCATGGCCCAGCGGGCGGCGCGCGCGTGCGCGTCCACGAGGCCCGGGATGATGGTCTTGCCGATCAGGCTGATCCGCTGGGCTCCGCGGGGCACGTGGATCTCATTCACCTGACTGACCGCTTCGATCCGGCCGTTCCGGATCAGGATGAGCGCGTCCTTCACGGGCGGGCCCCCGGATCCGTCGATCAGTGTGGCGCCCTCGAGGGCGATCATGCCCTTGCCCGGGGCCTGGCAACCGGCGGCGGCGAGCAGCAGGAGGGCGTAGACGGAGACACGGGTCACGGTTTGGGGTCCGATGAGGTGTGGTCGTGGACGATGTGCCAGCGGTCCCCGTCCTTGGTCAGGATCAGCGTGAAGGGGCCGCTCGCGGTCAGGGAGTCGCCGCGATGCAGGGCGAACCGGGCCGTGGCGAACGCGACTCCCGGCGCCAGGGATCGCACCCGCACTTCGTCGAACGTGAGCGAGTCCCGGTGCTTCCCGGGTGCGAAGTACGCGGCCTGGTAGCGGTCGAAGAGCGGCTGCCAGCCGTGGATGAAGTGCGCGCCGGAGAGGTACGACGTCAGCGAGTCGTGCGCGTAGTCACCCATGAAGCCCGCGAGGTCGCCGTGGTTCCAGCTCGCCGCCGACCGCGTGAGCATCGCCGTGATCTCGGCCCCGGGGTCACCGGCGGGCGGAGGGGCTGAGGTGCAGGCGGCGGCAAGCAGAAGAATCGAACCGGTCAGACGTCGCACGAGGGCCTCTCGTTCAGGTGTGGTTCCCCGGGAGCGTCTCGATGATGGCGGGAGTGATCCGAGACGCTCCGGGGAGCGTGGCGGGAGTATGCTAGCGCTTCTTACCCTTCTTCTTCTTTCCCTTCTTGCCCTTCTTCTTACCCTTCTTTTTCTTGTCCTTCTTCCCCTTCTTGCCCTTCTTCTTGGCCTTCGTGGCCTTCTTCTTACGAGCCTTCTTCGGCGCCGGGGTCTCGGGCGCTTCGGTCATCGACTCCGCCGGCGACATGGGGTCCTGGGCCATGGGCGTCGCCGGCGGGAAGAGCGGCTCCATCATCCCCGGTCCGCTCCATCCACTTTCCTGATCCTCGAACATCGTCCCTTCTCCTTGCTGGGGTGAGCAGGCGCGGCCTGTAGCTTATCCGGCACCTTGACCCTTGCAAGTCGCGCGCAAGCGCATCTCGGTTGACAATGGTTTTTGCGCGGGCTAACGTTTGGCCCGCCATGAACTTCCGCCGCCTCAGCACCGTCATCGCTTTCATCTCATTGGCAGCTGGCCGGGCCTCCCGCGGCCAGAACGTGGCCGAGGTCCAGGTGGCCCCCGCGGCGGTCAGCATCCACGTCGGGGACCGCACCGGACTGCTCGCCACGGCGTTCGACCGGATCGGAAACGTCATCCCGACCGCCAAGATCACGTGGACCTCCCGGAGTCCCCAGGTGGCCAAGGTGGACGCCAACGGGACCGTCACCGGTCTGGCGACCGGGGTGGCGATCATCGAGGCGGCGGCCGGCCATCGCACCGGGCTCTCCACCATCACCGTGTCCCCCGCTCCGGCGGCCCCGGCCCAGGCCGCGGCGCCGGCGCAGAGCCCCGCGCCCGCGAGCACGCCGGCGACCCCTCCGGCGCCCGTGGAGCAGCCGGGAGTCGGCGCGTTCTACGGCCAGCCGCCGGGTGTGGGGGTCGCCACCGCGCTCCGCATCATTCCGGCCCAGGTGTTCCTGCTGCCTTCGGAGAACACCCGTGTCGCGCCCCGCGCCCTGAAGGACGACGGATCGGCGGCGGCGCCCGTGCACGTCACCTGGCAGTCCCTGACGCCGGCCATCGCCAGCGTCGACGCCAACGGAACGGTCGTCGCGCTGTCACCCGGGCAGGGGACCATCCAGGTCACCTCGGCGACCGGTGTCACGGCCACGGCGCCGGTGGTGGTTCAGCAGGCCGATCTGGCCATCGACCAGACCGGCCCGATCATCATGTCACCGGGTGACGCCGACACGCTCCACGTGATCGTGCCGACGCAGGGGAACCGCGCCGTGTCGCCCCTGCTCCTGCAGTGGACGTCCAGCGTCCCCACGGTCGCCACGGTGACCATCGACGGCGTGCTGCGGGCCGTGGGCCCGGGCGACGCCGTCCTGTCCGTCGCCGGCCTGCTGCAGAACCGGACCGTGAGCATCCACGTCCACAAGACGGTCGAGACCCTCGCGGTGTCGCCCCCGCGCGACCGGGACATCGAGATTCCCCTCACCGCGTCGGCGAAGTTCATCGCGCACGCGCTGGCGGCCGACAACGTCGCCGTCCCCGAAGCGCCCCTGCGCTGGGTGGTGGGGGATTCGTCGCTCGCGTCGTTCGACACGACCACCGGCCTCCTCACGGGCGTCAAAGTGGGACGGACCACCCTGACCGTCCGGGGCCCCGGCGTCGGCCTGCAGGCGGTCTGGAACGTGTCCGTGATCGCCGGCTCGCTGCGGCTGTCGACGGCGCGGGTGGGGCTGCACGCGGGCTCCAAGTACGCCATCAAGGCGGAATTCACGAACGACGGCGGAGCCGTCCTGGGGCCCGCCGCCGGCCTGACCTGGACCTCCGATCAGCCGGGAGTGGCCGCCGTCGGCGCGGACGGATCCGTCACCGCGATCGGCTACGGGCGGTCCCGCATCACGGCCACCGCGCCGGGCGGGAAGTCCGCGTCGGCGCTGGTGTTCGTGCAGGGCGAGATTCTGCTCGCGTCGGACCGGCAGGGAGGCAAACTCCACCTCTTCTCGCTGGAGCGCTCGACCCTCACGGATCTCCGCCGGGTGACCGCCGACTCCGGCAATGAAGTGGAGCCGGCATTCTCCCCCGACGGCTCGCGTATCGTGTTCGAGTCGACCCGCGACGGGGTGGCCCAGCTGTACCTGATGGACGCGGACGGGACGAACCGGACCCGGCTCACCAACCGTCCCCAGCCCGACAGCCGTCCCGTCTTCACGGCCGACGGGCAGACGGTGGTGTTCCAGTCGCCCCGCGAGGGGAAGCGGGACGGGCCCGAGCAGATCTGGACCGTCGGGGTGGACGGCACCGGCCTGAAGATGCTCACCGACTCCGGCGGAAACCGCCAAGCCGCGGTGTCGCCCGACGGCCAGACCATCGCTTTCATTTCGAACCGCGACAACAAGATCCCGCACGTATGGCTGATGGCGCGGGACGGCTCCAACCAGCGTCCGTTCATCAAGGGCGCCGGCCAGCGCGAAGAAGAGCCGCATTTCCTCAAGGACGGGAGCCTGGAGTACCTGGTGCAGCGCCGTGACAACGGCCGCGACGTCACCCAGGTGATGAAGGCCGACCTCGCGTCCGGCGTGGTCACGCCGGTCTCGGGCACGGACCTGGCCATCATCGGGTTTGCCGTCGCGCCGGCCGGGGATTTCCTGGCGCTGCTCGTGAACGCCGAGGGCCGGCGCGGCCGGCTCCAGGTGTACGTGCAGCCGGTGGGCGGAGGCGCCGCGGTGCCGCTGCCGGCGGCTCCGAACGAGCAGATGTTGTCGCCGGCGTTCCTGCCCCAGCCCTGACGCCGCCGTTGCGCGCGGCGGTTCTCACCGACACCGGCGGTCTCGACCGCCTCACCATCGCGGAGGTCCCGGACCCCGGTCCTCCGGGCGCGGGTGAAGTGCGGGTGGCCGTACGGGCCGCCGCGCTCAACCATCTGGATCTGTTCGTCGCGGGCGGCCTGCCCGGCATCGACTATCGCTTCCCCCACATCGTGGGCGCCGACGGGGCGGGGGTGGTCGAGGCGGTGGGGGCGGGGGTCACCCGCGTGAAGGCCGGAGACCGGGTGATGATCAATCCCGGAGTCTCCGACCGCACGTGCGAATTCTGCCGGGCCGGCGAACACTCACTCTGCATCAAGTACCGGATCCTCGGCGAGCACCTCCCCGGCACTCTCTGCACCGCCGTCGTCCTCCCGGAGTTCAACGTCGTTTCCATCCCGGCGCTCACGCCCGCTCTGTCGTGGGCGGAGGCGGCCGCGTTTTCCCTGGTGACGCTGACGGCGTGGCGGATGGTGACCACCCGGGCCCGGGTCAGGGACGGCGAGTGGGTGTTGATTTGGGGCATCGGAGGCGGCGTCTCCCTTACGGCGATGCGGATCGCCAAGCATCTGGGAGCCCGAGTCGTCGCGACCTCGTCGTCGGACGCGAAGCTGGCCCGGGCCCGCGAGCTGGGCGCCGACGTCACCCTGAATCACGCGACCCAGGACGTTCCCAGGGAAGTGCGGGCTCTCACCGGGAAGCGCGGCGTCGACGTGGTCGTCGAGAACGTGGGGGAGGCGACCTGGGAGAAGTCGATCCGCGTGCTGGCGAAGGGCGGGCGGGTGGTCACCTGCGGCGGGACGTCCGGGCCCATGCTCGTGACCGACGTGCGCCGGCTCTTCTGGGGCCAGTACACCATTCTGGGCTCGACCATGGGGAACGACGCGGAGTACGCCGCGATCGTCTCGGAGCTCGCGGCGGGGCGGCTGCGCCCGCTCGTGGACCGGGTCTTCCCCTTCGCCGCGGTGCGTGACGCGTACGCCTACCTCGACCGCGCCGAGCAGCTGGGGAAGGTGGCGGTGGAGATTCCCCCTTCGTAAGTGCGTTCCCCGCCCCGGTTTAGGGGTCATTTTTTCGTTGCCTTTCGTGGCCTAAGTGATTAGGTTTTAGGCACTTAGGACGCTTCTCCAGTCCCTGACCCCTGACACCTGACCCCTGGTTTTAATGACCGCTCCCAACGCCCGCGAACGGATTCTCCCCCGCCTCATCGAAGACGAGCTGAAGGAGTCGTTCCTCGATTACTCGATGAGCGTGATCGTCCAGCGCGCGCTGCCGGACGTGCGCGACGGCCTGAAGCCGGTGCATCGCCGGATCCTTTACGCGATGCACGAGCTGGGCCTGGTGCCCGGCCGGCCGTACAAGAAGAGCGCGACGGTGGTCGGCGACGTGCTCGGCAAGTATCACCCGCACGGCGACATGTCGGTGTACGACGCGCTGGTCCGGATGGTCCAGGACTTCTCCCTGCGGTACCCCCTGGTGGACGGGCAGGGAAACTTCGGGTCGGTGGACGGCGATCCCGCCGCCGCGTACCGGTACACCGAAGCGCGGCTCACGCGGGTCGCGATGACGATGCTGGAGGACATCGACAAGAACACCGTCGGCTTCATCCCGAACTTCGACGACCGGCTCCAGGAGCCGACGGTGCTGCCGTCGAAGATCCCCAATCTCATCGTCAACGGCGCCGCCGGCATCGCGGTGGGGATGGCGACGAACATCCCGCCGCACAACCTCGGCGAAGTGGTGCAGGCCATTCAGCACCTCGTCGACCACCCCGACGCCACCGTCAAGGACCTCCGGAAGTTCGTCCGCGGTCCCGATTTCCCCACCGGCGCCATCATCTACGGCCGCGACGGCATTAAAGACTGCTACGAGAAGGGGCGGGGCCGGATCGTGGTCCGGGCCCGCGCCGCCATCGAGGAGAAGCAGTCGTCGGGCCGGTTCCAGATCGTGGTGGCCGAGATCCCCTATCAGGTCAACAAGAGCACGCTGATCACGCAGATCGCGCAGCTCGTGAACGACAAGCGCCTGGACGGGATCTCGGACATCCGGGACGAGTCGGACCGCGAGGGGATGCGGATCGTCATCGAGCTGAAGCGGGACGCCGTGCCGGCGGTGGTGCTGAACCAGCTCTACAAGCACACCGCGATGCAGACCACGTTCGGCGCCATCATGCTGGCCCTCGTGGACGGCGTGCCGAAGGAGATGGCGCTCAAGGAGATCCTGCAGCACTTCATCGACCACCGCCACGACGTCATCGTCCGCCGGACCGAGTTCGAGCTCAAGCGGGCCCAGGACCGGGAGCACATCCTCGAGGGCCTGAAGATCGCCGTCGATCACATCGACGAGGTCATCCGCATCATCCGGAAGTCGAAGGACACGCCCACCGCCGACGCCGCCCTCCGGAAGCGCTTCAAGCTGTCCGAGCGGCAGTCCGCGGAAATCCTCAACATGCGGCTGGCCCGCCTCACGGCCCTCGAGATCAACAAGCTCGAAGAGGAGCTGAAGGACGTCCGGAAGTTCATCAAGGAATGCAAGGAGATCCTGAGCTCGAAGCCCCGGCGGATGAAGATCCTCAAGGAGGAGCTGGGCGAGGTCGCCCACGGCTTCGGAGACGCCCGCCGCACCGAGATCGTGGCCGACCAGGGCGAGTTCTCCATCGAGGACCTGATCGCCGAGGAAGACATGGTGATCACGGTCTCCCATTCGGGCTACATCAAGCGGCTGCCGGTGTCGGCCTACCGGCGGCAGCGCCGCGGCGGGCGGGGCGTCACGGCCGCCCACACCAAGGAAGACGACTGGGTCGAGCATCTGTTCATCGCGTCGACGCACGACTACGTGATGTTCTTCACCGACACCGGGCACTGCTACTGGCTCAAGGTGCACGAGATTCCGCAGGCGGCCCGCGCGGCCCGCGGCAAGCCGGTGCTCTCCTGCGTCGCCATCAAGCCCGACGAGCGGACGGCGGCGCTCGTGCCGGTCCGCGAGTTCGCCGACGACCAGTTCCTGCTCTTCGCCACGAAGAAGGGCGTCGTGAAGAAGACCGTGCTCTCGGAGTACGGGAACCCGCGGTCGTCCGGCATCCGGGCCATCAACATCGACGCCGGGGACGAGCTGATCGACGTCCAGGTGACCGACGGCCGCAACGACGTGGTGCTCGCCACCGGCAAGGGCATGAGCATCCGCTTCCATGAGCAGGATGTCCGCGACATGGGGCGCGCCGCCACCGGCGTGAAGGGCATCGAGCTGGACAAGAAGGACCACGTCATCGACATGGTCATCGTCCGGCGCGCGTCCACCCTGCTCGCCGTCACCGAAAAGGGGATGGGCAAGCGCTCCGAGCTCGACGAGTACCGGGTCCAGCACCGCGGCGGACGCGGCATCATCACCCTGAAGCACACCGAGAAGACCGGGGACATCATCGCGTTGAAGGAAGTGCTGCCCGACGACGAGCTGATGATGATCACCAAGAAAGGCATCATCATCCGGGTGCCGGTCGAAGGCATCCGGATCTCCGGGCGCAACACGTCGGGCGTGAAGATCATGAACCTGACGGCCGGGGACCTGGTGGTGGACGTGGCCCGCGTGGTGAAGGAAGACGAGAACGGCGCGGAGGAGGAAGGGGACGACGAGGAGGCCGCGGCCCCGAAGGGCAAGAAGAAGTGATGGTGACGGCCGAGGCGGTCCGGGAGGCGGCGGGAGCGCTGGCGGGGGTCGCGGTGCGGACCCCGCTGGTCTGGGTCGAGCCCCTCAAGGCCTACCTCAAGCTCGAAAGCCTGCAGCCCGTGGGCGCGTTCAAGGCCCGGGGCGCGTTCACGGCGGTGCGCCGGCTGTCCGACGCCGCCCGGGCGCCGGGGGTAATCACGTATTCTTCCGGGAATCACGGGCAGGCCGTCGCCTGGGCCGCGCAGCGGTTCGGTGTGCGGGCCGTAGTCGTGATGCCGGAAACCGCGCCCGCGGTGAAGGTCGCCGGCGTGAAGAAGTGGGGCGGTGAGGTGGTCTTCGCGGGCCGGACCTCGGCGGACCGGCAGGCGAAGGCCGAGGCCCTCGCCGCGGGAGAGCACCTGGCCCTGGTGCCGCCGTTCGATCATCCGGACGTCATCGCCGGGCAGGCGACCGTCGCGCTGGAGATCGTCGAGGACCTGCCGGACGTGGAGACGGTCGTGGTGCCGGTGGGAGGCGGGGGCCTGATCGCGGGCGTGGTGACCGGACTGGCCGCCGCCGGCTCCCGGGCGCGGGTGTGGGGTGTGGAGCCGGTCGGCGCGCCCAAGCTGACCCGCTCGCTCGCGGCCGGCGCGCCGGTCCGCCTCGACCGCACCGCGAGCCTGGCGGACGGACTGATCACCCTGACCGTGGGCGCCGCGCCGTTCGCGCACCTGCTGGCGCAGCGGGAGCGCATCGCGGGCGTCGCGCTCGTGGAGGATGACAGCCTTCGCGAGGCGGTGCATTTTCTACATCGCGAGTGCCGGCTGACGGTGGAACCGTCCGGCGCCGCGACCACGGCGGCCCTCCGCTCCGGCGCCGTGCGGCCGTCGGGCACCACCGTCCTGGTGGTGAGCGGCGGAAACGTCGATCCCCTGCTGCTCGAGGACTGAGCGCCGATGTCCGACCTGGAAGGCTCCCGGATTCTCGTCGCGGACGACGACGCGTCGCTCGTCCGGACGCTGACGTGGATCCTCAAGGAGCACGGCTACCAGGTGTCCACCGCCCCCGGCGGTGAAGGGCTGCTGGGCCGCCTGGAAGAAGAGCGACCCGACCTCCTCCTCCTCGACATCATGATGCCGAAGATCGACGGGCTGCAGCTGCTCGAGCGCCTCAAGGGCGACGAGCGCTACCGCGACCTGCCGGTCCTGATGGTCTCGTCGATGCCCCCCGAGGAAGCCACGGTGAAGTCCCTGGGTCTCGGCGCCGCCGACTTCATTTCCAAGCCCTTCCGGGTCCGGGAACTGCTCGCGCGGGTGGAGGCCCATCTCCGCGTCGGGAAGGCCCTCGCCTCGGCACGGGAAGAAGCCCGCTCCCGCGCCGCCATGGTGGACATCCTGCACGAAGTCACCGACTCCCTGAAACCCGACGAGATCTATCACATCCTGGCCCGCCGCGTGGCCCGGGTGCTGAACATCTCCAAGTGCTCCATGGTGCTGGCCAAGGCCGGCGATCAGGTGGGCGTGGTGGTGGCGGCGTACGAGAACCCGATGCTGCGGAACCTCCAGATCGACCTGGCCCGCTACCCGGAGATCCAGAAGGCGCTCTCCACCGGACGTCCGGTGCTGGTGGCCGACGTCGCCACCGATCCGCTGTACGAGGCCGAGCGCACCCGCTGGGAGCGGGAAGGCATCAAGGTGCCGACCCGGTCGGCCGTGGCGCTGCCCTTCTCGATGAAGGACCAGCAGATCGGCGTGTTCTTCCTGCGCACCACCGGCGACGACCTGCCCCTCACCCGTGCCGACGCGCAGTTCGCCGAAACCGTCATCGAGACCGCGGTGGCGGCCATCGAGAAGGCGTACGACTTCGAGACCGCCGTGTCGGACAAGCAGCGGCTCGAGAAGCTGGCCGCCACCGACGCCCTCACCGGGACGATGAACCGCCGGGCCCTGGCCGAGGCGCTCGACGCGGAGCTGGACCGGGCCCGGCGCTACAAGCTGGGGATCAGCATCCTGCTCGCCGACATCGACCGGTTCAAGCAGATCAACGACACCCGGGGCCACCTGGCGGGCGACTCGGTGCTGCGCCAGGTGGGCGAGATGCTCCGCCGGGAGGCCCGGTCCGTGGACATCGTGGCCCGGTACGGCGGCGAGGAGTTCGTGGTGGTGATGCCCGAGACCGGCCTGCAGGGCGCCACCATCTTCGCCGAGCGCCTCCGGCAGCGGATCCAGAACCACGACTTCGCGGATACCGGCGATTCCCCGCTCAACCTCACGGTTTCGATCGGCATCGCGGCGTTCCCGGACGACAAGATCCAGAGCGCCGAAGGATTCGTGGCGATGGCGGACCAGGCCCTCTATCGCGCCAAGAACGAAGGGCGCAACTTGGTCCGCCCATGAGCGATCGTCGCTGCCCCCGCTGCGGGTCGGTCTACTCCGACGCCGCCCGCTTCTGCCCGAAGGACGGCAGCATGCTGGTGGAGGTCCAGACCAAGTCTCCCAACGCCAAACCCGCCGCGCCGGTCTCCGGGAGCAACACGTCGGTGCGCACGCCGCCCCCCGCCATCGGGATCGGCGGCCTGGACCGGGCGTCCACCCTCTCCAACCAGCTCCTGGACGGCCGCTACCAGGTCGCGAAGAAGCTGGGCGAGGGCGGCATGTCCTACGTCTACCTGGCGAAGGAGCTGGCGTCGGGGAACGAGGTCGCCATCAAGGTTCTGTCGCCCAAGCTCGCCACCGACAAGAGCTCGGTGGAGCGGCTGCGGCGCGAGGCGGGCCTGGCCATGCGCCTGGATCACCCCAACGTCTGCCGCATCCTCCGGCTGGGCGAGTCCGAAGACGGGCTCATCTACCTCGTGATGCCGTTCCTGAAGGGCGACCTCCTCTCGGACCGGGAAGTGCAGAAGGGGCCGATGGACCTGGCGCCCGGCGTGAAGATCCTGCGGGAGGTGTGCGCCGGGCTCCAGCACGCCCACGAGCTCCACATCGTGCACCGGGACCTGAAGCCCGAGAACATCATGCTGGTGGACGAGAACGGCACCGACAAAGCCGTGGTGATGGACTTCGGGCTCGCCAAGGAGCGCCGCGCGGACCCCGCCATCCAGAAGCTCACCGCGACCGGGATCATCCTCGGGACCCCCGAGTTCATGAGCCCCGAGCAGATCCGCGGCAAGGCCCTGGACGCCCGCTCGGACATCTACGCCCTCGGCATCGTGGCCTTCGAGCTGTTCACGGGGAAGCTTCCCTTCCAGGGCCGCAACGCGCAGGAGATGATGATCGCGCGGCTCCGCGGCACGCCCACACCCCTCCGCCAGCTGCGCCCGGACCTCCCCGAGTACCTCGAGAAGGCGCTCAACAAGGCGATGGAGACCAATCCGGACAGCCGGTACTCCACCGCCCTCGAGTTCGCCGACGCGTTGAGCGGGACCAGCGACCAGGCCTCCGGCGGAGGATTGCTGGGCAAGCTGTTCCGGTAGGATGCGCCGCTTTCCCGCCTTCGATCCCCCCGAATACGTCTCCTGGCGTCCCGATCCGGTCCTGGCCCGGAGCTACCGGGAAACGATCGAGCGCGATCCGGCACGCCGGGAGATCGTCCAGAGCCTGACGCGGGATCAACACCGCGAACTCTACGCCGGACTCCTCCGGGCCCGCCTCCACGACATCCAGCTGAAGCGCTGGGTCCGCACCGGCGTGATCTCCAAGGCCTGGCTCGGGACCGGCGAGGAAGCCACGACCGTGGGACCGGTGCACGCGCTGCGGCGCGGCTCGGACGTCGTGTCCCCCATGATCCGCAATGCCGCGGCCTGTATCGAATTCGGTGTGCCGCTCCCCGACATGTTCCGCGCCTATCTCGGCAGCGCCGACTCCCCCAGCGGTGGCCGGGATCTCCACGTAGGGGATTGGGGCCGGGGAGTGCTGCAGCCCATCTCCCACGTGGCGGACGTGGTGCCCGTCGTCGCGGGGATCGCGCTCGCGTTCAAGCTCCGGGGGGAACCACGGGTGGCGCTCACCTGGATCGGCGACGGGTCCACCAAGACCGGCGCCGCCCACGAGGGGACCAATTTCGCGGCCGTCCAGAAGCTCCCCGCCATTCTGATCGTCCAGAACAACCAGGTGGCGCTCGGCACCCGGATGGACCAGCACCACTTGCCCGCGTCGTTCGCCGACTGGGCCGACTCCTACGGCATTCCGGGGGCCGGTTTCGACGGCAACAACGTGCTGGACGCCTTCGCGGCCACCCGCCTCGCGGCGGACCGGTGCCGGCGGGGTGAAGGCCCGGCCCTCCTCGTGGCCGAAACGTTCCGGATGGGGGGCCACGCCACCCACGACGAGCGGGAGGCCCGGGAGACCTTCCCCGCGGCGCTGTTCGAGCAGTGGGGGAGCCGGGACCCCATCGGGCAGTACGAGGGGTACTTGTTGGGGCAGGGGTGGCTGGAGGCCGGGCTGGCGGAAGTGGAGACCGAGGTCACCGCGGAGGTGGAGCGCGCGGCCGAGCTGGCAGCGGCGAGCCGGGACGTGATGCCGGCGGGGGAGACGGCCTTGGGGGGCGTGTATGCCGGGTAGGGTGGGACGGACACTGCTGGGACTCCTGCTCGCCGCCGCGGCGTCTTTGCCGGCCCAGCGGGCGGGCATCGACGTCTTCCTGTATCACTTCGAGCTGGCGCTCCCCGACAGCGGGTTGGCGATCCAGGGCGCGGCGACGATCGCGATGCGGCGGGGGGCCGCCGCCGGGGACACCCTGTCGCTTGATCTGGTGGGGATGACGGTGGATTCCGTCGTGAACCCCGCGCACCCCGATTCCTCGCATCAGTTCGCGTACGACGGACGCGCCCTGCGCGTCCCGCTCGGCCCCCATCCGGTGAGCGGCACCGTGCTGAACCGTGTCACCGTCTATTATCACGGGGCGCCCACGGACGGCCTGCTGGCGGGCTCGGACGGCCGCGGCCACGCGGGACTCTTCGCCGACAACTGGCCCGAGCGCGCCCGGCACTGGCTGCCGACCATCGACGACCCGGGCGACAAGGCGGCGGTGGACTTCGTGGTGACGGCGCCGGCGGCCTGGCGGGTGGTGGCCAACGGCCAGCTGTTGGATACGACGTCCGCCGACGCCGGGCACGTCCGCTGGACCTGGCGCGAGCGCCACCCGGTGCCGACCTACACGATGGTGATCGCCGCCGGCCCGATGGTGCGCAGCGCCCATCCGACCGCCAGCACGTTCACGAGCCCCGTGCCCATCGACGTCTGGACCTGGCCGGACGATTCCGCGTTCGCCGACTCGGTCCCGTTTCACGACGTCTCGGCCGTGGTGGACGTCCTCACCCGCATCGTGGGTCCGTTCCCGTACGAGAAGCTGGCTCACGTCGAATCGGCCACGAAGTACGGGGGCATGGAGAACGCATCCGCGATCTTCTACGCCGAGGCGCCCTACGCCGACCGCACCATGCGGGAGGGCGTGGTGCGGCACGAGACCGCGCATCAGTGGTTCGGTGACGCCGTCACCGAGCGGGACTTCCATCACCTGTGGCTGTCGGAAGGGTTCGCCGACTACTTCGACCTGGTCGCCGGCGCCGCGCTCCACGGGGACACGATCCTCAGCCAGGGCATGCGCGCGTACGCCGCGAGCTACCTGAAATCCCCGGTGGTCGACCGCCCGATCATCGATTCCACCGAGACCGACCCCGCGCGGCTTCTCAACGCCAACAGCTATCAGAAGGGCGCCTGGGTGCTGCACATGCTGCGACGTCAGGTGGGAGACTCGGCGTTCTTCCGCGGCATCCGCGACTACTACGCCACGTACCGGGACTCGAGCGTGCTCTCGGCACAGTTCGAGACGATGATGGAGCGGAAGGCCCGGAAGAACCTCGACTGGTTCTTCCGGCAGTGGCTGCGCCAGCCGGGCTACCCCCAGCTCACCGTCACCTGGCACTACGAGCCCTTCAAGCACCAGGCGGTCGCGGACGTGCAGGAGACGCAGCCTTCCGCCTGGGGCCTCTTCCGCCTGAACGGCGTGCCGGTGGAGTTCACGGGACCCGACGGCAAGACGGTGCGGCGCACCTTCGACGTGGACGGCCCCCCGACGAACGTGCGGATGGACGTTCCCTGGACGCCCACCGCGATGCGCGTCGATCCCGACGGGGCGTTCCTGCTCACCGCCACCGTGGACGCCCGGCCCTGAGGCCCGTCGGCCGCGCGTCGCTCCTCGCGGCGTCGCTCGTCGCCTGCCATACCCGGGCCGACGTGGGCCAGCAGGCCGGGATGCGGCCGGTGCCGGTCGCCGGGCACACCCTGTACGTCCCGCCGGGGTTCACGATCTCCATCTTCGCGGAGCACCTGGGCGGCGTGCGCTACCTCGCCCTGGGTCCGGGCAACGTGGTCTACGCCTCGATCCCCCGGAGCGGGACTGTGGTGCGCCTGCCCGACGCCAACGGCGACGGGGTGGCCGACTCCGCGGTGCCGTACGCCAAAGGCCTGTTTCATCCCTTCGGCCTCGCCTGGCGCGGGGACACGCTGTACGTGGGAGACGAGGACGCGCTGATCCGCATCGACCCCGACGGCAAGCGCACCCAGCTGGCGGACCTCCCGGGCGGCGGAAACCACACCACCCGCACCGTGCTCATCGGGCCCGACCGGCGGATCTACGTGTCGATCGGATCGACCTGCAACGTCTGCGACGAGGCGGATCACCGTCGCGCGGCCGTGATGCAGTTTCAGCTGGACGGGACCGGCGGCCGGCTGTTCGCGTCGGGACTGCGCAATTCGGTGGGCGTCGCGTTCAACCCCGCCACCGGCGAGCTCTGGGGCGTGAACAACGACCGGGACAACCTCGGCGACGACCTGCCTCCCGAGCATCTCAACATCATCAAGGACGGGAAGTGGTACGGCTGGCCGCGCTGCTACCTGCCGGGGAAGCCCAACCCGGAGTACCCCGACGCCAAGTGCGACGACGTCGAGCCGCCCGCCCTGACCTTTCAGGCCCACTCGGCGCCCCTGGGGCTCGCGTTCTACCGCGGCTCCCAGTTCCCGGCGGACTTCGCGGGCGACGCTTTCGTGACCTTCCACGGGTCCTGGAACCGCTCGGTCCCCACCGGGGCCAAGGTGATCCGCGTGCGCGTCGCCGACGGGCGGCCGGTGTCGAGCCAGGACTTCGTGACCGGGTGGCAGCTTCCCGACGGCTCCCGCTGGGGCCGTCCCGTGGGACTTCTCGTGCTGCCCGACGGCTCGCTCCTCATCTCGGACGACTCGGGCGGACGGATCTGGAGGGTGACCTATGGCAAGTAGGCGGCGGGCACTCGGTCTCCTGGCGGGGCTGACGCTGGTGACGGGCGCGTCGGCGTGGCGGCTCTCGCGGCACGCGCCCGCGGACATCCACGCCGAGTACGTGAAGTTCCGGTCGGGGAAGGACTCGATCACCGCCTACGTCGCGTATCCGGAGCGGAGCGACGCGGCGCCGGGCGTGATCGTGATCCACGAGATCTTCGGGATGTCCGACTTCGTGCGGGACCGGGTGACGCAGCTGGCGCGCGCCGGGTTCGTCGCCATCGCGCCGGACCTGCTCTCCCGGCGCGGGGGCACGCCTTCGGACCAGAACCAGGCGGTGGAGCTGATCCGGGGGTTGAACCCGGACACCCTGACGCAGGACCTCGACGCGACCTACGCCTATCTGAAGGGCATCCGCGCGGTCCGGGCCGACCGGATCGGGGTCATCGGGTTCTGCTGGGGCGGCGGACAGAGCTTCCGCTACGCCACGAACAACGCTGGACTCAAGGGCTTCGTCGTGTGCTACGGTCCGGGGCCGGATTCGGCGGCGCTCGCCCGCATCCACGCGCCGGGGCTGGGGGTGTACGCCCAGAACGACGCGCGGATCTCACTCTCCGTGCCGGCCACCGACTCCCTGATGAAGCAGCTGGGCAAGTCCTACCAGTACCGGATCTATCCCGGCGTGGGGCACGGATTCCTGCGGTCCCGGGACATCCCGGCGGTGGCGGACACCGCGTGGACCGCGGTGGTGCAATTCTTCCACGCGCATCTCGGCGCCTGACGGCGCCCGACGCTCAGGGTCCCCCGGCTCCGGCCCGCTCGCGCACCCAGGCGACGGCGCGGTCGAGCGCGGGATCCTTCCCGGCTTGAAACTCCGCGACCGTTTCGGTCACCGCCATCTCCGGCGCGATCCCGGAGGCGGCGAACTCAGTCCCGTCCGGGAAGGCGTCCCGCGTCACCGTGACCCGGAAGCTCCAGCCCCGGATGAGGGGCAGGGTCAGGATCTGTCCGGTCCCGCCCGCGGAGGGCTCTCCCACCACCGGCCCGCGCTGCGCGTTCCGGAAAGCCACCAGGAGATCGACCGCGGCTCCGGCGGTGCGCGGGGACGACAGGAGCGCCAGCGGCCCCGCGTAGGACGGGAGGTCCCCGCGCGGCTGGATGGTGTCCGGAGGGGCCGAGAACCACGCGCCCGCGGAGTCCGGCATGTCGGCCCCGCGATAGGCGGGGCGGTACTGGGGTGTGCGCCAGCGCGACGTGACGAACGGGTGGGCCACGAGGCGCGCGAGAATCCGGTACGCCGATTCCCGTCCCCCGCCGGCGCCCTCGTTCTCCCGGAGGTCCAGGATCAGGCCGTGAACGCCGGTGAACCGCGGGAAAGCGCGGTCGAACCGCTCGGCGACGCCGGGATCGGCGCACGAGTTGAGGCGCACGATGTAGACGCCCCCCGGCAGCGAGTCGATCACGAGGGCGGGGGGCTCGAGCGGCCAGCGGTCCATGCCGGTGACGGTGCGGGTGAGGCTCGCCCCGCGCGTGGCGCCACTCGGAAGCTTGAGCTCGAGCTGGAGGGGCGTCCCGCGCTCGCCGTCGAGCATCGCCTCCACCGCGCGGTCCCAACGGGTGGCGGGATTGGAGGCCGCGATTTCCGGGAGAATCGAATCGCGGATCCAGAGGGCGGCGGGAATCCCCTGGACCGAGACGATCTCGACGCCCCGCTCGGGGTGGGCGATCCGGAGCTCGTCGTTCTCCGCGTAGGCCAGGACGAACGGCCGGCCTTCGACCGCCACCAGGCGAACCGGTGGCCGGGCCGACCGGGCCCGCACGGCCGGCGGGGGAACGACCGCGGCCTGGCCGTCGTTCAGAAGGGCGACGAGGGTGCGGAGCCGGCGCCAGAACGCCAGGTCGGATTGGCGGAACGTGGCGACGGCGAGATTGGCGTCCAGGGCGGAGTCCCAGTCGGCACGGACCCGGTCCCAGAACGCGTAGTTGTACCGGGCGTCCGACCACACCGTCGCGACCATGCGCGCGCGGTCGGTGGTGGTGAGCTGCTGGCTTTCGAGCGCACCCGCCCCGACGCCCGCGGCCACCAGGAGTCCCGCAAGGATGCGTGACGGCATCGCCCTAATCTACCTGTTGCTGTTCGTGGCGCCCCAGGCGCTCCTCTACGTGTACCTGCGAGGCCGCCTGCCGGACCCGGACCGGCCGCGTCAGGCCCGCTGGGTGCGCGCCGGTCTGATCGCGCTCTTCACGTTCTTCAACCTGCCCTGGATCTTCGTCGCCCGCCGCGTGCTGTTCGCGTCGGTCTGGTCGCGCGGATGGATTCCGTACGTCGGCCCGTGGGTGGCCTGGCAGATGCTCTCCTGGGTCCTGCTCGCGCTCATCTCGGGCTATGTCCTCGTGAAGTGGGCCAAGCGCGGCCTCGGCCGGCTGCGGGCGCTCCTCGGCACCAAAGCCGCCGCCCCCCCGCGCCCCGCGGCGTCCATGTCGCGGCGGCAATTCCTGGCGCGCGGAACGTACGCCTACGCGGGTGCCGGCTTCGCCATCTCGGCGTTCGGACTCTGGGAGGGGGCGCGGCTTCCCGAGATCACGCGCCGCACGCTGTACTTCGACAACCTGCCGCCCGGGTTGGAGGGGCTGCGCATCCTCCACCTGTCCGACGTGCACGCCGGCATCCACATGCGGCTCGAGAAGATGCGGCGCCTGGTCGCCCAGGCGAACGGGCTTCGACCCGATCTGATCCTGCAGACCGGGGACATGATCGACATCTCGACGACGTTCATTCCGGACTATGTGCGGGCGTTCCGGGATCTCCACGCACCCCTGGGCGTGATCACGAGCCTGGGCAACCACGATCACTACACGGGGGCCGCGGAGGTGGAGAAGGGGGTCCGGGACGCGGGCCAGATTCTCGTGCGCGGGGGCAGCCATCTGATCGAACGGAACGGTGCGACCCTGGCCATCCTGGGTCTCGACGATCCGCTCGACTGGGGGTTCGACGACCCGCAGGCTCCGGAAGTCCGCGAGGTGGATCAGGCCGCCCCGCCCGAGGCGTTCAAGATCCTGATGGCGCACCGCCCCGGCGCCTGGGATGGCGCGGTGCCCCGCGGGATTCCGCTTACCCTGTCGGGGCACATCCACGGTGGGCAGTTCTACCTCCCCGTCGTCGGATGGTCGGCCGGGCGGCTGATCACGAAGTACGTGATGGGACACTTCCAGCGGGGGACGAGCCAGCTGTACGTGAGCCGGGGGATCGGGGTCGTGGGGGTGCCGATCAGAGTATTCGTGCCGCCGGAGATCGCGCTGCTGGAACTGCGGCGGGGCTCGGCGCGGGAGTAAGGCGGGGCCCCGGAACGACTGTTTGGCTTGTCGTGCAGGGGCCCCGCCTACGACCGCGCGGCGACCGCGGACCAGGCTCCCTCGACTGACTGCCGCACTCCCGGAGAGTTTTCAGCCCAGTCCCGCGCGATCACCCGCTCCACCGCCTGGCGGATCACCGCCAGCCACACCCCCGCCCACACCTCGGCCGCTCCCGGCCTGATCACGCCGTCGGCTTTTCCCCGGGCCAGGAGCCGCTCCAGCGCGGCGTGGAATTCCCGTCCCGCGTCCCGGGACTTTTCGTCGAGCAGCGCCCCCGGCCGATCCAGGAAATAGAGCTGCAGGACGGCGGGGTCCTGGGCGGCCCCCGTGACGATGCGCTGGGCCAGGGTCTGCAGGCGCTCGCGGACCGGCCCGGGCGCGGCGTCGGCCTCCTCGGCGGCGCGGGCCGCCCAGCGGGCGGCGCCCCGGTACAGCTCGTTCAGGAGGTGCTGCTTGCTCTCGAAGTGCTTGTAGATCGTGCCTTCGGCCACCCCCGCCTTCCGGGCGATCTGGCCGGTGGTGGTGCCGTGGTATCCCTGGGTGGTGAAGAGCTCGAGCGCGGCGCGGACCAGTCGCTGGCGGGTGAGATCGGCGGTCGGCATGAAGGGCGAATTTAATGCGGCGCAAGGAGTTCCGCGTCGCTTCCCGCTCCCCGACCCCCAGGGTAGCTTTCCGCCGCGTCGCACCTCGAATCGAACACCTTCGGTCGGAGAATCACTCCTGATGAGAATGCTGGTTCTGGGCGCCGGGCTCCAAGGCTCCGCCTGCGCGTACGATCTCCTCCGTCAGGACGGAGTCGAGCGGGTCACCCTCGCCGACCTCCATCCCGACCGCATCCCTCCCTTCGTCAAGAAGGGGGCCGGCAAACGGCTGAAGGTCGCGCGGCTGGACGTCGAGCGAGTGGCGAGTCTCCGCAAGCTGATGAAGGGACACGACGCCGTGATGTGCGCCCTTCCGTACTACTTCAACTTCATCGTGTCCAAGGCCGCCGTCGCCCAGGGCCTCCACGGCTCCGATCTGGGCGGCAACACCCAGATCGTCATGCAGCAGAAGAAGCTCGCGGCCCAGGCGAAGAAGAAGGGGCTGTCGATCATTCCGGACTGCGGGCTCGCGCCGGGCATGGTGAAC
Source organism: Gemmatimonadales bacterium (assembly GCA_035505915.1). Lineage (GTDB taxonomy): Bacteria > Gemmatimonadota > Gemmatimonadetes > Gemmatimonadales > GWC2-71-9 > 40CM-2-70-7. Next base: position 56,201 of record DATJQI010000057.1, on the reverse strand, counting down.
ATCCTCGCGGCCGAGGGGATCCGGCGGGTCGGGGACGCGGACGCGGTGAAGATCTTCGTGGGCGGATTGCCCCAGCACCCGGAGCCGCCCCTCAACTATCAGATCGTCTACTCGCTCGAGGGCGCGCTCGACTATTACACGACGCCGTCCTGGGTGCTGCGCGACGGCCGGCCGACCCAGGTGGAGGCGCTGTCGGAGCTCGAGCCCATCGATTTCCCCGCGCCGGTGGGCCGTCTCGAGGCATTCCATACCGGCGGCGGGATCTCCGGGATGCCGTGGAGCTACGCCGGGAAGATCCGGCAAATGGAGTACAAGACGCTGCGGTATCCGGGGCACGTGGCCATCATGCGTCCCATCCGCGAGCTCGGCCTGCTCGATCTGCAGCCGGTCAAGGTTCAGGGCACCGCCGTCATCCCGCGGAAGGCTTTCATTTCCATCGTGTCCCCCAAGCTCACCAAGCCCAAGGGCCAGGACCTCGTGGCGCTGCGGGTGGAAGTGACGGGAAAGACGGGGAAGCGCGCGGCCTGGGAGCTCATCGACTATTACGACCAGTCCACCGGGATCAGCGCGATGATGCGGACCACCGGCTATTCGCTCTCGATCACGGGGTTGATGCAGGTGGACGGCCGGATCTCCGCCACGGGCGTGCACACGCCCGACGAAGCGGTGCCGTTTGGTCCGTACGTGGACGAGCTCGCGAAGCGCGGGATCAACATCCGCGAGATCTAGAAGCTCCAGCTCGTTCCGAAGAGGATCTGCCCGCCTTCGCCGCCCCGGCCGTAGCCGAAGGTCAGCACCGTGTTCCGCCCGAACCGGAATCCCAGCGCGCCCCCGCCGCTCTGGTGCAGGCCTTTCGTCGTGAGCGTCACCGACTGCCCCGCGTCGAAGACCCGCCCCGCGTCGTAGAAGGCGACGAGATCCAGCTCGAACAGGGTCGGGGCCCAGAGGAGGCCGTATCGGGCCTCGAGGCCGCCCAGGAGCTTGCCCGGTCCCGTGAACCGGGCGTCGTAGTATCCCCGCAGCGACCGATACCCGCCGACGGCCACGTACGGCAGCTCACTCGACTCCATCTCCAGCTCGGCGGCCAGGGGCGGACGTCCGCCCATCGCCTCCGCCGCCAGACGGCCCGCGATCACGAGCTTCTCGGTGGGGTTCACGTACACCTTGGCGGACGCGGTCCGGCGGTTGTAGCCGCGTCCCGCGGCGTACAGGGCCTCGAGCAGCACTCCCGAGTGGGGCACCAGCTCGACGTCGCGCGTGTCGAAGACCAGGCCGGCGCGCACGAGCTCGTCCGTGAACGGGATTCGGGTCGAGTCGACGACGCCGGCGGTCAAGTCCCGGCTGAAGGCGCTGGCCCCCGGGAGCGCGCGGAAGTCGGTGTGCTCGAGCTGGGCTCCCGCGAGGACCCGGAGGGCGCCGATGACGCGCCGCTGGACGGTGAGACGCGCGTACTGCCGGGACCGGCTGACCTTGTAGAAGTAGGGGCTGCCCGGACCGACGCTGTCGGCGTCGTTGACCGTCGCGTTGCCGGGTCCGAAGAATCCGAGCCGGTTGTCCCGGTTCGCCGAGAGGGTGAGTCCCACGCGCCACCCGTCCCAGAGCGCGGGTGCTTCGGCGTCCACGAGGAGGAGGTAGCTCCCCTGGGTGCTCGCCGCCCCGTCCACGGTGACCGCGGCGCCGTTGGCCTCGGGGCGGGGCGCGAAGCCCAGTGGGCTGTACTCGCTGAAGTGGCCGGCGATCCAGAAGCCGTCGACGCTCGTGTAGTAGGCGTACGGGTAGAGGGTGTTGGTCCACACCCGCTGGCCGGCCAGGGGGGAGGCGCCGCCCAGTGCCGCGAGCGCCACGTACCACGCAGCTCTCAGACGCGGCTCACGAGGGCTGCGGGCCGTCGAAGAGGTGCGCGCCGTCCACCACCTTGGCGTCGGTGCCGTCGTGGACCGCGAAGGGGGTGGGGTAGAACGAGGCGGAGCCGTACTCCCCCTTCTTGTTGACGGCGTAGTAGCTCAGCCCGAACTTCGGCTTCCGGTCCGGGGTCAGGTGACTCGCATCGGTCACCTGCAGGACCCGCTTGAGGGTCTCGAGGCACGCATCCGTGGGCTTCATCCCCCGCCGCATGAAATCGACGATGGTGGCCCCTCCGCACGCCATGATGTTCAGCTCACCCAGTCCCGTGGACCCCGCGGCCCCGACGTCGTTGTCGGTGTATTGCCCGGCGCCCACGATCGCCGAGTCTCCCACGCGGCCCGGCACCTTGAACGCCAGCCCGGCGGTGGTGGTCACCGAGGCGATGTCCCCGGCCGGCGTCACCGCGTCCATGTTGATGGTGCCGGTGGGGCGGTGGACCATCGGCGTGCCCCCCGGGACGTCGAGGTAGTCATCCTTCGGATTGAGGTTCGCCCGCCAGTGGAGCCAGGCGTCCCGGGCCTCGTCGGTCAGCAGATCTTCGATCTTGAAGCCGTACTCCACGGCGAATTTCTGGGCGCCCGCGCCGACCAGCAGGATGTGATCCGTGTACTTCATGACGCACTTGACCACTTCGGAGGGCGTCTTGATCCCCTCGAGCGCGCCGACCGCGCCGGCGCGGCGCGTGGGGCCGTGCATGCACGACGCATCCAGCTGAACCACTCCCTCGGCGTTGGGAAGGCCGCCGTAGCCGACGGACATGTCCTTCGGGTCGAGCTCCTGGATCTTCACCCCTTCGATGATGCCGTCGAGGGGATCGGCGCCGCCCATGATCAGGTCGAACGCCTTCTGCACACCCCGGATGCCGTTGGCGCTCGAGATGATCACCGGCTTCGTCGCCCACCGGCTCGCGGCCGGGAGCGGGCGGGGGGGCCGAATGGCGTGCGGGATCGCGGCCGCGCTGGCGGCGACCGCGCCGGCGGCGACGAATTCACGGCGGGACAGGTGGTCGGACACGGGTGACGCTCCGGGAGATGGCTCGGGCGCCGTAGGTTTACGGCGGGGCCCACCTCCTGTCAACTTGCTCGGGTCCGGGGACGCCCCTACGTTCCGACCGTGCTCTTCGGCAGCTGGGATGACCCCGCCACCGTCGTCCGGGCCCTCCTGGGGGGCGCGCTGGCGGTTGCGACGGTGATCCTGGGGCTCGTGTGGTTCGTGACCGGCGCGCTCGACCGGCACCTGGCCGAGCTCCTGGGGGTCCTGTGGGTGTTCTGGGTCGTGTTTCACGACACCCTCAACCTGGTGGTGCGGCCCCTCGGCCGGATGTTCACCAGCGTCGCCTACGGTGATGCTCCCCCGGCCTTCACCATCGACGAGGAGACCGCCTACCTGGAACGCCTCCTCGACAGCCCCGCCGCCGACCGCCACCGCAAGGTGCTCACCGCCGTACGCCTGGCCGAGATCTACCGGACGCATCAGGGAGACGGGGGCCGGGCCGACCGGCTCCTGGCGGAGATGCGGGCCCGCTATCCGGACGCGCGAGAGCTCGATGCCGCCCGCTCCCGCCCCTGAGCTTTCGCTCGTGATCCCGGTCTACAACGAGCGGGAAAGCCTGCCCCGCCTGCTCGAGGAGATCGCCGCCGCGCTCCGTCCGGTCCGTCCCGCCTACGAGGTGGTGGCGGTGGACGACGGCTCGTCGGACGGATCGCGGGAGGAGCTCCGGCGCCTCCGGGCGCTGCACCCCGAGCTGCGCCTCGTGGGTTTCGCGCGCAACGCTGGCCAGAGCGCGGCGTTCGCGGCGGGCTTCCGGGCGGCCCGGGGGAAGGTCATCGTGACGCTCGACGCCGACCTGCAGAACGACCCGGCCGACATTCCGGGCCTGGTCGCGGCGCTCGAGGGGAGCGGGAACGCGGCGGTGGCGGGATACCGCGCGGATCGCCGGGACACCGGGTGGAAGAAGGTGCAGAGCCGGATCGCCAACGGGGTCCGGAACTGGCTGACCGACGAGACCATCCGGGACACCGGCTGCTCGCTCAAGGCGTTCCGGGCCGAGGCGGTGCGGGACATCCCGTGGTTCAACGGGATGCACCGCTTCCTGCCCACGCTGGTGAAGATGCGGGGTGGAACCGTGGCCGAGGTGCCGGTGCGCCATCGCGCGCGGATATTCGGGACCACGAAATACGGCATGTGGAACCGCGTGTTCCGGGCCCTCGCCGACGCGCTCGCGGTCCGCTGGATGCAGCGCCGGGTAACCCGGTACCGGATCGACGAGGAATGGAGCTGATGCCGCGCAAGAAGCGATTGGACCCATCGATCTTCCATCTCCCGGTGGAGCGGATGCGGGAGGGCTACTACTCGGACAAGTACTTCGTCCGGGCGCGTGAGCTCCTCCGGCGGGACCGGTACCGGCCGCGCGTGACGATGCAGGTGTTCGGCAAGACGTCGGGGTTCCTGGGCGGCATCGACGAGGTCATCGCCATCCTGAAGCTCTGCTCCGACCACTGGGACGAGCTCACGGTGTCGGCGCTCTACGACGGAGAACCCATCGCGCCCTGGGAGACGGTCCTCCTCATCGAGGGGCCGTACGACGCCTTCGCCCATCTCGAGACCCTGTACCTGGGCATCCTGGCCCGCCGCACCCGCGTGGGAACGAACACGCGGGCGGTGGTGGACGCGGCCCGTCCCAAGCAGGTGATGTTCTTCCCGGCGCGGCACGACCACTGGCTGGTCCAGACCGGGGACGGGTACGCGGCGCACATCGCCGGCGCGATCGGGGTATCGACCGACGCCCAGGCGTCGTGGTGGGGCTCCGAAGGGATCGGGACCGTGCCGCACGCGCTGATCGCGGCGTACGGCGGCGACACCGTCCTCGCGTCGAGGAAGTTCGCCGAGCTGATGGACCCCGAGGTTTCGCTGATCACGTTGGTGGACTTCGAGAACGATTGCGTCGGGACGTCCCTGGCGGTCGCCCGGGCCCTGGGCTCCCGGCTCTACGGCGTGCGGCTCGATACGTCGGAAACCCTCGTGGACCGCTCGATCGTGCCGCAGATGGGCTCCTTCAAGCCCACCGGCGTGAATCCTCAGCTGGTCCGGAATGTCCGGCGCGCCCTCGACGCCGAGGGGTTCCCGGGCGTGAAGATCGTGGTGTCGGGAGGCTTCAACGTGGAAAAGATCCGGGCCTTCGAAGAGCAGGGCGTCCCCGTGGACATGTACGGCGTCGGCTCGAGCCTCTTCCAGGGACGCTACGATTTCACGGCGGATGTGGTGCGCGTCGACGGCCGTGACTGCGCCAAGGTGGGCCGGCGCTTCCAGCCCAATTCCAGACTCGAACGGGTGGAGTGACCATGCTGCGGATCGATTTGACGGGCAAGCGGGCGTTCGTCGCCGGCGTGTCGGACGACGGCGGCTTCGGATTCGCCATCGCCAAGGCGCTGGCCGAGGCGGGAGCCACGATCTGCCTCGGCAGCTGGCCTCCGGCCCTCGGCATCTTCACCAAGCTGCTCGAGCGCGGAAAAATGGACGAGTCGATGCTGCTCTCGGACGGGCGGAAGCTGACCTTCGAGAAGGTCTACCCGCTGGACGCGGCCTATGACACGCTGGCCGACGCCCCCGCCGAGGTCCGGGAGAACAAGCGGTACAAGGAGGTGGGGGACTTCAGCATCGAAGGCGTCCGCGCCCTCCTCACCCGGGACTTCGGGGAGACCCCCCTCGACATCGTGGTGCACTCCCTCGCCAACGGACCCGAGGTCAAGAAGCCGCTCCTGGACACGAGCCGGGCGGGGTACCTCTCGGCGGTGTCGGTGAGCGCCTACAGCCTGGTCTCGATGGTCCGCGCGTTCGGTCCCCTGACCCGCCCCCAGGGTTCCTTCCTCTCGCTCACCTACATGGCCGGGGAGCGGGTGGTGCCGGGGTACGGCGGCGGGATGTCCTCGGCCAAGGCCGCCCTCGAGTCCGACACGCGCACCCTCGCCTACGAAGCGGGCCGCCGCTTCGGCGTCCGGATCAACACCATCTCGGCCGGCCCCTGGGCCTCCCGGGCCGCCTCGGCCATCGGGTTCATCGACACGATGGTCGCGTATACCAAGGCCAACTCTCCCTTGCCCCGGTCCATCGACGCCATGGATGTGGGCCATACCGCGGCCTTTCTGGCCTCTCCGCTGGCGGCCGGGATCACCGGAACCACCGTGTACGTGGACAACGGCTACCACTCCATGGGCATCGCGGTCGCGCCTCCGGCGGGCTGAACCGCCCTTGCGCCCGCCGGGGGGATGCATAAATTCCCGGCGAGATGAATAACTATGCATCCGTGCCCGTCGGCATCCTCGGGGCCTCCGGATACGTCGGTCGCGAGCTCCTCTCGCTCCTGAGCCGGCATCCGGGGGCCTCCATCGCTTTCGCCACCGCGGAATCCGGGGCGGGGCAGACCCTCGACGGCCACACCCTGATCCGCGCCGAGGACGCGCCGCTCGCGTCCGCGGAGATCGTGCTGTCCTGTCTCCCGCACGGCGTGTCGGGCCGGTACGTCCACGAGGTCCGCGCGGCCGGCCGCCGCGCCGTCGACCTCTCGGCCGATTTCCGGCTGTCGCCCGAGGCGGTCTACGGGCTGACCGAGTTCACCCGCCCCCGCGTCGCCGACGCCGACATCGTCGCGAACCCCGGCTGCTATCCGACCGCCGCGCTGCTCGCGCTGGTGCCGCTGGCCCAGCAGGGGCTGATCGATCCGTCCCGGGAGATCGTCATCGACGCCGCGTCCGGCGTCACCGGCGCGGGCCGGAGCCCCAAGCGGGAGCTCCTCTTCGGCGAAGTCTCCGAAGACTACCGCGCCTACTCGGTGGGCAACACGCACCGGCATCTCGCGGAGCTCAAGGCCTCGCTCGCGCGCGAGGGTGGGTTCACCGGGGACCTCGTGTTCACCCCGCATCTCCTGCCCGTGAAGCGCGGCATCCTCGAGACCATCCACGTGCCGCTCACGCGCGTGCTGGATCAGGCGACGGCCGAGGGGCTCTACGAGGTGGCGTACGCCGGGGAGCCCTGCATCCAGATCACCAAGGGCACCACCCCCTCGCTCCAGCACGTCGTGTACCGGAACCGGGTGGCGCTGGGCGTCACGCCGGTCGAGAATGTCCGGCGGCCGCGCCTCACCGTCATCGCCGCCATCGACAACCTGGTCAAGGGCGCGGCGGGGCAGGCGGTGCAGAACATGAACGTGATGCTCGGACTGGCCGAGACGGCGGGGCTCGCGTGCTGAAGCTCCGGGTCGTGAAGCTCGGCGGCAACGAGCTCGACCGCCCCGACTGGGTCGCGGCCTGCGCCCGGGCCGTCGCCGGCGGCGGGGCCACGGTGGTCGTCCACGGCGGCGGCCGCGCGGTGACCGATCTCTCGCGCCGGCTGGCGCTCCCGGTCGAAAAGCGGGACGGCCTGCGGGTGACGACGGCCGAAGTGGCCGAAGTGGTCGAAATGGTGCTGTCGGGGCCCGTGAACCGCCTGCTGGTGACGGCGCTCCGCGCGGCCGGACTCGACGCCATCGGGCTGTCGGGCGCCGACGGCGGGCTCCTGTCCGCCGCACAGATGAGCGGCGGCCTGGGCTACGTCGGGGAGATCACGCGGGTTCGCACCGCGCTCATCGAGAGCCTGGTGCTCGCCGGGCTTACGCCCGTGATCGCTCCGGTGTCTCCCGATCCGGCCGGCAGCCCCCTCGCGCTCAACGTCAACGCCGACAGCGCCGCCGCGGTGGTCGCGGCCGCCCTGCGGGCGAGCGAGCTGCTCTTCGTCTCCGACGTCCCGGGCGTGATGGCGGGCGGCGTGACGCAGCCCACCGTGTCCACGTCCGACATCGAGCGTCTCATCGCCGACGGCACCGCCTCGGACGGCATGGCCGCGAAGCTCCGGGCGGCGGAGCGCGCCCTCGCGGGCGGCGCCCAGGTGGTCCGGATCGGCGATCTCCAGATGCTGACCGAGCCGGGAGCGGGCACCCGCATCACCGCGCTCCCGCCCGCCGTTCCGTCCGTCCTGGCCCGCTCGGCATGACCTCGGCGCCTCCGGCGGCATCGGCCCTTCTGGGCGTGTACGCCCGTGTCGGCCCCGTCTTCACCGGCGGCGAGGGCGTCGAGCTCATCGCCGAAGACGGAACCCGCTACCTCGACTTCGCGTCCGGCATCGCCGTGAACGCCCTGGGCTACGGCCACCCCGTCATCCGGGATGCGCTCACCCGCGCCCTGGACGCCGGGCTGATCCACGTCTCCAACCTCTATCGCACCGAGCCGGGCGAAGCCCTCGCCGCCGAGCTCGCCGGCCGCTCGTTCGCGGACCAGGTCTTCTTCTGCAATTCGGGCGCCGAGGCCAACGAAGGCGCCTTCAAGTTCGCCCGGAAGTGGAGCCGCAAGACCGGGATCGTGGCGTTCAGTCATTCCTTCCACGGCCGGCTCTTCGCCTCGCTCGCCGCCACCGATCACGACGAGTACCAGAAGCCGTTCCTGCCCCTCACGCCCGGAATCCGGATCCTGCCGCTGGGGGACCGGGCGCAGGCCGAAGCCGCCATCACCGCCGCCGACACCGCCGCCGTGATCATCGAGCCGGTGCAGGGCGAGGGCGGAGTCCGCCCGGTGCCCGACGAGTGGCTCGGGTTCCTCCGCCGGCTCTGCGACGAGCGGGGCGCGGCGCTGATCTTCGACGAGGTCCAGTGCGGACTCGGCCGGACGGGCACGCTCTTCGCCTACGAGCGGACCGGCGTCACGCCCGACATCCTGACCCTCGCGAAGCCGCTCGCCGGCGGCCTGCCCATGGGCGCCGTGCTGGTCACCGACCGCATCGCGCAGGCCCTCGCGACCGGGGATCACGCCACGACGTTCGGCGGCGGCCCGCTGGTGGCGTCCGTGGCGCTCGACGTGGTGCGTACCATCGCCGAGCCCGCCTTCCTGGCGTCGGTCGAGGCCCGGGGCGAGCACCTGGGGGCGGGCCTCGCCCGGCTGGCGCGGCGGTCGGCCAAGGTCCGCGACGTCCGGGGACGGGGACTGATGTGGGGCGTGGAGCTGGCGGTGCCCGCCGCGGGGATCGTGGCGGCGGCGCGGGAACGGCAGCTCCTCGTGCTCTCCGCGGGCCCCGACGTCCTGCGGATTCTCCCGCCCCTCGTGATCGGCGACGCGGACCTCGACCGGGGCCTGGCCGTGCTGGCCGAGGTGCTCGCGTGAGCGCGCTCCCCATCCCGCTGCCGCGGCCGGCGCCGGAGATCCGGCAGGCCCGGCTCGCGGACGTCCCCGGGCTCGAGCGCCTCATGGCCCCGTTCGTGGCCACCGGCGATCTCCTCCCGCGCTCCAACTACGATCTCTGCCGCCACATCAAGGAGTACGTGGTCGCGGTGACGCCGGACGGCGACGTGATCGGCTGCGGCTCGCTCAAGGTCTACAGCCAGACCCTCGCCGAAGTCGCGGGACTCGCGGTGGCCGACGGATGGCAGGGCGCCGGCATCGGACGCGCCGTCGTCGCGGCGCTGCTCGAGGACGCCCGGCGGCTCGGGCTGGCGGAAACGTTCGCCCTCACCCGCAAGCCGGACTTCTTCGACCGCCTGGGGTTCGACCGCACCGAAAAGACGCGGTTCCCGCTGAAAGTCTGGGCCGACTGCGCCCGTTGTCCGCGGCAGTCCTGCTGCGACGAAATCGCCGTCACCCGCGTCCTAGGTTGACACTCGCCCCGGCCCCCGCGGAGATTCCCGGAGCCTGATTCGCCGGGGAGCCGGATGGCCCGCGTCATCTTCTGGGATGTCGACACACAATTCGACTTCATGCGCGCGCCGGGAAGGCTGTACGTGCCCGACGCCGAGCAGCTGATCCCCAATCTCAAGCGCCTCACCGACTACGCGCACCAGAACGGCATCCGCATCGTGGCATCCGCCGACGATCACGTGCCCGGACACAAGGAGCTGTCCGACACGCCGAACTGGAAAGACACGTTTCCGCCCCACTGCATGCGCGGGACCCCGGGACAGAAGAAGATCCCCGAAACCGCGCTCGTGAATCCGCTGGTGATCGAGCCCGAGATGCGGGACCCGGTGGAGCTCGGGAACACCTTACGGGCCCATCGGGGCGATCTGCTCTTCCACAAGCACTGGTTCGACGTCTTCACCAACGCGAACGTCGTGCCGGCGCTGACCGTGCTGCAACCCGACGACATCGTGCTGTACGGCGTGGCGCTCGACGTCTGCGACCGCTACGCCATCGAGGGCCTCCTGGCCCACCGCCTGCACACCCGGCTCTTCGCGGTGACCGACGCGATGAAGCCCATCGACGCCGGGGCCGCGGAACACCTGCTCAAGGAATGGGGAGAGGAAGGGGTTCGCCTGGTGAAGACCGATGAGGTGGTCGGGGGCCTGGCCGCCGAGCTGTCCCGCGCGACGGTGGACGCATGAGTCCCGCGACCCCGTCGTTCGGAAAGTTCTTCCTGCCCGGCCCGACGGACGTCCATCCCGACGTCCTGGCCGCGATGGAGCGCCCGATGATCGGGCACCGCTCGTCCGCCATGGAGGATCTCCTCAAGCGGACTTCGGCCCGGCTCCAGAAGCTGGCCCGCACCAGCCGCACCGTGATGGTCGGGACCTCGTCCGCCACCGGGTTCATGGAGATGGCGGTCCGGGGCGGCGTCCGGAAGCGGGCGCTGTCGATCGTCAACGGCTCGTTCTCCGAGCGCTTCGCGGACCTGGTCACGGCCTGTGACAAGGAGTGCGTCCGCCTGGAAGTGCCGCTGGGCGGCTTCGTCGAGCCCGACCAGCTGCGCGATGCCCTGAAGAAGAATCCGGTGGACGCGGTCACGCTGGCGCACTCGGAGACCTCCACCGGCGTCCTGCAGGACGTCGCGGCGCTCGCCGACGTGGTCCGCGAGTTCCCGGACGTGCTGTTCCTGGTGGACGCCGTGACGTCGATGGCGGGCTCGCCGGTGGAGACCGACGGCTGGGACCTGGACTTCGTGTTCACGGGGTCCCAGAAGGCGCTGGCGCTGCCGCCGGGGCTGGCGGTGGGCGTCGCCTCGCCCCGGATGCTCGAGCGCGCCAAGACGCTCCCGGCGCGGGGCCTCTACTTCGACCTGATCACCTTCGAGAAAGCGAGCGCGAAGTACCAGCCGACCAACACGCCCGCGATCTCGCTGTTCTACGCGCTGGACGTTCAGCTCGAGCGCATCGAGGCCCAGGGGGGCATCGAGGCCCGCTGGAAGCGGCACGAGGACATGCGGAAGACCACGGAGCGGTGGGTGCAAGAGAGGGGCCTGTCGTACCTGCCTCCCGAAGGCCGGCGCAGCTGGACCGTCTCCTGCATCAAGATGCCCGCGGGACGCACCTCCAAGGACCTGGTGGCGGCGGTGAAGAAAGAGGGATGGGTGATCGGCTCCGGGTACGGCGGCGTGAAGGACACGACGTTCCGGATCGGGCACATGGGCGATCACACCGTTCCGGCGCTCGAAACCCTCCTCGATCTCGTCGGCCGGAGCCTGGGATGACCTTCCGCGTCGTCATCGCCGACAAGCTGGGGGATGCCGGGATCGCGCTGCTCGCGTCGTCCCCGGAAATCCACGTCGTGAACGCCGCCGGCAAGCCGCGGGCGGAGCTGGACGCGGCTCTGACCGAAGCCGCCGCCCTCATCGTGCGGAGCGAGACGCGGGTGACCGCGGAGATGATCGAGCGGGCCCCGGGCCTCCGGGTGATCGCCCGGGCCGGGATCGGCGTCGACACCATCGACGTCGCCGCGGCCACCAAGCGGGGCATCGCGGTGATGAACGCGCCGGGCGCCAATACGGTCAGCGCCGCCGAGCACGCCATCGCCCTCTTGCTTTCCCTCCTGCGCCACATCCCCGAGGCCGCGGAAACCATGCGGCAGGGGGGCTGGGACCGGAAGCGGTTCGAGGGCAGCGAGCTGCGGGGCAAAGTGCTCGGCGTCGTGGGGCTGGGCCGGATCGGCGGCTACGTGGCCCAGCTCGCGCACGCGTTCGGGATGACGATCATCGCGTACGATCCCTTCGTGTCGCCGCAGCGGGCGGCCGAGCTGCAGACCCGGCTTCTGCCCATCGATCAGCTGCTGGGCGAGGCGGACATCGTGACCCTGCACGTCGCCCTCACCGACGAGACCAAGCACCTCCTCAACGCCCAGCGGATCAGGTTGATGAAGCCGACGGCCTACCTGGTGAACACGGCGAGGGGTGAGCTGGTGGACGAGGGCGCGCTGGTGGCGGCGGTGAAGGAAAAGCGGATCGGCGGCGCGGCCATCGACGTGTTCGCCGAGGAGCCCCTGCCCAAGGACTCCCCGCTGCGGGGATTGGAGCGGGTGCTCCTGACGCCCCACCTCGCGGCCTCCACGGCCGAAGCGCAGAAACGGGTGGCGCTCGAGATCTGCGCGGCGGTGCGGGACGCGCTGCTGCGGGGAGATCTGTCCCCGGCCATCAATTTGAAGAAGTGAGCCGGTAGAGGCGGGGGATTCACCCCGCCTGCGACTCGCCGTACACCGGATAGCCCGACCGCCGCAGCACCACCCACCCGATGGCGAGCCCGGCCGCCGCGATCAGGAAGTTCGTGACGTCGAAGAACCGGTCTTCGATGAGCAGATGGCCCGTCTCGAGGATGGCCGCGAGGATCAGGGCCGGAGTCAGGTTCCCCCACCACCCCTTCTTCCGCAGCGGCCAGACCGCCAGCAGGGCCCCGAGAGGCAGGTAGAGCAGGAACTGCTGGGCGACGTGCAGGGCGCTGAAGACGTCGGCCCGCACGGCCAGCGACTCGAGGGGCACGAGATGGGGAATGGAGAGCTGCGCCAGGATTTCGTCTCCATCCACGCGGGGATAGAGCGGACGCCAGGCCCAGAGCATCAGGAGCGCCGCATACGCGTAGATGGCGGCCCGCGCCCGTCCGGCGCCGCGGAACGTCCGGGTGGCGGCGGGCAGCCATCGGGCCGCCGCCCAGGCGCCGAAGACCACGGAGGAGGCATCGGTGGCGGCTCCCTCCCATCGGATCGTCACTCCGAGCCCCCCGTGCGCGAGCTCCAGCGCGAAGGCGCCGGCGGCTCCAACGATCGCCACGCCGCGCCAGCCCCGGGTCGCGTCCCGCCCCACCTCCGCCAGCCACATCACCGCGAGAAAGCCCGCCGCGGCGTACAGCGGGATGTCCGACAGGGGGATCTGGTCCAGGGACAAGGGCGTGGCCAGCGCCAGCATCGCGCGCAGCCGGATCAGGGGTCCTCCGTAGACGCCCTTGACCGGTTCCGAGCGGAAGAGGGGGGTGACGGATTCGCAGACGACGGCCAGGAGATAGGAGGCGGCCGCCAGGAAAGTCGGGATGCCCAGGTACGACCGGGCTCCGCGGCGGCGCACCACCTCCGTGATCAACATCGCGACCACCACGGACCCGCCCAGCGTCCCCAGGGTGTTGGTGGTGACGTCGATGATGCTGGCGGTGCGGATGGGGGAAAAGACCTGCAGGCCCTCGACGGTGACGCTGATCGCGCATCCCCACAGGGTGCTGCGCCAGACCTCCTGCCGGACCTTTCCCGAGATCGACGTGACGACCCACACCGCCCCGAGACCCGCGAACAGGGCCAGGTTGCGGAGGCCGTCGATCGCGTCGCGCCACTCGAGGGACAGCGTGAACGCGCGGGCCAGCCGCACGGCGGCCGCGTTCAGGTCGGGCGAGAAATCGAGCTGACTGAGGGTGGCCAGCAGCACGACGCCGACATACGCGGCCCGGGCGATGAGGAACTGGTGTCGGCGCTGCACCGAAGAACGGCTAGTCGGCCGCGGCCCGCTTCGGCTCGTCGGCCATCAGCCGGAACGTCTGCACCGCCGCGGTCAGGGAGTCGGCCGCCGTGGCGAGCTGATGGGCGGAGGAAGCGATTTCCTGCGTGGACGCGCTCTGCTCCTCGCTGGACGCGGCGATCTCCTCCGCCGACGCCAGGAGCTCCTGGGTGCCCTTCGCGACCGTGGTGAGCCGGTTCGCGATCTCCTCCACCAGCTGCCGCACCGCGTCCGCCGAACTCGCGATCTCCCGGCTCCAGGCGTCGTTCGCCTCGGCCGTGGTCGCCACCGTCCCGAGTCCCTCGGCGGCGGACTGGGCCGCGGTCTGCGCGGCGGCGCCGGCGGCGGCCAGCCGGGTCAGGCGGTCCCGCGTCGCCTGGATGCGTGAAAGCACGTCCCGGACCGTCGCGGCGGTCTCCTCGGCGGACAGCGCCGCCTGGGACGCGAGCTTGCGCACTTCGTCCGCGACGACGGCGAAGCCGCGGCCCTGCGGGCCCGCCCGGGCCGCTTCGATGGCCGCGTTCAGCGCCAGCGTATTGGTCTGGGTGGCGACGGCCTTGGCCTTGGCGACGAACCGCTCGATCTCCGCGCCCGCCGTCGCGAGCGCCTGAGCCTCCGCCACGCCCTGCTGCACGTCGGCCGCGAGCTTGGCCAGCTGGGCGGTGCTTTGATCGAGGGTGTCCCGGTGGCGCTTGGACACGCCCACCAGGTCGCCGTTGCGCCGGGCCGCCTCCGCGGCCCCGGCCGCCAGCGTGGTCGTGATGCCGAGGATCTTGGCCGCCTCGTCCGCCGCCTGGCGGATCAGCTGGGCCTGGTCGGCCGCGCGGCTGGTGAGGTCCTGGCACGTCGCGCTCATCTCCTCGGTGGAGGCGCTCATCTCCTCGGTCGACGCCGAGATCTCGGACGCCATCGCCGCGGACTCGTCGGCGGCGGTGCGGATGGCGCCCACCAGACGCCGCAGGGCCACCACCATCGACTGGATCGAGGAGATCAGCTCCGCCACCTCGGCCGTGCGCTCTCTCGCGGCCGAAACGGTCACCGAGAGGTCCCCCGCCGCCACGCGCCCGGCGATCCGGCCCGCCTCCCGGACCGGCTCGGTCACCCGGCGGTTGAGCCAGCCCGCGAGCGCGGCCAGCATCCCCACCGTGACGATCAAGAGCACCAGGGCGCCGAGCCAGATGGACCGGCGGGCGGTGGCGGCGCCCGCATAGGCCGCGGCCGCCGGCTCGCGGTAGAGCACGCGCCAGCGCCCGTCGTTCGCGGGCACGGCCACGATCAGCTCGTCGCCGCGCGGCGTGGTGAGGACGGTGGTCACCGCCGTATCGGCCGCCGGGATCTTCGCGGCGTCCGCGACGGTCTGGAGCAGCCCGCCGCCGGAATCGGCACTCACGAGCCGTCCCTGGCCGTCCACCACCTGGGTGTAGGCGCGGCCTCCGGCGACGCCCGCGATGACCGGGGCGAGGCGCTGCAGAGGGAAGACGGCGCGGAGGACGCCCAGCGGCCGGGCGCTCTGAGCCGGCCGGATGGCGACGTCGTACTCCATCGACATGAGCGTGGTCATCGAGTCGAGCGCCGGGGGGCCGGCGAAGACTCCCTGCGCCATGGCCTGGCGCCACCAGAGCTTGCCGCCCTGGGCGAAGTCCCGGGTGGGAGAGGAGCCCATGATCGTGAACCCGTGGCTCTCGGTGATGAAGACGCGCGAGAACTCCGAGTACCCGAGATAGTCATGGAGATACGCCGCGAGGGCGGGGTCACCGCCCAGCTCGCGGGTGCCGGCCAGCGTGGCCGAGTCCGCGTGGGCAAGGCCGCGGCGCACCGCCGCTTCGCCCGCCGCCCGCGCGGCGGCTACCACCGCGGGTGACGCGGCCAGGGCGTCCGCGTCGCGGCGGCGCTCGTGGAGATACTGGGTGACTGCGCCGGCGATCCGCGTGGCGACGTCCCGGCTCCGGACGTTCGCCTGGTTGCGCAGGAAGGCCGTCGCGGCGTTTCCGGCGACCACGGCCAGCAGGAGCAGGAGGGCGAAGGCCGCACCGACGCCGGCCAGAAGGAACCGCTGACGGAGTTGCTGGGTGTCGCTCGGCATGGGTTGGCGCGAAGGTATGGTGGGTTTCACGGGCGGGCAAGGCCGTTTAGCTTCAGGCACTTATGTCGCAAGCGCCCGCGTACGATCCGGCGGCGGTGGAAGCCCGGTGGCAGGCCCGTTGGGAGGAGCGCCACACCAACGAGCCCGACCTCGATCACCCCCCGCGCCAGCCGTTCTTCAACCTGATGATGTTCCCCTACCCGTCGGCCGAAGGGCTCCACGTGGGGAACATGTTCGCGTTCACCGGGGCCGACATCTTCGGCCGCTTCAAGCGGCTCCAGGGCTTCACGGTATTCGAGCCCATCGGGTACGACGCGTTCGGCATCCATTCCGAGAACTACGCCATCAGCATCGGGACCCACCCGGCGAAGCTCATCCCCCGGAACATCGACGCCTTCCGCACGCAGCTGCACCGGCTGGGCGGGATGTTCGACTGGCGCCACGAGCTGGCCACCACCGATCCCGCGTACTACAAGTGGACCCAGTGGCTCTTCCTGCAGCTTTTCAAGGCGGGGCTGGCCTACAAGAAGCGCGCGGCCGTGAACTGGTGTCCGAAGGACAAGACCGTCCTGGCCAACGAACAGGTCATCGACGGGCGGTGCGAGCGGTGCGGGACGGCCGTCGAGCAGCGCTTTCTCGAGCAGTGGTTCTTCTCGATCACCACCCACGCCCAGCGGCTCCTCGACAACCTGGACCGGCTCGACTGGTCCGAATCGACCCGTACCCTCCAGCGCAACTGGATCGGACGGAGCGAAGGGGCGGAGCTCGTATTCGAGACTCCCGCGGGTCAGAAGCTCACCGTGTTCACCACCCGGCCCGACACCGTGTTCGGCGCCACCTACCTGGTGCTGGCTCCCGAGCACCCGCTCGTCGACACGCTCACCGCGCGGGAGCAGCGGGCCGCCGTGCGGGGTTATCAGCGCGAAGCGCAGGCCAAGGACCTCGTGACGCGGCGGGTGGGGGACACCACCAAGACCGGCGTGTTCCTGGGCTCGTACGTCCGGAACCCCGCCACCGGGGAGGCGATTCCGATCTGGATCGCCGACTACGTGCTGATGGACTACGGGACCGGCGCGATCATGGCCGTCCCCGCCCACGACGAACGGGACCACGAATTCGCCACCAAGTTCGGCCTCCCCATCCGGCCGGTGGTGAAGGGAGACGGGCCGCTGCCGTTCGTGGGAGACGACGGGGTGCTGTGCAATTCCGGCGAGTTCGACGGCCTTCCCTCCGCCGAGGCGCGGTTCAAGATCGTGGCCTGGCTCGCCGCCCGCGGAGCGGCGACGCCGCGGGTGCAGTTCCGGCTCCACGACTGGTGCATCTCCCGGCAGCGGTACTGGGGTCCGCCCATCCCCATCATCTATTGCGACAAGTGCGGGCCGGTGGGCGTGCCGGAACGGGACCTGCCGGTGCTTCTGCCGCCCATCGAGGACTTCCGGCCCGACGACACCGGGGTGAGCCCGCTGGCGCGGCACCGGGAGTGGTACTTCGTGAAGTGCCCGCAGTGCGGCGGGGAAGGGCGCCGGGAGACCGACGTCTCGGACACCTTCCTCGACTCGGCCTGGTACTTCCTGCGTTACCCGTCGACCGAGTTCACGGACCGGCCTTTCGACCCGGCGCGCACCAAGACCTGGCTGCCCGTGACCACCTACATCGGCGGGAACGAGCACGCCGTGCTCCATCTTCTGTACTCGCGGTTCACGACCATGGTCCTGAAGGACCTGGGGCTCGTGAATTTCGAGGAGCCGTTCCCGGTCTTCCGCGCCCACGGGATGATCATCAAGGACGGGTCCAAGATGTCCAAGTCCCGGGGCAACGTCGTGGTCCCGGACACCTACATCCAGAAGTGGGGCGCGGACACCTTCCGGATGTACCTGATGTTCCTGGGGCCGTTTCAGGAGGGCGGGGACTTCCGGGACGAGGGGATCATCGGCGTCCG
This sequence comes from Gemmatimonadales bacterium, assembly GCA_035505915.1. Lineage (GTDB taxonomy): Bacteria > Gemmatimonadota > Gemmatimonadetes > Gemmatimonadales > GWC2-71-9 > 40CM-2-70-7. The sequence goes on along the minus strand of DATJQI010000057.1, from coordinate 38,517 downwards.
GCGCTTTCTCGAAAAGGTGTGGGCGCTGGCCCATGAAGCCGCGGTGGTGACGGACGGACCGGTGCCCGCCGAGGTGCTGACCAAGCTGCATCAGACCATCCGCAAGGTTGGGGTCGACACGGAGTCGCTCAGCTACAACACGGCGATCTCCGCGATGATGGAGTACGTCAATCTGGTGCGGGAAAAGAACGCGGCCACGAAGACCTCGATCGGGCGCCTCATCATCCTGCTCGCGCCTTATGCGCCGCATTTCGCCGAGGAGCTGTGGACCATGGTTGGCGATGCGCCAGACCGGTCCGTATTCGATCAGCACTGGCCGGAGGTGGACGACGCCCTGGCTGCCGCGGGGAGTGTGGAGATCGCCGTGCAGGTGAACGGTAAGCTTCGTGGCACTCTCTTGGTGGCGCCCGGCGCTACCAAGGAACAAGTGTGGACGCTGGCAGTCCAGCTCGACAGCGTGAAGAAGTTCTTGGAAGGGAAAGAGCCGAAAAAGGTGATCTACGTCCAAGACCGCGTAACCAACATCGTCGTCTAGAGAGTCTTCGCCAGCAGATCTCCCACCACGTAGCCGACGCCCGCCACACCCAGGCCGACCACGAACATGTCGAGTCCGGAGCGGAAGATCCCGCGGCCGGTGAAGAAGCTGCGCGCGGCGCCCACGGCGAAGTGGGACGCCATCGCGAGCCCGAAGGCGGTCCAGACCGCCGCGGGGCCCGAGAGCACCAGGAACGGCGCGACGGGAATGAAAGCGCCGACGGCGGTCGAGACCCCGGTCACCCATCCCTCGCGGAACGGCGTGGAGCGGGCCTCCCCGATCTTCAGCTCCTCGCGCACCTGCTCGTCCAGCGCCCGCTGCGGATCCCGCATCACCTCGGCCGCGATCCGCCGGGCTTCGGTCCGGTCGATCCCCTTCGCCTCGTAGACGAGCGCCAGCTCTTCTTCTTCGACGTCCGGCATCACCCGGATCTCTTCCTTCTCCATCGCGATCTCGTGCGCGTACACCTCCTGCTCGCTCTTCGCGGCGAGGTACCCCGAGGCGCCCATCGACAGGGCGTCCGCGATCATGCCGGCGGCGCCGGACAGCAGGATCATGTGAGGCTGGACCGCGGCGCCGATGACGCCCGCCACCAGGCCGAAGTTCGCGGTGAGCCCGTCGTTGAATCCGTACACGACGTTCCGGAGGAATCCGCCGGACTCCGTCTGATGCCACGGCTCGGCGCTCTCCCCCGCGAGGCCCGCGAGCGTCTGCGCGTGCTCCGCCGATTCCTTCGCGAGCGTGAGCGACACCGCGCGCGCGTCCCCGGCGTGCGACGTCTCGTGCAGGTCCATGTAGCCCTTCACTTCACGGCCCTCCTCGCGCAGCAGGAGCGGGAGGAGAAAGCCCGGCCCGAACCATCGGCCCATTCGCGCCTTGATCCGGGCTTCGACGGAGGGGGCGGCCAGCCCGGCCGGGACCGCGTGGCCGTTGTCGTTCAGGAGCTTGGCCCAGAGCCGCGTGTGCCGCTGCTCGACGTCCGCGAGCCGGGTATAGACGTCGCGCTTCTTGGGGTCTCGCTCCACCGAGCCCAAAACGCCGTACAGGAACGCCGCGTCCGACTCGTCCTGCCAGTGCTCGAGCCAGAGGTGGGGTGTCGCGTGATCGGACATGGCGGGGAAGCTAGCCTGAAACGGGATAAGTGGAAATGGCGTAGTGACTTAACGGGTGCCGGGAGCCGGGAGCCGTCTGAGTCCGGGAGGGGGAGCTTCCGTTAGCGGGACTTCGACGGCTCCCGCCTCCCGGCTCCCGAACTGCGACGGGCTACCCCCTACGCGCATCATACCTTACGGGAGATGACCATCTCACTTGCCGTTTCGGACATCCTGGTTGCCCGCGCCAAGAGCGGCGACCTCGACGCCCTCGAGGGGCTCTACCGCGCCTTCGAGACGCCGGTTTACAACCTGGCGCGGCGGATCCTCCGGAACGCCGAGGACGCGGAAGACGTGCTGCAGGAGACGTTCCTGGAGGTGGTCAAGAGCATCGGGACCTACCGGGGCGACGGGCACTTGTGGGGCTGGGTACGGCAGATCGCCGCGTCCAAGGCCCTGATGAAGATCCGTCGCGAGGCGGTCCGGGCCGCCGACGAGTTCGACGAGACCACGGCGGGCGGCGCGCCGGCGGCGGCGGTGGGCATGAACCTCGATCTGGAGCGCGCGCTCGAGCACCTGAGCGACACCGGGCGGGCGGTGGTCTGGATGCACGATGTCGAAGGCTACACGCACGAAGAGATCGCGGAGATGATGGGTAAGACGGTGAGCTTCTCGAAATCCCAGCTGGCTCGGTCGCACGCGCGACTGCGGAAGCTGCTCGCCGCCGGGCCGGAGGCCTAGATGACGCACTGTACGATGGATGACCTGCTGGCCCTCCGGGACAACGAAGGCTCGGCCTGGGCCCGGCGGCATGCGGACGGCTGCGAGGCGTGCCGGAAGGAGCTCGAGGCGCTGTACCAGCGGATGGCGCAGCTGAAGGCGCTGCCGCCGCGGTCGCCGGCGCGGGACCGCTGGCCCGAAATCCGGACCGCTGTGCTGGCCGCGCGGCGGCGCCGGAACACCCGGTGGGCCGGGTGGTCGATGGCGGCCGCGGCCGTCCTCGCCGGGGTGATGGTCTTCCGCCCCTTCGCGCCTCCCTCAGCCCGCGCGGGTGAGCTGGCCCGCGCCCGCGCCACGTCGGCGCAGCTCGAGGACCGGCTGCGGTCGTCCGCGTCCGAGGGCCGCGTGCTGACCGGGCGGGACGCCGCGGTGATCGCTCAGCTCGAGGATCAGATCGCCGCGATCGACGGGCAGCTGGGGACGCGGAGTGTCAGCGGTGTCGACGCCCAGCTGCAGCTCTGGCAGCAGCGGGTGAACCTGATGAATCAACTGGTCCAGGTCCGAGTCGTCCGGGCCTCATACGTGGGGCTCTAGGCTCCGGAAGGAACGAGGCAACATGAATCGCACGCTGCTTTCCCTGGGGATCACGCTGGCGCTGCCGGCACTGGCCGCCGCGCAACGGCCACGCGCCGTGGCGCCGCGCTCCGGAGGGATGGTGTACACGCTGAGCGGGAGCCATGCCCGGATCGGGGTCGTGGTCGCCACCGGCGCGGACGCCGACTCCGACAAGATCGGGGCGCGCCTGTCCGCGATCACCCCGGGCGGACCCGCCGAGAAGGCCGGGCTCCGCGCCGGAGATGTGGTCACGAAGTTCAACGGTGTTTCGCTCGCCAACGTGCGGTCCGAGGACTCGGATGAGTCCGGCCCCGGCAACAAGCTCGTGGAGCTGGCCCAGGCTCTCGACCCGGGCGACACCGTGCAGCTCGAATACCGGCGCGGCGCGGATACCAAGAAGGCCACGCTGGTCGCGGAAGACGTGACCTATTCGCTGAACGGCACCATGCCGTCGACCGGATTCAGCTTCGCGATGCCTCCGATGCCTCGGGTGGAGACGGCCCCCTTCGGGGACCTGGCCCCGAGCATCGTCCAGGACTGGGGCTCGGGTAACGGCATGGGATTCTGCTTCGGGGACAGCTGGTGCAACCTCGAGCTGGTCTCCCTCAACTCCGACCTGGGGGATTACTTCGGCACGCACGACGGGCTCCTGGTGGTGAAGGCCACCGAGGATTCCACCCTGCCGCTCAAGAGCGGCGACGTGATCCTGTCGATCGGCGACCGGAAGCCGACCTCGCCGGCGCACGCGATGCGGATTCTGCGGTCCTACGACGTGGGCGAGAGCGTGCAGATCGAGATCATGCGTCACCAGAAGCGGCAGACCGTGACCTGGAAGGTACCGAATCCGGAGGAGCGCGACCGCGTCCGGATGAAAGCGCCCCGGGCGCGGTCCGAAGAAGGCGCCTACCGGAGTCAGGCCGACCGGGTGCGGTTGCTCGAGCGCCGCACTCGTGAGCGCGTGATCTAGCCCGTTCGGGCGGGCTGGTCGGTCGGGGGCTCCGGCGGTGCCGGAGCCCCCGTTGCGTTTCCCGGGTTCACGCCGCCATTTCCAGCATCCTCTCCCCGGACCGGCCCGTGCGCCGTCTCTCCCTGCTCCTGATCGCCGCGGTGGCCACCGCCCCCGCCTTCGCCCAGAGCGACCCGACGCTCCTCACCAGGGCCGGCTATTGGAAGCCCGCCAACCGGAACCTGCCGGGCGGCGATCCCGCGGATGGTCCCGATCTCGAGCCTTTCGCCACCAGCCTGGACGGCATCCTGGCCATCGTGCGGCGCGCGGCGCCGCTGGCTCAGCCCAAGGGCTTCGTGGCCGATCCCTACATCGAACGCGAGCTGGTCCCGGCGCGACGGCCCTTCACCGGTCTCGTGCGGGTGAGCATTCTGTTTCTTCACCACGACGACTCCGGCGCGGTGGTTCCCCAGGACGCCGGCCCCTCGGTGGACGTCGCCGTGAACGACCCGTCCTGCATCTGGCAGAGTCACGAGGTGGCTTTCACGGACAGCCTCGGGTCCGTCTACTACGACGCCCCCGCGGAATCGGCCACGGTCCGTGGGGTTCGAGCGTACTCGCCCGATTCGGGGTGCCTCGTGCTCGCCCGGCGCGGAGTGGCTGTGTACGCGCCGGTGTCCCGGGAGCGGTTTCTCCGGGATGCGCGGGACACGCTCAGGGCCCGCCTGCGCGCCGTCTCGATGGCGGCGATCGACAGTGCGGATCCGCGGGTCGAGTACCGGAAGTGGGTTGCCGATGCCCCGGTGCGCAAGCGGCAGCGGGACTCTCTCGCGGCCGGACTCGCGGCCCTCTCCGCCGACATGCGGAAGCAGGCGCTCGCGGCCTTCGACACCGCGCAGGCGACGATGGGGGCCGCGCTGAAGGAGCAGGCCGCGAGCGCCGATTCGGGAAACGGATTCACGGCGATGCGGCGCGCGGAGCAGACGGCGCTCGACACGGTGCGGGCACTGGCCGATCACTACGATGCGGAGCTCAAGGGGATGCCGGCGGGCCTGCGCGCCGCGCCCGCGTGGGTGAAGGCGTCGGACGCCGGCGTGCTCGATCTCGCGCCGGCCGGCGCGACCGATGCCCGCCAGCTCGTGGCCCCCAATCCGGCGCTCTTCAACGCCGGGCTTCCCCGGTCCGCGGTCCAGCTGCTTTCGGTGCAGGCGGTGGTGCAGAGCGGTGACGACGGCGCGTCCGCCTTGTTCGCGCGAATCAGGGAGTCCTTTGATTTCACCGCACTTGCTGCTCTGCTGAAGTGAGGCCGGAAGGGGCGATTCTTCTCCGCTTGACAAGATATATCGTGCGATATATCATAAAGACGTATCGTATGACATATCGCCACGTAGTATCGAGCAAGGAGAGAATATGCATCGTCAAGGAGGCTGGGAGGGGTTCTCGTTCGGGTTCGGCCCCAAGGGATTTGGCTTTCGCGGCGGCCGGCACGGCCCCCGCCGGCGCCAGTGGTTTGAAGCCGGAGACATGAAGTACGTGATCCTCAAGCTGCTCCGCGACAAGCCGCGGCACGGCTACGAAGTCATGAAGGAGCTGGAGGAGCGGATGCACGGCTGCTACTCGCCGTCTCCCGGCACCGTCTACCCCACGCTGCAGTGGCTCGAGGACGAAGGACTGGTCAAGGTCCAGGAAGTCGACGGTAAGAAGGTGTACGGGATCACGGACCAGGGTCTCGCGTTTCTCGACGAGCACAAGGACGTGGTAGACGAGATCTTCGATCGCGTGCGGGATGCCGTGGACGACGCGCTGGGCGGCGCCATGGGGGACGTCAATCGGGCCATCGGGCGCCTGGTGCGCACCGCGTACAAGACCAGCTGGCGGGCCCGGGATGAGGCCATCCGCAAGCGGGTCGCCGAGATTCTGGAAAAAGCGGGCGCCGAGGTGGAAGGCCTCGCGACCAGCTAGCGAGCGGGCGCCGGGCGCGTGGTGCTGCGGACGACCAGGAAGATGGGCCACGCCGCCGCCACCACCGCGAGAGCGATCAGACTATTGGTCGTGTCGGTGACCACCGCCGCGATGAGAAATACGACGGCACCGCAGATCGCCAGCACGCCAGTCCAGGGCCGGGCCCGATACGGACGTTCGAGGCCCGGCTCCTTCTTTCTCAGGCCGAAATACGCGGCGAAGGCGAGCGCGTAATTGAAGACGATGAAGAACGCCCCAACCGCCAGGGTCCGCTCGAACGTCCTGGTCAGCAGGAATCCGAGGGACGCCGCCATGCCCACCACCAGCCCGATCGTCGGAGTCCCGCCGGGATTGACCCGGGTCGCCCACCCGGCGAACAGCCCGTCCCGGGCCATGGAGAGCAGGATCCGGGGCGCCGCCACCATATAGGCGTTGATCGTGCCGAAGATCGAGATGATGACGATCACACGGATGACGGTGTCGCCCGCGGGCCCGAACACCAGCGCGGTCGCGCTCCCCCCCACGAACTTGTCTCCCGCCATCGCGCCGATGGGCAGGAGCCTCAGAAACGCGATGTTGAGGAGGATGTAGATCCCGGTGATCAGGGAGATCGCGCCGAAGATCGCGCGCGGGATGACCCGCCCGGGATTCTCGATCTCTTCGGATGAATAGATGACGTAGTAGTAGCTGTCGTACGTGAACACCACGCCCTGCACCGCCAGGAGCAGGGCCGTGGCCAGCTTGAGGCCCGAAGGGAACAGGGGCGGCGGGGGCGCCGGGGCCGCGGCGTGCGGCGTGATGGCGAAGCAGGCCACGATCAGGGCCAGAAACGCCAGGGTCTTGATGAGCGTGGTGCCCTGCTGAATGGCCGAGCCCCAGCGGATGCCGACCCAGTTGAGCCCCCCCAGCATCAGAATCACCGCCGCCGCGATGAGCACCTCGTGCCCGGCCACCGTCGGCACCAGCACGCCCAGGTACTCGCCGATGACGATGCCGAGCGCCGCGTTCGCCGCGCAGATGCTGGCCGAGTCGGTGTAGCCGAGGAGGAATCCGGCGAAGTTGCCGAGGCCGCGCTGGGCGAACGTGTACAGCCCGCCCGAGCGGGGGATCGCCGTGCCCAGCTCCGAGAAGACGTCCGAACAAATGAAGCAGTAGATCCCGCCCCCCACCCAGAGGGACATGATCCAGGCGGCACTGGGCAGGTAGCTGGCGATGTCGCCGGGGGTCCGGAGAATCCCGGCGCCGATGGTCCCGCCGATCCCGATGGCCAGCCCGAAGGCGAGCCCCAGGACGCGGAGGAGCTTTCCGGATTGGGGGGCCGCCGCGCTAGCGATGGCGACCCCGCAGCTCCTCGAGTGCCCGCCTGACGTACACGCGGGTCATCTGCTTCCGCCACGAGAGGTCGAAGTCGGTGTTGTCCATGGGCTTGGCGGGCCGGAAGGCCGCCTCCGCCGCCTTTTCGATGGCCTCGTCTTCGAGCCCGGAGCCCGCCAGCGCCGCGGCCGCTTCGGGAATCTCCTGCGGGTGGCTCGCGACGCCCCCGAGCACCACCCGGGCCTCGGCCACCGACTTTCCGCTCCACCTGATCCACGCCGCGACGCCCAGCACCGGGAAATCGAAGGATCCCCGCCGCCGGAGCTTGTGATAGACCGCGTCCCACCCGCCCACAGGCGGCACGCGGACCTCGGCCAGGATCTCGTCCGGTTGCTTGGTGAGGTAGTTGATCCCGTCGTTGTGGTAAAAACGCGCCGCCGGCACCACCCGCTCGCCCTTGGGGCCGACCAGGCGATACTCGGCGCCGATCGCGACCATCACCGGCGCGACGTCCGAGGAGTTGACGGCCCAGCAGCGCGGCGACGACGGCGCCACCCAGCACGTGTCTCCGTCCTTCTTCATGCAGAAGTGGATCGCCTTCCGCCACTCGTACGACTGGTCGTAGTAGTTGCAGCGGGTGTCGAGACAGAGATTGCCGCCCAGCGTTCCCATGTTGCGGAGCAGGGGAGTCGAAACCGACGCGGCCGCGGTCGCGATGGCGGACAACCCGGCCGGCAGGGACGCCGACAGCGCGGACAGCGTCACGCCCGATCCCAGGGAGGTCGGAGAGATCCGGCGGAGCTCCGGGATACCGGCCAGGGAGATGACCGTCGCCGGGACCTGCTGGCGCCGCTTCATGTTGGGATACAGATCGGTCCCGCCGGCGACGTACGTGCCGGCGGGACCGCTGTCGACCTTCCATTTCACGGCGTCGCCCAGGGTGGCGGGGACGAGGAACTTGAACGAAGGAAGTCGGAGCATCAGTGCTGCCGCTCCGGGGCGTGGGCCGTCACCGCTTCGCCCTTGCCGTCGCCACCCTCCCACGGCGTCGCGACACGAGTGGGCTCGGGCCAGGGGACGTCGGGGAACCTGTCGGGGCCCACGCGGGGGGCTTCGCCCTTGGCCTTCTTCTTCAGCGCCTTCAAAACCTTCTCGGGTGACACCGGGATCTCGTCTACGCGCACGCCCACCGCGTCGTAGACGGCATTGGCGACCGCGGGCATCACGGGGAGCAGGGGACCCTGACCCACCTCTTTGGCGCCGAACGGCCCGTTGGGATCCGGATCCTCGATGATGTAGGTGACCACGTCGCACATCTCGAGGGTCGTCGGGCTCTTGTATTCGAGCAGGCTCGGAATCTTGTGCACCACGTTCCGGTTCCCGCGGTACACCATTTCTTCCATCAGGGCCTCGCCCAACCCCATGTACACGCCGCCCTCCACCTGGCCGATCACGGTGGCGGCGTTGATGCAGCGCCCGACGTCGTGCGCCACCCAGATCTTGGGCACCCGCACGATGCCGGTGTCGGGATCCACGTCCACCTCGGCCACGGCCGCGCTGTACGAGTAGGCCGGCGACGGCCCGACGCCGGCGCCCCGGTAGCGCCCCGCGCTCTTCGGCGGTGTATACGACCCCACCGATCCCACCGTCCCCACCGCCGCCTCGGCCGCCTGCACCGCTTCCGCGAAGGCCATCCCGTTCTCGGGATCCTCCGCGTGAAAGACCCGGCCCCCCGCGAACACCAGCTCGCTCACGGGAATCTTCAACTTCGCGGCCGCGTGGGGAGCGATGATCTCGCGGGCCCGCTCCGCGGCCTGGAGCGCGGCGTTCCCGCTCATCAAGGTGACGCGCGAGGAGTAGCTGCCCAGGTCCACGGGCGTGAGGTCGGTATCGGCGGTCACGACCCGGATCTCGAAGGGATCGATCCCCAGCACCTCGGCCGTGATGTACGCGAGGATCGAATCGGACCCCTGGCCGATGTCGGTGGAGCCGCAGAATACCGTGACCCCGCCGCCCCGATCGCACTTCAGCTGCACACCCGAGTGCGGCATGTTGTTCCAGTAGATGGGCAGGCCGGCGCCCGAGATGTACGACGAGCAGGCGAGCCCCACGCCCTTCCCGAGCGGCAGCTTGCGGAACTTCTGCCTCCAGCCGGAGCCCGCGACCACCTTCTCGATGCAGGTACCGAGTCCCATCGACCCGACCCGCAGATAGTTGGCGGTGAGGGACTGCGGGGGCACCAGGTGCTTCAGACGGAGCTCGGCCGGATCCAGCTTCAGGTCTTCGGCGATCTTGTCGAGGTGCACTTCGAGCGCGAAGCGGGGTTGGGGCGTGCCGTGCCCCCGCTTGGGACCGCAGGGAGGCTTGTTGGTGAACGCCCGGGCGCCCTGGAACTTGTAGCGCCGCACCGGATAGGTGACGGTCTGCAGGGCCCCCGTGTAGTAGGTGCTGGCCACACCGTACGAGCCGTACCCGCCGCCGTCGAGCAGTGACTTGAAATGCATCCCCGTGATGGCGCCGTCCTTCGTCACGCCGGTCTTCACCCACATCAGGGTCGGGTGGCGGCCCCGGTGGCAGTAGAAGACCTCTTCACGCGTCAGGGTGATCTTCACCGGCCGGCCCGTGATCATCGCCAGCTTGCATGCCACGATTTCGTGGTTGAACGGGTCGCTCTTGCCCCCGAAGCCGCCGCCGTTGGGGCAGGCGATGACGCGGACCCGCGCGGGGGGCAGCTCCAACACCTTGGCCAGGGCGCGGTGCACGTAGTGCGGCGTCTGAGTCGAGCTCCAGAGGGTCACCTTCCCGTCCGCCGACCACTCCGCCAGCGCGGCGTGCTGCTCCATCGGGAGATGGGTGTTCCCCTCGAAGAAGAACAGGTCCTCCCGGACGTGATCCGCCTCGGCGAATCCCGCTTCGACGTCCCCGAACTCGAGATTGATGACCTTGTGGAGGTTTCCCGAGTCCCCGTAGTCATGGATGCGCGGCTCCGGTGTCGTGATCGCCTCCTCCGGGGACGCGATGGCGGGCAGGAGCTCGTACTTCACGTCGATGAGGTCGAGCGCGGCGGTCGCGGCTTCCTCGGTGGTGGCCGCGACCGCCGCCACGGGGTCGCCGACGAACCGGACCCGGTCGGGGCACAGGGCGTGCTCGTCCTGGCTCACCGGGAGGATGCCGAACGGGATCGGCAGGTCCTGGCCCGTGAGCGCCGCCTTCACGCCGTCCAGCGCGAGGGCCTTCGACGTGTCGATGGAGACGATGCGCGCGTGGGGGTGGGGAGAGCGGAGCAGCTTCCCGTAGAGCATCCGCGGCAGCGAGAGATCGTCGGCGTACTTCAGTACGCCGGTGACTTTCCCGACGGCGTCCACCTTCCGGTGGGCCTTGCCGACGACCCGAAGCGTCTTATCGGCGGCCATACATCGCTTCCCGGGACGGCTCGGCTTTCTCGCCGCGCATCCGGGCCGCCGCCAGCTCGACGGCCTCGTAGATCTTGATGTATCCGGTGCAGCGGCAGAGGTTACCCGCCAGGAGCTCCTTGATCTGGTCCCGCGACGGGCTGGGGTTCGCGGCCAGGAGGGCCTCCGCCACGAGCAGAATGGCCGGGGTGCAGTAGCCGCATTGCGCGGCGCCCAGGTCCGCGAAGGCCTCCTGAAGCGGATGGAGCCGCGCGCCCTGGGCCATCCCCTCGACCGTTTTCACGGACTTGCCGGCGCACGTGAGTCCGAGCACCAGGCAGGAAAGGACCGGCACGCCGTCCACGAGCACGGCGCAGGTGCCGCATTCGCCGAGCTCGCAGCCGTGCTTGGTCCCGGTGAGTCCCAGGTCCTCACGCAGGACCTCGAGCAGGGTCTGGTGCGGCGCGAAGGCGACCTGCGCGGGTTCACCGTTGAGCGTCAGCGCAATCTGGGTGTTCGGCTCGGACATGAGACCAAATGTAGGCGATGAAAGGGCCCGGCGGGCTACTCGATCTTCTGCCACATCCCGCTGGGGGACTGGGCGTAGAGCCGGGACTGGCGCGGGGGCCCGCCGAACCCGGTCCGCGTCATCTCGCCCCAGGTCTTCCGCTTCCGCCACGCGGCCCAGAAGGCCTTGAGCCGCCACCACACCGTGCACTGGCGGTACCCGAAGTTCTCGAGGGCCGCGAACAGGAGGAGCCGGGAGAGGTCCCCGGCGCGCCGGTACTTCCGGAAGCTCGTCTCCTCCAGCACCACTCCCCAGATCGAAAGGCAGAGGCCCAGGCCCCAGGCGAAGAGGAAGAACAGCGCGGCGAAGGTGAAGTCGACGCGGCCCGTGTAGATGGCCAGGATGGCGATGACGTACCCCACCAGCTCCACCACCGGGGCGAGCATCTCCCCGAAGAAGAAGAAGGGCACGGCCACCAGGCCGATCGGCCCATACCGGGGGTTGAAGAGCATGTCCTTGTACGTCCAGAGGGAGGCGATGAGCCCCCGGTGCCACCGTTCGCGCTGCCGTCCGAGGACCGCCATCGTCGCGGGAACTTCGGTCCAGGCCACCGGATCGGGGATGAACGGCATCACGTACGGGATCTTCTTCTCCCGCAGGTGCCGGTGGAGCCGGACCACCACGTCCATGTCCTCCACCACGCTGTTGGTCAGGTAGCCGCCGATGGTCAGGAGGTACTCGCGCCGGAACAGCCCGAACGCGCCCGAGATGATGAGGTTGCCGCCCAGGCGGTTCCACCCCAGCCGGCCGAAGAGAAACGCGCGGAGGTACTCGACCACCTGGACGCCCGGCAGCATGTGACGCGGGACTCGCGGGTCGAGCACGCGCCCGTGCTCGACGCGGCAGTCGTTGGCGACCCGGATGGTGCCCCCGACCGCGGCGACGTTGCCCCCCAGGAGAAAGGGCCGGGTGAGCCGGAGGAGCGCGTCGGGCTCGATCAGCGTGTCCGCGTCCACCGCGATCACCAGCGGGTAGCGCGAGGCGTTGATCGCGGCGTTCAGGGCGTCGGCCTTCCCGCCGTTGTCCTTGTCGATCACCGTGAGCCGGGTCCGGGTGCGGGAGCGGTACACCGCCCGGATGGGCTTGGTGATGATCGTCTCGGGGTAGATGCGGGGGACTTCGTAGAGATCGAATGCCTCCCGCAGGCGGTCCATCGTGTCGTCCTTCGAGCCGTCGTTCACCACCACGACTTCGTACTGCCGGTACTCGAGCGTCAGCATGGCGGTGACGCTCGACTGGATGGTGGCGCCCTCGTTGTGCGCCGGCACCATGATGGTCAAAGGCGGGAGCGCGTCCGACAGCATCAGCTTCTGGAGGTCTTCGTCCTCGGCCAGGCGGGTCTGCTCCCAGATCTCCGGGATCGACATCAGGAGCAGGAGCCCGTAGAACGAGTTCAGGGCGAGGAAGTACAGCAGAATCAGGCCTTCCGAGCCGTGGATGAGGATGGTCACGTCGCGTACTCCGCCAACGCCTGGGGCGAGAGACCGAGGACCAGCTCGGTGACGCTGCGGGCGCCCGCGTCGGGGCCGCGCTCTTCCTGCAGGAGGGCGTCCCGGCCCGCGCCGCCGAACCGGGTGAGGGCCAGGGCGGCGCGCAGGCGCACCCACCACTCGGAATCGCGGAGGGCCCGGCGCAGGGCCGGCACGGACGACGGATTCGCGAGGAGCCCCAGGCCCCGGGCGGCCTGTGCGCGCACCACCCACGCCTCGTCCGCGAGCAGCGCGAGCAGGGCGGTCTGGGACTCCGCGTGCGGCAGGGAGCCGAGCGCGCGGGCGGCCTGGGCGCGGACTTCGCGGTTCGGGTGCCTGGCGAGGGCCGTGAAGCGTGGACGCAGGGCGGGCTCCTGCAGACGCGCCGCGTATTCGGCGACGCGGGCCAGGGCGGGATCGTCGACCCGGGTGAGGCGCTCCTGCAGCAGCGGGATGGCGACGCTTCGCGCGCGCCGCAAGGTCGCGGCATAGAATGCGCCCACGTGGACCGGCAAGGTGGGAAGTTGATCGATCACCGCGGCCGCGAGGTCCGGAGAGTCGAGGTGATTGAGCGCCGAGACGGCGGCGAGGTGGACGGCGGGATGAGGGTCCGCGATCAAGAGCGCCAGCGTGGGGATGTCCGACTGGATCCCCGCGGCGGCGAGAAACCGGGCGGCCTCCAGTCGCTTCCACCAGCGCCGGGCGCGGGCGCCCCGGCGCAGGCGCGCGCCCCAGGGGGCCTGGCCGAGTGCCACGGTCAGCGCCGGCCAGCGGTCGATGGGGACGCGGGAGCTCCACGCCGCCAGGCGCTCGACGGCGATCCCGGCCGGCAGCGCCACGACCGCCTGCGACACCGTCTCGACCCCGGCGTCGCCCGCGGCCCAGCGCTGGAACGCGCGCTCCACGTCGTCGCGGCGGGATTGCAGGCGGCCGCGCCGGAAGGTCCGGTACCAGCGGTTGACCAGGATCAACAAAAGGAGGGCGGCGACGAAGGTGCCCTGGACCAGCGTCGCCACCAGCACCAGATGGCGGGCGCTCACCTACCGGTCCAGCGGCGGATCTTCTCGAGCATCACCCGGAGACTGATCGGCTTCACGAGATAATCGAGCGCTCCCGCTTCGAGGGCCCGCATCTGCTCGTCCTCCTGGCTGTGGACGCTCGTGAACACCACGCGGTACGCCCCGGGACGTTCCCGCTCGAGGCGCTGGAACAAGGAGAAGCCGTCGAGGCCGGGGAGGTCCACGTCCAGGAGGATGAGGGGGCGGCGGCCCGCGGTGTCGAGGGCCAGCAGCGCCTCGAGCGCCTCGGCGCCGTTCTGGTACGTCGCGTACCGGTACCCCCGGCTTTCGAGACCGTACGCGAGCAGCTCGGCCAGGGAGTGGTCGTCCTCGACGCAGATGACTTCAGGCACGGTGCTGGTCGCGGCGGTGGCCCGGCGCGCGGGCGCCGCCGCGTCGACTTTCCGGTCGGGCTCGATGAATTCGGCGAGCCGGTGCGCGAACCAGCGGGCCATGCCGCCACGGTCCATCCGCACTTCCTCCGCGTGGCCCAGCCAGTCCTTGGCCGTCTCCTCCATTCCCGCCGCCAGCTCCGACGCCTCCGGGAAGCCGTACGATCCGGCCGACCCGCGCACCTTGTGGACCTCCCGCCGGAACTCCGCCAGGGCATCCCGATCGGACGGGTTCCGGTCCAGGCGGCCGGCGCAGGCCTCCAGGGCCTTCACCTGGAGCGCCACCGCCCGCCGGTATTCGGCGAGCAGCTCCGGGGGAACGCCTGCGTCGGGGGGCGGCATACCCCAAATCTGCGGAGCCGGTGCGGAGGCGCCATAGCGACGGGCCCCGCCGCACGCCGATATTCCCCCGATGGCGCCTCAGGACACGGTTGGGCTGTGCCTGACCTGCCGGTGGACCCGTCCGAGCACGACCCGCCGGGGCTCGACCTTCTACCGGTGCGGGCGGGCCGAGGAGGATGCCCGGTTCACACGCTACCCGCCGCTGCCGGTACGGTCCTGCCCCGGCTACGAGGTGACGATGCTCTTCGTGGTGCTGATGAACTACACGCGTCCACTCCCGGACGTGGACGCGGTCCGTGCGGAGCACGTTTCCCATTTGGAACGGGCGGCGGGGCGGGGTATCGTGGTCGCGTGGGCGCGGCGCTCACCCCCGGTGGGCGGCGTCCTGGTGGCGACGGCGCCCGACCGGGAGACACTGGAGCAGGTGCTGGCGGAGGATCCCTACGTCCGGGCGGGGGTCGCCTCGCCCGAGGTGGTGGCGTTTCAGCCCGCGAACGTCCGCGGGCCGTTCGCCCCCTGAGCTACTCGTCCTTGCCGAACACGCCGACCCCGTAGAAGCAGGGCGACGTCTTGCACGACACCATGATCACCTTGAGACGGTAGCGCTGGGTCTCGCTGGGCGTCACCTGGACGATCGGCACGTCGTCGGTCTGGACGTCGGACGCGACCTCGTTGTCGTCGGCGTCGTACAGACGGAAATCGATGTCGCTGCAATCATTGTCGCACACGCCCAGGAGGGCGTAGTGCTCGCCGGCGTGGAGGGTCAGCGAGAGGTACTCGTTCTCGCCCTCGCGCAGCGACCCGGTGTAGGGGTCGTGCGTCCGTGAGAAGCCTTTGTCTTCGAGGATGCGGCCGGCGCGCTTGATCTGATCGTTGACCTGATCTTCCCAGCGGCTTTGCGCGGCGGCGATCGGTGCCAGCAGCACGGCACCGAGAACGACTACGGCGGTCGTCCGAAGCATTGGCGGACCTCTCCGAAAGTGGTGGGGGCGAACCTCGCCTCAATCTGCAACGACCCCCGCGTTCCGGAAAGAGACCCGGCTTCAGAAATCAGGACGGCGGCTTGCGCCCCGACGCCACTCCGGTGCCGACACCGACGCCGAACGCCAGCGCCGCGAGGCCGGTGATCACGGGCAGGATGGTGACCGGCAGCGCGACCGCCGTCGCGGCGACGCCCGCGACGATGGGGGCCGCCGGACTCTGAACCGCGTCCACGAACCGGAGGCGCCGCCGCACAAACCGCCGGGCGCCGAGGAACCCGCCGCCGAGCGCCCCCACAACCACCAGTAGCCCGATCATGCACTCCTCCTTGATGACTCCCCTACGGAACTTGCGGCCCCCGCGTTTCCGGGGCAATCTGCGGGCGTGACCGTGCCATCCCGAACCATCCGGGTCGCCGCCGTGCAGGCCGCCCCGGCGCTCCTCGATCTCGAGGCCTCCCTGGACCGGCTCGAGCAGTGGGCCCGGCGGGCCGCCGCGGAGGGCGCCCGCATCGCCGCGTTCGGCGAGACCTGGCTCACCGGGTACCCCGCCTGGCTCGACGAGTCGCCGGGGGCGGCGCTGTGGGGGAACGCCGGAGCCAAGGCCGTGTGGGAACGACTGGTGACCAACGCCGTGGAGGTGGGCGGTTCCGCCACGCGCCGCATCGGCGCGTTGGCGAAGGAGCTTTCGCTCGCGCTGGTGGTCGGCGTGCACGAGCGGGCCGGCCGGACCCTCTACAACGCGCAGCTGCACTTCGGTCCCGACGGGACGCTCGCGCACCGTCACCGGAAACTGATGCCGACGTACCATGAGCGGCTGGTCTGGGGACTGGGCGCGGGCGACGACCTGAAGGCCGTGGAGCTGGCGGGGGCGCGGGTCGGGGGACTGGTCTGCTGGGAGCACTGGATGCCGCTGGCGCGCCAGGCGATGCACGATGCCGGCGAGGAGATCCACGTCGCCGGGTGGCCCGCGGTCCAGGACATGCACCAGGTCGCGTCGCGCGCCTACGCCTTCGAGGGGCGCTGCTTCGTGCTCGCGGTCGGGAGTCTCCTGCGGGTCCGGGATCTCCCCCCCGAGCTGCCGCCCCGCCCCGAGAAGTCCCAGCCCGACGACTTCCTGGTCCGCGGCGGGTCGGTGATCATCGCGCCGAACGGCCGCCTCCTGGCCGGTCCGGTGTGGGACGAGGAGGCCCTGCTCGTGGCCGACTGCGATCTCGGAGAGATCACCCGGGAGTCGCTCACCCTGGACGTGAGCGGGCATTACAGCCGTCCCGACGTCTTCGAGTTCCGCGTCCGTCATCCCGCGGTATGACGTCCCGGGAAGCGCGTCCCCTCAGCGACGTCGATTCAGCCGACCAGGCCTACTTCGTCAAGGCCCTGCTCTGGATGGGGCCGGCGGTCTTCATCATCCTGGCCGCCATCGAAGGATTCTTCGTCGAGCGAGGGGTGCTCCCGGGATGGTCGCTGCCCATCCTCCTGGTGCTCGACGCCCCGGTCACCTACGGGGCCGTCAAGCTGGTGCACGCCGGATCCGGGGGCCTTGCCGAGCGATTCGTCGCCACGTTCTCCGCGAGCGGGAACCTGCCGCCGCCGCCGCCGGCGTACGTGCGGCAGGACGTGCTGGTGACCCAGGGCAAGTACGCCGAGGCCGCCGACTATTACCGGGACCACATCCGCGTGCATCCCGAGGACCTCGAGGCGCGATTGCGTCTGGCGGCGCTGATCGAGAAGCACCTGCACGACGACGCGGAGGCGGAACGGCTGTACCTCGAGGTGCGGCGGGGCCGGCCGGATGAACGGCGGGAGATGGCGGCCTTCAACGGCCTCATCGATTTGTACGCCCGGACCGGGCGGACCGACCGGCTCAAGGTCGAGCTCGCCCGATTCGCGGACCGGTATCCCGGCAGCCGGCAGGCGACGGGAGCGCTCGAACGGCTGCGGGGGCTGAAAGCCGATGGCTGACCGCTGATGGCGCGTCGCGACGGTCCCGCCGAGATCGACTCGGTCGATCAGGCGTACTTCCTGCGCGCACTCCTCGTGATCGGTCCCACGGTGCTGGTGGTCCTCGTGGGTATCGAGCTGCTGCTGTCGTACCGGGAGCTGCTGCCGCGATGGGTGCTCATCGGACTGCTCGTGCTCGACGTGCCGGTGGTGGTGCTCATCACGAAAATCCTCCACGGGCTTACGAGCCGGATGTCCCTCGACGCGGTCGGCGGCGGCTCCGAGGTGCCCCCCCCGTCACCCACCTACGCCCGCCAGGAAGTGCTGCTGGTGCGGGGACAGTACGCGGAGGCCGCCGCGTATTACCGCGACTACATCCGCGTGCACCCCGAAGATTACGAGGCGCGCCTGCGGCTGGCGGAGCTCCTGGAGAAGCACCTGAAAGCGGACGGGGAGGCGGAGCAGCTGTACCTCGAAGTGCGCCGCGCGAAACCCGACGAGCGGCGGGAGCTGGCCGCCTTCCAGGGGCTGATCGGGCTCTACGAGCGCTCGGGGCGGAAGGACCGGCTGAAGATCGAGCTCGCGCGTTTCGCCGACCGCTACAAGGGCACGCGGTACGAGGCGGAGGCGCGGGACCGGCTGCGGGAGCTCACCAGCGAATAGCGGCGCTGCCCCAGGTGAATCCGGACCCGAACGCCGTCAGCACCAGCAGGTCTCCCCGCTTCAGCCGTTGCTCGCCAAGCGCCTCGTGCAGGGCGATGGGAATCGACGCCGCCGTGGTGTTTCCGTATTTCTGGATGTTGGCGTAGACCTGGGAGTCGCTGAGCCCCGTCGCCTGCCGCACCATCTCGATGATGCGGAGGTTCGCCTGGTGGGGAACCAGGAGCGTGATGTCCTTCGTGGTGCAGCCGTTGGTGGAAAGCGCGGTCGCCACCGATTCCGGCATCTTGACCGACGCGAATTTGAAGACTTCGCGGCCTTCCATCACGGCGCGGTGGAGCCCCTGCTCCAGCATCTCGACGGACACGTAGGGGTCGTGCGCCAGGCCGGGCCCGTCCACCCAGAGCTTCTCCGCGTAGCGCCCGTCCGAAAACAGGTGGGTCGACAGCACGCCGCGGCCGGCGTCTTCGGTCGGGCCCAGCACCACGGCTCCGGCGCCGTCGCCGAACAGCACCGCCGTGTCCCGTCCCCGCGTGGTCTTGTCCAGCCCCCGCGAGTGCACCTCGGCGCCGATCAGGAGCACGCGGCGGTATTGGCCCATCCGGATCCAGGCATCCGCGATCGAGAGCCCGTAGATGAACCCCGAGCACTGGTTCCGGACGTCCACCGCCGGGATGTCCGTGACGCCGAGCTCGCGCTGGAGAAAGACGCCGTTCCCCGGCTCGAAGTGGTCGGGGGTGCAGGTGCAGTAGACGATGCAGTCGACGTCGCGGGCCGTCATTCCCGCGGCGGCGAGGGCCTTCCGGGACGCCTGCGCCGCCAGGGTGACGCCGGTCTCGCCGGGCGACACCCAGTACCGGGTCTTGATCCCGCTCCGCTGGACGATCCACTCGTCCGACGTGTCCATCAGCTTGGAGAGATCGTCGTTCGTGACGAGCCGCTCCGGAACGTGGAATCCGGTGGCGAGGAACTCGGTCCGGGGCATGGCCCTTCTCCGGTTGCGGGATGTGACGGGCGGGAGAAGATTTCGCCTCCTCTTCCGCAAAGCAAGGGACATGGATCTCGCCATCACCCGCGCGCAGCGCGACGCCGTGCTGGGCGCCAAGCACCTGCCCGACGTCCTCAAGCGCGTGCTGGACGCGGCCCAGGCCGACGGCGGGGGGTTCTCCCTGCACCTGACCTACGAAGAAGCGACCGCGCTGAACGAGCTGTGTTCGTGGAACGTCCACACCGACCCGGCAGGGAACGTCACGGCGGAGTCCAAGCCGTTCGACGAGCTGGTGCGCGCGATCATGATGCATCCGGACTACTAGACGGCTAGACGGTTAGACGGCTAGACGGTTCGTTGCACCCGACCACTGGAGAACTCCATGAAGTGCCTGAAATTCGCTCTTGCCCTCACGCTTCCCGCGTCCCTCTTCCCGCTTCCCGCTCTCGTCGCCCAGAAGCGGGCCCTGACGGTGGAGGACTATCTGGGGCTCAAGAACGTCGGGGATCCCCAGATCTCGCCCGACGGAAAGTGGGTGGTCTACACCGTGGGGACCGTCTCCCTGCAGGACAACAAGTCGGTGTCCCGGTTGTGGATGGCGAGCACGGCGACGGGCGCCACCCACGAGCTGTCGGTGGGGGTCGGATCGGACCGGTCACCGCGCTGGTCCCCCGATGGTCAGACGATCGCGTTCCTGTCCGGACGTGAGCACGGGCCCCAGATCTGGGTGATGCCGGCCGCGGGTGGGACGCCACGCCGGGTGAGCGAGCTCCCCGACGGCGTGGGTGAGCTGTACTGGATGCCCAGCGGGGCGGGGTTTCTGGCGGTGAGCGACGTCAAGTGGCCCACGGACCAGGAAATCGACCGGCGGAACGGCGCGTACCCCACCGATGCCCGGATCTGGACCAATCTGTTCTACCGGCACTGGGTGGACTGGCGGGCGGGCCAGCGGCAGCACGTCTTCAGCGTGGATCTCGCGACCGGCGCGGCCCGCGATCTCACGCCCATCGACCAGGATGCGCCCACCATCGCCACGTCGGGTGACGGGGATGTCGCGATGTCCCCGGACGGCAAGGAGATCGCCGTGGCAATTCACGCCGACTCGGTGGTCGCGGACAACACCAACGTCGACGTGTACCTGATGGGTCCGGACGGCGGCGGCATGCGGGACCTGACCGCCGCCAATGCGGGCGCCGACAACACGCCGCGATTTTCGCCGGACGGCAAATGGCTCTCGTACCTCTCCATGGCGCGCGCCGGCTTCGAGGCCGACCGCCTGCGGATCATGCTGGTACCGCGCAGGAGCGGGCGGACCGACGGCGCGCCGGTGGAAGCGACGGCGGGCTGGACCCTGTCGGTCGCGTCCTATTCCTGGTGTCCGGATTCGAAGTGCCTCTACGCGGTGGCGGAGGAGCGGGGCCGGGAGAACCTCTACCGCATTTCGCTCGCTCCCTTCCAGCGCACCCTGGTTTTCGGCGGGAACGGGGTCAACGCCAACCTCACCGTGTCCGCGGACGGGAAGACCCGCGCCTTCCTGCACCAGAGCAACACGGCGCCCGCCGAAGTATGGGTGAACGACAAGCCGCTGACCCACACCAACGACGCTCTGTTGTCCCAGCTCGACCTCAATCCGCTCGAGCCGTACGGGTTCGTGGGCGCGGGGGGAGACTCGGTGTTCGGCTGGCTCTTGAAGCCGCCCGGCTTCGATCCCGCGAAGAAGTACCCGGTGGTGTACCTCATCCACGGCGGTCCCCAGGGCGCCTGGCACGACGAATGGCACGCCCGGTGGAATTACCAGATGTTCGCCTCCCGCGGGTACGTGGTGGCCGCGGTGAACTTCCACGGCTCGACCGGATACGGGCAGGCGTTCACCGACGCCATCTCGCAGCACTGGGGCGACTGGCCGTACGAGGATGTGATGAAGGGGCTGGACGTGGTGGCGCGGCTTCCCTACGTGGATTCCACCCGGATGGGAGCGGCGGGCGCGTCGTACGGCGGGTACATGATCTACTGGCTGGCCGGCCACACCAACCGGTTCAAGGTCCTGGTGGCCCACGACGGCGTCTTCAATCCCGAATCGATGTTCGGCACCACCGAGGAGCTGTGGTTCCCGAAATGGGAGTTCGGGGGGACTCCCTATCAGGAGCCGGGCGGCAACCGCGCCCTGTACGAGCAGTGGTCGCCCCTCAACTTCGTGCAGAACTGGAAGACCCCGATGCTGATCGTCCACTCCCAGCTCGACTACCGGGTGGACCTGTCCGAAGGGTACCAGGCCTACACCGCGCTCCAGCTCCATCACCTCCCGGGCAAGTTCCTCTACTTCCCCGACGAGGGGCACTTCGTGCTGCGGCCCCGCAACCGCCGGCTGTGGTGGGGCGTGGTGCAGGACTGGTTGGATCAGTACCTGAAGGGGTGACCCCACGGAGGGCGCCGTTCCGACTTGAACTGGATCGGGGCGTGCGGGTATAAATAGGGTCCCGATCCCGCCCCTCTACATCGACCGAAGGAGCGCGCTGACGCCCACGCCTCGTCTGGTCGTACCGCTGGTCCTGCTACTCGCCGCGTGCGAGCACACGACTCCATTCTCGACGGGGACCTACACCCCGTCGGGACCCCTCACGAGCGGGTCCCCCGTCCGTCTCACGTACAACACGGGCGTGGACGCGTGGCCGGCGTGGCTGCCGGACGGTTCCGCGTTCCTCTACACCCAGGAACAGGTCGACCGGTCCGACCATGACCAGTGCCTGGCGGTGATGCCCGCGGGCGGCGGCGTCACGCTCCGGACCATCTGCGCCCTCAGTGACCCGGACTCGGACAGTCTGAACGTCTACCAGTCCGCCTCGGTGTCACGCGACGGGCACCTCGCCTACGTCCGCTTCAGCACCGTCGCGAACATCGGGCGCGCGACGCCCGACTACGGGCAGCTGGTCCTCGCGACTTACGCGCAACCGCTGGCCACCACGGTGCTCGAGCCCCTGTCCTACTTCGGCCCGTCGAGTCGCGCCGTCGACGACGTCCGGGACATCCGTTGGGTCGGACCGTCCACGCTGGCCTTTGTCGCGGAACAGGTGACGTACACCTGCTCGAACTTCGGGTGCACCACCACCGACACCAGCTATGCGGGTCTCGAGGTGGAGACCCTGGACTACTCCACGTCGCCGCCCGCGCTGGCGGTCGTCCCGAACACCGACTTCGCCACCTCGCTCGCGGCCGGCGCGGCCGACACCATCTATTTCACCGTGCTCGGCGCGGGCCAGGTGCATCGGCGCATCCTTTCCACCGGCGCCGACACGGTGCTCGTCGACTTCGGCACGCCCGCCGCCGACTTGTCGGTATCCGGATCGCGGCTGGCGGTGATCCTCGGGTCGACGCTGCGCGTGGTGGATCTCGCCACCGGATTCGATCAGAGCTACGCCCTGGCCTGGATCAACATTCATCACCCGGCCCTGAGCCCCGACGGGCACCGGGTCGTCGCGGAATTGGCCCCCGTCGACTCGGTATCGATGCGCGAGACGACTCCGACCGACCTCTGGATGTGGAGCCTGCCGTGATCCCACGTCTGGTGCGCGTGACGGCGATGCTGCCTCGGCTCGCCCTGCTCGGGCTCGCGCTCTCCGCCGCGCCCGCCGGCGCCCAGGTGACCGGCGCCATCGAAGGTCACGTCCGCGACAGCGCCTCCCACGCGATTCGCGGCGCGCTGATCTCGGTGGACGGCGGGCGGCAGGGCGCCACCGCCGATACCGCGGGCGCCTACCGGGTCCGGGACGTGCGCAGCGGCTGGCACCGCGTGCGCGCCGCCCGGATCGGCTACCGCTCGGTCATCCTCGACAGCGTGCTGGTGCGCTCCGGCGAAACCGCGGTGCTGGACTTCACACTGGTCCCGCAGGCCCTCACGCTGGATTCGATCGTGGTCCGCGGGGAGGTGGACAAGGTCCTCGATCCCCTGGCCACCGCCGACGTCCAGCGGATGTCGGGCACGGAAATCCGGCGGCTGCCGGTGACCACCGTCGCGGAAGCGGTGGCCCTGTCGGCCGGGACCGTGGGGGAGAGCTACCGGGGCGGCCGGATCGGGGAATCGGCGTTCATCCTGGACGGCCTGGGCGTCAAGAACCAGCTGGACGCGTCCACCAACACCCTGGGCATTCAGGTCCCGACGGAGATCCTCACCGAGGCCTCGCTCATCACCAACGCGTTCTCCGCGCGCTACGGGCAGGCGCTGTCCGGCATCGTGAACGTCGTGACCCGCGACGCGGGCGACCGGTGGACCGGACGAGTGGCGTACGAAGGAGACCGCCCCCTGCCGGAGGCCGATGACCACGGTCTGGACCGCGCGGTGATCACCGCCGACGGCCCGCTGGGTCACGGGATCGGGTTCGTCGGGGTCCTCAACGCCCAGGGACAGGTCGACGGGGACCCGGTGAACGCGCCGGCGCCCACCGACCCGCACGACCCCCGGACCGCCGAGCCCTGGGTCCTGCCGCACGACGGCGCCGAGCGGCTGGACGCGGCCGGAAAGCTGATCGTCCCGGTCAACGAACGGAACACGGTCCGGCTCTTCGGGCTCCGGTCGGCCGCGCAGCAGTACCTGTTCGATCCGGCGTTCAAGTACGACGAAGCCTACGCGCCCGCCACCCGGACCGTCGGCAACCTCTTCTCGGCGCACCTCCAGCACACCTCGGCACCCGAGGCCGTGCACCCCTTCGGCGCGGATCTCCGGGTCGGGTACTTCGATCAGGAGTTTCTCCGCGGGCAGCCCACCAACACGCCGGGCGATCTGGTCGGCGCCTTCAGCGGGCAGACGCTGCACTTTCTGGACGAGGGAATGGCGCGCGCCAAGGACACGCTGGCGGCCCGGAACGCGCTGCCCGGGTTCACCGCGCCCCAGCTGAGCCAGAACACGCCCTGGGGCGTGCCCGCGTTCTTCCTCGGCGGCGGGTCGCGCGGGGAGCTGGACTGGAACCGCTACCGGGAGCTGCGGTTTCAGGGCGACTTCACGCTCGCGGCGGGGCCCACCACCGATTTCAACTTCGGCGGGGAGTTCGAGCGTCAGCACGTCGAGACCTTCCAGCGCGTGTTCGCCTACCTCCCGGTGAGCGATGTGAAGGACTCGGTTCCGCCACCCACCGCCTCGGATTTCCAGCCCCAGAGCGCCGCGCTGTACGCCGAAACGCAGATGCGCTTCGAGGACATCGCGGCCACCTTCGGCCTGCGGTACGACCAGTTCGACCCCCGCAACACGACCGTCGGGCAGCGCTTCGGCCCCCGCCGCACCATCAGCCCGCGGATCGCGGTGTCCACGGTGTTGCAGGGCGCCACCTTCGTCGCCAGCTGGGGGCACTTCGCCCAGGCACCGGACTTCCAGTACCTGGTCAATTCCGCCTTCGACGACACGACCCGGACCGGCCGTTTCCGGGAGGGGAACCCCGACCTGGGATTCGAGACCGCGACGCAGTACGAGTTCAGCGTCCGGGCCCGCCCGACACCCCAGACGTCGGTGCGCGTCAACGGATACGTGAAGCGCCTCGACGGCCTGGTGGCGTCGGTGCCGCTCTCGGTGAACCCCGACTCGTCGATATTCGGAAACTCGGACTTCGGGACCGTGAAGGGCGTGGAGCTGATCCTCGAGCGGGAGCTCCGGGGCTGGTGGGGCGCGCGGGTCAGCTACACGCTGCAGGACGCCGAAGCCACGTCGTCCAATCCGTTCATCCTGCTGAACCAGTTCACGATCGACCCGCAGGGAGACACCATCCGCCCGGCGCGGGTGCAGTTCCCGCTCGACTATGACCGGCGTCACAGCCTCACCCTGGTGCTCCAGGCCCGGGTGCCCGACAGCCTGGGTCCGCGCATCGCCGGGACTCCCGTGTTCGGCGGGTTCGAGGCGGCGCTGATCGGCCGGTACAACTCGGGGCTGCCCTATTCGATGACCAACCTGGCGGGCGACAGCATCATCGGACTGCCCAACAGCCAGCGGCTGCCGTCGCAGACGCAGATCGACGTCCTCCTCCGGCGGTCGATCAAGCTGTTCGGCTGGCAGGGGGGAGTGTACCTGGACGTGCGCAACCTGCTGAACGCGGCGAACATCGAGGCGGTCCGCCGGGACGTCGGGACGCCGGGGCCGTCGAACGGGGAGCTCCAGGCGATGGCGCAGGCCGCCTACAACGCCAACCCCGGCGCGATTCCGTACGAGTCGCCGCGGTACCGGGCGTGGGCCGATCTCAACCACGACGGCTACATCTCGGGTCCGGGAGAGCTGATGCCGCTCTACCTCGCCGCCGCCCGCGATTTCACGCAGCCGATCTTCGAGTACGGTCCGCCGCGCCTGTTCCGGATCGGGGTCGAGCTCGAGTTCTAGTCGCGCGCCTCGCGCCAATAGCTCGAGGCCACGCCGCCGACCACGAGGAGCAGACCCAGCCAGCCCCATACGGTGAGCTGCTGGCTGAACAGGATCAGCGCCAGCAAAGTCCCGACCACGGGCTCAACCGTCGCGGCGACCGCCGTGGGCGCGGCGTCGATCCGCCGGACACCCGCGAAGAAGAGGAAGTTCGCGCCGACCACCGGGCCGATCGCCTGAGCCAGGCTGTAGCTCCACGCCGCGAGGCCCACGGGCCGGGCCGGCGGGGCGAAGGGCGGCCGGTGAAAGAGCGTGAGGAAAATCCCCATCATCACCACGCCGCCCGCGAGCTCCAGGAACAACGACCGGATGCTGCCGTACCGGGGCACCGACCAGCGGGCGAGGAGCGTGGTGCCGGCGTAGCTGAGCATCGCGAGCAGTCCCGCCAGGACCCCCACCAGGTGTGACGGCCCGCCTTGGAGCACCGCCCCGAGCTTCCCGCCGTTGACCGTCAGCGTCGTCCCGATCATCACCAGGACCGCCAGGAACATCCGCAGGGGCGTCAGCGACTCGCCGAGGACCACCCGGCCCAGGATCGCCACCACCACGGGCGCGACGTACAGGAGGGCCGCGGCACCGGCGACTCCGGCTCCGGTGATCGCGTAGGGGTACGCGACCTCGAAGATGGCCACCAGGAGCCCGCCGCCCGCGCCGATCAGGAGCCAGCCCTTCAGGTCGACCTTGAAGAGATCGTGGTGGAAGAGTCCGTAGATGAGAAGCCCGAGGACGCCGAGGGAGACCCGCCAGAACCCGATCCCGGTGATGTCTTCGCCCTGGTGGTACAGCGCCGTCGACAGCACGCCCGTGGTGCCCCAGGTGGCGCCCGCGCCGATGGCGAAGAGGTAGCCCGCGACCCGCGACCGGTTCACAGCAGCTCTCCCTTGAGGACGGTGACGGCCTGGCCCGCGAGCTTGACCCGGTCTCCGGCGACCCGGACCCGGACGGTGCCCCCGCGGGCGGACGCCTGGAATCCTACCATCTCATCCTTCGCAAGGCGGGTGGCCCAGTGAGGGGCCAGCGCGCAATGGGCCGAGCCGGTGACGGGATCCTCGTCGACGCCGACGCCCGGGGCGAAGAACCGGGAAACGAAATCGACACCCGGCAGGGCGGCGCGGCTCGTGATGATGACGCCCCGGATCGGCAGGGCGCGGAGCTTTCCGAAATCGGGGCGGGCGGCGCGGACATCGGCTTCGGATGCGAGCTCGACCAGGTAGTCGGTGCGGTTCTTCCCGACGAACTGGGGCCGCACGCCCAGGGCGCTCAGGAGCTCGGACGGCGCCTGCTGGGGGGTGGCCGCCTGGCTCGGAAAGTCGAGCTCGATCCAGTCGCCCCGGCGGTCGGCCGTGAGCCATCCGGACCGCGTATGGAAGCGCGCCGTGGCGGTGGGCTCGAGGAGGCCTTCGGTCCAGAGCACGTGCGCGGTGGCGAGGGTCGCGTGCCCGCAGAGATCCACCTCGGCCCCCGGAGTGAACCAGCGCAAGTCGTAGCCGTCGGCCCGGGGTGAGGGGAACGCGGTTTCGGACAGGTTCATCTCCCGCGCGACGTTCTGCATCCACTCCGGGGCCGCGGGCCGTTCCAGCAGGCACACCGCGGCGGGGTTGCCGCCGAACGCGCGGTCGGTGAACGCGTCCACCTGGATCAGCTTCCATCCCATCGCGGTGCTCCGGAGGGGGACTTACCAGCGGCCCCGTTCGCCGGCGTCGCCGATGGCGCGGGCCAACCGGTCCGCGGCGTGACGCCAATTGGTCTGGACGGCGCGTTCGGCGCCGGCGGGGTCGCCGCTCTTGATCGCGCCGATGATGGCCTGATGCTCGCCCGCGGACACCGGCGCCGCGCCCGCCAGGAGGCTGACGTACATCCGGATGTAGCGCTCGGCTTGGGGCTTCACGGCGTCGTGGAGGGCGCGGAGCCGGGGCCCCGCGGCCGCGTCGACGTAACGCCGGTGGAACTCCTCGTCGGATTCGTACAGGCGGTTGAAATCGGCGCGGCGGCTGCGGGCGGCCGCGACGAAGCGCCGGTTGGCCGTCACCAGGGACCGGAGCAGGGCGCGGCGGGGCGCGGGGGGGAGCAGGGCGGCCCGGTGGGCCGCGAGCCCCTCGAGCTCGCCCACGATGTAGAGCAGCTCGCGGACGTCGTCCCGGGTGAGCGGGGCGACGGTGGGGCGGGCGCGTTTGCCGGACGCGGTCGCGACGTAGCCCTCGCGCTCCAGGCGGGTCAGGGCTTCGCGGACGGGGGTGCGGGAGACGCCGAGGCGCTGGGCGATTTCGGTTTCCACCAGGCGCGCGCCGGGGGCGAGCGAGCCCCGGACGATGCTCTCCCGGAGGGCGGTATAGACGCGTCCGCTGGTGGCCATGGGCGCAATATAGCCGGCCGCCGCCGCCGCTTGCGGGCGTCCGGGGGCGACGTATGTTAGGCATAATTGCATACAATTTTGCATCCCAAAGAGGAGGATCGGGTGATGTCCCACGGCCTGTTCGCGACCCAACCCCTGGAGCGGCTGCGCGCCGCCGCCGGCGCTGAGGGCGGCGGCCTGCGCCGCACCCTCGGCCCCCTCAACCTCACCACCCTGGGCATCGGCGCCATCGTCGGCACCGGCATCTTCGTGTTTACGGGGATGGCCGCGGCGCAGTACGCCGGCCCCGCCGTGCCGATCTCGATGGTCATCGCCGCCGTCGCCTGCGGCTTCGCCGGGCTCTGCTACGCGGAGATGGCGAGCGCCGTCCCGGTGGCGGGAAGCGCCTACACCTATTCCTACGCCACCCTGGGCGAGCTCATCGCCTGGATCATCGGCTGGGACCTGATTCTCGAATACGCGATGGGCGCCGCGACGGTGGCCGTGGGATGGTCGTCGACCTTCGGCTCCCTCCTCGCGCTGTTCGGGATCACGCCGCCCGCGAGCCTGATGAACCCGCCCTTCATCGCGTGTACCGCGGCCCAGGTGGCGCAGGGCATGGTCACCGGCTGCTCCCAGACCGGCTGGCACCTCACCGGCGCCGTATTCAACCTCCCGGCCGCCCTCTCCATCCTGGCCATCACCGCGATCCTCATCATCGGAATCCGCGAGTCGGCCGGCTTCAACACGACGATCGTCATCATCAAGGTGGGCGTCCTGGCCCTGTTCGTCGGGTTCGGACTCCTCTACGTCAACTCGGCCAACTGGCACCCGTTCATTCCGGAAAGCCACGGGCAGTTCGGCGGGTGGGCGGGCATCCTCCGGGGAGCCGGGCTGATGTTCTTCGCCTACATCGGGTTCGATTCGGTGAGCACCGCGGCCCAGGAGGCCCGGAATCCGCAGAGAGACATGCCCATCAGCATCCTCGGCTCGCTGGTCATCTGCACGATCCTGTACGTGCTGGTTTCCACCGTGCTCACGGGCCTCGCGTCCTACCGGGATTTGAACGTGCCCTCCCCGGTGATCATGGTGGTCGACAGCATCAAGCAGTTCGGCTGGTTCCGGTACGCCATCACCTTCGGCGCCATCCTGGGCCTGGGCTCGACGATGCTGGTGATGCTCCTGGGGCAGTCCCGCGTCCTCTACGCCATGTCCCGGGACGGCCTGATCCCGCCCTGGGCGGGACGGGTCCACCCGCGCTTCAAGACGCCCTGGCTCTCGACCCTGATCACCGGCATCGCCGTGGCCCTCTTCGCCGGGCTCTTCCCGATTCAGATCCTGGGCAAGCTCGTGAACATCGGCACCCTGCTCGCGTTCGTCCTGGTGTGCCTGGGCGTCTGGGTGCTCCGGAAAACCCGCCCCGATCTCGCCCGTCCGTTCCGCACGCCCCTCGTCCCCCTCGTCCCCATCCTCGGCGCGCTGGCGTGCCTCGGCCTGATGTTGACCCTGGGCATCGACACCTGGATCCGGCTGGTCGTGTGGTTGGCGATCGGGCTCGTGATATACTTCCGCTACGGCCGTCGCCACAGCACCCTCCGCAAGGAGGGCGCCGCGTAATGCTCATCGGGAGCGACCGAGATGTCCGAAGGGATCGTGATCAGGCCGGCCACGGAGCGGGACGCGGCCGTCGTCGCGCGGCATCGGGTGGAGATGTTCCGGGACATGGGCACCTTGCCGGCGGAGCACGGTCCGGCTCTCGCCCGCGCCGCCGAGGCGTACTTCCGGCGGGCTATCCCGGCCGGGACGTATGCGGGATGGCTCGCGACCCCGGAGGGGAAGCCCGGTGACGTGATCGCGGGGGCCGGGATTCAGATCCGGGAGGCCATTCCGCGCCTGCGCCTGGACCGCACGGCCGTGGACCCGGGACCCCAGGGGCTCATCGTGAACGTGTACACGGAGCCTGCGTGGCGGCGGCAGGGTGTCGCGGAACGACTGCTGCGGGAGCTCCTGCGGTGGACCCGGGAGCGCGGGATCCACAATGTGGTCCTGCACGCTTCCGCGGACGGCCGTCCCCTCTACGAGAAGCTCGGGTTCCGCGCCACCAACGAGATGCGCTACGAGGACCCGGGGGACGTCTGACGGCGGCCCGCCCGGCGGACCACGACGTGCGTGAGGACGCCGGCCGCGAGGGACGCGAGGACGATGATGCTCCCGGCCTGTGACCACCGGTGGAAGACGGCGGTGGCGGCGGCGCCGAATCCGTACCCCAGCACGGTAAAGAGGAAGGACCAGACCAGCGCCGTGCCGACGTTGTAGCGGAAGAAGCGGGCCGTGCTCACTCCCGCGGCGCCGCACAGGATGGGCAGGGGGAGCCGGATGCCGTAGGCGAAGCGCATCAGGATGAGCACCGCGGTCTGGTGCCGGTGCACCAGGTCCTGGGCCCGGACCAGTCCCGGCCCCCACCGCGGCCCCAGCCGGGCCACCGCCGCCGGTCCGTAGCGCTTCCCGATCCAGAAGTAGATCTGATGCCCGGCCGCCGCCGGCAGAGACGCGACCAGCCAGACCCCCCACCAGGGCCAGTACCCGGCCCGCGCGAGCGCCCCGGCCACGATGACGCCCGCCTCCCCTTCGAGCCACGCCCAGATGAACAGGGCGGGTCCCCCGAAATGCGACACCAGACTGTGGAGGTCCACAGCCGCCAAGCTAGCCCGAGCGTCAGCTCAGCGCGAACAACGTCTTCTTGTGGAAGAGGCTGTTTTCCGATCCGATCAGGATCCAGTCCGGGGCCCCGGACGCGGCGCCGATGAAGAGCTCGGGACCGGCGACACCGTTCGGAAGATCGAACACCAGGTCGGTCGTGTACGACGCCCCCGGCACGATCGAGCGGCGCAGGGAATCCGCGGCACCGGCCGGCTCGAGCGGGTACTCCCGACCTGACCGGTCGACGACGTACACGGCGCGCGGTCCGATTTCGAGCGGCCCCATCCCGCGATGCGGTCCGATCGTCGCGGAGTCGAACTGGACCCGCACGGTCACGACGTAGAACTCCCCCGTGGCGGTCCGGCCGGCGATCTGCTTGGCCGTCCGGACGGCGATCACCGAATACTCCGAGTGGCAGTCCATTTCGCAGATGTGCTTGGCCTGGTTCAGCGCCAGCACCCGCGTCCGGCTCGTCAGCGAGTGCGCGAGGAGGAGCACCGCGTAGAGGGCGTATCCGGCCGCTCCGAGCAGGACGAAGCGTTTGACCCAGATGCCCTGGTCCATCAGGAGCGCGGCGACGACGCCGATGCCCAGGGCGAGGGTGCCGCCGACGAGTCCGAGGAGCAGCAGGACGCCGACGGGGGTGAGTCCATCCGTGATCATGTGGCCTCCGGTGAAGAACAGTTGTGCACGTAGGGGATGCTCGTCCAGTGCCGGGCGAGCCGGGCTTCCGTGAAGCTGGCCCAGTTGGCGCTCCGCCAGTCACGCGGCGTCGACTCGTCGATCGCGAGCCACCGTCGCCGGAGGCGCTGCTCGACCCGGCACCGGGTCACGGCGTCGAGCTTGGGCAGCCCGGCGACGAGAGCGGGGATGGCGTCGGCCGAGAGGGATGTGGCGTAGCCGGCATCGAAAGGCTTGGTGGTGACCCGGCTCATGTTGACGCGGACGATGAGAGCGTCGGGATTGATGACGTGGAGCCCGGTGAGCGCGACGTATCCCGCGATCAACGCGCCGGGCGCGAACCGGCGCCGCCGCCGACGGATCAGCCTCGCGCCGAGCCATGAAGCGAGGAACGTGACGTAGGCCATCGCGACGGTGGCATACACGCGGATCTCGGACAGCCCGTACGCGGCGACGTAGAGCCGCATCCGGTTCGCGGCCGAAGCGATGATGATGAAGAGCAGGACCAGGAGAGTCCGGGCCAGGGCCCGAAACCAGCGTCCGTCACCGCCCGGCTGACCGCCGACGGCCCGGTCCGCCGCGATCAGGAGCGGGAGCACCAGGGCCGCCACCGCCAGCAGCTCGAAGAACCCGCTCCGCGCATACTCGGCATAGCTGGGGCCCGCGGCCCGCGCGACCCACGCACGGCCTCCGAACAGCTCCCCCGCCTGAAAGGCCACGAAGAGGGCGAACAGTCCGATGGTCAGCGCCAGCGCGGTGAAGACGGGGAGGGCTGCCACGGGGGACCGGAGCACCGCGGGCATACGGGACGGGATGTTGACCGGGTGGAGGACGGCCCAGGACAGATATCCAGCGCTGATGCCGGTGAAGAAGGTGACCAGAAAGGCGTGGGAGGCGGCGACGCCCGGATCGATAGTGAAGACGCCTTGCAGGGCCCTTCCGAAGACGGGATCGGCGCCGGCGAACAGGATTCCGAAGCCCAGGAGCAGGGGGCTCGCGATCAGGGCCCCGAGGGCGACGGCGCGCGCCCGCGAAAGGCCGGCTGACTTCGGCTCCTGGGCCCAGCGTGCCACGCGGGCCAACAGCGGGAACGCACCGACCAGGGAGTACGCCGCCGCGGCGCCCACTTGCAGAGCCTGATCGGCCAGATTGAGCCGCGCCAGGCGGACCCCACGGAGCGTCGCGGCCGTGAGTCCGAGGGTGGCGATGAGGGCCATCAGGTCGAAGAACGCCAGGGCGCCCGAGTCTCGTCGCGCGAACGCCAGCGCGAGGAGCACGGTGGTCAGCGTCAGCCACCGGGCTTCGGAACTCACGGGCAGGCCGTGGTATCGCACCAGGGCTGCGCCGACGGCGACCAGCAGTAGTGCGCAGAGGGTGACGTTGAGCCCCCAGGGGACGCTCCGCAGCGTCAAGTCGGCCGCGACGCCGACCGCCAGGGCGCCGGCCGCCACCCAGACCGGCAGGGCCGCCTTCGCTTCGCCGTTCATCCCGCCCGCTCCCCCGGGAGGGCACCGAAGCGGCGCTCCCGGTTGTGGAAGGCGGTCAGGGCCTGGTCGAGCGTCTTCCCGTCGAACTCCGGCCACATCTCGTCGAGAAAGAGCAGCTCGGCGTACGCGCACTCCCAGAGCAGGAAGTCCGAGAGGCGGCGCTCGCCGCCCGTGCGGATGAGGAGGTCCACGTCGGGGAGCAGCTCGCCCCCGCCGATGGCCGCCCGGCCCGAGTAGTCGATCGCGATCCGCAGGTGCAGGCGGCCGTCCCGTCCCCCGGCGGCCGTGGCCGCCTCGGCGCGGGCGATGGCGGTGCGGAGCGGGGACGGCAGGCGGTCGCGCCGGCCGATGACGGAGAGGCGGACGCCCTTGGACACGCAGGTCGCGGTCTCCGAGCGGATGGTGCGCTCGAAGATCCGGAAGAGTCCCAGGACTTCCGGGAGGGGACGGCGCCAGTTGTCGGCGGAGAAGGCATAGAGGGTGAGGTCCGAGACGTCGCGCTCGGCGGCGGCGGCCACGGCGCGGTGGACGGCGCGGGCGCCGGCCTGGTGGCCGACGGCGCGGGGGAGTCCCTGGCGGGACGCCCAGCGGCCGTTGCCGTCCATGATGACGGCGATGTGCAGAGCACTTTGAGTCATAAAGTTTGAAGTCAAAAAAAACCCGCTCTACGGGGCCCGGGTGGCCCGGATGAGCGCCTCCATGTGGTCGAGGTAGCGTTCCAGGGCCTTGCGGCCCGTGGCGGTCAGCCGGTAGACCGTCTTCGGCAGGCGTCCCTCGAAGGTTTTGGTGCAGGTGACGTAGCCGGCGTCCTCGAGCTTGCGGGCGTGTACGCTCAGGTTGCCGTCCGTCGCGGCGAGCGTCCGCTTGAGCTCGTTGAAGCTGAGCGACTCGTGTCCCGCCAGCGCGCTCACGATGCCGAGGCGGACCTTCTCGTGGATGAGGCGGTCGAGGTCCGCGGCGGCGCGGGCGGCGGACCCGCCCGCGGGTTCGGACTTGGCCTGACGGGCCGCGCCGGACTTAGCCACCGTAGCTCCGTGCGATCACGGCGCCGAACCCGAGGTGCAGGCCGCCGAACCCCGCCGCCATCCAGGCGTCGCCCCAGGCCGGTGGCGTGAAGAGCGCGGCGGTGCCGAGGACCAGGAAGCAGATGCCCATCAGGGGCACCGGGCGGACCGAGAACGCGCCCGCGGCGACGACCCCCGTGCCGTAGAGCAGCAACCAGAGTCCGGGGAGCAGGGCGGGCGCGCCGGCCAGCACGATGGCGCCGGTGAGCACCGCCGCGGATCCGAAGGCCGGAAGGAAGTGCAGCAGCACGCGCCGTCCCGGTCCGGAGACCACCGGATCCCGCACCGCCCGCGCCTTCCGCACCATCGTGATGCCTCCGATCGCCAGCGCCACCGCCGCTTCCGCGAGCCACACCGAGAGCCACCCGAGCACCGTCGGCGACCGGTGCGCCAGCCACGCCGCGGGCAGCGCCGTCACCCCGACCCATACCTGGCCCAGTCCCGGAACCGCGGTGAACGCGCCCGACCGGGCCATGGTGTCCCGGATGTAGCGCAGGTTCTCGATCGCGCGGTCGGCGAGGGGCTGTGGTGCGGCCATGGCGTACTCTAGGAGCCGCGGCAGGTGCTGTCAAGTACTTTGTATCACAGAGTTGCTGTCGCCCGTGACCACCAGACTCTTTGCAAAAAGAGGGGTGTCACTCGGCGGGAGACCGAGGAGGCTCCCGCAACCTGCTTGTGGACAACTACTTAGCCGGCGGCTCCCCGAGGCCCCGAACTTGCGACTTGAGCTTCCCGCCGAAGTCCCAAGGACGGAGCTCACGATGGCACCGGCTTGGCAGGACTGCTGGATCTTCCGAATCGTGGACCAGGACACCGGGGCCGCGCTGTCCGGCGTGCCCGTCACCGTCCTGGACGCCGCCAATCGCTCCGCCGGCTTCTGGGTGAGCGACGCCGACGGCGTGGTCCAGATCCCCAAGCACGAAGGCCGCCGGCTCCGCCTGCGCGTCGGCCTCCGCACCGAAGACACCATCGAGCTGGACGCCCGCTCCCTGCCCGACGAGCCCGTGCCCCTCGCCGCTCCGAAAGGCCTGTCCTCTCCCGGGGAGGAATTCCCCTCGCCGGAGAGCACGACCCCCGGCCTGACGGCTCCCGCGCTCACGGGTTCCGGCACGCCTCCCGCCATCGGACAGGTCATTCGCTACACGCGGATCGGCATCGCCCCCGAAGATTCCGGCCTCATCGTCTCGCCCAACGATTCGGCCGGCGACGGACTGATGCGCTACGGCGTGCTGTTCGAGATCGAGCAGATCTGGCAGTCCCTCGGCACGGAGGCGGGGGACGTCCTGTACAGCGTGTCCGTGGGCCCCGGTGATGAAGCCCGCATCGCCATCACCGACAGCCGGTGGCGGCGGAAGGGCGTGGCGCGTGAGCGCGCGCTGCACATCGTGCCCCGGATGGTCGCCAACTGGGCCGTGGGCGACGGCGTCGACGCCGCCCCGCTCGAGCCCCTGGTCGTCACCGATCTCAACGCCGCGGCCGCCGACACGGTCCATTTCCTCGCCGCCCGCACCCTGCGCGCCGGCGAAGCGCTGCGCCGGCGGCCCATCGGCGTGTCCGAAGGCGCCGACGCGCCGTCCAACGCGGTGATCCGCACGGTGCGGAACACCCGCGCCGACGGCGTGCTGACCTATCATGTGGTGGAGCCGGTGGCCCGCTACCGGGTGATCGAGCGTGCGCCCCGCGCCCGGCCCGCGCTCCTCGTCCCGTTCCGGCTCCCCAACCTCGCCACCCGCGAGGTGGTGCGCCGGTTCGGGCACGCCCTGCGCCGCGCGCTCCTGGACCGCGAGCTCCACGCCGACCTCGAGCGGGTGCTGAGCGCGTCCGAGCCCGACCGCGCGGCCGAACGCCGGATCTTCGAGCACATCACCGCGCACCTCTCGTACTACTCGGCCACCATCATCGCGGCCGGGGACCCCGCGGAGCGGTTCTTCGCGCTCGCCAAGCTGAAAGACCCGGAGGGCCGGCCGCTCACCGACATCATCGAAAACGGGGTCGTGGGACGGGTCGGCAACTACGTCGCCTTCCCGCTCCGGTCGGTGGACCACTCGACGTCGGCCTGGCGGGTGGCCCTTCTGGAAACGACCCATCAGCGCGTGCGGGTCTTCGAGGAGGCGCAGATCACGCTGCCGGTGCCCGGCGTGTGGCTCCGGGCCGACCTGTCGCCCGCGCAGCTCGAGCGGGAGCCGGAGGCGGCCGCCGAGCGCGAGCCCGGCCGGCGGACTATCGAACGGCGGCGGCTGGGCGGCTGACCGGGTAGGGCAGGGGAAGCGAAAGCAGCGCGACACACCCCCGCGCGTCCCGGCGGTTCGTCAACGTCAACCGGCCCCCGTGCGCTTCGGCGATCTGCTGCGAGAGCACCAGCCCGATCCCCGAGCCGTTGGGCTTCGTGGTGAAGAACGGGACGAACAGGTTCTTCGTCTCCGGCAACCCCGGCCCGTCGTCGATCACTTCCACATCCACCACGTGGGCCCGCGCCTTCCAGCGGATCTTCACGCCCCCGCCCGTGGCGAGCGCGGCGTCGGTGGCGTTCGCGATCAGATTGATCAGGAGCTGGTCGAGCTGGTCCCCGTCCGCCGTCACCGTCACCGGAATCCCGGGGACGATCTCGACCGCCACGCGGGTCTCGAGGCGCGCTACGCGCTCGATCCACGACGGCACATCCACCGGGGCGAGCTTGGGCGGAGGCAGGCGGGCCAGCCGGGCGTAGGCCGACAGGAACCGGGTGAGCGACTCCGACCGGCCCGCGATGAGCTCCAGGCCGCGCTCCAGGTCCTCCCGCAGGGGGCCGTCCTTGCCCGGGCGGGCCAGCAGCTCGGTCAGCCGCTGGGCCACGGAGCGGATGGGCGTGAGAGAGTTGTTGATTTCGTGCCCCAATACACGGATCAACCGCTGCCAGGCCAGGCGCTCTTCGGCCCGCAGGGTCCGGGAGACGTCGGCGAGTACGACCAGCTGGTGGGGGAGCCCCTCCTGCCGGAACGCGCCCCGGCGCACCTCCCAGCGGCCCCGCGCGGTGGGGAACTCGAGCTCCAGCACCCGCGGCGCCTCGCCGCGGAGACACTCGGCGAGCCCCAGCTCGTCGGCGCGCCGTCCCAGGATGTGATCCGCGTCCTGGCCCAGCAGGCGCTCGCCGCTCGCGTTGACCAGCCGCAGGACGTCGTTCGCGTCGAAGGTGAAGACCGCGACGTCGATCTCCGCCATCACGCGCTCGAGCAGGGCCGTGGCTTCGAGGGAGCCGAGGCGTCGTTGCTTCAGCTCCTCGGTGAGGACGTTGAGCTCGAAGATCACGAGCCCCAGGGCGTCGTCCACGCCCTGGCGGCGGGCGCGGAGGGAGTAGTCTCGCTCCCGGAGGGCGGCCAGCATGTTCGACAGGGTTTGCAGGGGGCGGATGACCCGCTCGCGCACGGCGAACGCGAACGACAGCCAGGCGATCACCATCACGACCGACAGGGTCCACTGTACGCGCGACGTGTAGTCGCCGGCCCAGAGGAGCCAGAGCGCGACCGCCAGCGCCGGGACTCCGCCCGCGAGGGCCAGGCGGGTGATCTGTTTTTCGTGCGTCGTCGCCATCAGAGACCGTGATGCTGCAGGCGCCGATACAGCGCACTCCTGGAGAGCCCCAGTGCCTTGGCGGCGGCGGTGACGTTGCCCTGGAAGCGGGCGACGGCCTTCTGAATGAGCAGCTTCTCCACTTCCTCGAGGCTCAGGTCTTCCAGCCGTCCTCCGCCCGCGTCCGGGGCCCGGAGGGCGAGGTCCGACACGCGGACCCTGTCTCCTTCGGCGAGCAGGGCGGCCCGCTCCACCGCGTGCGCCAGCTCGCGGACGTTGCCGGGCCAGCCGTACGCCATGAGCGCCTGGAGTGCCGCGGCGTCGAACGCGCTCACGGATTTCCGATACCGGACGGCGTACAGCTTGAGAAAGTGCGCCGCGAGGGCCGGAATGTCCTCCCGCCGGTCCCGGAGCGGCGGGAGATGGATCTCGATGGTGTTGATGCGGAAGAGCAGGTCCTCGCGGAACCGTCCCGCGGCCACCTCGGCCCGGAGGTCGGCGTTGGTGGCGCAGAGCACACGGACGTCCACGCGGCGGGTCTTCGAGGATCCCACGCGCTCGAGCTCGCCGGTCTGGAGCACGCGTAGGAGCTTGGCCTGCTGGCTCAGGGAGAGGTTGGCGACTTCGTCCAGGAAGAGGGTGCCGCCGTCGGCGAGCTCGAAGCGGCCTATCCGGTCGGCCTTGGCGTCGGTGAAGGCGCCTTTCGTGTGGCCGAACATTTCGCTTTCGAACACGCCGTCGGCGAGGCCGCCCAGGTTCACCGTGATCATCGGGCGCGCGGCGCGCGAGGACGCGGCATGCAGCCAGCGGGCCACCACTTCCTTCCCGGTGCCGTGCTCGCCGGTGATGAGGGCGTTCGCGTCGGCGGGACCGACCCGTTCCATCAGTTTGAGCACCGGCTGCATCGCGGGGGCGGTGGCGATCAGCTCGGGGGCGCCGCCCCGCCGGAGGGTCAGGTTCTCGCTCTCGAGGCGCTGGCCTTTGCGGAGCGCGGCGCCGAGGGCCATCTGGGTGCGGAGCTGGTGCAGGAGCCGGGTGTTGTCCCAGGGTTTTTCGATGTAGTCCCGGGCGCCGCGCCGCATCGCCTCGACGGCGCCCTCGATGCTGCCCCAGGCGGTCATCACGAGGACCGGCAGCGTGCTGTCCAGGGTCTGGAGCCGGGAGAGCAGGTCGAGGCCCTCGATCCCGCCGGTCGTGTCCATGGTGTAGTTCATGTCCATGAGCACGGCGTCGAAGTCACGGGCTTCGACGGCGGCGAGCACGCCGCCGGGGGAGGTCACGGTCTCGACGTCGTAGCCCTCGCCTCGGAGGAGGAGGCGGAGGGTATCCAGGATCGCGGTGTC
>DATJQI010000056.1:0-19845 GCA_035505915.1 Gemmatimonadales bacterium | reverse complement strand
GGTGGGGGCACCTGGCCGCCCCAGACCGTGCCGACCACGAACAATCTCCAAACCGTGTGGGGATCCTCCGGCACCAACGTCTACGCCGTCGGAGACACCGGAACGGTGCTGCACTACGACGGGTCGAGCTGGTCCTTTGCGGCGGCGCTGCCCGTGGAGTTCCTGAACGGCATCTGGGGGTCGTCCGGCACCGACCTCTACGCCGTCAGCTCGGCCGATACCGCGACGGCCACCTTCGGTGACGCCCTGATTTTCCACTCCACCAACGGCACGTCCTGGACCGCGACGCACGTCACCGGTGGCGGCGATCTCTACGCGGTATGGGGAGCGGATGGGACCCACGTCTTCGCGGTAGGGGCCGGGGGGCTTGCCGTCGAGGGGGCCGCGGGCGCCTTCGGGCCGCCGATGAACGACTCGACCCAGGACCTCTTCAGCGTGTGGGGAACGTCGTCCACGAACGTCGTGGCGGTCGGCGCGGGCGGAATCATTCTCCGCTACAACGGGACGAGCTGGGCCGCCGACACGACCGCCGGCCCCAACGACCTG
The DNA here is from genome assembly GCA_035505915.1 of Gemmatimonadales bacterium. Lineage (GTDB taxonomy): Bacteria > Gemmatimonadota > Gemmatimonadetes > Gemmatimonadales > GWC2-71-9 > 40CM-2-70-7. Next base: position 19,299 of record DATJQI010000056.1, on the reverse strand, counting down.
AACGGCGTCTGGGGAACCGCGGCGAACGACATCTTCGCCGTGGGGAACGGCGGCGTCATCCTGCACTACGACGGCGCGCACTGGGCCGCGATGACCAGCCCGACCGGCAACAACCTGGTCGCGGTGTGGGGAAGCTCGAGCGGCGACGTCTACGCCGGAGGCGGCAGCACGCTCCTCCACTACAACGGGTCGGCCTGGACCACCCAGTCCACGGGGACGTCGGTCACGCCGCTCAGCGTCAACGGCATCTGGGGAGCCTCAGCGACCAGCGTCTTCGCGGCCGGCGCGGGCATCCTCCACGGCACGCGGTAACCGCGCCGCGCTGGCGGTCCTGTCCGGGGTGGTAGCCGCCTGTCTCGACTCGGGAGGGCCCACCCCTCCCCCCGCCGTCGCGTACGACCTGCTGCGATCCGGGAATCGGGACATTTACCGGGCCGCCATCGACGGGAGCGACACCGTCCGGCTGACCACCGACACCGCCGACGAGCGTCACCCCACGTCGGCCGCGGGCATCATCGTGTTCATCTCGAACCGCGACGGCAACGACGAGCTGTACGCCATGCCGGCCGCCGGAGGGGCCGCGCGCCGGCTCACCTTCACCGCCGCCAACGAGGCCGATCCGGCGCTCTCTCCGGACGGCACCCGCCTGGCCTACACCCGGGACGACGGAGGCCTTCCCCGGCTCTGGATCGCCAACGCGGACGGCTCGGGCGCGGTGCGGGTGACCGATTCACTGGATTTCGCGGGGGCGGTGGATGTCTCTCCCGCGTGGGCCCCGGGGTCCGATCGCGTCGCGTTCGTCTCCACCACCTCGGGCTCCGCCCGGATCTACGCGCTGACGCTCGCTACCATGGCCATCACGCCGGTGCTCTCCGACACCGCTCCCGATGTCGAGCCGGCGTGGAGTCCGGATGGCTCCATCCTGGCTTTCACGTCGGGGGCGAACGGCGGGGCTCGCCTGGCGCTTCTGACGCTCGCCACGCACGGCGTCACGCTCATCACGGATGCGTCGGCGTCGAGCGGTGAGTCCACGTGGCTTCCCGACGGTCGCCTGGTCTTCCTGGTTCTCGGCACGAGTCCGGCTCTGGCCTGGCTCGACCCGCGGCAGCCGGCGGCGGTGCACGGGATCGACGTAGGGGCCGGGACGCCGGGCCACCCGGCCGCCATCCGGCCCTGACCGCATGCCCGACCCCGGGTACCGCATCCCTCCGAACGTCTTTGCCGCCCAGCTGGCGGGAGAAGCCGTCATTCTCCATCTGGACACCAAGCGCTACTACCGGCTGAACCCCACCGGCGCCGAGGTGTGGCGTGGCCTCGAGCAGCACGAATCCCGCGAGGAGATCACCCGCCGTCTGGTGCACCAGTTCACCGTGGACGCCGAAACCGCCGCCGCCGAAGTCGATCGGCTGGTCGCCGATCTCCGGGCCGCGCGGCTTCTCGAATAGTCGTGGCTCTCTCGCTCACCGCCGACCACTCCCTGGGCATCGAGATCGCCGCCGAAGCGGCCGGGCTCACGGGGCGGTGGCTTCCTCGGGACTTGCCGGCCCCAGCGTCGCCGCATCGCGCGCTCATCACGGTGGCCGTCGGTGCCCCTCGGGAGATCCCGGAGTCCGCGCCGACGCTGAGGGTCGGGCCGGTCCGGGGCTGGCTGGGCGACGGGCACCTGTTCCTGTACGGAGCGCGGGCCGGCGGGGACGTCGACCTGAGCCGGGGGCGCGCCGAGCTGCGCGTGGCGCCGGAGGGTGGGGCGGAGACGGAGATGGACGTGTACGGGATGCTCACCATTTCCGCCGGCGTGCTTCTCGCCGGGCTGGGGCGCGCACTGATTCACGGCGCCGCGGCGGTCCCTCCCGGTCCCGGTGGCGCGTGGGTGCTGCTCGGGGACTCGGGGTCCGGCAAGTCCACGACCTGCGCGACGCTCGCCCGCGCCGGCTGGCGGTATCTCTCGGATGATCAGGTGATTCTCGGGCCGGCGGACCGGGGGCTGACCGTCGAAGGGTGGGTGCGTCCCTTTCACCTCGACGCGGGATGGAGCGATGGGGCGACGACCGGCGACCGGCAGTCGCGGGATCCCCTGGAGCTCTTCCCGGGCGGGCGGCTCCGTGTCGCGCCGCTGGCCGGTCTCCTCCTCCCCCAGGTAGCCGCCCGGAAGGTGACCCACCTCTCCCCGGCGGACCCGGCCGAAGCTCTGGCGGAGCTGGTCCGCCAATCTCCCTGGGTGTTGCTCGATCGCGGCGCGGCACCGCGGTTACTGGAGCTTCTGAACACCGCCGCCTCGCGGTGCCGGCCGCCGCGCCGGCTCGTACTCGGAGCCGACTCCTACGGAGTGCCCGACCGGATGTCGAGCGTCCTGGCCTCGCTGGCGGAGTGACGGCGCCCCAGACGGGTGGCCCGGCGCGCGATGGGCGCCGCCATCACTTCGACGAGCGGAAGGCGGGCCAGGCGGAGAATGCGGCGGAGGACCCGCCCCCCCAGGGACCACGCCGCCTCGAGCCCCGCGAGGGTCGCCCAGGGTGAGTCGGAGACGCCCTCCCAGACCGACTTCCAGTAATCCCGCCGTCCCTCGGGTCCGTCGAGACGCGAATACACGGACCGCACGATGTGGGCGCGAAAGCCCTTTTCCCCCGACACCGGCCGTCCCAGACAGAACACATAGTGAGCCGCGGCCTCCCTCCGGAACAGATCCGTTGGGGCGCGCTCGTCCCGCAGGTCGCGCGCCAGTCGCAGCACCTCCCGAAGGAGGTCACGGCGCGGCGCCACGCCGAGGCGGCTTCCCAGGTCGGCTCTCTCGTCGGGTGTGCACTGGTCGTCGGCCCATGCGATCAGGAGCAGATCCCGCAGCCCGCCCCGGCGGAAAGGATGGGTCACCGCCGAGTGTACCAGCGCGTGCCAGGTGAGATCGGGCGGGGCGGGTTTCCACAGTCCGGGGCGCCCCGGCATCGGGCGGGCCCGGCCCCAGACGTCGTCGTCGCGGAGCTCGCCGAGTCGGTGGTGGACCTCGACGTGCACCCCGAAGGGTTGCTGTCGCTGCGACAGATGGTTAGCGGCGGGAGGTCCGTGGCTTACGTAGCCATGCGCGTCGAGGTGGGCGGCGATCTCGGCGGCGGCCCCGGGCTCCGCAAGGACGTCGACATCCACCAGATCGACCGCGGCGGGGCTGGAGAGCGCCATCACGCCGCCCTTCAGGACGAGCACACGGCGACCCTTTTCGGCGACGGCCCGCCCTAGCGCCTCGACCTGGGCCCGGGCCGAGAGGATGCGCTGGAGCTCGATGGTGGCCGCCGCATGGAGCAGCCCCGGAGCTTCACCCTCGGCCCGGGTCGACAGTGCCACCGCGCACCGCTCGGCCCGGAGGAAGAGACGCCAGGTGCCCGTGTCGGCATCGGGCGGCGTGAGCCACCCTCCGGAGAGCACCCGGAGTGCCCAGGCACGGAGAAGCAATGCGTCCGCCACGCGATCGACCATGAAAAGAAAGTGGCCAGGAAGTTCTTTCCTGGCCACTGACTGACCGTGTCCCGCTGTGCGTCGGTGCGTCCAGTCGTCGCCCTTCCGCGCTATTGCTGGCACGCTCCGAACGGGTCCGGCTTCGGATGGTCCACGACGATCCGATGATCGAGGTTCGCGACGTGGACCGCGATGTCCTCGATCAGGTTGGCGATCCGGGCCAGGTGCGGGTAGTCGATCTCCTGCGGCTCGTCGGTCACCTGGTGATAGTCCGCGTGGCCGCCCGTGGTGAAGAAGGCGATCGGGATGCCGTACCGCGCGTACTCGTAGTGGTCGGACCGGCAGTAGATGTTCGTCGGATGGCCGTTCGCGTCTTCCGAGTAGTCGAACACCAGGCCGTGCTTGTCGTCGGTGTTCACCTTCTCGATCAGGTCGCCCAGCTCCGTCGCCAGCCGCCGGGACCCGATGATCTGCAGGTAGTTCGGATTGCCGTGAAGCGGCGTGCTGGTCGCGTCGAAGTCGCCCGCCGCGCAGCGGGGTGGATTGGCGCCCTCTTCCATCCTGCAGGCCCGGCCCGTCTCGTCGGACGCGTCCCCGCGGCCTACCATGTCGATGTTCAGCTGGGCGACGATGGAGTCGCGGGGCACGGTGGGATGATCGGTGAAGAAGCTCGAGCCCAGGAGGCCTTTCTCCTCGCCGGTGTGCCACACGAAGAGGATCGACCGTTTGGGCTTGACCTTCAGGGACGCGATCCGCTCGGCGATCTCGAGCACCGATACCGTGCCGGAGCCGTCGTCGTCGGCGCCGTTGGAAATCGAATCCAGCCGGGCCGTCCCGGGATGCGCCTTGCGGTACACCGCGAGCAGTGAATCCACTTCCGCCTGCTCGGCCGCGGTCGCCTGTTTGCCGTTCTGCTCGGCGCCCTCGGGGCGGACCACCCGCAGGAAGATCCGCATCGAGTCGTGATCCACCGGGTGCTGGGTCATTCCGATGTGGTCGTTGTGCGCACCCACGGCGACGTACTCGGCGGCCAGCTTGGGGTCGCTGCCGCGGACGATGCCGATCACGTTGCGTGACGGGTAGGGCATGGGCGTGATCACGTACTTCAGGCTCAGGGTGGCGTCACTTCCGGTGTCCCCCACGGTGAGCTGGGCCAGCGGGGTGGTGAAGAACTTGGCCGCGGCGGCGTTCGAGACGAGGACGTTGGGCAGGGGCATGGGCGCGCCCGCCGGACGGTCGTCGACGAACCCGCGCGGCCGGGTCAGGAACCCCATGAACTGCGGCGGGAAGTTGTCGAGTCCCGCCACGATGGCCGCGACCGCTCCCTTCACGCGCGGCGAGCGGCGCATCTGCCGGAAGTTGAGTCCGCCGGTCGCGGTGAACACGACGATCTTGCCCTTCACCGCGGTCGAATCGAGGTCCGGGCGGGATTGGTCGTTCAGATCGCCGCCGTAGATCACCGTCGCCGTCAGCTGGGTGGCGTCCCCCGACGTCGGGATGAAATCGGTGACCGGCTTCAGGCTGGCGCCGCCGACGGTGATGGTCGAGGTCGTGTCGAAGGCCCGCGTCTTGTAGGGGACGTACTGGAAGTACCCGCCGGAATCGCCCGCGGGGATCAGCCCCATCCGCTTGGCCTCGGCCGCGATGTACGTGGTCGCCTTGAAGTCCCCGAGCTGGCCGGTCTCCCGGCCCTGCATGGAGTCGTCCGAGTACTGGTAGAGGCGGGACATCAAGTCGGCCGCCGTGATTTCCGGGTGGGTCGGCGTCGGCGCGCGCTTCAACGGAAGCGGTGTCTGCGCCGGAAGTCCGGCCGGAGCCAACAGGATCAGCAGGGCCAGATGTCGTACAAGCCGCATTGATGCTCCGAGAGAGTGTGAAGGGGGTGAACGGCACCCGTTCCTACGACGGGGGGCCGTCCGGCGTTGGCTTCAATTTCCGCGGGGGATCAAGTCCCGCGCCAGGATCCCCACGCTCGCCCGCCGGCCCCGGCGGCGCGGGACGCTCATATAGATGAGGTAGACCACGATCCAGGTGATCCAGACGGCCCGTTCGCTTGCCGTCAGAGTCCGAAGCATCAGCCACACTTGATCGAACCCGGCGCTCCAGACGGGTCGGTCTCCCTGGGCCAGGGCCAGACTCCGGGCGATCACTTCGTTGGCGCGGAACCCCCGAGCGCCCGCCTGCGCCAGGTTCCAGACGCAGGTGACCTTTCCCCATCCGTGATTGTCGCTCGCTCCGGTGACCAGCAAATCGTGCGCGCGCGACAGGTCCAGGACGTCGGCGCGGTCGGCGCTCGAGAAGCGGAGGGCCTTCGGGGCGCAGTTGACGATCTCGAAGCCGTCCACTCCCGCGGTCACGAACTGGTCCAGGTCCTCGCGATGGTTCTCCCAGTACTCCGGGAGCGAGGCGATGGCCAGCGCTCCCTGCTGGTGGACGACGTCGAAGAGCTTGAGCATCCCCGGCGTGTCCTTCGAGAAGGCGTCCCGGTCGATCGGTTGGACCGGGCCGAGGGCCACGATGTGCTGGCGGTAGACGCTCCATTCGACGCCCGGGAGCAGGGGCAGCGGGTCTCCGTCGCGGCCGGCGAACACGGTGTTGTGGTCGGTGACGTACGCGGCCTGGAACCCCTGCGCCGCGTGCCACCGCGCCAGGTCGTCCAGGGTCCACCCGTGGCGGCCGTCGTGGGACGCCTGGGTGTGGGAGTGGAAGTCGATGATGGTCGCGTCGCCGTCCGACGAATCGAGGGCGGGCACGGGGCGGGGGAGCACCACCGCGGCGGCGGCGAGCGCCAGCACCGCCACGGGCGCGAGCACGATCCGGACCAGGCGACGGCGCCAGGTGCGTCCCGACAGCGCGCCCCACACGGCGAGGGCGATGGTCCAGGTGCCGAGGAGGACCTGGGCCCGCTCGAGCGTGAGGAAGGTGAGGGCGTCGAGCACGTTGGAGACCGGGGCGAGGGCGACGTAGAGCGCGGGGCGCGAGAGAGTGGCGTCGCCGGGCACCGCGCCGGTGACGGCGTCGACGATCGGGGGCAGGGGCGCGAAGGCGGAGACGATCACCAGGGCGAGCAGGAGCCAGGCGAACGGATGGCGGGCGAACGCCTTCAACAATAGAATCCGGGTCGGTGACTCATGGAAGCTAACATCAATCCGTTCGCCCTCTGGGGCGTCGCCCTTGTGGTCTTTCTTGCCATCCTCGGCGTCTCGAAGGTCTACGAGCGCCGCCGGCGGGAGGCCTTCGCCGCCTATGCCTTGACCCACGGGTGCAACTTCGACGCCGAATGTGAGTCGGTCCGCGAACGGCTCGCCTCCGTGTTTCCCCTGTTCAGCCTGGGGCACAGCCCGACCTGGCGGTATGCCATGTCCGGCAGCCGGGGCGGAACGCCCTTCACGATGTTCGAGTTTCTGTATGTCACCGGCGGCGGGAGGAGCTCGCAGACGCACTATCACGCCATCGTGGTCTGGGAACGGCCGGAGGGCGTCTTTCCGTCGTTCGTGGCCGCTCCCGAGACCTGGTGGGACCGGGTGAAGCAGCGGTTCGGGGCGCGGGATTTCGACTTTCCCGACGACCCGGCGTTCTCCGCCGCCTACCAGCTCCAGGGTGAGGACGAAGCCCAGGTACGGGCACTGTTCGACTCCACGAAGCGTTCCTACCTCATGGGGCACCCGGGAGTGCACGTAGCCGGATCGGAGCGCTACCTCCTGTGGTGGCGCCCGGAGCGCCTGCCGCCTCCGGAAGAGCTCGATGGGTTCCTCGCCGATGGCGACGCCGTCCGGGGAGTGTTCCTGCGATGATGCCCGCCGCCTTCAAGACCTTGCCCGAGCTGGTACTGGGCCCCCTCGCCGGCCGCCCGGACGCCGACTGGTACCGCGCCCCGGCCGGCAAGTGGAACTCGGCCCAGATCGTGGAGCACCTGTCCATCTCTCTCGAGGGGAGCAGCCGGGGATTCGAGAGCCGGCGCGACAAACCGGCCATGCAGCGCCGGCCGCGCACCGGATTCGAGCTCCTCTCGAGCTTCGCCATCCTCGGGGTCCGGTGGTTCCCGCCCGGTCGCAAGTCGCCTCCCGGCGCGCGCCCCCCCGAGCACGTGGACCGGTCGCATGCCGAGGCGCACTTCCGTGAGGGATTCGAGCGATTCCTCCGCCTCGCGCCCGAGCTGCTCCCGGCCCGCTCGAAGGACCTCTTCGTGAAACATCCCGTACTCGGCGACCTCACCCTGCCGGAGTGGCTGAGGTTCCACGTGATCCATTGCCGTCATCACGCCGCGCAAATCCGGTCCCGGGTGGCCGGGTGAGCCGCCGCAAACGTCCGCCGACCAAGCTCCGGGTTCCCAACCCGGACGCGCCGGCGCGGGAACGGCTCCGCACACCGCCTCACCAGCGACACAGATCGAAGCGGGACTATCGCCGCACCCCCAAACACCGCGGGCGGTCGGAGGATTGAGATGAAGCGTGTCCAGCACTTGATCATCGGCGGCGGGATGACCGGGGCCGCGGCCGCCCGAGGGGCCCGCGACGTGGCGCCTCAGGCGTCACTCGCGCTCATCGGCGCCGACCCACATCCACCGTACAACCGTCCTCCGCTGTCGAAGGCCCTTTGGAAGGGCGATCCCGAGTCGAGTATCTGGCGTACCGACGACGTCCAGGGCGTGGAGCTGCTCCCGGGCCGCCGGGTCACGGGGATCGACGCCGCCGCGCGCCGGGTCAAGGACGACCGCGGCGAGAGCTACCAGTTCGACACGCTGCTTCTCGCCACCGGCGGCGCGCCCCGGCGCCTCCCGGGCGCTCCGGACTCGGTGATCTACTTCCGGACCCTTGACGACTATCGCCGGCTCCGGGGCCTCGCGGCGCCGGGGAAGCGATTCGTCGTCGTGGGTGGCGGGTTCATCGGCTCGGAAGTCGCGGCAGCGCTCGGGATGCAGGGCGCCCAAGTGACCATGGTGATTCCCGAGGCGGGGGTAGGCGCCCGGGTCTTCCCCGCCGAGCTGTCCGCGAACCTGGCCGCCTTCTACCGCGAGAAAGGCGTGACGGTGCGGACCGGGGAAGGCGTCGCCACCGTGACCGAAGCTGGAGGCACGTCGCGGGTGACGACCACCACCGGCGTCGAGCTCTCCGCCGACGCCGTCGTCGCGGGGCTCGGCATCGTCCCGTCGGTCGAGCTGGCGCAGCAGGCCGGGCTCGCCGTCGAGAACGGGATCGTGGTCGACGAGCTCCTGCGCACCTCCAACCCGGCGATCTTCGCCGCCGGCGACGTGGCGCAATTCCCGGCTCCGGCCCTGGGGAAACGGGTCCGTGTGGAGCACGAGGACAACGCCAACGCGCAGGGAAGACAGGCCGGGCGGAATCTCGCCGGCCTGGCGGAGCCGTACCGGCACCTCCCGTTCTTCTACGGCGATCTCTTCGAGCTGGGATACGAGGCCGTCGGGGAGCTCGATTCGCGCCTCGAGACGTTCGCGGACTGGAAGACGCCCTTCCGGGAGGGCGTCATCTACTATCTCCAGGACGCGCGGGTGCGTGGCGTCCTGCTCTGGAATACCTGGGGCCAGGTGGACCACGCCCGGGTGCTCATCGACGAGCGAGGTCCGTTCACGCCGACCGCGTTGAAAGGCCGCCTCCCGGCCTGACTAGAAGCGGTACCCGATCGCCAGGTTCAGGTGGTTCGCGCGGGCCTCACCCGTCAGGTACGTCGTGCGGATCTGCCGGAACTCGAAGCCGAAGACCAGCGGGCCGGGGGGCCGCCACTCGACGTGCCCCTCGCAGGCGAGGTTCCGCAGGCGTCCTCCCTTGGTGAGATACGTCGAGTCCCCCGGCGTGGCGATGTCGGAGTCCCGGGGGTCGTCCATGCCGCACCCGGCGCCGAGCATCCAGCCTCGCGTGGGCCGGGCGTTGAGCTGCAGCCACCCGCCCCTGGTGTGTACCGCGACGCCGTCGGCGCCGAAGTTCTGGCCGATGCCGCCTCCGCCCAGTCCGGCGAGCGCCTGGCCGATGAACGCCTCGCCGAGGATCTCGACGGGGCCGAGCACCACACGGGCGTCGGCGGTGAGGGCCTGCGAGACCTGGATCGAATCTCCGTTCAGGCTGTCCAGGGTCTTGAGCCACCCTTCGTGCACGCCGATCGCGAACTCACTGGGGTCGTCGGCAGGTCCCCAGCCGAGGCGCACGCGGCCCTCGAGATACGGGCGGCTGGTCCGCTCGGCGGAATCGAGCGCGGTGAAGAACGCGGGTTGCGGTGTGCCGGCCGTGGGCGCGAGCACCGCCACCTGGGCGGCGAGGCGGAGGGAATATCCGGTCTCCACGGTCAGTCTCACCTGGGGGATCCAGAGCCAGAGGTTGCCGGAGCCCGAGAACTCCGGGAATCCGACCGCCGCCAGCGACCGGGGATTGCGCGGTGAGACGAGCGGCACCTCCTGCCCGAACATCAGCTGGACGTGCGTCCAGTCGACTTCGCCGGTGACCCGGCGCAGCCGGAGCAGGGGAAAGGTCCGGTCCCCGGAGCTGGCCTGTTGGCCGCCCCAGAAGTCGGCGTCGATCTCGCCCGTGAACGTGCCCCCCAGCACGTCGGGATCGTTCACCAGGATTCCGATGCGGGTCTGCCGGACGGTCGCGCCCCCGCCCTTCACGCCGATGGAGTCGGGCGTCGCCGCCAGCGGCAGGTCGCTGTTGCTGACCGCCGAGCTGTTCCAGAACCCGTTCACCAGCACCATCCCGGTGAGCTGGACCGTGCGCTGCGGCGGCGGCTGCTGCGCCGCGAGGGGGGCGGTCAGGACGGCGAGGCAAACGAGGATCCGTTTCACGAAGGGTCTCCTGGCGGTTTCGGCCCCTCTAGACTAAGCTCTGCGGCTACCGGCGCAACTTAGGAGATTCCTACGCGCAAGCGGCTCTTGCGGTTAACCGTGGTGTGGATGGCGGTGGGGGGACGGGCGTCGGCGCAGGCGGCTCCCGCGGCGCCGCCCGCACGGGTCGCCGGCTCGATCGCCATCCTCGAAAAGCACAACAAACCCTCACCTGACATCGGGGACGCCGTCGTGTATCTCACCGGGGGGAGCGGCGCGCTCGCCCGGCCGGTCACCGTCGACGTCACCATCGCGGACAAGAAGTTCGTGCCCGACGTGGTGGTGGTGCCGCTGGGGTCCACCGTGCGGTTTCCCAACACCGATCCGTTCAGCCATAACGTGTTCTCCGCGAGCGACCCCAACGGCTTCGACCTGGGGCTCTACGCGCGGGGCGAGGCGAAGGGTCACGTCTTCGATCATCCCGGCCTGGTCTACGTCTACTGCAACGTCCATTCGAGCATGATCGCGTACGTTCAGGTCATGGGCACCCGCTGGTACACTCAGCCCGGCGCCGACGGCAGCTTCACCGTCACGGGCGTGCCGCCGGGCCGCTACGCGCTGCACGTCTGGCATCCGCGTATTCCGCAGGAGCTGGTGCAGGACGTCGACGTTCCCGCGGCCGGCCTGACCCTGACGGCGCCCCTGCAGCTGGACGCCCGGGGCTTCAAGTGGCAGCCCCACAAGAACAAGTACGGAAAACCCTACCCCACCAATGCCGGACGCGAGCTCTACTAGCCGCGGGGTCCGCCTCGGCCTCGCCGGGAAGGTCTTTCTCGCCTCGGTCGTCCTGATCGTGGCGGTGCTGGGCGCCACCCTGGTCTACACGTCCTGGCAGGCGAACCGCGCCGCCGACACCTCGATCCAGCGGGCCCTCCAGAACGCGCACCGGGCCGTGGACGCGCAGCTGGCGGCGCGCACCCGGGCGATGGCGGCGGCCGCGCAGGCCGCGGCCAGCGTGCCCCAGTACCGCACCCGGCTCCTCGAAAGCCGGAAACGCGAGGACGCGCTCGACCAGGCGAACGAGATCCGGAACCTGGCGGGCGCCGCCTGGACGCTCGTGACCAACGGGGACGGGATCCTGATCGCGCGCACCGACGACCCCGCCGCGGACAGCATCGACTACTCCCGGGGCGCCCTCATCGCCAACGCGTTGTCGGGCGATCAGACCGTCGGCGCCTTCGGGGACCTCAGGACCCACAACCTGTTCTACGCGGTGGCGATCCCTCTGCGGGCGAGCGCCCAGGACGCGCCGCAGGGCGTGCTGGTGGCGGCCTACGCCTTCGACAACGCCCTCGCGGCGTCGATCAAAGAGGCCACCCAGACCGACCTCGTGTTCTTTTCCGTGGACACGCTGGGCGCGCCGTTCCCCGTCGGGTCCACCGTCCCGGCCGATCAGATCATCCCGGTCCTGGCCGCCAATCTGAGGGCGGATACGACGGCCGACACCTCGGGAATGGCGATGACCGGCGAGATGGAGGGGAACCACTTTCTCGGCCTCGAGGAGCGGATCCTCTCGGCCGGAGGCGACCGGCTGGGCGGGTACATCGCCCTGCGCTCGCGCGAAGCCGAGATGGCTCCGTTCCGGTCCTTGCAGAAGGCCCTCTACTACGCCTTCGGAGTCGGCTGCGCGCTGGCGCTGCTCCTGGCGTACGTCGGCGCCGCGCACGTGGTCGCGCCCATCAAGCGCCTGGCCGAGGCGACGCGGAGGGTGCGGGACGGCGACTACAGCGTGGAAGTGCCGGTGGGGTCCCAGGACGAGATCGGGATGCTGTCCCAGGACTTCCGGGGCCTCGTGGACGACCTGAAGGAAAAAAACGACCTGGTCGACTACATGATGTCCGCCACGGGGGCGGCGGCGACGCAGCCGATCTCCGCCGTGCCGACGGCGGTGCGGGCGGCGGCCGTCTCCGGGGACATGCTCGCACCCGGCTCCCTCTTCGCCTCGCGATACGAGATCAAGGAAGTGCTCGGCATGGGCGGGATGGGTGTGGTGTACCGCGCCTTCGATCGTGAGCTCCAGGAGGCGGTGGCCATCAAGACCCTGCGCCCCGAGTCGATGTCCGGCGACTCCGTCGCCCTGGAGCGGTTCAAGCAGGAAATCCGCCTGGCCCGGAAAATCGCCCATCGGAACGTGGTGCGGACCTACGACCTGGGTGAAGTGCGGGGGATGTACTACCTCACGATGGAGTTCGTGGAAGGGAAGTCGCTGAAGCAGCTGATTGAGACCCGCGGCCGCCTGCCGATCCCCGTGACGCTGACCATCGGCAAACAGCTCTGTCGCGCGCTGGAGGTGGCGCACGAACAGGGCGTGATCCACCGGGACATCAAGCCCCAGAACATGGTGGTGGAGCCGAGCGGGTTCCTGAAAGTCATGGACTTCGGCATCGCCCGGCTGGCCAATCCGCCCAAAGGAAAGGGGCTGACCGAGGCCGGGATGTCGATCGGAACGCCGGACTATATGTCACCGGAGCAGCTGCAGGGACTGGACCTGGACGCGCGCAGCGATCTCTACTCGGCCGGCGTGGTGCTCTTCGAGTGCGTGAGCGGTCGGGTGCCCTTCGAGGCCGACACGCCCTGGACGCTGATCGCGAAGCACCTCGAGGAGGAGCCGCCCGACCCGCGGACCCTGAACGCCGAGGTGCCCGAGGCGCTGGCTGCGGTGATTCTCAAGGCGATGGGAAGGAAGCCCGAGGACCGGTACCAGACGGCGGGCGCCATGCATGACGCCCTGGATCTGATCGGCTGACGATCAGATCCCGCCGAACCAGGGATACCCCTGATCCTCCCAGTACCCGCCGGGCCTCTGGTCCGTGAAGTTCATCGACACGAGATACTTCGTCATCTTGTACCCCAGCTTGGTGGGCGAGTAGAGCCGGAGCGGCGCGCCGTGATCGGGGCCGAGGAGCCGGTCGTTCATCCCGTACGCAAGGATGGTCTGGGGGTGCATCGCGCTCGCAAGGTCCCAGCCGTTCGAATACCCCGAATCGAACGACCCGAAGTCGATGTACCGGGCCGCGGGCGTCATCCCGCACCGCTCGGCCAACGCGCTCACCGGCACGCCGGTCCAGGTGGCGATGGCGCTCCAGCCCTCCACGCAGTGATGCTTCACCGTGTAGGTCACCCGCGGCATCCGCTGGATGTCGTCGAGCGAGAGGCTGAGCGGCCGGTGGACCAGGCCGCCCACGGTGAGGCGCCACGCCGAGGGATCCCGCAGCATCGGCACCGTATCCGAGATGAAGTACGCCGGGAGTCCCGAGCTTCGGCGGCTCGGATCGTAGGTGCGGGCCAGCCGGGTCGGGGAGAAGAGCACGTGCTCACCCACCCAGTCGTTCAGCCGGCTGAGCGACAGGAGGCGCGGCTTCACCAGGCCGCCGCCGTCCCACCCGCACGCCGCCGCGAGCGACGCCGCGCCGGCCCCGGCGCCCAATCTCAGAAACGCCCGACGGTCAATCATGGCTCGGGAACCTCCCGCGATACCAGCCGGTGATCATGGCGCGGAGGGAATGGGGATCGACCAGGAACACCAGCGTGACGTGCAGCGCCGTGAAGCCGACGAAAATCCAGACCGCCCAGAAGTGCCAGTACCGCGCCGCCTGAAACCCGCCGAACAGCGCGGTGAGCCACCCGAACTGGGTCGCCTTGTAGATGGACAAGCCGGTGAGGACCGACAGCGCGGCCAGGAAGACGATGAAGGTGTAGGCGAGCTTCTGGAGCGGATTGTGCTTGCCCTGCTCCGGATGCTCCTTCCGGAGCCCCAGGTAGTACTTCTGCATCTCGACGGCGCCCCGAATGTCCCGGGGGCGGAAGAGCAGCGCCCGCCATTCTCCGCTGGCCGCGAGGTAGGACAGGTAAAGGAGTCCCACGAGCACGAGCGGCCACATCAGGGCGAAGTGCCAGTTGAGTCCGGCGGCGAGCCACCCGCCGAGGCGGCTCCAGTGCGGGAAGACCGTGCCGTTGAAGGGGCTGGGGTAGGCGGGGTCGCCCCGGTTCCCGAACCGCGCGTAGGCCTCATAAATCTGCAGCCCGCTCGCGATCATTCCGGCCAGGAGCAGGACCGTCGCCCAGTGGCAGAAGCGGACGATCCAGTGGTGCCGGCGGACCGGCGAAGTGTCGCTCACCACGCGAATATATTCCTTCCTATGAAGTCGGCCACTCTGTCGATCCTCGCCCTGTTCGCCGTCGGTTGCCGGGCTCACACGCCGCCGCCGGCGCGGGGCCGGCGGCTCATTCACGCTCCGCACGCCGAGGGGCGCGACACCCTGGCCCTCCGGGATTCGGTTCGCGACTCGGCCCGCTCCGTGCTCCGGCGCCCCCGCGTGATCCGGTCGCCCACCGTCGTCGTCTTCTGGCTCGCGGCCGCCGACACGCTCTCGGCCGGCGACGCCAGCTCCGCGTACGACGATCTGACCTACTACACGGATCAGGTGGCTTCCGCGCTCAAGGACGCCGGGATCACGATGGTGCCGACCACGTCGGACACCGTCTTCGTCGAAGGTCCGGGACACCTGCGGCGGACCGTGATCCTGTCGGGCCTCGACTACCCGTACGGCTACGTCCTGCTCGATCCGGGCGGCCCGGAACGGATCCTCACGGGCATCTACTCCGACGACGACCTCCTGGACGAAATCGACGCCTACTTCGACATCGACCAGGATTCTACCACGGTGGCGCCGAGGGTGACGACCTGACCCTGGTGTTGCGCGGCGCGCGGGTGGTCACGCTCGATGCCGGCCGCCGGGTCCTCGACGCCGACGTCACCGTGGCCCGGGGCCGGATCACCGGCATCGGCCGGCGCCGCGCGCCCGCCGGGGCGGCGGTGCTCGATTGCGCCGGCCTGGTGCTGCTCCCCGGACTGGTTCAGGCCCACGTCCACCTCTGCCAGACGCTGTTCCGCGGCCTCGCCGACGACCTCGCGCTGGAGGACTGGCTGGCGCGCCGCATCTGGCCGCTGGAAGCGCTCCACACCGACGAATCCGTCTACTGGTCCGCTCTCCTGGGCGGCGCCGAGCTCCTGCTCGGCGGCACCACCGCCATTCTCGACATGGAGACCGTCCGGCATACCGGCGCCGCGTTCGAGGCCCTCGAGGAGATCGGACTCCGGGCCACGGCCGGGAAGTGTCTTATGGACGCTCCGGACGCGTTTCCCGGATTGCGGGAGCCCACGGACCGGGCCCTGCGGGAGTCCGCCGATCTGTGCGCGCGGTGGCACGGCGCCGGGAACGGGCGCCTGCGCTACTGCTTCGCGCCCCGCTTCGCTCCGAGCTGCACCGGGCCGCTCCTGCGGGCCGCCGCCGATCTCGCCGAGCGGAGCGGGGCGCTGCTCCATACCCACGCCGCGGAGACACCCGTGGAGCTGGACCTGGTCAAGCGGCGGACGGGGATGGACGAGATCACCTATCTCGAGTCGGTGGGCATCGCGGGGCCGCGGGCCGCGCTGGCGCACTGCGTCTGGGTGGACGACGACGCCGTCCGCAACCTGGCGCGGCACGGGACCGGCGTGGTCCACTGTCCGAGCTCGAACCTGAAGCTGGGGAGCGGCATCGCCCCGGTGCCGGGGCTGCTCGCGGCCGGATGCCGCGTGGCGCTCGGCGCGGACGGGGCGCCCTGCAACAACCGCCTCGACGCCTTCACCGAAATGCGGCTCGCGGCCTTGATCCAGAAGCCGCGCCACGGTCCCGAGGCGCTCCCGGCGGCGCAGGTGCTCGACCTCGCCACCCGCGGCGGTGCGGACGTCCTGGGGCTCGGCGCGGAGATCGGATCCATCGAGGTGGGGAAGCGCGCCGATCTGGTGGCCCTCGATCTCTCGGGGCCCCATGTGCAGCCGGAGACCGACCTCGTGTCCCGGATCGTCTACGGCGCGCGCGCCTCGGACGTGCGGCACGTGGTCGTGGACGGGCGGGTGGTGGTGAGGAACGGGAAGCTCAAGACCGGGGACGTGGCCGAGATCCGGCGTCAGGGGAACCGCTGGGCCCGGCGCCTGGCGACGGCCGCCGGCCTCCCGGACTACATCCGGAAGAGGTAGCTGAACTTCAGGAAGAACCCGTCTTCGGTCCGCTGGAGCTGGCTGGTGGAGAACGCGAAGGCGGTCGGCTCCGAAAGGGACGCTCCGTACCCGAGGAAAAACACGGTGCCGGGCGTGGGCTTGTAGGAGAGCAGGAAGTCGCTCCGGAAGCCGTTCGACAGGGTGCCCACCGCGGCCGCGCTGTCCACGATCAGGGACTGGCCGGTTCGGGGATCTTCGAGCCCCGCCTGCCGCTGGGCCACGTACTGGCCGATGTAGCGCACGAACACGGAGCGGCTCAGCTGGTAGTCGAACTCCAGCCGCGGAATGTTGGCGAGTGCGAACTCGGAGCGGTCCCGCTCCCGCACCAGCCGGTCGTGCAGCCAGGTGGCCGACACCCGGATGGACGGCGTGGGCTTCCACGAGAGCGACGCCTGCGCCGTCAGCTCCAGTCCCTCCGCCGCTTCCGCGAAGATCACGGAGTGCCCGTAGCCGAGGCTCCCGGAGATCTGCAGGGCCCGGGTGGGGCTGGTGAAACCCGCGTTGCCGGAGAGCAGGTTGTAGAGGCCGTGCGGGATGGCGAACGGGATGGTGTCGGTCCCGCGGTTCACCCGGTAGCTCGCGTACGTCGCCGAGTCGAACCGCTGGAGGTTGTCGCTCACCGAGGCGGTGATGTTCCAGCCTCCCCGCAGGGTGAGGCCCCAGGAGTCCGCGTACCCGCCCTCGATGGTTCCCCGCGCGTGCCAGAAATCGTCGTAGCGCCACAGCGGCGTCGCCATCATGTAGGTCTGCAGCTGCTCCATCATCCCGCCCGGCCGGCCATACCACGTGAGGCGGTTGAAGAGACGCGCGGAGACGATCCCGGTCCGGTTCACGAATCCCGAGGCCGCCTCGAAGTCGGGCGTGAGTCCCACGAACTCGAAGTGGTTGCCGTAGCTCCGGCCGGTGTAATCGCCCAGGGTGGCGTCCCAGAGAGTGCCGGCCCGGCTCCCGGCCGCGTCTCTGGTCCAGGATCCGGCGATCTGCAGCTGTGAGAACCAGCGCTGGAGCCAGAGCACGCGGGCGTCGGCGCCGAGGACCCGGTTGTAGTCTCCGCCCTCGACCCGGTCGGTATAGACCATGCCGGCGGTGGAGCTGGCGCCGAAGTCGCGGTTCAACCGGAGGACGTTGAACACCGGGTTGTCGCCCGTGGCGGGGTCCACGGCGTCCACGGCGCCCAGGTAGGCGATGTTGGTCCCGCCGGCCTTGCCCGTGAGCTTGGCGCCCGCCACCGGCTGGACGATCTGCCTCGTGTAGATGAGCGTGTTCGGTGTGTCGTAGTTCTCGAGGCCGTCCAGGAAGAACGGCCGCTTTTCCGGATAGAAGAGCGCGAACCGCTGGTTCACCGTCACCTGGGCCGCGTCCGCCTCGACCTGTGAGAAGTCGGGGTGCGCGGTACCGGCGAGGCTCAGGTTCTCGGTGATGCCCCAATGCAGGGTGCCGCCGATTTCAGGCGTTCCCTTGTAGAGGTAGCCGGGCGGGTTCGAGTCGCCCTCGACCTTGGTGGTGAACTCGGGGGTCACGTCCATCACGAGTCCCCGGTGCAGATCGTGGAGCCCCGTGAGAGTGCCGGCCTGGATCAGGAAGCTCGCGTTGGCCCGCACCACCGGGGTCCAGGTGTCCTCATACCCCGAGTGCGCCACCATGCGGATGACCTGGAACCCCCAATCCTGTGGATCGACGCTCTGGTAGCGGATGCTCTTGAAGGGGATCCGGATTTCGACCTGGTACCCCCAGGGCGTGACGTGCCCGCGCGACTCCCAGACGAAGTCGGGGTTCAGGTCGATGATGCCGTCGAACCGTCCGGTGGTGGCGTTGTTGCCGCCCGCGGCGCCGGCCTGTCCTTCGGTACGGACGCCGTCCTCCTGCACCCCGAGCGGATTCACCGCGAATTCGAGCGCCTTGCGGTGGTCGTGATAGGTGTCGAGGAGGATCTGGACGTTGTCGTCGGCGTCGATGGCGTCACGATCGGCCATCGTGGCCCGCACCACGTCGCCGTGGGGCTCGAAGGCGCGGATGCCGAAGTAAATGGCGTCGGCCCCGTACCAGACCAGGACCTCGGTCGAGTCGCCGGCGGGCAGGCCGTCCACCGGAGCGTACTGTGAGAACCCCGTGAGGAGGGCGGCCTGGCTCCACACCGGCTCGTCGAGGTTGCCGTCGACGACGATGGTGGCGTCGAGGCGCGGGATCGGGACGTTGAGCCTGCCGGCGCGACCGCCGTAGACGGGGCGGGGGCCGGACTGGGCGCCCTGGAGCAGGAGCAGAAGGGGGAGAAGCACGCCCGGAACCTAATGGGGGAACGGGAAGAGGGAAGCGGGAAGCGGGAGGAGTGACACTATCCTCACCGACGCTTCCCGCTTCCCGCTTCCCGCTTCCCGTTCGTCGCCTCGGAGCCCTCGTTCGACTCCGTCTATTCGTATCTCAGCGCATCGATGGGGTCGAGACTCGCGGCGCGCCGGGCGGGCCAGACGCCGAACAGCAGGCCGACTACGGCGCTGAAGAAGAACGCCAGGAGGATGGCGTAGAGGGAAATCGACGTGTTCCAGTGGGCGAGCTGGGCCAGCGCGATGGCGCCGCCCGAGCCGAGGACGATGCCGATGATGCCTCCGGCCATGCAGAGCACGAGCGCCTCGACCAGGAATTGGAACAGGATGTTGAACTTGGTGGCGCCGAGCGCCTTGCGGACGCCGATCTCCCGGGTCCGCTCGGTGACCGACACGAGCATGATGTTCATGATCCCGATGCCGCCCACGATGAGACTGACCGTGGCGATCCCCGCGAGCAGGAATCCGAAGGTCTGCGCGGTATCCTGGAAGGTCTGGAGAATGTCGGTCTGGTTCCGGATCTGGAAATCGTCGTCCATGCCGGGCCGGATCTTGTGCTGGCGCCGCAGAATGCTTTCGATCTCGATCATCCCGAGATTCATGTTGGCCAGGTCCCCCACTTCGACGGTGAGGTCGCGGAGGCGGTTCGAGCCGTAGAT
>DATJQI010000055.1:0-2904 GCA_035505915.1 Gemmatimonadales bacterium | reverse complement strand
GATCGTGGGATCGTCCGCGGGCGCGCTGATCGGGTTGCAGTTCGTGGTGATGACCCTGATGGCCGAGCGTCAGATGCCGCGGAGCCCCGATGCCGGGGGCGCGTTCGGGTCACCCACCGTGGTGCACTTCAGCGTGGTGCTGTTCCTGTCGGCGCTGTTCCGGGCGCCGTGGGAATCGGTGACCGCGGTGACGGTGATCATCGGGCTCTTCGGCGTGGGCGGCCTGATCTATGCGGTGATCATCCTGCGGCGGATGCTGCGGCAGACGGTGTATCATCCGGTACTCGAAGACTGGGTCTTCCATCTCATCCTGCCCGTCGTGTCGTACCTGCTCTTCACCATCACGCCGCTGGTCGCGCTGAGCCACGTGCGGGAGGCGCTCTTCGGCGGCGCCGCGGCGTCCCTCCTGCTCCTGTTCGTCGGCATTCATAACGCGTGGGACGCGGTGTCCTTCCAGGTCTTCTTCCCCAAGGAGCACGCGGGGGCCACGAAGCACGACGATCGTCACCCTCCGCGCTAGTCGAGCGGAATCCGATCCTTGTTCCGCGCCAGCCATTGGGCGAAGGTCTGAAGCTCGGGATTCAGCGCGCGGGACAGAGCCAAGTCTCGGGCACCGCAATAGTCGCTCTCGAAGTCGCGCTTGAACTGGAACATGTTCCCGACATCATCTGCGCCGGGAAAACCGAAGCTCCGGTAGACGTCCGGCGACACCTCGTTGTAGCGCACCTCTTGTCCGAGCGCCGTGGTCAGCGCGGCCGCCATTTGAGCGCCCGTCAGATGCTCACCGGCGATCCCTACCGTCTTCCCGATGAACTCCCTGCCCCGCTGGAAAATGCCGTACGCACACTTGCCGATGTCCTCGGCGGCAATCCCCGGGAGCTTCTTGTCGCCCATGGGCATGGTGAGGTACAGCTTGCCGTCGGGACCTTTCTTGGGACCGGAGCCGAAGTTGATCAGGTTGTCCCAATAGAACGACGTGAGCAGGAACGTGGTCGGCACGCCGAGCGCGGTGAAGGCCGCGTTGACCTCGGCCTTCCCGTCGAAGTGCGCGACTTTGTACTTGCCCTGAAGTGTGGGCATGCGGTTGTCGCTGAGCGGGATCCACTTCCGGGTGTCCTCGAAGGTGGACCAGATCGCGTGCTGGAGCCCGGCGTCCTTGGCGGCCCGGGCCATGGCCCGGCCCTCGGCGATTTCTTTTTCCGCCGAGAAGTGCGCCCAGAAGAACGTAACGCAGAAGGCGCCGTGGGCGCCGCGGAACGCCCGTTTCAGGCTCTCAGGATCGTCGATGTCGGCGGCGACCACTTCGGCGCCGAGCGCGGCCAGGGCGCGGGCTTTGTCGGATGTGACATCGCGGGTCAGAGCGCGGGCGGTAAACGGTCCTTGCTTGTCCCGCAGGATTGCCCGCACCACGCCGCCCCCCTGGGCGCCGGTTGCGCCGACGACGGCGATGATCTTCTTGTCAGTCATGTGGAGACCCCTCGAGGCAGATGATGTCGTGGGCCGATGAGTGCCGCACGCCGCGTAACGGAGGTACATCGCAGTATAGCCCTGTTGCATGAGTTGCAGGCCCCGCGCGCCGGGTGGCGTCCGCCACTTCCAGTGCGCAGATTGCGCGGCGCAGGTCGTCCCCACCCCGACACCCGGAGAGATCCGGGCTGGAGGCGTCATGAGACGGTTCGCGGCGATCCTCGGCCTCACATTGGTCTCGCTGTGCCCGCCGGGCACGTCCCCCGCCCAGACGGCGGGCGCGGCGCCCGCGCCCGACACGACCCGGATCGCGTGGGCCAGACGGCTCTTGCTCGCGCAAGGGTCGGTCGACGTGCTGACGGAGGCGATGGACTCCGAGTTCGCCACTCAGCGCCGCACCAACGACAAGGTGCCGGCCGCGTTCTACGACACCCTCGCCGTGCGGCTGCACGCCGTGGTGCCGCAGCTCGTGGACTCGATCGGGGTGATCTACGCGCGGGAGCTGTCGGTCGAGGATCTCAAGGCCCTGACCGAGTTCTTTCAGTCTTCGCTGGGGCAGCGGTATTCCAAGGCGCAGCTGCCCATCCAGCTCCAGACCAAGGAGGTGGCGCGGCGCTGGGGGATACGGCTCGCGATGGCGGTGATGAAGGATCTGGTGGACGACGGCGTGATCAAGGACTTCCCGCAGTGACGTTACGTCAGGGGCACACATGAACATCATGCGCGCGGGCTCGCAGCCCTCCGGTAAGGGTCCGGCGGAGTGGTTCACCGGCACCGTGCGGATCGATCCGCTCT
The DNA here is from genome assembly GCA_035505915.1 of Gemmatimonadales bacterium. Classification (GTDB taxonomy): domain Bacteria; phylum Gemmatimonadota; class Gemmatimonadetes; order Gemmatimonadales; family GWC2-71-9; genus 40CM-2-70-7. The sequence continues at coordinate 642 of DATJQI010000055.1, read as the reverse complement.
ATCCGGTCACGCCACCGGCGCGGGCGGCCGGCAACGCCGTCACGTTCGAGCCCGGCGCACGCACCGCCTGGCACACGCATCCGCAGGGGCAGGCGCTGATCGTGACCGCGGGATGCGGCCGGGTCCAGCGCCAGGGCGGCCCGGTCGAGGAGATTCGTCCCGGTGACGTGGTCTGGTTCGCGCCGGGCGAGAAGCACTGGCACGGCGCCGCGCCGACGACGGCCCTGACGCACATCGCCATCCAGGAGACGCTGGACGGGAAGGCGGTCGAGTGGATGGAAAAGGTCAGTGATGCGCAGTACCTGGGAGGACCCGCCGCATGACGGACGTCGTCGTTCTCATCGGAGCCGGTCAGATCGGTCAGGCGATCGCCCGGCGGGTCGGGGTCGCGAAGCACATCACCCCGCTGGTGCGGGACGAGTTGACCGGACCCCGGGGAGCGGGCTATCGACGGACCAGCGGTTAGCCGTTCTGCGCCCTGACCGGGCGCCTTCGGACCCTGCCTTGACAACAAAAGTTGTCAATAGTACCATCTCCCCATGCTCGACATCCAAGTCATCGACGACCCGGCGGCGGCGACCGTGGCCCTCGAGCCGACGCGCAGCCGGCTCCTCTCCGAGCTGGCCCACCCCGCCTCGGCGG
>DATJQI010000054.1:0-179899 GCA_035505915.1 Gemmatimonadales bacterium | reverse complement strand
GCTCTCGTGCACGATGATGAAGTCCCAGCCGAGCCCCTGCCCCGAGTGGGACAGGTCGATGCCTTGCCCGTTGGCGTAGTAGCCGTCCTTGTAGTGATTGCCGTAGGCGATGGCGCTCTGGTGCTCCATCCCGAGATGCGGGGTTTCGACCAGCTGGTAGCCGTCCGCGTAGAACGGGTACGGGCCGAACCAGTGCTCGAAGCACTTCATCATGGTCTTCGCCTGCTGGAACTGGACCCGGGCGGTGTCCAGGTGGTAGGCGAGGGGCCAGAAGTTCATGGTCAGCTTGCCCGATTCGCCCGCGTAGTCCTCTTCGAAATGCGCGTAGACCGCGGCGTTCACGGCGACGTCGTAGTTGTTAATCGGCGCGGTGACGAACCACTCGTAGGTGGTCGTGTTGTTCCGGTGATGCGTGACATTGCGGAGGCGGCCGTTGGAGACGTCCTGCAGGGGGTCGGGCACCGTGATGGCGATCCGCTGGCTGTCGGGTTCGTCGGCCAGGTAGTCCTTGTTGGGCCACCAGACGCTCGCGCCCAGGCCCTCGCACGCGGTGGCGATCCAGTCGCGGCCGAGGGAGTCCTTCGCCCACACGAACCCGCCGTCCCAGGGCGCGCGCACGGCGGTCCGGGGATGGCCGTGGTAGTAGACGGTCACCGTCTTGGTCGCGCCGACAGGCTGCGGCGCGGTGAGCGCGACGAAAAAGGCGTTGCTGTCCCGCTGGTAGGCCAGGCGCTGTCCATCCTGGACCATGCTGTCGACCTCGAGGGGTACCTGGAGGTCGATCTGCATCCGCCGCGACGGGCCGGTGACCTTGTAGGTGATCCCGTTCCAGCCCCTGATGCTCGAGTCCGACGGGCTCACGGCCACGTGGAGGTCGTAGAACGTCACGTCCCACCACGCCCGCTCGGGAGTGTCGGACCCGCGGATCGAATCCGCGTGAGTGAACACCTCCCCGCGGCGCTGGGCGGCGAGGGTCAGAGGAAGGGCGGCCAGGGACAGGATCAGCAGGCGTGCACGCACGGAGTACACTCCCAATCGAGAAGAGTCAGGGGCGCGGGAAGGGAGAATACACCGGCCGGCCCGAGCGGCAAGGCGGCCGTCCAGCCGTCCGCGGCTGAGCGCTGGCGGGAGCGTGTAGGAATCGAACCTACCTGGGCTCTTGCGAGCCCAAGCTGGTTTTGAAGACCAGTCGGACCACCAGACCCGATCCGCCCCCGGAAAAGCTAGACCGTCGCGACCACCTCGATCTCCACCCGCGCGCCCCGGGGCAGCCCCGCGGCCGCGACCGTCGACCGCGCCGGCTTGTGCGCGCCGAAATGCTTCGCGTAGACCTCGTTCATCGCCTGGAAGTCCGCCATGTCGGCCAGGAAGACCGTCGTCTTCACCACCCGGTCGAGCGACGAGCCCGCCGCGACGAGGACCGCCGTCAGGTTTCTCAGCACCTGCTCGGTCTGCTCGCCGGCCGTCTTCCCCACCAGTTCCATCTTCACGGGATCGAAGCCCACCTGGCCCGCCGTGAACACGAAGCCGTTCGCGATGATCCCCTGGCTGTACGGCCCGATCGCCCCGGGCGCCTGGTCGGTCGCCACCACCTTGTACGTCATCTAGAAGAGCCCCTCGATGGTCCCGTCCGGATGCATCCGGATCTTCTGGGCCGCCGGCTCCTTGGAAAGGCCCGGCATCGTCATGATCTCTCCGGCCAGCGCCACCACGAATCCCGCGCCGGCCGACGGCAGGATGTCCCGCACTTGCAGCGTGAACCCGCTCGGCGCTCCCAGCTTGGCGGGATCGTCCGAGAAGGAATATTGCGTCTTCGCCATGCAGACCGGCGTTTCGCCCAGGCCGAGCTTCGGCAGGAGCTCCATCGCCCGCTCCGCGGCGGGCGCGAAGGCGACCCCGGCGGCGCCGTAGATCTCCTTCGCGATGGTCTCGATCTTCTCCTTGATGGGCTTCCGCTCGTCGTAGATGGGGTGGTAGCTCGACTTCTCGGTCTCGAGGAGCTTGAGGAGCGCGCGCGCCACCTCTTCCCCGCCCGCGCCGCCCTTCTCCCAGACCTCGCAGCGCACCACCTCCACGCCTTCGGCCGCGCAGGCCTTCTGCACCGCCGCGATCTCCGCGTCCGTGTCCGTGATGAACCGGTTGAGCGCCACCACGCAGGGCAACCCGAACTTCTTCACGTTCCGGACGTGCCGCTGAAGGTTCACGACCCCGCGCTCCACCGCCCCGACATCCTCGGCGCCCAGCGCATCCTTCTTCACGCCGCCGTGCATCTTGAGAGCCCGCACCGTGGCCACGACCACCGCCGCGTCTGGCTTGAGCCCCGCCATCCGGCACTTGATGTCCAGGAACTTCTCGGCCCCCAGGTCGGCGCCGAAGCCCGCCTCGGTGAGGACCAGGTCGGCCAGGCGGAGACCCAGCTGCGTGGCCATCACCGAGTTGCACCCGTGCGCGATGTTGCCGAACGGACCGCAGTGCACGAGCGCCGGCCCGCCTTCGAGCGTCTGGACCAGGTTCGGCTTGAGCGCGTCCTTGAGCAGGAGCGTCATCGCGCCCTGGGCCTTCAGATCCGAGGCGCGCACGGCGGCCTTGGCCGCCGTGAGCCCCACGATGATCCGCGCCAGGCGCGCCTCGAGGTCCTCGATGCTGGTGGCCAGGGACATGATCGCCATCACTTCCGATCCCGGAATGATCACGAACCGCTCTTCCCGCGCCGGCCCGCCGTTGATGCCCCCGAGCCCCACGATGATGGAGCGGAGGGCGCGGTCGTTCATGTCGATGGTGCGGGGCCAGGTGATGCGGCGGGTGTCGAGTCCGAGGGCGTTGCCGTGATGCAGATGAGCGTCGAGCATCGCGGAGAGCAGGTTGTGCGCGCTCGAGATGGCGTGGAAGTCGCCGGTGAAGTGCAGGTTGATGTCCTCCATCGGCACCACCTGCGCGTAGCCCCCTCCCGCGGCCCCGCCCTTCACGCCGAAGACGGGACCGAGGGACGGCTCCCGGATGCAGAGGATGGCGTCCTTCCCGATCCGTCGCAGCGCCTGCGTCAGCCCGACGGTGACCGTCGACTTGCCCTCACCCGCGGGCGTCGGATTGATGCCGGTCACGAGGATCAATTTGCCCCGGGGCTTGCGACGGCTGATGGCCGTCAGCGCGATCTTCGCCTTGTACCTGCCGTAGAGCTCGACTTCGTCGTCCGCGAGCCCCAGCTCACGGGCGATGTCGGCGACGGGACGGAGCGTGGCGGCCTGCGCGATGGCGATGTCCGACGGAACGTTGGGCACGACACATCCTCTGGGTCAGGGGGTGACGCGGCGGCCGAACACCCGGCCCGCGTTGGCGGCGAGTACGGGCGCGAGGGCGTCGAGCGTCACCCCGCGGGCCCGGGCCAGCGCCGCCGCGGTCTCGCGCACGAACGCCGGCTCGTTGCGGCGCCCCCGGTGCGGCACCGGCGCCAGATACGGCGCGTCGGTCTCGACCAGCAGACGGTCCGCCGGGCACGCCGTGAGGTACTCGGCGTGCCGCCAGCCCTTGAACGTGATCATGCCGCTGAAGGAAAAGTACGCCCCGACCTCCATCCCTGCTGCGAAGAGGTCGGGGCCGCTCGAGAACGAATGGAGAATCAGCGCGGGCACCCGGGGGCCCCAGGCCCGCAGCAGCCGGGCCACGTCGGCGTCCGCGTCGCGGGCGTGAATCACCACGGGCTTCCGGGCCTCTTCGGCCAGGGCCAGGTGGCCCTCGAAGCTCCCGATCTGCGCCGGGCGGGGGGAATGGTAGTAGTGGTAATCGAGGCCCGTCTCTCCCACCGCCACCACCTCCGGCTCGGCCAGGAGCGCCGCGAGCTCGGTCCGGGACTCCGGGGACCAGTCGACGGCCTGATGGGGATGGATCCCGGCCGTGGCCGACAGATCGGGGGCGCCGCGGGCCAGGCGGAGCGCGTCACGGCTGGTGGAGATCCGGTCGCCGATGACGACCACGTGCCCCACGCCGGCGGCGCGGGCCCGCTCCCGCACCGCCTCCCGGTCCTCGTCGAACGCCCCATCCCCGAGATGGCAATGGGTGTCGACGAGCACCGTCAGCGCGCCGGTGTCGGCTTCGGCTGGGGCTGCCGGGGCGCGGCGGGGGTCGGGGCCGCCGGCGCCGCCGGGGCCGCCGGGGCCGGCGCCGCGGCCATCGGGGACGTGAACGCCCGGGCCCCGCGCGCGTCCTCGCCCGGCCAGCGCTTCTCGATGTACATCAGCACCGGCGCCGCGATGTAGATCGACGAGAACGTGCCGGTGAAGATGGCGAAGGTCATCACGAGGGCGAACGGCCGGATCACCTCGCCACCCAGGAGGACCAGCGCGAGCGTGGTGGCCATCGTGGTCCCGTGGGTCAGGATCGACCGCGGCAGAGTCTCGTTGATGGAGAGGTTCAGGACGTCGTAGAGATTCTGGCGCCGGAACTTGCGCAGGTTCTCCCGCACCCGGTCGAAGATGATGATCGTGTCGTTGAGCGAGTATCCCACCATGGTGAGCACGGCGCCGACCACGACCAGGCTGACTTCGAGGTTCAGGTACTTGATGAACGCGATGGTGGTCAGGATGTCGTGGACGGTCGCGAGCACGGCGGCGAGGCCGAAGCGCCATTCGAACCGGACCGCCAGGTACGCGAGGACCACGAAGAAGGAGAAGAAGATGGCCAGCAGGGCCTTGCCCTGGAGCTCCCGGCCGACCTTGGCGCTGACCGCCTCGGCGCCGAGGCGGTGGTAGTTGCCCGCGCCCAGCCCGCGGGTCAGGGCGCTGTCCACGACCGCCGCCGTCTGCTCCGTGCTCGCGCTGTTCGTTTCCCCGATCCGGGCGCGGATGATGAACGCCGTGTCCGAGCCGAACGACGCGATTTCCGCGCCGTGCAGCCCGCCGGCGTCGAGCGCCGAGCGGATCTGGCCCGCGGTGACGCCCGGGCGGGTCGTGACCTTCATCTCCGTGCCGCCGGTGAACTCGATGCTGTAGTTCGGCGGCGACTGGATCAGCAGGAACAGCCCGGGGACGATGACGAGGGCGGTGAGGCCGTAGGCCCACTTCCGCCATTTGATGAAGTCGTAACGCGCGTTGGCGAAGAGACGAAACATCAGATGCTCACCGTGGTCATGTCCGGCCGCCGCTGCAGCCAGATCATGTAGAAAGTCCGGACGACGAAGATGGCCGTGATCATCGACGCGGCGATCCCGACGATCAGCGTGATGGCGAAGCCCTGCACCGGCCCGGTGCCCACCAGGTACAGAATGAAGGCGGTCAGCACCGTCGACACGTTCGAATCGATGATGGCGCTCATCGCGTGCTTGAAGCCCTCGTCGATGGCGAGGCGCACCGACTTGCCGTGCTGGAGCTCTTCCCGGATGCGCTCGAAAATCAGCACGTTGGCGTCGACCGCGATGCCCACCGACAGCGCGAGTCCCGCCAGCCCCGGCAGGGTCAGGGTGAAGCCGAAGACGGCCAGACCCGCGAGCGTGAAGAGCACGTACAACCCGAGCGCCGAAACGGCCAGGATGCCGGAGACGCGGTAGTAGATCACCATGATCAGCACGACCAGTCCGACGCCGACCAGTCCCGCCACGATGCCGTGATTGATCGAATCCTGGCCGAGCGTGGGCCCGATCGACTGCTCGTCGACGATGGCGAGCCGCACCGGCAGCGCGCCGGCCCGCAGCACCAGCGCCAGGTCCTGGGCCTCCGCGAGCGGCTTGCTCTGCAGGTCGATCTGCCCGTGCGCGCCGATCTGGTCGTTGATGATCGGGGGCTGCCCCTGCACCAGCGTATCCAGGATGATGGCCATGTAGTCATGGACGTGCTTCCCGGTCTGCTCGGCGAAGATCCGGCCGCCCCGCCGGCTCAGGTCGAACACCACTTCCGAATGGTTGTTGAGCTGGTCCCGCCGGGCCGTGGCCTTCTCCAGCTCCTCACCCGTGATGATCGGCTTCGACTCGACTGCGTAGAGCGCCTTGAACGACCGGGAGCCGCGCGCGGTGACGTCGGTGCCCCAGAACAGGTCGATCCCGCGGGGCATGGCCGACTGGAACGCCGGCAGCTTCCGCAGCGAATCCACCAGCGCCGTCTGCTCCAGGGGCACCAGGTACTCGCCCGGCAGCTGGCCCTGGAAGAGGAGGCTCGAGAACGCGCCGGCGGCGTTGCTCGTATCCGGGGCCGCCTTGGCCTTGCCCTTCTGGTTCTTCTTGCCGCTGTCCGCCCCGAAGAGCTGGGTGACGGCGTTCGACGGCGCCGCGCCCCCCACTCCCCGCACGCCCGCGTCGCGCAGGGCCTTGTCGATGCCGGGGAGGGCGTCCCGCAACAGGTTCTTCATGTCGGTGATGCGGAATTCGAGATGCGCCTGCTGGTTCACGATCCGCTTGGCCCGCTCCGGATCGCTCTCGCCGGGCAGCTCCACCACCAGGCGGCAGTTTCCGGTCGCCTGCACCACCGGCTCCAGCGTGCCGAATTCGTTCAGCCGGGTGCGCACCACCTTGAGGGACCGGTCGATGGCGTCCTTGCAATCGGGCACCGGGCCCTGGGACTGATCCACCTCGAGCGCCAGATGCACGCCGCCGCGGAGGTCGAGGCCCAGGGTAATGGGGACCAGCCGCTCGGACGTGTCGATCATCTTACCGGTCTTGGGATCCTCGATCCGGATGGGCGTCGAGCGCGGCAGGATGGAGATCACGGCGAGCACGAAGAGCACGCCGATGGCGATCAGGCGGTTCCGAATCGTTTTCATCGCGTTCCTGACGAGTTGAGGCTGTCCCGCGCCGCGGCGCGGTCGTGCTCGAGCTGAGCCACCAACGCTTCGCGGGAGGGGAAAGTACGCACGTCGCGCAGCCGGCGCACCCACTCCACCCGCACCCGCTCGCCGTACAGGTCCCCGGCGAAGTCGAACAGGTGAATCTCGAGGCCGCGGGCCGTCACGCCGAACGTGGGCCGCGCGCCCTGGTTCATCATTCCGCCGTAGGTCGCTCCCGCCGCCCGCACCCGCACGGCATATACCCCGTCCGGCGGCAGGAGCTTCTGGGGTGCCGGCGCGAGATTGAGCGTCGGGATGCCGATCGTCCGGCCCCGCCCCGCCCCCCGCTCCACCACACCCGACAGCGAGTACGGCCGGCCCAGCCACCGCGCCGCCCGCTCCAGCTCGCCGTGCGCCACCGCCGCCCGGATTACCGTGGACGAGATCGGCTGTCCGTCCTCCCGCACCGCCTCCACGACGTCCACCCCGAACCCCTGCTCCGCCCCGAGCCGGCGCACCGTCTCGACGTCGCCGCCCCGGCCCCGGCCGAATCCGTGGTCGTGCCCCAGCACGAGCTCCGCCATCCCGTACCGGGCGCGGAGCACCTCGGTGACGAAGTCGGCCGCCGAGAGCTGCGAGAGCTCCCGCGTGAACGGCAGCACGACCACCTCGTCCACCGGCGTCGCCGCGAGCGCGTCGCGCTTCTCGTCCGCCGTCGTGAGGAGCCGCGGCGCGGCGTCCGGATTCACCACCGCGAGCGGATGCGGATCGAACGTGACCAGAAGGCTGGTCCGACCCGCGGCCCGAGCCCGCCGTGCGATCTCCGCCAGCACCGCCTGGTGGCCCCGGTGCACCCCGTCGAACGACCCGACGGTGACGACCGTCCCGCTCACGCGTCCGCCAGCACGACGCGGGGCTTGATCTGGCCGTCCACGACCTCGCCGAGCCCCACGAGCGAGCCGTCCGCCATCAGCACGATGGTACCCGATTCGGTCTCCCGGCCTGGAATGGGGCGGCCGTGCCGGATCGCCTCACCTTCGTCGCCCGTGAGAACCCGCCGCGGCAGATCGGCCACGAGCGCCGCCGGATCCCGCACATCCGCCGCCGTCACCGCCTCCGGCGCCACCGCGTCCGCGAGCCGGAACGGCCCGGCCCCGGTGCGCCGGAGTGACGCGAGGTGGGCGCCGCACCCCAGCCGCTCCCCCAGGTCCCGGGCGAGCGAGCGCAGGTACGTTCCGCCGCTCACGGTCGCCCGGAACTCCACGTCGGGCGGCCGCCATCCGGTCACCTCGAGTCCGAACACCGTCACGCGCCGGGGCGCCATCACCACGGCTTCGCCGCGCCGGGCTCGCCGGTAGGCCCGCTCGCCGCCCACCTTCACGGCCGAGTAGGCCGGCGGACGCTGCTCCAGCTCGCCCACCAGGTGCGCCGCCGCCGTCCGCACCGCCTCGGCGTCGAGGGCCTGCCACGCCCCGGAGGTGCCGGTGACGGCGCCCGTCCCGTCGTCGGTGGAGGTCGTGGCGCCCAGACGGATCACGCCGTCGTAGCTCTTCCGCCACGCCGCGGCGTACGGCGCGAGCCGCGTCGCCCGGCCGACGACGACCACGAGCAATCCCTCGGCGAACGGATCGAGGGTGCCGAGGTGCCCGACGCGGGTGGTGGCAAGGGCCCGCCGGACGATGTCCACCACGTCGTGGCTGGTCGGGCCGCGCGGCTTGGCCACCAGGCACACGCCGTCGGTCAGGGCGCCTCTCCCTCCGTCCGCAGGGTCTTGAGCACCTGGTCGATCCGCTGCGCGTGCTCCAGGCCCCGATCGAGACGGAAGTGAATCTCCGGGCTGACCCGGAGCGTCAGCTCCTTCGACAGCTGGGCCCGGAGAAAGCGGGCGGCGCTGGCCAGGCCTTCGAGCGACCGCGCCTTTTCTTCCTCGGTACCCATCACGCTCACCTGCACGTTGGCGTGCGAGAGATCGGCGGTGACTTCGACACCGGTGACGGTGACGAACCCGATCCGCGGGTCGCGGACGTCGCCGGTCAGGAACGCGCCCACGGTGTGCCGGACCAGCTCCGCCACGCGCTCGGGACGATGACTTCTGCGTTTCATCTCAGAGATAGCTCGTGCTCGTGTCCACGATGCGCGCGCCGGCGGCGCCGTCCACCATCCGGTCGGCCTCGCGCAGCACCTTCTCGGCGTGCACCCGGTCCGTGGTGACGACGCACGCGGACAGCTCCGCGCGCTGCCACAGGTCCTGATGCGCCGTCTCCGCCACGGAAATGTTGTACCGGCGGTGGAGACGGTCCTTGAGACTCTCCAGGACCTGGCGCTTGTCCTTCAGCGACTGGCAGGCGTCCAGGTGCAGCTCCCAGGTCATCAGGCCGACCACCACCGCTACTCGCCCTTGCCGGCGCTCCCGCTCAGCGTGCGCGCCACCTCGTCCACGCGGTACGACTCGATGAGATCGCCGACCTTGATGTCGTTGAAGTTCTCGACCCCGATGCCGCATTCGAAGCCCTCACGGACCTCGCGCACGTCCTCCTTGAACCGCTTGAGGGACGCCAGCGTGCCGTCGTAGACCTCGACCCCGTCGCGGATCACGCGCACCCGGCCGGTGCGCGGGATCACGCCCGAGCGGACGAACGAGCCGCCGATGGTCCCGACCTTCGCGATCTTGAAGATCTGACGCACCTCGGCCTCGCCCAGCACCACTTCCTTCTTCTCCGGCGCGAGCAGGCCTTCCATCGCCGCTTTCACTTCGTCCACCGCCTCGTAGATGATGCGGTAGGTGCGGATCTCCACCCGCTCGCGCTCCGCCGCCGCCCGCGCGTTGGAGTCGGGGCGGACGTGGAAACCGATGATGATGGCGCTCGACGCCTTGGCCAGCAGCACGTCGGACTCGGTGATGGCGCCCACGCCGCGGTGCACCACCTCGACCTTCACCTCGGCCGTGGACAGCTGGGCCAGCGCGTCGGCGAGGGCTTCCGCCGGGCCGCCCTGGTCCGCCTTGATGATGATCTTGAGGGACGCGGCACCGCCGTCCACCCGCTCGGCCATGAAGTCCTCGAGCGTCTTCACCCGGCCGGTGCGGCGGTGCTGGGCCTCACGCTCGAGCCGCTGGCGCTTCTGCGCGATGTCGCGCGCGGCGGCCGCGTCTTCCATCACGGTGAAGGTGTCGCCCGCCTCGGGCACCCCTTCGAATCCCAGGATCTGCACCGGGATGGACGGGCCGGCGTCCTTCACCGTCTGCCCGCGCTCGTCGGTCAGCGCGCGCACCCGGCCCGAGAACTGGCCGCAGATGAAGTCGTCACCCACCCGCAGCGTGCCGTTCTGTACCAGGATGGTGGCGACCGGACCCTTGCCCGGGTCGAGCGTCGCTTCGAGCACCGCGCCGGCCGCGCGCCGGTCCGGATTGGCCTTGAGATCGAGCAGCTCGGCCTGGAGCAGGATCTGGTCGAGCAGCGTCTCCACCCCGGTTCCCTTCTTCGCGGAGATGGGGGTCGCCAGCGTGGTGCCGCCGAACTCCTCGAGGACCACGCCGTGCGCCAGGAGGTCCTGCTTCACCTTCTGCACGTTGGCGCTGGGGAGGTCGATCTTGTTGATGGCCACGACCAGCGGCACGCCCGCGTTCTTCGCATGCGAGATGGCTTCGATGGTCTGCGGCATGATGGCGTCGTCCGCGGCGACCACCAGCACCACGATGTCCGTGACCTGCGCGCCCCGGGCGCGCATCGCGGTGAACGCCTCGTGGCCGGGCGTGTCGAGGAACGTGATCGTGCGCCCGTCCTTGAGCGTGACGTGATAGGCGCCGATGTGCTGCGTGATGCCGCCGGCCTCGCCCGCGACCACGTTGGCGGCGCGGATGTAGTCGAGCAGCGACGTCTTGCCGTGGTCGACGTGACCCATCACGGTCACCACCGGCGGCCGCGGCTTCAGCTGCTCCGCGGAATCGCCCGCCTCCTCCGGCGCCGATCCCTGGACGTAGTCCTCTTCCTGCTGCGCCTGGAACCCGAACGCCGACGCGATCAGCTCGATCATGTCGAAGTCGAGGCGCTGGTTGATCGTCACCATCTGCCCCAGCTCTTTGAAGGCGAACGTGACGATCTGCGTGGGCGGCACCTTCAGGATGTTGGCGAGCTCGGAGACGGTGATGAACTCCGTCACCCGGACGAGCGTCTTCTCGCGCTCGCGCTGCTCCTGCCGCTGCTGCTCCTGGATGTCCCGGAACGACGGACCCTCTTCGCGGCGATGCGGACCCTTGCGACCCGCCGGCCCCTTCAGGGACGCCAGCGTGCGGGAGATGTTCTGGGCCACCGCTTCCTGATCGACCGACTTCTTCCCCTTCTTCCGCTTCTTGCCGCCCTTGTCCCGGCGCCGATCGTCCGTGCCGGGAGGGCCCCCGCCACCGGGGCCGCCGCCGGGCCCCCCGCCGAAGCTCGGCATGCCGCTCGCGACGGGCCGCGGCGGCATGGGGGTTCCGGGCGTGTGGCTGAACGCCGGCTTGGGGCGGACCGGCGTGGGAATGAACGGGCGCGCCGGGGTCGGCGGCGCCGACGGGGCGGCGGGCGCGGGAGCCTCCGCCACGGACCCCGCCGCCTCACGGAACGGATCACCGGCGCGCGGCTCGGGCCGGCGGTCGGCGGGCGGGAGATCCTTGAACAGCGCGGCGGCCCGCTCCTCGAGCGAGGGCGCGGGCTTCTCGTCGATCTGCGCCTTGGCGGCGGCCTCGAGCGCATCCCGCGCCCGCTGCTCCTCCTCCGCCTCGACCTGCGCCTGCGCCTGCGCCTCGGCCTCGGCCGCGGCCACTTCGGCCGCCGTCCGGCGCCGGCGCTTGGGCCGGGCTTCCACGGGCTCCGGCACGGGCTCGGGCGCCACCTTGACCACGCGGCGGCGTTTCGCGGTCACGGCCGGTTCCTTGGCCTTCCGCTTGTCCCGTTCCCACTTGGCGCGGACCAGCGCCACCTGCTCGTCCTTCAGGGGCGAGAGATGACTCCGCACGAAGACATCCATCTCCTTGAGCATACCCATCAGCTGCTCAGCGGAGATGCCGAACTCGGCCGCCAAATCGTGAATCCGCGTCGTTCCCACTCACTCCTCCGAAAGCCCTAGCACCCCTCGCGCCAGCGAACGGTCGCTGACGCCGATTGCCTGCACCGGCGGTCGTCCCAGACCCGCCCCCAGCACGGTCGCCTCCGGTCCCCGTACCACCGGGACCTTCAGGGCCACCGCCAGCCGCTCGACCTTCTCGCGGGTCCGCGGACTCGCGTCGGCCGCCATCACCACACAGTGCAGCGTGCCGCGATGCAGCTCGGCCCGCGTCCCCGTCACTCCCAGCACCACGTTCCGCGCCCGCACGCCCAGGCCCAGGAGCCCGAGCAGCCGCCGGGTCACGCCGGGGTCGGCGGAGGCGTCGCATCCGCGGCGCCCGGTTCATCCCCGCCCTCACCCTCTTCGGTGAGCTCGTTCAGGAACCCCATCAGCTTGTCCGCCAGGGCCGGCGTCATCCCGGCCAGCGCCGTGACGTCGTCCCGCTCGAGATCGAGAATGTCCTGCAGCGTCTTCTTGCCGTTCTGCTCGAGCACCGCCACCAGCTCGGCGGACAGGCCTTTCATCTCCCGCAGCGAAACCTTGACCGCCTGCTCTTCTTCGGGCGGCAGCGGCGCGAAGAGCGGCCCCTCGCCGCCGCGCTCGAGCCATTCGCGGCTCGAGTAGAGATCGATCTTCCAGCCGGTCAGCTCGGACGCGAGACGCACGTTCTGCCCGTTCCGACCGATGGCGAGGGAGAGCTGATCCTCGTCCACGATGGCCTGAATGGTCTTCGCGTCGGGATCCGAGAACACCCGCGCCACGCGGGCCGGCGCCAGCGCCAGCTTGGCGAAGCGCTCGGGATCCGGAGACCACGGCACGATGTCGATCCGCTCACCGCCCAGCTCGTTCACCACGGCCTGCACCCGGGAGCCCTTGAGCCCCACGCAGGCGCCCACCGGATCGATGGCGTCGTCCCGGCTGGCTACGGCGATCTTGGTCCGGGAGCCGGACTCGCGCGCGGTGGCGCGGATCTCGACGATCTGCTGCTGGATCTCCGGCACCTCGAGCTTGAAGAGCGCCTTCACGAACGCCGGGTCGGCGCGCGAGAGGATCAGCCGCGGCCCCTTGGGCGTCTCCTCGATCCGCTTCAGCACGGCCCGGATGGTGTCGCCCTGATGGAAGTGCTCGCGGTGATTCTGCTCGCGGTACGGGATGATCGCCTCCGCTTCGCGGAACTTCGCGAGCATCACCACCAGCTTGCCGCGCTCGATCTGCTGCACTTCGCCCGACAGGAGGTCGCCGACCTTGTCGGCGAACTCTTCGCGGATGCGGGTCCGCTCGCCTTCGCGGACGCGCTGGATGATCCGCTGCTTGGCCGCCTGCACGGCGGTGCGGCCGAACTGCTCGACCGGGACCTCTTCCTCCAGCACGTCGCCCGGCGCGAAGTCGGGATCCTCGAAGCGCGCTTCCTCGAGCGAGACCTGCGACCCGGGATCCTCGACCGTCTCCACGACGGTCTTGAGGACCACCACGCGCACCGTCCCCTTCAGCTCGTCGATCGAGATCTCGGAGCGGACGTTCGGTCCATAGCGCTTCACCAGGGCCGCGTGCAGGCCGTCCTTGAGCAGGTCCATCAGGCCGCCCCGGTCGAGCGACTTGGAGCTGGTCAGCTCGCGCAGCGCGGAGACGACGTCGACTGTGTTTGCCATGGTCGGAGAATTCCTGTTTGGAGCCGTCACCAATCCACCGCCAAATGCGCATCCCGGATGTCGGAGAGCGGTACCGCCTTCGGCGCCGCTCCCGGTACTTCCAGCACCACCGTCCGCTCGTCCGGCACCGCCACGATCCGGGCCCGGATCCGGCCCACGCCCTGGACCTTGGCGTTCACCTCGCGGCCCACGAACCGCACCCAGTGCCGGTGCCACCGCAGCGGCCGATCCATCCCGGGGCTCGAGACTTCCAGGATGTACCGGGCCCCCAGGGGGCCCCCGGCGTCGAGCCAGGCCTCCAGCGCCCGGCTGGCCCGGGAGCAGTCCTCGACGGAGACCCGCCGAGACGAGCCCGGGGGCTCGGTGCCGGAAGGCGGCCAGTCAATGCGGACTTGGACGAGGGGCCGGCCAGCGGTACCGCCGATGCGAAGGTCGGCCAGGTCGTAGCCCAGTTCGTCCAGGCGGACCCGGAAGGCCTCTACGAGACTCTCGGTGAGCATAAAAAAAAGCGCGGGCCCGACTTCGCCCGCTGCAGGGCGGAATGTACCCGGGGTGCTACCAGTGTCAAGTCTTTGGGCGGCCGAGGTATGCGATCATCCGACCGGCCTGGCCTGCCGAAGCCCGGTGAGAGTGAAATCCGGCGTCGTGCGCCGAGCAAAATGGTGAAATAGTGATGTCTCGGACCCCCAGCGCCCAAGCCTGAGCGGCAAGGTGGGAGCGGAGGTCGACCCTGCTCTTTGTCCCCTCCGGTACCCCCAAACCAAGGGCATTTGCGACTTCAGAACCTACTTCATAACAGGCACCGCAAATACTTATGCCACAATGTATTGCGATACTTGAAACAGGTGATCGAGCCCGGCCCTCCAGGAGCTTGACCGCCTCGCCGAGGATCCCACCGACGGTCCCCCGCCACCCCGCGTGCACGAGGGCGAAGACCCCGGATCGGGGGTCCACCACGTAGACCGGCACGCAGTCCGCCACACTGATGGTCAGCAGAATGCCGGCGGTCCCGGCCGCGTGCCCGTCCCACCCTTCACCCACGTGCCGGCCGGCCGGGAGGGGGTCGTACCAGTGGACCTTCGCGCCGTGGACCTGACGGGAGAACACGACCGCGGGGAACCGGGGACGAAAGTGCTCCTCGAAGGCGCGCCACCGCTCTGCGTCGGAAAGCGCCAGCGAGAATCCGTTGCGGGCGGTCGTGACGCCGGCGACCAATCCGAATCGGGCGGCCCACTCTCGGAGCTCGATCCTGGGAATGGCGTGCTCGTCTCCGACCCCGGGCGGCGGCGCCTCCCGGAGCACCGACGTGATCACTCGACCCGCCGGATCTCCGCGCCGAGGCTCCGCAGGCGCTCGTCGATCCGCTCGTAGCCCCGCTCGATCTGGCCGATGTTGTGGATCACCGACTCTCCCTGGGCCGCGAGCGCGGCGAGGAGGATGGCCATCCCGGCGCGGATGTCGGGACTCTCCACCACCTGCCCGCGCAGGGGCGCCGGCCCCGCGATCACCGCCCGGTGCGGGTCGCAGAGCACGATCCGGGCGCCCATCCCGATCAGCTTGTCCACGAAGAAGAGCCGCGATTCGAACATCTTTTCGAACACGAGCAGCATCCCGGCGCATTGCGTCGCGGTGACGATCGCGATCGACATCAGATCGGCCGGGAACGCGGGCCAGGGCCCGTCGTACAGCTCCGGAATGTGGCCACCCAGATCGGCACGGATCCGGCGTTCCTGGTTCGCGTCCACCACCAGCGCGTCTTCGGTCAGCCGCGGGCGCACGCCCAGACGCTCGAACGCCATCAACGTGGCCCGAAGATCGTCCCCCCGGACCCCCTCGATCCTCACGGCGCCGTTGGTCACCGCGGCGAGGCCGATGAACGAGCCGATCTCGATGTGATCGGGACCCACCGTGTGCCGCGCGGCCTTGAGCGGTCCGCCGCCGGTGACCGTCATCGTGTTGGTGCCGATGCCGTCGATCCGGGCGCCGAGGGACACGAGAAACCGCGCCAGATCCTGGACGTGCGGCTCGGAGGCGGCGTTCCGCAGCACGGTGGTCCCGCGGGCGCTGGCGGCCGCCATCAGCGCGTTCTCGGTGCCGGTCACGCTGGGCTCGTCGAGAAAGACGTCGCTGCCGGAGAGCTGCTTCGCCTCCAGCGTATACCGGTCTCCGACCGTCACGCGCGCGCCGAGGTGCTCGAGGGCGAGGAAATGCGTGTCGATGCGGCGCCGGCCGATCACGTCCCCGCCCGGGGGCGGGAGCGTCACCCGCCCGAACCGGCCGAGCATGGGACCCGCCAGGAGGATCGAGGCGCGAATCCGTGCCGCGAGCGCGGCGTCGATCTCTCGCGGCTCGACGTTGCGCGGGTCGACGGTCACCGAGTTGGGGCCGGACCACGTCACGCCGGCGCCCAGACGTTCCAGCAGTGCGAGCATCGCCTCGACGTCGCGGATACGCGGCACGTTGTCGATGACGCACGGCCCGTCGGCGAGGATGGTGGCGGCAAGAATCGGAAGCGCGGCGTTCTTGTTTCCCGCGGGGCGCACGGTCCCGTTGAGCGGGCGGCCACCGGAAACCACGAATGTCGGAGGGGAAGCCATTGGTGCCGGAAGGTATGGCGCGGCTTGCGCTTGCGTCAAGCGCGCGCGTACGTTCGGCCCGTGAATCCCGTTCTCGCCCTGGCGATCGTCCTCGCCGTCGGCCTCGCGGTCACCCGCCTTCCGCGGCTCCCGCACCCCTCGGCACTCCGGCTGGACCTGGTGGTCTCCGCGGGTCTGCCGCTCGTGCTCCTCGGAATCCTGTTGGGACCGGCGCTCCACATCCTCGACGCCGACGGGTTGCGCGCCCTGGCGCCGTCGATGGCGCTCGGCATCGGCTGGATCGGGGCCACGTTCGGGGCATCGCTCGCCTGGCGTTACGTGCGGAAGATTCCGAGGTCCCTCTGGCTCCTCGCCGCGGCCGAGGCGGTCGCGGTGCTCCTCGCCACCGGGCTGATCGGCTGGCTCCTGACCCGCCTGATCCACCCGCTCGGCGCCGCGTTCCGCCCGACGCTGCCCACCGTCGTCGCTCTGGCGGCGATCGCGGTGGTCACGGGGCCGGGGGCCGTGGCGATGACCGCCCGGGCCGTGGGGATCCGGCGTTCCGTGCGGCAGGCCTTCGAAATCGCGGCCTGGCTGGACACCGCCGCCGGGGCGCTGGCCTTCACGCTGGTGCTCACCATCTACCATCCCCGGGAGCCCTCCGGGGGCCTGCCCCTGGGCTGGGTGTCCTGGCTGGGACTCGCCTTGGTCAGCGGCCTCCTGGTAGGCGTCCTGTACCTCGGTCTCACCCACTTCACGCGGGATCCCGAAGAGCGGGACCTCGGGCTGCTGGGCGTCCTGCTCTTCGGCGCGGGCGTCGGCTACGCGGCGGACCTCTCCCCGTTCGTGATCTGCGCCGTCGCGGCGGCGGTGATCGTGAATCGCTCTCCGCACCGGCGGGCGGCGCTGGCCCTGCTCCGCGCGTGGGAGCACCCGGTGACCGCCATCCTGCTCATCCTGTCGGGCGCCGTGCTCACGTTTCCCACCCCGTGGCTGCTCGTCGCGGCGGCGGTGTTCGTGGCGGCGCGCGCCGCGAGCCGCTGGGCGGCGGTCCGGTACAGCCGCCGCGCCCTGCGCCTCGACCAGCTGCCGCCCGACCTCGGGCTCGCGGGAGTCGCCCAGGGCACCGTCGCGGTCGCGTTGGCGATGAATTTCTTCATACTCTACGGCCCGGTCGCCGGCGGCCCCGTCGTGACCACCGCGCTGGTGGGGCTGGGGCTCAACGTGCTCCTCGCGCCGTCGGCCATGACGCGCGCGCTGCGCCCGCCACCGTTGACAACGTCACCCGCGACGCCCGAGGTTACGGCATGATCCCCACGTGGGCCGCCGTCGTCGCCGCGCTCTCCCTCCTCGTCATCGCGCTCGCCGCCATCGTCGTCGCCGTCGCGGCCGTCCTTTCGGCACTCGGGGTCCGCGCGACACTCGGCTTCTTCCGGCAGCTCGCCGCTCCCGCGGTGCAGGACGTCCGCGCCCTGCTGGGTGTCATCCGCGGGGAGGCGGACGCGCTCGTCGGCACGTCGAAGGACATCCGGCTGCGGATCGTCCGGGCCGCGGATGCCGCCGAAGTGCGGATGTCGAATCTCGCCGCGCTGGTGGACGTGCTGCAGGAGGAGGCGGATGACGCCGCCCTCGACGCCGTCGCGGCGGTGCGGACCGTGCGCCGGGGCGTGGCGGCGTTCTCGCTCGGCAAGCGGCTCTTCACCAAGCGGCGCCGGAGCCGCTCCCGCTGAAGCCCATCGTCGCGGCGGCGCTCCTGGGGCTCGCGGTGCTGGTGCTCTTGCCCGCGCCGCTGCACGCCTGGACCCCGGGCACGCACATCTACCTGGGCGAGTCGGTGCTCACCAATCTCCACCAGCTGCCCGTCGCCGTCGCCGATTTGCTGCGGTCGTTCCCCTTCGATTTTCTCTACGGCAACATCGCGGCCGACACCTCGATGGCGAAGAAGTACGCGCCCGTGGGGCGGCACTGCCACGCCTGGCACGTGGGCCAGGAGATCTACGACCAGGCGGCCACCGACGCCCTGCGCGCCTTCGGGCTCGGATACCTCTCCCACCTCGCCGCCGACACCGTGGCGCACAACTACTTCGTGCCGCGCCAGCTGGTCGTCACGTCGAGCACGACCGCGCTCGGCCACAGCTACTGGGAGAGCCGCTTCGAGACCCACCTCGGCGACGCGTACGCCCGCACGGCGAAAGAGGTCATTCTCAGGGACCACGGCGCGAGCGACGCCCACCTCGACGGCATCATTTCGCCCACGCTCTTCTCGGTGCGCACCAATCGCCGCCTCTTCCGCGGTATGGTGCACCTCACCGAGAGCCAGAGCTGGCAGTGGGCGTTTCAGATCATCGCCGAGTCGAGCCGGTGGGACCTGCCGACGGACGACGTCGAGCGGCACATGGCCGTCGCCTTCCAGTACGTGATGGAGTCCCTCGGCGAAAAGGACGCGGCGGCGCGGCGGCTCGACCCGTCGGGAGAGAAGGCGCTGGGGATGGCGAAGCAGATGCGCCGGCAGGCGCTGGCGGAAGGCGGGCGGGAAGATCCGCGGCAGGTCACCGAGACGGCCGAGGAACACTTCGGCCTGCCCGAGGTGTCGCTGGGCTACTGGCGGGAATCGAAGGCGCAACGGCCCTGGGACTCGCCGCCGGAGACTCCTACCGGCTGAGCCGCTCCTCGAGCAGCCGGGGCGCCGCCTTGGGATCCGCCTTGCCTTTCGACGCCTTCATCACCTGCCCCACGAAGAAGGCCATCAGCTTCGCTTCCCCGCCCTTGAACCGCGCCGCCTCGGCCGGGTGCGCCGACACCACCTCGTCGACCCATTGGGTCAGGACGCCCGTGTCGGCCACCTGAATCACGCCGAGCGCCTCGGCGACGGTCCGCGGATCCCCGCCCCGGGCGGCTACTTCGGTGAACACCTTCTTCGCGCCCTGGTGAGACAGCGTGCCGCCTTTCACCAGGGCGATGATCCCGGCGAGAGACGCCGCCGGCACCTGCAGCTGCTCCTGGTGGTCCTTGGCGTGGGCCAGCACTTCCCCCATCACCCAGTTCGCCGCCGCCTTGGGCTCCGCCCCCGCGTGCATCACCGATTCGTAGTAATCGGCCACGCTCCGCTCGGCGGTGAGCACGCCGGCATCCTGCTGGCTCAACCCGTATTGGGAGACGAACCGCTCCCGCTTCGCGGCCGGCAGCTCGGGCAGCGTCCCCCGCTGCTCCGTGATCCAGTCTTCCGCGAGGATCAGCGGGGGCAAATCGGGCTCCGGGAAGTAGCGGTAGTCCTTGCTCTCTTCCTTCGACCGCTGATGGCGTACCGTGTTCGCCTTCGAGTCGTACAGCATCGTGGCCTGGGTGACGGTCCCGCCGCCTTCGACCACCGCGATCTGGCGGTCCCGCTCCACGGTCAGCGCCTTCTCGACGTACGAGAACGCGTTGATGTTCTTCACTTCGCACTTCACGCCGAGCGCGGTGCTCCCCGGCTTGCGGATCGAGACGTTCGCGTCGACCCGGAGGCTCCCCTTTTCCATGTCGCACTCGGACACGCCCACGTACTGCAGGACCTGTTTCAGGGTCAAGAGATAGGCCCGCGCCTCCTGCGGCGACCGGAAGTCCGGCTCGGTGACGATCTCGATGAGGGGGACGCCGGCGCGGTTCAGGTCGACCGCCGTGGCCCTGGGGAACCGGTCGTGCAGCGACTTGCCCGCGTCCTCTTCGACGTGGACCCGGACGATCCCCGCCCGCACCACGCCCCGCTCCGGAGACAGGAAGCTCAAGTGGCCCGCGGTCGCGAGCGGCCGGTCGTACTGCGAGATCTGATAGCCCTTGGGCAGATCGGGATAGAAGTAGTTCTTCCGCGCGAACACGCTCCGGGCCTGCACCGCGCAGTTCAGCGCCAGGGCGGCGCGCACCGCGAGCGCGATCGCGAGCTCGTTCGGCACCGGCAACGCGCCCGGCAGGCCGAGGCACACCGGACAGATGTTCGTGTTGGGCGGCGCGCCGAACCGCGTGGAGCAGCCGCAGAACATCTTCGAGACCGTCGCGAGCTGCACGTGGGTCTCGAGCCCGATGACCGTCTCCCAGGCGGCGCTCACGCTTCGTCGGTCCCGGAGATGGCGCGCTCGAGGGCGTACGCGGCCTCGATCATGTCGTCCTCGAGGAACGGCTGTCCGATGAACTGGCCGCCCACGGGCAGTCCCTTCACCCGGCCGATCGGCAGCGACATCGCCGGCACGCCCGTGAGGTTGGCCGGCGCCGTGAAGCAGTCGGCGAGATACATCGCGACGGGATCCTTGGTGCGCTCCCCCGCCTTGAACGCCACGGTCGGCGTCGTCGGCGTGAAGAGGAGATCCACGCCCCGGTCGAAGACGTTGCGGAAATCCTGGGCCAGGAGGGCGCGCATCTGCTGCGCCTTCCGGTAGTAGGCGTCGTAGTAGCCGGACGAGAGGACGTAGGTGCCCACCAGAATGCGGCGCTGCACTTCGGGACCGAACCCCGCGCCCCGGGTCTCCCGGTACAGATCGGCGAGCGTCGTGACGCCGCCGGCGCGGCTGCCGTACCGGACGCCGTCGAAGCGCGCCAGATTGGAGGACGCCTCGGCGGGCGCGATGACGTAGTACGTCGGGATGGCGTACGCCGTGTGCGGCAGGGACACGTCGCGGATGGCGGCCCCCAGGTCCTTCAGCGCGCGGATGGCGCGGTCGCAGGCCCGGCGCACGCCCGGATGGAGATCGACCGGGAAGTATTCCTTCGGGATTCCGATCACGAAGCCTTCGAGCCGCTCCGGGACCGTCGGCAGGCGCAGGGAATCACGGTCCTCGCAGGTGTTGTCCCGGGGGTCGCGCCCCGAGATCACCGACAGCACCCGCGCCGCGTCGTGCACGCTCCGCCCCAGCACCCCCACTTGATCGAGCGACGAGCCGAACGCCACCAGGCCGTACCGGCTCACCCTGCCGTACGTCGGCTTGATCCCCACCACACCGCAGAACGCGGCGGGCTGCCGCACCGAGCCGCCCGTCTCCGACCCGAGTGCCGCCGGTACCGCGCCGGCGGCGACGAGGGCCGCCGAGCCTCCCGACGATCCGCCCGGCACCCGGGTGCGGTCGAGCGGGTGCAGCACGCGGCCGTACGCCGAGTGCTCCGTGGAGGAGCCCATCGCGAATTCGTCGAGGTTCGCCTTCCCCGCGATGAGCGCGCCCGCCGCCTTGAGCTTGGTGACGACCGTCGCCTCATAGGGCGATTGATAGCCCTCGAGGATCTTCGATCCGCAGGTCGTCGGGAAGTCGAGCGTGCAGATGTTGTCCTTCACCGCGACCGGCATGCCGTACAGGACACCCGAGGCGCGGACGGCCTTGGCCTGGGCCACGAGCGACTTGCGCACGACCGCGGGCGGCGTGAGCAGCGCGTTGAGCCGTTTCGCCTTGGACAGGCGGGTCGCGGCGGCCTTGGCGGCGGCGAGGACCTCGACTTCGGTCACGCCGTCTCCTCGCCGGCGTCGAACGCGCCGAGCTTGGGCACCAGGAAGAAGCCGTCCTTGAACGCGGGCGCGAAGTCGGAGATTTTCCCTTCGAGAGGCTGCGGCGCCACCACGTCCTCCCGCAGGCGGATGGCGTCGGGTCCCGGGATGAACGGCTTGGCGTGGTCGCCCGTCCCCCCGCTCCCGCCCGCTTCGCCGAGCTGCGCGATGTAGTCGACGATGCGGGACATCTGCGCCGCCAGCTCGGGCAGATGCTCCTCATCCACCGACAGCTCCGCCAGTTTCGCGATCTGCCGGACTTCGTCGGGCGTGACGCTCATCCCGTCTCCCAATCGCGCTCGAGCCCCGCGTAGGCCACGAGCAGTTGTTTGGCGCCGACGTCGGGGTCGTCGAACAGCACGGTGATCTTCAAGCTCCGGCCTCCGCCGGAGATGGCCTGCACCACTCCCCCGCCGAATTTCCGGTGACGCACGCGCTCGCCGCGCGCGTACCGCGGCGCGTCCTGCGACGCGTCTTCGTCCGAGAAGAAAGCTTCGTCGCGCTCCACCGGCCGATGCCGCGCGGGCCGGTCGGGCCGGGCGCGGTAGCCGCCGCGATCCCACAGCGGCGTCGTGGCGCGCTCCTGGATCACCCCCGGCGGGATGGTCTCCAGAAACCGCGAGGGCTCGGACATCTCCATCCGGCCGCTCCGGAACCGGGTGCGCGCCCAGGAGAGATACAGTCGTTCGCGGGCGCGCGTCAGTCCCACATAGCAGAGGCGCCGCTCCTCCTCCACCCCGCCCGGCTGCGCCGCCGAACGGGCCAGGGGGAAGAGACCGTCCTCGAGGCCGGCCAGCGCCACCACCGGCCACTCCAGCCCCTTCGCCATGTGCACCGTCAGGAGGGTGACCCCCGTGTCCCCCTGCACCGAATCGGTCGACGCCAGGAGCGCCGACTGCGTGAGATAGCGCTCGATCGGCGTCCCCCCGGCGGCCCCCTCCTCCCCCCCCGCCTCCTCCACCCCGTCCAGCCCGGCCACCTCGGCCCAGGCGGCGGCGCCGGCGATCAGCTCCCGAACGTTCTCGGCCCGCTCCACGCCCTCCGGCCCCTCATCCGCCAGGTACGCGTCGTACGCCACGGCGGTGATGATCCGGTCGAGCACGAAGGCGGGGTCCTCGGTCCCGACGGCCGCCCGCAGACCGTCCACGGTCGCCGCGAACCTGGCGAAGCCGTCCCGCACATTGGGCCTGAGTCCCTCCACGCGGTCGGCCACCCGGGCCACCTCGAGCAACGGTTTCGCCCACGTGGTCGCCGCCTGCGCCAGGGCCAGCACCGAGGCGTCCCCGATGCCGCGCCGGGGCACGTTGATCACCCGCAGGAAGGCCTCGTCGTCGGAGGGGTTGGCGATCAGCCGCAGGTAGGCCAGCAGGTCCTTCACTTCGCGCCGCTCGTAAAAGCTGATGGCCCCCACCAGCCGGTAGGGGATGCCCCGGAACCGGAACGCCTCCTCGAGAGGCCGGGACTGCGCATTGGTCCGGTACAGCACCGCCATGCCTTCATAGGAATGGTCGTCGTCGGCGGAGAGGCGGGCGTACTCTCCGGCCAGCCACTCGGCTTCGTCCCGCTCATCCGCGGCGGTGAGGAGGGTGACCGGTGCCCCGCCCTTCCGCTCCGTGAACAGGGTCTTGCCGAGCCGTCCTTCGTTCTCCGCGATGACTCCGTTGGCGGCGTCCAGGATCACCTGCGTGGAGCGGTAGTTCTGCTCGAGCTTCACCAGCGTGGTGCCCGGGAAATCGGCCTGGAACGCGAGCATGTGACGGACGTCGGCGCCGCGCCAGCCGTAGATGGCCTGGTCGTCGTCGCCCACCACCGTCAGGTTGCCGTGCTCCGACGCGAGATGGCGCACCAGCCGGTACTGCGCGGCGTTGGTGTCCTGGAATTCGTCCACCAGGACATGGACGAAGCGGCGCTGCCAGTACGCCAGCCGCTCCGGGTGGGTCCGGAAGAGCTCGAGGGGGTGCAGCAGGAGGTCGTCGAAGTCCATCGCGTTGGCCTGCTTCAGCGCGGGCCCCAGGCCGCCGAACACGTCGGCGGCCACGAGCTCGAGCGGGGTCTCGGCCCGCTGGGCGAATTCCGCCGGCGTGAGCAGGGCGTTCTTCGCGCCGGAAATGATGCCGGCCAGCTGGCGGGGCGGAAACGCCTTCGCCGAGTGCCCGCGCTGCTCGAGCATCCGCTTGATCAGCGCCTGCGAGTCCTCCTCGTCGTAGATCGTGAAATTCGGCCCGAACCCGAGCAGCGGCGCCTCCCGGCGGAGGAGCCGCGCCGAGAGGGAGTGGAACGTGCCGATCCAGAGTCCCTTGGGGTCGGCGCCGAGCAGCTCGGCCACCCGGCGGCGCATCTCGCCCGCCGCCTTGTTGGTGAAGGTCACGGCGAACACCCGGTCGGGCCGGATGCCGCGGTCTCTGATCAAGTGGGCGATGCGGGCGGTGAGAACCCGGGTCTTTCCCGAGCCCGCGCCGGCCAGGACCAGCAGGGGTCCATCACCGTACTCCACCGCGGCCCGCTGGGTGGGATTGAGCGACGGCGTCACGTCGGCGCGGGCACCGGGAAGTCGAGGATGAAGCGGCTGCCCGGAGACCCGGGGTGGTAGGACACCCGTCCCGCGTGCTGCTGCTCCACGATCCGCCGGGCCAGCGCGAGCCCCAGGCCCCAGCCGCCGGTCTTGGTGCTGCGACCGGGCTCGAACATGTGCGCCCGGATCTGCGGCGCCACGCCGGGGCCGTCGTCTTCGACGATCACCCGCCCGGTCCGGCCCACCGCCTCGATGCGGACGTCGATCCGTCCGCCCCGCCCCGAAAGCGCGTCGACGGCATTCTTGACCAGCGCCTCGATGGCCCATTCGACCAGCACCGGGTCGCCGTCGATGACGGGGCCCGGGCCGATGGCGTGCAGCACCAGCTGCACCGGACTGGCGAGAGTCGGCAGGCGGGGCCGGAAGTATTCGACGACGCGTTCGGCCGCGGCGCCGAGCCCCACGGACTCGCGCCGGGCGGGGCGCCCGATCCGCTCGAAGCGCTTGGCCACCCGTTGGAGCCGCTCGGTGTCCGCCGCCAGGTGCTCGACGAGCTCCCCGCCGGCGGTGTGCGGATTCTCCCGGAGGTAGTCGATCCATCCGGTGAGGCTCATCAGCGGCGTGCCGAGCTGGTGCGCCGACTCCCGGGCCATGGCCACCCACAGGCGGTCCCGCGCCGCGCTGACCTGCGTGGCGTTCGCCAGCCAGATCAGGCCGACCAGACAGAGCAGGACGCCCGCCTGAAGGATGCCGAGCGCCTCGAGCCGGCGCGCGATCGGGACGGCGCCGTAGTGCACGGTGCCGATCCCCGGTTGAACGATGGGGGTGTTGATCAGGTCGAGACCCCGGGCCCAGGCGGCGAGCGCCGTGGAATCGCCGGTGACGCTCGCCGGCGCGTTGGCCACCTGCGTCACCCGGCCCGCCGGATCGGTCACGGCGATGGGCAGCTGCATCCCGCGCACCTCGGTCGCCAGGTCGAGCAGCGCGCCGGTCGCGGCGTCGGGATGCGGATCCGTGAGTCCGGCGAACACGCGCCCGAAGAGCCGCGACGTGGCGCGGGCGTCCTCCCGGAAGTGCCGGGCCACGAGCCAGGCGTCGACCACGGAGAGCGCGCCGAAAAGCAGCGCGGCCCCGATCAGGGCCGCGGGTCCCGCCCGGCGCCACCTCTCGTGCTTATCCACCGGCGGGACCGAGGCGCTCGACGCCCACGTAGGGCACGAGCGCGGCGGGGAGGCGGACCCCGCCGTCGGCCTCCTGCCCGTGCTCGAGCAGGGCCGCGATGGTGCGCGGGAGCGCGAGCGCGGACGCGTTCAGCGTGTGCACGAAGTCCGGCTTTTCGCCCGCCCGGGGCCGGTACCGGATGCCGGCCCGCCGGGCCTGGAAATCGGTGAAGACGCTGGCGGACGACACCTCGAGCCACGCACCGACGCCGGGCGCCCAGACCTCGAGGTCGTAGGTCATGGCGCTGCCGAAGCCGGTGTCCCCGGCGGCCAGCTGCACCACGCGGTACGGGAGCTCGAGCCGCTCCAGCACGGCGGCGGCGTGGCGCGTGATCACCTCCAGCTCCGCGGTCGACGTCTCCGGTGCCACCAGGCGGACCAGCTCCACCTTGTCGAACTGATGGACCCGGAGCAGCCCGCGCGTGTCCTTCCCCGCCGCGCCGGCTTCGCGCCGGAAGCACGGCGTGTACGCGGTGTACGCCAGCGGAAGGAGTGCGCCGTCCAGGATCTCGTCCCGGTGAAGATTGGTGACCGGAACTTCGGCGGTGGGGATCAAAAAAAGGTCATCGGGCGAGGTCTTGTAGGCCTCCTCCTCGAACTTCGGGAGCTGCCCCGTGCCCTGCATCGTCTCCCGCTTGACCACGAACGGCGGAGCCACTTCCCGGTAGCCGTGCTCCCGCGTGTGAAGATCCAGCATGAACGCGATGAGGCCGCGGGAGAGCCGGGCCCCGGCCCCGACGAACAGCGGGAATCCGGATCCCGAGATCTTCGCGCCGCGGGGAAGGTCGAGCAGACCCAGCTTCTCCCCGATCTCCCAGTGAGGCCGGACGCCGTCACCGGCCGGCCGGGGCGTGCCCCAGGTCCGGACGATCCGGTTCGCGGAGGCATCGCCGTCCGGGACACCGGGCAGCGGCGGATTGGGAACGAACAGCGCCTTGGCGCCGAGCACGGTCTCGATGCTGCGGAGCTCGTGCTCGAGCCCCGTGATCTTGAGGCCCAGCTCCCGGCGCTGCTCCACCACCTCCGGCGGGAGGGCGCCCTTCTGCTTGACGGCCGCCGCGTCCTCGTGGGCCAGGCGGTTCCGGTCGCTCTTCAGCGCATCCAGCTGCCCGGTCAACGTGCGCCGGCGCTCGTCGAGCCCGCGCAGCTCGTCGAGCAGCGCCATCACGGAGGAGTCTCCGCGACGCGCCAGCGCCGCGCGCACCTCGTCCGGTGCGGCGCGCAGTCGCTTGAGATCGATCACGGCTTAGTGGGCGGGGATACCGGTGTTGAGATCCCGGTACCCGCAATTGACGTCGGACAGGATCTGGAAGTTGATGGTGCGGCCCACGGTGTCGATCGCCAGCACCTGCAGCTTGGCGTACTCGAAGACGGTGGCGGCGTACGTGCTGCAGGTGATCACGCGCGAGCGGACCAGCACCACCGTGCCGACGCTCACGTTGAGCGCCGTGGTGTCGTTCCACCCGGCGGTGGGCGCCGTCGTGGTCGCATCGAAGGAGTTCGCGTACTGCAGCGCCGAGGTCCGGCCCAGGCCGAAGAGCGCGCCCTGCGGATACAGCGCTCCCTGGCCGCCCGTGATGTCGAACGAGAAATCGTACCCCGGCTCCGAGTCGGTCCGGACCGGACCGGGCGCCTGGATGTTGTACGCCGAGGGCGTGCCCACGGGCGTTCCGGTCAGCGCGTAGAGCGTCACCGTGTCGACGACGTTGTCGACCGTGGCGGTCGGGGGGCCGAGCGTGCTGCTGCAGGCCCCGGCGACGATCACCATCGCCAGTGCCGCGCCGCCGGCGAGGAAGAAACGAGAACGCATAGGGCATAAAGTACCCGAGCGCGTCTAAATGGGTCAACCCACGGTGGCTGCTTGACTTCGACCGTGTCCGGTCCTACGTTGGCCCACCGTATGCCGACCATCCGTGAAGTCGTGGAGGCCCTGGGAAAGCGCCCCGGAATCGACGCCGTCCTGGTCGTCGGCCGGGACGGACTGGCCATCGATACCCACGTCGCGGACGGCGTCGACCCCGAAAGCGTCTCGGCCCTGCTGCCCGGGGTGATCGGCTCGATCAGCCAGCTGGGCTCCGCCGGCGGCCGGGGGGACTTCGGGACCGGCGTCCTCGAGTTCGCGGGCGGCATGGCGGTCGTGTCGGTGCTGTCGACCGACGCGCTGCTGGTGGTCCTGGTCCGCCCGGCCACCAACGTGGGTCCGCTCCTCCTCGACCTCCGTCGGCACCGCTCCGCCATCGCCGGCCTGTTCTGAGGCCCGTCGGTCGGTGACCCGGGCGCCCGCTCCCCGCCCTTCCCGCCCCCGGCACCTGCTCGTCGTCGACGACGAGCCGCACATCGGACTCTTGCTCCGCCCCGAGCTCGAGTCCCGGGGCTTCCAGGTCAGCCTGGCGCGGTCGCTCGGCGAGGCGCGAGCGGCCCTGGCGGGGATCGACGCGATGCTCCTGGACCTCCATCTCCCCGACGGCTCCGGCATCGATTTCCTGCGCGAGCTCCGCGAGCACGCCGGCACCCGCGACCTCCCGGTTCTGGTGCTCACCGGCGAAGGGGGCGATCGCATCCTCGACGAGGCCCGGCGCCTCGGTGCCGGTCTGCTCACCAAACCCTTCAGTCCCACCAAGCTCGCCACCCGGCTCACGACCCTGGTGGGCGAAATGGGGACCGGAGACGCGCCATGAGCACCTGGGCGGCGATTCTGGCCGGCGGATCGGGGACGCGCTTCTGGCCCCTCTCGACGCCTGAGCGCCCCAAGCAGCTCCTGCCGCTCGCCGGGGAGCGTCCCCTCCTCGCCCAGGCGGTGCAGCGCCTGACCGGGCTCGTTCCCCCCGACCGCGTGCTGATCCTGACCGGGCCGTACCTGGTGGAGCAGGTCGCGAAGGCCGTGCCCGAGGTGCCGCGCTCGCAGATCCTGGCCGAGCCGCGCGCGGCGTCGACGGCCCCCGCGCTCGCGTGGGCGGCGCTCGAGATCGCCCGGCGGGATCCCGGCGCCGACATGCTCTCCCTGCACGCCGACTGGGCCGTCGGCGACGACGTGGCGTTCCGGGCCGCCGCCGCCAAGGCGGTGGACGTGGCCCGCGCCCACGACCTCCTCGTGACCGTGGGCGTGAAGCCCTCGCGGGACGAGACCGGCTACGGCTACATCGTCCCCGGCGCGCGCCTCGGGCGGTCCGGCGCGCGCAAGGTGCGCCGCTTCGTCGAGAAGCCGAGCCCCGCCCGCGCCAAGGTGCTGCGGAAATCCGGGGCCCTCTGGAACACCGGCCTCTTCGCGTGGAGCACCACCCGCTTCCTCGACGAGGCGCGGGCCCACGCCGTGGAGCTCCGGGCCGGCTGGGGCGCGCTGCAGGACGGGGACGTCGCGCGCTTCTTCGCGGCCGTCACGCCCGTGGCGGTGGACGTCGCCGTGCTCGAGCGGACCACGCGCCTCGCGGTGCTGGCCGGCAACTTCCGGTGGGACGACATCGGCTCCTGGGACGCGCTGCTCCGCATCCGGAAGCCGGACGCGCGCGGCAACGTCGTCGTCGGCAACGTGACGCTGGGCGACGACGTCCGCCGGTCCGTGATCTGGACCGACGACGAGCACCTCGCGGTGACCGGGGTGTCGGACACGGTGGTGGTGCGGGCCAACGGACACACGCTGGTGATTCCCACCGGCCAGGCCGAGCGACTGAAGGCCCTGGTGCAACGCCTGTGACCACGCCGCCGGCGCTCTACCTCCTCGATCCCGACCCCGGTCCCCCCTGGGCGCCGTTCGCCGGCTCGCGCCCCCTCGCGGAGCTCCGCGCCGGAGCGCATCTGATCCGCGAACGCTGGGAAGCCTTCGTCGGCACCGAGGCGACCGCGGTGTTCGCGCTCCCGCACCTCGTGGGCTTCTCCGAGCCCGGCTCCGCTCCGGTGGCCGCGCGCCGCGCCGTGGAGGGACCCGCGGTGGTCGGCTCCTCCACCTTCGCGCCCCGCGGTCTGGCCCCCGCCCTGCCCGATGAGCCGGCCCGCCTGGTATGCGGCGGCGTGACCGTGGGGTGGAGCGTGCCGGCGGGGAGCCGCTGGGACGGCCCCGCGCGGGACGCGCGCACCGTGGAAGTGGCGGGCCTGGTCCTGCACGGCGTCCACGAGCTCCTGCCGGCGCTGGAACCGCTTCTGCGGGAGGACCTGCTGGGCCTCCTGCCCGGCGTGGACGGGATTCCGGCCGGCGCCATCGTGGTCGGCGACCCCAGCCTGGTCGCGGTGACGGAAGGCGCGGTCGAGCCGGGCGTCGTGTTCGACACGACTCACGGCCCCGTCGTGCTCGAAAGCGGCGTGGAGGTCCGGTCCGGGACTCGGCTGGAAGGCCCCCTCTGGATCGGCGCCAACGCCCGGGTGATGGGCGGCCCCATCCGCGCCTCGGCCATCGGTCCCCGCTGCACCGTGCGCGGGGAGATCTCGACCTGCGTGTTCCTCGGGTTCGCCAACAAGGCGCACGACGGCTTCCTGGGCCACTCCGTGATCGGCCGCTGGGCCAACCTCGGCGCCGGCACCATCACGTCCAATCTGAAGAACACGTACGGCGCCATCCGCCTGGACGTGGCGGGGGCCGCCATCGACACCGGCCAGCTCAACCTGGGGTCCCTGATCGGCGACCACGCCAAGACCGCGATCGGGACCCTGCTGTCGACGGGCTCCGTGATCGGCACCGGCGCCAACGTCTTCGACGCCGTCCGCCCGCCCAAATACGTCCCGCCGTTCGCGTGGGGCGGCGACGGCGACGCGCGGATGACCCGCGAAGGGTTCCTCCGGGTGGTGGAGCGCGTGCTGCCCCGCCGCGACGTGGTGGTCGACGAAGCCACGCGGTCCGTGCTGGGCCGGGTGTACGACTGGGCGACGCGCTGATGGATCCGGAGGCGCCGGCCGGCGACGGCGCGTACCGGCGCCTGCACAAGTTCGAGCTGCACGAGCGCATCGGCGAGGGCGCGATGGGGGTCGTGTGGAAGGCCTACGACTCGGTCCTGCGCCGGTTCGTGGCGCTGAAGCTCCTCAACCCGTCGTTCGGACGCACGCAGGAGCTGCGCGAGCGGTTCCACCGCGAGGCGCGCGCCGCCGCGGCGCTCCAGCACCCCAACATCGTCACGGTCTACGACCTCGGGGAATCCGAGGGCCAGCTGTTCATCGCCATGGAGCTGGTGGAAGGACGGGACCTGTCGGATCTGATCGCGGTGCGCGCCCCGCTCCCCCTCGAGCACAAGCTGGACCTCGTCGTGGAGCTGCTCCAGGGTCTGGGCTACGCGCACGCCCGCGGCGTCATCCACCGTGACATCAAGCCGTCGAATGTCCGGATCGCCGCGGACGGGCGTCTCAAGATCATGGACTTCGGGATCGCCCGGCTGCAGAACGCCGACAACACCGGCTCGGGCGGCGTGATCGTCGGGACGCCTTCCTACATGGCGCCGGAGCAGATCACCAACGGTGACATTACGCCGGCCACCGACGTCTTCGCCGCGGGCTGCCTCCTCTACGAGCTGCTCACCTATGAACGGCCGTTCGAAGCCGAGACCGTCCACGGCGTCTTCTACCAGGTGCTGTCCACCACGCCCAAGCCGCTCCGCACCGTGGCGCCGTCCATTCCGGCGTCGCTCGAGCGGGTGACGCTCAAGGCGATGGCCAAGACGCCCGGCGAGCGGTTCGCCACGGCGGACGAATTCCGGACCACGCTCCTGGGAATCCGGCACGCGCTGTCCGACCCCACGACGACCACGACGGAGCAGATCGACCGGTTCCGCTCGCCCTTCACGCGGATCTCGCTCCGCCTGGCGGCCCCGACCTCCCTGCGCGTCCGGCTGGTGGCGCTCCTCGGCTTGCTCGCCGCCGCGATCGTGGCCGCGTACTTCTCGCTGTCGGCACCCACCGCGCCGGCCCCCGTGGCCGTGACCATCCCGCCCCGGCATCCGAATCCCCCGCTCTTCGATCCGCGCCCCATCGCGGGTCTCGCCCCGCGGCTCTCGGCGACGCGGGATTCCGCCTATGGCGCCCGGGGGCGCGCCCTGGCGGCGGGGGCCCTCGTCAACAATGTCCCCTCCATGCTGGTGGCCGACGGGATGCTCCTGGCCGCCGACCAGGCGGCGCGGGGAGCGGATCCGGTCCGGGCGACCGCCGGATACAGCGGCGCGCGCACGGAGTACCGGAAAGCCATGTCGGAGACGGACAGCGCGCGGACGGACGCCCGCCGGCGTCTCGATCACGCGACGACGCTCGTGCACTCGATCAAGCCCGGCCGGGCTCCCACGGGTGCGCCGGCCGCCCTCGCCCAGGCCGACTCCCTGTTCGAGAACCGGAACTACGTGATGGCGGCACTGGCCGCCGCCGCGGCCGAGAACGCCGCCGTCGCGGCCGGGGCGCGGGTGCGCACGGTCACGCCGCAACCGAGCGACCCGCGGGGCGCCATCAACCAGCTGCTGTCGGATTTCGCGCGGGCCATTCAGAGCCGGCAGGTGGCGAACATGCGGACCCTCTACCCGACGATCACCGATCGCGAGGCATCCGACTGGCAGCGCTTGTTCGACGGGGTGATCAGCGTCGACGCGACGTTCGCCGCGGACTCACTCACGGTGAAGGGCGCGACCGCCCGCGGCGTCGTCCGCGGACATTTCCGGGACCTGCGGACGCAGGCCCGCGTCCCCCAGGAATGGACGCAGGTATCGGCGATGACCTTCCACCGCGAGAAGTCGGGCTGGCGGATCACGGGAATTCCCGAGACCCACATCCTGGCGCAGTAGCTAGTTCCAGGCGCGCGCCGTGTCGGGCGGCGCATCCGGCACCACGAGTCCCGCCGGGCGCGGCGTCGGCGGACCGACCCGCCGCAGCGTCACCGGCTTGTCGAGGTCGCCGCCCGACAGGGTGAGCTTGTCGCCCGAGATCTTCAGGCCGTACACCTGCCACGCGCCGTCCCCCAGCGTGAACCACATGCTGTCCCCCACCACCCGCCACCGCGCCACCTGCTCGCCGAACTGCGCCGAGGAGTCGGCGCGCACCATGACGTAGTGGAGTCCGTCGGAGGCTTTCGCCTCCCACTCGCCTTCGAGGTGGACTCGCCGGGGACTCTGCCCCGCGGCGGGACGCGCCAGCAGCACGAGGACCAGCGACCATACCGTGCGACACCGCATGCGCAACCTCACGACGCTGAGGGACCAGATGGCGGCGGCTCCGCCGGCGGAGACTCCGCCGCCGGCGGTACGGACGCCGATACCCCGGAGCCGTTCCCGGGTGCGACCGCGGCCGCGGCCTGCTCCTCCGTCAGCACGGCGACCCGCGGCTCCCATTTCCGCATCATCGACATGAACGCCTGCACGACGTCGGGGTCGAACTCCATCCCCGCCCGGCCCTCCAGGTACGGCAGGATGCGGTCCGCCTCCCACGCATCGCGATACGGGCGCTTGGTGCGCAGGGCGTCGTAGACGTCGCAGACGTGCACCAGGTTGCTGGCCCGGTGGCAGGGCCGGCCGTAGTGCATCCGCGGGTATCCGCCGCCGTTGAGCATGATGTGATGCTCGTAGGCGACGATCGCGGCGAGATCCAGCTCCTCCTCGGACTCGAGAATGATCCGCGCGCCCTGCTCGGGGTGCTGGTTCATCACCAGCCGCTCGTCGGGCGTGAGCTTGCCGGGCTTGGTGAGGATCTCGAGCGGAATCTTGATCTTGCCCAGGTCGTGCAGCAGCCCGGCCACGCCGAACCCGCGTACGTCGTTCGCGCCCATCCCCATGAATTCCGCCAGCGCCATCGCGAGCACGGAGACGTTCATCGAGTGCGTCGTGGTGTACTGGTCGAACTCCTTGAGCTGCAGCAGGGGCAGCACGAGCTGGCGGTCACCGTGCATCGCCACCGACAGCGAGCGGACCACCGCCTCCGCTTCGGCGAGCGGCAAGGCCCCGTGGGTCTTCACCTCGTCGTGCATCCACCGGATCGCCTCGGCCTCCTCACCCAGCGAGAACCGGATGGTGGCCGTGGGCAGGAGGTCGTCCCGCGGGCCCGGCTGCTCGCCGCGGATGCCCACGCTCCCGAACTTGATGCTCGTGCGGCGGGTCTGGCGCGCCTCGGACGTGTCGATGGTGGCGAGGGTCAGCCGGGCCAGGACCTCCTCCAGGAAGACCTCGAACTCGTCCCGGGTCACTCCCGGAGCGAACTCCAGGCGCTGGATCCCGGCCTGGGCCAGACGCATGGACCAGTCCCAGGCCTTGAGCTCCCGCAGCGGCATTTTCCCGTACACCACCTCGTCGCCCAGGAAGGTGAAGAGGGGCGTGGGAGTCTCCTTCTGGAGACCGGCGAGCTGCTCGAACGCGGCGTCGATGCCCCGCATGCGCGCCGGATGCCCGTCCCCGTAGAGGGACATCCCGGCGAGCGCCTGGGCCAGAGAGCCGAGGAACTTGACCGGATCGCTCATGCGGTCCCGATGCTGGGGTCGGTCGCCGCGCGGACGTCCGCGTCCGCGTGCTGGGCGGCGCGGGCCAGGACCGCCGTCGCGCGGTCGTCCGTCCCCCACCCCGCCGCCAGGGCCGAGAGCGCGGCCAGGAGCTCGGGCGATTTCGGCTTGAGCTTGGGTCGGCCCAGGAGCGTCCGCCCGCCGTCGGTCAGGTCGACCAGAATCAACAGGGCCTCCGGCGCGCGGGAGCGGCCGAGCGCCTTGATGGCGAGGGCCCGGTAATCGGACGGGAGCGCTTCGTCCCGCGCGCGCTGCAGGAGGAGCGGCACCGCCGAGGGCGGGCACGCGGTCTGCGCCGCCACCAGCGCGAGGTGGAGCGTCTGCCGATCGCGGTCACCGAGGGCGGTCAGGAGCGCCCGCTCGCGCTCGGCGGGATGGCGGAGCTCGAGCTTCAACGCCTGCCGCCGCACCCGCGGGTCCGAATGGGCGTGGAACGCGGCCGGCGAGAACCCCGCCGGCAGCTCGGGCAGGTCGTCGAGCAGCGCGAGGAGATTGCGCACCACGTACCAGCGCTCGTCCGAAAGCCGGGGCACGATGGCGTGCGCCAGGGCCGGCCCCAGTTTGCCGAGGCGGTCGAGGAGCCCGCGACGGGTGGCGCGCGCGTTGGCGGTGGCGAGCGCGTCGAGGAGCGGTCCCGCCGCCGCCGGCCCCACCATCGGCAGCAGCCGGTCCAGCAGGGCGAAGTCGGGCGGCTCGACCGAGAGCACCTGCGCGACGGCGTCGGCGGTGAAGGTGCGGTTCCGGACTTCGGTGGCCGCGCGCGTGTTCGGGGGCGCGCCCTCGATGAGCTCGAGCAAGCGCGGGAGCGCGTCGCCGCTCACCATGTTCCGCACCGCCCGCCACACCGCGGGACCGACGACGTCGAGCTCCAGGCTCATCTCCACCAGGCGCTCGTCCTCCGGGCCGAACACCGACTCGGCCGGCGCCGCGAAGAGGGGCGCGGCCCGCGACATCCGCTGCAGCGCGGTGCCGTAGGCGCCGGGGTTGGGATCCTCCAGCTGCCATCCGGTGAGCAGCTGCTGCACCTGCTCCCGGAGCGCGGCGTCGGCCAGCGGCCGCACTTCGGCGGTCCCCTGCTCCGCGTGCGCGGCCAGTTTCGACAGCATGCGCACCAGGGAATGCGAGATGTTCTGGTTGGAGCTGGTGGCGTACGCGCGCACGATTTCGAGCACGGCGTCCACCGCCATCCCGTGCGTCGCGTCGAGCACGAACTTGTTGCGCTGCCCCAGGTCCCCGCCCATTTCCACGAGGCGCGACAGCGTCTCGGGCCGGAGCTCGGAAATCATCCGGGAAGTGCGGCGCCGGAGCTCCACCGCCTCCCGGCCGCCGACGGTCTTCAACTCCTCCGCGATCTGGAGGAGGTAGCCGACGATGACCTGGTCGTAGGCCTCGCCCCGGCCGTGCTGGTCGATGGCCTGCGCCACGACGGCGGGTTTCATGTCGGAGGCGGCATCCTCCTCCAGCTCGCCCGCCAGCGCCGCCCGCGCCAGGCCGATCCACAGCTGCGCCGCCTTGGCCCGCTCGGCCTTCGAGCCGACCGGGTTCCCTTCGTCGTCCAGGAGCTCGAGCCGGTCGTAGGTCAGGGGGTGCACCTTGACGTGGTCCCACTGCG
Organism: Gemmatimonadales bacterium; assembly: GCA_035505915.1. Lineage (GTDB taxonomy): Bacteria > Gemmatimonadota > Gemmatimonadetes > Gemmatimonadales > GWC2-71-9 > 40CM-2-70-7. The sequence continues at coordinate 144,555 of DATJQI010000054.1, read as the reverse complement.
GGATCAGCTCACGGTTCTGCAGGCCGATGGCCTCGACGCCCCGCCCCGGCTCCACGGAGAGGACCCGAAGCGCGTCCTCGATCTCGCCCCCCTCCACCCCGCGCGCAAAGCTCACGGCGCCCAGGTGATGGCGGTGGAGGCGGCCGGCGAGCTCGGAGAGCACCGGGTGTTTGGAATCGGTGGCGACCCCCTCGATGATGAGCTGGTTCCGGGCCACCCCCAGCGACAGCGTCGGCCGCTCCTGCAGGAGGTTGATCAGGCGTCGGAGCACGCCGGCGGCGGCCGGCTGGAGGGAGGGATGCCCCGAGGGGTACATCGAGTGCTTATGGAGGGCGATCGACAGCTCGATCAGGAACTCCCCCAGCTCCCGGGACAGGGCGGCCCGCTCCTTCTGAGGGCCGGCCACCGGGGGAGGACTGGGGGGGAGGGGGGGCTGCGCGGTCACGAGTACAACATAAGGCTAGACGCGCAGACGCACAGATGGGAAACGGCTGGCCGATAACAGGATAGCCCCCCTGTAACCGACCAGCCGATCCCCATCTGTGCGTCTGTGCGTCTAGGCGTCTGTGCGTCTAGGCGTCTGTGCGTCTAGGCGTCTGTGCGTCTAGGCGTCTGTGCGTCTGTGCGTCTGTGCGTCTAGCCGTTTAATACATCCCGCCCATTCCGCCGCCGCCGGGCATCGGCGGAGCCTTTTCCTTCTCCTTCTTTTCCGCCACCACGCATTCCGTGGTGAGGAGCAGGCCCGCGATGGACGCGGCGTTCTGCAGGGCCGTCCGGGTGACCTTGGTCGGGTCGATGACGCCCGCGGCGACCAGATCTTCATATTCGTCCGTCGAGGCGTTGTAGCCGAAGTTCTTGTCCTTCGACTCCTTCACCTTGCCCACCACGATCGACGCTTCCGCGCCGGCGTTCTGGGCGATCATCCGAATGGGCTCCTCGATGGCGCGGCGGACGATGTCGACGCCGATCTTCTCGTCGTCGTCGCCCCCCTTGAGCTTCTCGAGACCCTTCTGGCACCACAGGAGCGCGGAGCCGCCGCCCGGGACGATGCCTTCCTCGACCGCGGCGCGCGTGGCGTGCAACGCGTCCTCCACCCGGGCCTTCTTCTCCTTCATCTCGGTCTCGGTGGCCGCGCCCACGTTGATCACGGCGACGCCGCCGGCCAGCTTGGCCAGGCGCTCCTGGAGCTTCTCCTTGTCGTAGTCGGACGTCGACTTGTCGATGGCGGCGCGGATCTCACCGATGCGGCCCTGGATGTCGGCCGCCTTGCCCTTGCCGCCCACGATGGTCGTGTTGTCCTTGTCCACCACGATCCGCTTGGCCTGCCCGAGGTCCCCGAGGACGGTGTTCTCGAGCTTCATGCCCTTCTCTTCCGCCACGACCTTGCCGCCGGTCACCTTCTCGATGTCGATCAGCATTTCCTTCCGGCGGTCGCCGAAGCCCGGGGCCTTCACGGCCGCGACTTTGAGGGTGCCGCGCAGCTTGTTGACCACCAGCGTGGCCAGCGCCTCGCCCTCGACGTCCTCGGCGACGATGAGGAGGGGCTTGCCCGACTGCGCGATCTTCTCGAGCGCCGGGAGCAGATCCTTCATCGACGAGATCTTCTTGTCGTGAATCAGGACGTACGCGTCCTCGAGCACCGCTTCCATCTTCTCGGGGTCGGTGACGAAGTAGGGCGAGAGGTAGCCGCGGTCGAACTGCATGCCGTCCACGGTCTCCAGCGTGGTCTCGAGGCCCTTCGCCTCCTCGACCGTGATGACGCCGTCCTTGCCCACCTTCTCCATCGCGTCGGCGATCTTGTCGCCGATTTCCTTGTCTCCGTTGGCCGAGATGGTGCCGACCTGGGAGATCTCTTTCCGGCCCTTGGTGGGCACGGAGATCCGCTTCAGCTCTTCGATGATCGCCTCGACGGCTTTGTCGATGCCGCGCTTCAGCGCCATCGGATTCACGCCCGCGGTGACCGACTTCAGGCCCTCGCGGTAGATCGCCTGCGCCAGCACCGTGGCGGTGGTGGTTCCGTCGCCGGCCAGATCCGAGGTCTTGGTCGCCACTTCCTTCACCATCTGGGCGCCCATGTTCTCGATCTCGTCGTCCAGCTCGATTTCCTTGGCGACGGTCACGCCGTCCTTGGTGACGGTCGGATTACCGAACTTCTTCTCGATGACCACGTTCCGGCCCTTGGGACCGAGGGTCACCTTCACGGCGTCGGCCAGCTGGTCCACGCCGCGCTTCAAGCGGGCCCGGGCCTCCGTGTTGAACTCCAGGAACTTGGCTGCCATCTGTATGTCTCCTTAACCGAGCTTCGCGATGACGTCGGATTCCTTGATGAGGATGATCTCCTCACCATCCAGCTCCACCGGCGTGCCGGAGTACTTCCCGTAGATCACCCGGTCTCCCACCTTCAGCTCCATCGGGACCTTGTCCCCCTTCTCCGTCCGGCCGGGACCGACGGCGACGACGTCGCCCTGGATCGGCTTTTCCTTCGCGGTATCGGGGATGTAGAGCCCGCCCTTCATCGTCTCGGTCTCCTCCGCCGGCTTGATCGCGACCCGATCGCCGAGCGGAAGCACCTTGTGCTTCCCACCCTTGCTTCCGGTTGCCATAACCGTCTGCCTCCAGCTGTACAGGACTAAGTGGTTGCGACGAAACGTTGTTAGCACTCCTCTTTGGTGAGTGCCAACAACCGGATGGTATACTCTCCCCTTTGAGGCCCTAAGTCAAGGGGAGGGGGCTAAGAGGCCGCGGACAATGAGCATCGCCCGGGCCGGCAGATCGTCCCGAAGAGTGTCGGCGGGAATGGTGGTAGTGGCGAGAACGGTGCCGCGGCGGGTATCGGCCAGCTGGGCCTCGAGGCTTCCCCGCCCCGAAGGATCCACGAACCGCCAAAGCACCAGGGCCGCCGCGGGCCGGCCACCACCCCGGACGTCGCCTTGTACCGTGAACCCCTCGCGGGAAAATGCCGCGGCCAGCGCCGCGCTCAAGGAATCACGGCCCGGCACCAGGATCTCGTAGCGGGACAGCGGGGTCGGCGAACCTTGCGGGACGCCCCGCCGGGCGCAGGCAGCCGCGCCCGCCAGCGCCAGCACCGCCGTCCCCAGCCTCACGGAATGACTCTCCGCGCCCCGACCCAGCGGGGGATCCAGTAGGCGCCCTCCGGGTCCGCGGCGTCGAGCCGCGAGATCTTCACGCCGCCGGTCGCGCTGTGGATGAACTTCCCGTCCCCGACGTACATCCCGACGTGAGTCACGCCGGCACCGGGACGCGCCGAAAAGAGCAGGAGGTCTCCGGGTTGGAGCGCCTCGACCACCGGCGTCACTTCCGACCCGGCGTGCGCCTGATCCCGGCTCACCCGCGGCAGGCGGATGCCGTGCTGCCCGTACGCGTACTGGATCAATCCCGAACAGTCGAACCCATTGTCGGCGGTGCCGCCCCACTGATACGGCGTGCCGAGCACGTCGAGGGCCGTGCGCACCACGTCGGCCGCGTTCCCCGTGATGGTCGTGGGCGGCTGCGGGGGCGCGTCGGCCGGGAGTCCGCTCCCCGGCCGGCTCGCGATCCCGTCCCGCCTCGCGCCCAGCCCGATCGCGACCCCGAGGGACAGCGACACGCCCTTTCGGGGGGACCCGCCGCCCGCCCAGAATCCCCGGGGGCCGCGGTCCTCGACGCGGTAGCGCCCCTCGAGTCCGAGGGCGAACCGGTCGAACGGGCGCCACTCGAGTCCGCCGCCGACGCTCCACAACGCGGCGAGCGCCTGCTGCGCCGTGTCGGTCGACAGCCCGAGCCCGGCGCCCAGGAGGGCGTACGGTCCGAACGTGTACGTGCCGCGGAAGATGTGCGCCTCCCACCCCAGACCGTAGTACGCCTGGTGCCGTCCGAGGCGGTCGTTGATGAGCGCGGTGAATCCGAAGGTCTGCGAGACGACGCCGGACAGCGGCGCGTGGGTGCGGAGCTCGTAGGTCGCGCCGTCGCCGCCGCGGTACCACTGCCCGTAGCGCAGCTCGAGCTCCCGTTGCGCGGCGAGCGGGCGCGCGAGCGCCGCGAGCGCGATCAGCGCCACGTCAGTCCGTCGCACGCGGGACTTCCTGCGACCGACGGGGCGCCATCCGATGGGCGAGCCAGTGCGGCACCCGGCGCATCATCCGCACCCAGAGGGCGAGCACCGCGAATCCGCCGCAGAACGCGATCCCCAGGGACACGCCGATCATCGCGCCGGGTCCGGACAGCCGGACCCCGATCTTCGCACCGGCCCAGAGCCCGAAATACGAAGCTCCCCACGCACAGACGGGCGTGAGGAGCCAGCCGACGACCAGGAGGAAGTGCGCGAGCCAGCGCGGCACGCCTCAGTCCGTCACGCCTTCCGGGCGATGGCGGCGACTCCGAGAACGGTGAGCGTGACGGCGAACCCGAAGCCGATGGCGACCGGATACATCTGCGTGAATCCGAAGCCGAGGACGCGGGCGACGATCCCGAGCACCACCGCGCCGATCACGAGCGGCACCGCCAGCCCTCCCACGCCCGCCGGGGCCTTGGCGCTGCGGCCGGCGGTGAACATCGCGCCTTGCCAGGAAATGAACGTGCCCAGCTGCCACCACACCGGCAGATACCACCAGGTGCTGTTGCCGCCGATCGCGTCCCACGTCCACGGATAGGCGTGCACCGGGCGGAGCACCACGATGTCGATGGCCATGAACACCACACTGCTGAAGAGCCCGACGCCGGCCGCGCCGGCGATGCCCTCCGTGTGCCGGGCCGCCGTCCACTGGGCGGGCAAGAGCGCCATCGCGAGCCCCCCCGCCAGCACCACCGCCGATTCGAGCAGCTGCCCGGCCATTCCGGGCACGAAGCGCCAGATGAGGAGGTACAGCACCACGAACAGGGCCGTCAGGATGCCCAACTTCGTGCCGCTCATGAGGATGTGCGGCAGCTCGGTTCGGTCGGTCAGGGTCCCGGTGGAGGGAGTGGCGGTCGCCGACATCCGAAGTGCTCCTCGAAGGAGAAGGGTCCGGCCTGCAATCTAACGAAGGGCTCAGGCAAAGACGAGCAGGACCGCGACGTCGGTCACCGCCCAGGCCGCGAGGGCCCAGTACATCCCGCGCTGGTGCTGGTGGGGGGTCCACCGGTTCCGCTCGCGAATCCAGATCCCGAGGACCACCAGCCAGGCCGCGAGGGCCACCAGGACGGGCCCGGCGGACCGGCCCAGGATGGTCGCGGCCCAGGACAGTCCGCCGAACGCGAAGACCACGCACCCGGCGGCGAGCCACAGGCTCGCGTCCAGGCCGAAGATCAGCGCCAGGGTCCGATCCCCGCGCCGGCGGTCCTCGTCGAGCTGGTAAATCTGGGTCAGCGGGTACAGGCCGGCGAAAAGCGCGCAGAACGACAGAAAGATCACGGCGTGCCCCAGATCGAGCGGCCGCCCGCTCGCCGCCCAGGCCGCGTACGGCGTGAGGGCACCGAACCCCCACATGTTGATCACCCAATCCACCCCGGCGACCGCTTTGAACCGGAACGGGGGTACCGAGTACGCGAGGGACATCGCGAAACAGATCGCGTACGCCAGCCGAAAGCCCGCCGGCAGCGCGAACGCCAACGCCTGTCCCGCCACCAGGAGCGCGACGCTGAACCCGAGCAGGTGCCGCGGCAGGGGGGGCGGCGTCCGGAGATAGCCGATGTCCCCCTCGTCCCGGTCGAACACGCTGTTGATGGCGAGGGTCCCGCCGTTCAGGAACACGACCCAGATCACGAGCGCGAGGACCGCGGCGCGGAGATGGTCCCCGGCGACGAGACCGGACCAGCCGACCGCGAGCACATAGCCCAGCAGGGTGTGCCCCGCCATGATGGGCCACTCGGCGGGCCTGAGATGCAGGAAGTAGGAGAACCCGTCGCCGGGCAGGAGCCCGTACCCCCAGCGACGCCAGATGGTGGCGGCGCGGGCGTCGGTCACCAGGACAGCCCGAGCGCGGAGGCGGCGAGCCGGAGCCCGGTGAGGGTCAGATCGGCGTCGATCGCGGTGATCTCCCGGCACAGCGGGGCGATCAGCGACGCGAGCCCGCCCGTCGCCACCGCCCGCGGCTGCCCACCCCCCGGCCACTCCGCCCGCACGCGCCGGATCAGCCCGTCGATCGCCTCCGCGGCCCCGAACAGCACGCCCGACCGGATGCAATCCTCCGTGCGCCGGCCGATCGCGTGCGCCGGCGGCGACAGCTCGGCGGCCGGCAGCTTGGCCGTCTTGCGCACCAGCTCGCTCGCGGCGGTCACTACGCCGGGCATGATCACGCCGCCGATGAACCGGGCGTCCCGCGTGATGCAGTCGAACGTCGTGGCGGTGCCGAAATCGACGACGATGACGTCGTCGTGATACAGGTGGGACGCCGCGAGGGTGTTGACGATCCGGTCGGCGCCGACCGTCAGCGGCTCGTCCACGTCGAGGGTGATGGGAAGCTTGGCGCGGGCGTCGACGAACACCGGGGCGGGGCCGATCGCCAGCCGGAGTCCCTCGCCCAGCGCGTGCGACACCAGCGGCACCACCGACGCCACGACGGCGGCCCGCACCTCACTGGTCGAGTGCCCGGCCTGCGTCAGATACGCCGTGATCGCCGCGCCCCACTCGTCGGGAGTCCGGTGGACGGTCGTCGTCAGCCGCCAGTGATGGGCCAGCCGGTCCCGGTCGAAGAGGCCCAGGGTGGTCTCGGTGTTGCCGACGTCGAGGGCGAGCAGCATAGGGGCGCTAATCTACCTCACGCCAGCGCCACGTGCCCTTCCCGCACGGCCGAGAGCCCGCCGTCGGTCTCCACCATCAGGGCGCCGTCGGGACGGATGCCGCGGGCCCGGCCCGCCACCGGCGCCCGGATCGCGCGCCCCCAGAGCCAGTCCCGCCCCTGGAACGCCAGCATCTCCGTATCGGTGAGCCGCAGCCCCGACGCTCCCAGGCGCGGCAGCGCCGGCACCAGGCGGTCTCCCAGGCCCAGCCGCGTGCTGCCGGGGCGGTGATCCGCGAGGCGGGTGGCGCTCTCCGCGAGCTCCGCGGGGATGTCGTTGGTCACGTTGCAGCCGATCCCCAGCGCCAGCCACTGCAAGGACTCCCCCTGCCAGCGCCCCTCGCAGAGAATCCCGGCTACTTTGCGGTCGGCGATCACGACGTCGTTCGGCCACTTGAGCCGGGCATGCGCCCCCGGCACGAGATCGTCGATCGCGTCGGCCAGCACCAGGCCGGCCCGGATCGAATAGACGCCGAGGTCCGAGGCGGGGGGCCGCAGCAGGACGCCGAGCCAGAACCCGCCCGCCGGCGAGCGCCAGGTCCGGCCGTCCCGCCCGCGCCCCGCCGTCTGCACTTCGGCCACCACCACGGTGCCGGACGGCGCGCCCTGCGCCCCGAGCTCGTGGATCGTGTCCAGCGTGGACCCGACCGTCGCGACGTACGTCGCCTGCGGCACCCCCCAGCGCCGGGCCAGCCCCGCCCCGGCGACGCCGTCGAGGGTCAGGGCCGCCACAGCCCGGCGGTCCGAACCGTGGCCACCGCGAGCCGCGCGATCACGCCTGGCCACCAGGTCACCCGATCCTCCCGAGTACGAGAGCGGCGACCCCGACGGGCATCGCGTACTTGAGCAACCGGATGGCCGACGCGTAACGCCCGCCCCCGAGGGCGCGCAGCGCGGCCCACACCAGCCCGATCGCGGGCACGGCGCCCACGTAATACCAGGCGCCGTACCGGGCGAGCGCCGGCAGGAGGAGCGCGACGGGAATGAAGGCCCCCAGGGAGCCTCGCGCCACCCGCCGTGCCGCCCTCTCCCCGCGCCGGATGGGGAGCGTGCGGCGCCCGAGAGACCGGTCTCCCGCCACGTCCACCAGATCCTTCACGATCTCCCGCCCGAAGTGGAGCCACGCGGCGAGCGCCCACGGCACGAGGCCGGTCTCACCCGCACCGGCCGCGATGGCACCGTACGCCAGCGGGAACCCCGCCACCGCGGCGACGGTGAGATTCCCCGCCAGCCCCTGCCGCTTGAGCACCGGGGAATACAGGGCCATCAGGACGAGCGCCAGCGCGGCGAGTCCCACCAGCGTCCCCCCGACCAGCGCCGCGGCGCCCAGGCCCACGAGGACGCCCCAGAACACGCTCAGGTCCGCGGTGCCCCGCCCCATCCGCCCGGCGGCCAGGGGACGGTCGGAACGCTGATTGGTCCGGTCGCCGGGCTCGTCCCAGATGTCGTTCCAGACGTTCCCCGCGGTCCCGAGGCCGATCCCGGACAGGGCGGCCCAGAAGAGCGGCGCGGGGACGGCGATCCGGCCGAGCGCGATGAATCCACCGGCCAGGATGCCGGCGGCGGCGACGAGGAGGTTGTGGGCGCGAATCAGGCGGAGCAGATCACGCACGGAGGAGGTCTTGGTACAGGCCTTCGTACGTGGGAACCACTTTGTCCACGGAGAACGCCTGCGCCCGCTCGATGGCCGCCCGCCGCATGCGCGCGGCGCGGTCCCGGTCCTTCAGGATGGAGAGAGCCCGCTCGGTCATCGCGTCCACCTCTCCGGGGGGCGTCAGGAACCCCGTCTCCCCTTCGATGATGAGCTCGGGAAGCCCGCCGGCGTTGGACGCCACCACCGGGACGCCGCAGGCCATCGCCTCGAGCGCCGCGAGCCCGAACGACTCCGCTTCCGACGGCAGCACGAAGAGATCCGCTCCCCGCATCACGTCGGCGACGTTGTCGACCTTCCCGAGGAAGCGGACGTCGCTCTTCAAACCGAGCGCATCGGCTTCGGCCTGTGCCGAGTCGCGGTCCGGGCCGTCCCCGACCATGACCAGCATCGCGGGCATCACCCGCCGCACGCCGGCGAACACCCGGACGACGTCCACCACCCGCTTGACCGGACGGAAGTTCGAGACGTGGAGGAGGATCGGCTGCGTCCCCGCGCCGAGCGCCCGGCGGAACCAGCTGTCGGGCGCCGCCTTGTACGCGGCGGTGTTCACGAAGTTCGGAATGACCGTGACGTCGCAGCGGTCGCACCCGAACGCCCGGTACGTCTCCTCGCGCAGGTACCGGGACACGGCCGTGACGCGGTCGGAGCGCTCGATGGAGAACTTGGTGAGCGTGTAATAGCTCGGGTCCCGCCCCACCAGCGTGATGTCCGTGCCGTGCAGGGTGGTGACCAGCTTCAGATCCCGCTGGCTCGCGAGCATCTGTTTCGCCAGCCACGCCGTGGCCGCGTGCGGGATGGCGTAGTGCACGTGCATGAGGTCGAGCTGCTCGCGCAGCGCCACCTCGTGCTGCTTCACCGCCAGGGCCAGCGCGTAGGGAGAGGACTGCTCGAAGAGCGGGTACTCGGTCTGCGTCACCTCGTGGAAAGTGACCCGCTCCGCGAAATTCGGGAGCCGGAAAGGGCTCGCGTACGAGATGAAATGGATCTCGTGCCCGCGCTTGGCCAGCTCGAGCCCGAGCTCGGTCGCGATGGCCCCGGAGCCGCCGTAGGTCGGATAGCAGGTGATGCCGATGCGCATGAGAAAAGGGGCCAGGGGTCAGGGGTCAGGGGTCAGGGATGACCAGCGCTCGTGTACCAGCCGGGCCAGCTCAGTCGGCGACTGCGTGGCGTCAAGTTTCCACACCGGAGCCACTGACCCCTGGCCCCTGACCCCTGACACCTGATTGTTGAACCACGTCTCCTGCCGCTTCGCGTACTGCCGGGTGGCGATGACGATCGCCTCGCGGAGCCGCTCCCGCGCCAGCCGGCCCTCGCGCACCGCGATGATCTCGCGATAGCCCACCGCGTCGAGCCCGGGAGCATCGGGCGCCACCCCCGCCGCGAGCACCCGGTGCACCTCGGCTTCGAGACCCGCCGCGAGCATCCGGTCCACCCGCTCCGCGATCCGGCGGTGCAACACGGGACGCGGAAGGGTGAGCTGAATGTACCACGGGCGAATCACCCCCGTCTCGCGGGCGGCGACTTGCCAGTGCGACAACGAGTGCCCGGTCAGGAGCGCCACTTCGACGGCGCGGGCCGCCCGCTGCCGCCCGCCCCCCGCGAACCGCGGATCGAGCCGCCCCGCCCAGCGCGCCAGCGTGCCGGGCTCGAGCCCCTCGGTCCACTCCCGCAGCGCCTGCCGTCGCACGGGATCGAGCGCCGGCTCCTGGAACAGCCCCGATCCCAACGCGCGGATGTAGAACCCGGTTCCCCCGACCACCACCGGGGTCCGCCCCGACCGCCGGATCTCACCGATCCACTCCGCCGCCTCCGCCGCGAAGCGGCCGGCGCTGTACCGCTCCCCGGCCGCCACCAGGTCGATGCCCCGGTGCGGAACCCGCCGCAACAACTCGGCATCGGGTTTGGCGGTGCCGATGTCGAGCCCGCGATAGACCTGCCGGGCATCCGCCGAGACCACCGTGAGGGACATCCGTGCCGCCAGCGCCTCGGCGAGGGCGGTCTTCCCCGACGCCGTGGGCCCCACCAGCACCGGGGTGAGCGGCGGCTCAGCTCCGCCCAAAGCGCCGCTCCAGCTCGTCGGCCGGGAGCTGCACGATGGTGGGCCGTCCGTGGACGTCGTGCGCCGGCAGGGTGGCGGTCAGCAGCCGGTAGATCAGCTCGCGCATCTCCTCGGGGTCCAGCCGGTGCCCGGCCTTGATGGCCGCCCGGCAGGCGAAGGTCGCGGCGAAGCGCTCCAGCCGGTTCTGCCAGCCGCCGAAGCGGCCCCCCGCGAGATCCGCCACCAACTCCTGCAGGCAGCGCGCGGCATCGAAGCGCGGGTGCGGATTGGGCGCCGTGTGCACCACCAGCGTCCGCCCGGAGAACGGCTCGACCTCGAAGCCCACCCGCGCCAGGAGCTCGCGGTACTGCTCCACGGCGTCGAGCTCCGGAGCGGTCAGCTCGAGGGTGATGGGCAAGAGCAGCCGCTGCGCCGGAAGCCCGTCCCCCGTGAGCTGACGCATCACGGTCTCATACAGCACCCGCTCGTGGGCCGAGTGCTGGTCGACGATCGCGACGGCGGCGTCGGTCTGGAAGAGGATGTAGGAGTCGAACACCTGGAGGAGCGCCGGCACCGGCCGCCGCGCTTCGGGCGAGACCACCTCGCCGGGGAAGAGCGCGATGGGCTGCCCGTCGGGAATGTCCCGGTCCAACCCGCCCCACGGCGTTCCCGCGGGCGCGGATCCGATGGGCGACGCCGCCTCGAGCGGAGCCAGCGCCTCGCGGACGGCCTCCTCCACCATCTTCTCGAGTCCGTACCGGTCCCGGAATCGCACTTCGAGCTTCGCGGGATGCACGTTGACGTCCACGGCGTCGCCGGGCAGGTCGAGAAACAGCAGGATCGTCGGCCGGTCCCCGGGGTGAATGGTCGAGCGGTACCCCGCCTCGGCGGCCCGGATGAGGAACGGATCCTTGATGGGGCGGCCCCGGAGGAACACATGGGCCTTGCGCCCCGCGGGCTTGGCCTGCGAGGGACGCTGCGCGAACCCCGTGACCTCCACCGCCCCGCGGCGATGGCCAACCGGCAGGAGCGAATCCGCGAGCTCCCGGCCCCAGAGTGCGTGAATCCGATCGATCTGCCGGTCCGCGGGCGGCAGGTCGAGCAACGAGCGGCCGTCGCTCGTCAGGGAGAAGGCGACGTCGGGCCGGGCCAGCGCCAGGAGCGTCATTACCTCGCTGACCGCGCGGGTCTCCGATGCCGCCGCCCGCAAGAACTTCCGGCGGGCCGGCGTATTGAAGAAGAGCCCGCGCGCCGTGACCGTCGTGCCGGCCCGGCGCACTACGTCCTCTTCGGCCTCGATCTTCCCGCCCACTACCGACAACCGGATCCCGGCCTCACCATTTCCCGCCTCCACCGTCTCGAGTTCGAACCGGGAGACGGATGCGATGGCGGGGAGGGCTTCTCCCCGGAATCCGAAGGTGGCCACGCCGATCAAGTCGCTGGCGTCCCGGATCTTGCTGGTGGCGTGCCGCGAGAGCGCGAGGCGCGCGTCGGCCCGGCCCATGCCGTGCCCGTCGTCGGAGATGCGGATGAGCGTGCGGCCGCCGTCCTCGATCTCCACGCGGATCTGGCGCGCGCCGGCGTCGAGGGCGTTCTCGACCAGCTCCTTCACGACCGAGGCGGGGCGCTCGACCACCTCGCCCGCGGCGATCTGGTCCGCCACCCGATCGGACAGCACGGCGATCCGCCCGGTCACAGCGGCGTCACCTCGGTTTCGAGCATCCACCCCCGCACTCCGTCGGGACGTTCGATCTCCACCCAGCCCCCGTAATTCTTCACCGCCAGTGCCGCCGCTCCCGCGGGCAGGGTCGATCCGGCGCTGGCCTCGCCGAACGGCGCGCTCCGGACCGGCGCGGGGGCGGCGACCACCACCACCACCGGGCGGCGCCCCCGCCGCCATTCGAGCCCGCCGGCCACCCCGGCACCCACGGTGACCACGAGGAGCACGAACGATAACCGGCGGCGGCGGAGCGCGACGCTCCCCCACCAGAGCAGCCAGCCGGCGCCCGCGAGGACCGCCCACTCCCCCGGCGTCAGCGGACCGACCGCGAGCAGGTCTTCGGAGGCGAGGTCGGGCGCGGGCAGAAGCGCGCGCGCGCGCCGGATCACGGGATCCCGCGGCGCCCGCCGCGCGGCTTCGGTCCAGGCCGCCACGGCGCGCCCGTCCGCGCCGGCGCGGTACTCGGCGGCGCCGAGGTCGTACCACGCCGCGGCATCGTCCGGCGCCCGGTTCACGCGGGCGGCGAACGAGTCGACCGCCGCCCGGACGGCACCCGCGCCGTACAGAGCCTCGGCGCCCGGGACCTGGGCGCGCGCCCCCGGGGCGAGCGCCGCGAATGCCAGCAGGGCGAGCACGCGCCGGTGCCGCCGCGCCCCGCCGGTCGCCGGCTCCGCCCCCAGCACCTTCAGCACCTGGGTCAGCTCCTCGGCCAGCTCGGCCTGGTCCGCGGCACCCTGCGGTCCGTACCGGGCGGCGCGCAGCCGGTCGCGGAGACGCACCACGTGATCGGCCACGGCCCGCTCGAGCCCCGCGGCGCGCAGGGCGGAGGCCAGGACGTCTCCGTCACGCGTCCCGGCGTCGGCGACGTAGGCGATCAGGGTGAGCTGGAAGTCCCGCTCGAGACGTCCGAGACGCGTGCCCCACACCGCCGGCGCCGGCTCCGGCTCCGGACCCCGCGAGCGCCGCGGCATCCGGCCCACCGCGACCGCGATCGGCGGCAGGAACAGCACCGCCAGCCAGCCCCAGGGCCACGCACCCCGCGCCAGCCGGAGCGCGGCCGGCGCGGGACGCGGCGGGAGCAGCGGCAAGGGCGACCGCGCCGTGGCGATGCCCAGACCCGGGGCGACCGTGAGGGTGCGCGGCGCCACCCGGGCCACGTCGTACGTCCCAGCCCCCGGATCGAAATAGGGATAGCGGATCTCCGGCAGCAGGAGACTGCCGGTGGAGTCGGGGACCACGAGATAGCGGATCGTCTTCGTCCCGGCGATCACGCCGTCCTGGGGATCGATCCGGGTCTCTTCTTCGCCCGGGTACGCGCGGAGCGCCGCCGGCCACGCGATCTCGGGCTCGGGCCACAGCGTCACGTTCCCGATGCCGGCGACCGCCACGGTGACCTGCAGCGGCTCCCCCACCCGCGCCGTCCCCGAGTCCACGTCGAGGGTCAGGGACAGGTCCCGCGCCACCACGCCGCGGTCCCCCGCGGGACGTCCCGCCGCGGGTGGCGACGGCACCGTGATCACGAGCGAGTCGCTCGCCAGCGCGTAACGCTCTTCCCGCGTGAGGATCGACGCCGTGACCGGCAGCGCGTATTCGAGAGACGCCGGGGGCAGTACCAGCCGGCCCGCCGCGAGCGGAAACAGCGTCTCGTGAATGACGAAGAGATCCATCCACTGTCCTCGCACCAGACGGCTCGCGGCCACTCCGGCCGGGCCGTCGGGAGGGTAGCCCCAGGCACCCACCGGCGTCGCCAGCGCGAGGATCGGATCCCGCGTGAGCTGGTTCCGGACCGTTCGCGGGAACCACGCCGCGGCCACGACGTCCACCTGGGCGCCGGGCCACGCCGTGTCCTGCGACGCGACCAGCGTGAGGGACACCTGATCGGTGCGCGCCGGCGGAGGGGCGGCGGCGAGCAGCGACCGGGTGATGGGACTGACGGACGCCGAGAGGCCGCTCGAGTCCACCGTGATCGCGATGGGCGCGGTCCGCGCCTTCCAGCTGCCCTGCACCGCCACGATCGATCCGATCACCAGCGTCCCCGGGCGCTCGGCTCGGAGCACCAGCTCGCGGACGGTGACGCGCTCCCCTCCACCGGCTCCGCCGAACGACACCTGGGTCGCGTCCCGCGAGCCGACCATCGCGAAGCCGGCCATCGCCGGGAGCGCGAGGGTCAGTCGGTCCGCGGAACGCGTCCGCGCCTGGATCGTGAGGATGAGCTGATCCCCGACCCGCAGGTGCGCGTGATCCACCGACGCGGTCAGCGTCGGCTGCGGTCCCTGGAGCAACGCCAGCGCCAGGAGAAGCATCACCAGTCCTTCAGGTCCGGCTCACCGGCCCGGCGCACCCGGCCCGTCTTGTCCCGGCGCGCCCGCAGCTCCTCCTGGCCGATGGACCGGAGGATCTCGTCGGCCTGGGCCTGCGAGAGGGCGCGATCGGGTCCACGCCCGCCGCCGTTGGGCGTCGGCTGCGGGGATCCGTTGGCGCCTCCGCCTCCGGATGGAGACTGATTGGACGACCCGTTGCTCCCGCCGCGTCGCCGGGTGGCGAGCTCCAGGTTCCATTTGGCGGCCGGATGGCTGGGCTTGAGCAGCAGCGCCTCCCGGTACGCCTTCTCCGCGTCCCCGAGATGCGCGTCGCGGTTGGCGCTGTCCGCCCGGGCGAGCTGAAAGTCCAGGAGCCCGAGGTTGTAGAGGGCCCGGAACCGCACCTCCGGATCGAGCGAACCCGCCGCCCGGGACAGGCCCTGCTGGGCCGATTCCCAATCTCCCGCCGCGAGCGCCGCGGTCCCCGCGTTGTACCAGGCCGTATCCACGCCGCGCCGCCCGGACAGGGCGCTCAGGTAGGCGGCCCGCGCGCCGAGGGTGTCCCCCGCCGCCCACGCCTTGGCCGCCGGCGTGCGGGGCCGCCGCGCGCCCTGGGCACGGACGCCGCGCCCCCCCCCGGCCAAGAGCAGCAGGCAGATCAGGGACGCCGCGCGCCGGCCCGCCGCCTGAAGGAGGAGAAGGGCCGCCCCCACGAGGAGCGGAATCCACGCCTGCGAGCGCCCCGCCTCGGCGTGGGCCTCCGCACCGCCGGTCCGCTTGTAGCCCGCGATGAGCGAGCGGATCGCTCCCGCCTGGTCCGGCAGATCGGCGGCGACCACGCTGCCGTGCGCCGCGTCCGCGAACGCGGTCAGCTCGTCGTCCCGGCGGCGGGTGCCGATCTCGGCCGAGTCCGCGTCCTTCTGCCAGCCGATGAAGACGCCGTGGTCGTCGCGGACGGGAATCCGCGCCGGGGCGGCACCGCCCTCGGCCACGAAGATCACGTGGACGCCGTCCTTCGCCAGCCGCTCGCTCTGGGCCACGATGTCCGGCAGCGTGTCGTGCGCCTCGCCATCCGTGAACACCACCAGCACGCGGTCCGACAGGTCCGGCGCCGCGTCGAGGAGCGCGCCGGAGCTCTGCAGGGCCGGCGCGATGGCCGTCCCTCCGGCCGACGCGATGTCCGGATCGAGCGCGTCGAGATACAGGTTGATGGCGCTGCCGTCCACCGTGAGCGGTGACAGAACGTACGCGGCTCCGGCGAAGCCGATCAGCCCGATCCGATCCCCGGGCTGATCCTGCACCAGGCGGCGCGCCTCGCGGACCGCGCGTGCCAGGCGCGAGCTTCCGGCATCCTCCGCGAGCATGGAGCGCGAGATGTCCACGGCCAGCACCAGATCGAGCCCCCGCGATTCCGTCGTGATCCGTTCCGATCCCCAGCGCGGCCCCGCGAGCGCCACCGTGCCGCAGAACGCGGCGAGGGCCAGGGTGGTCGGTCCGAAGCGGCCCGCGGCCCGGGCCCGGTCGAGGGTGTCGGTGGACCACTGCTCGGCCCGGCGCAACCGGACCCGGCGCGCCCAGGCCGCCGCGAACCACACCACGCCCGCGATCAGGGGGGCGATGAGGAGCACGGCGGGAGCGTCCCAGTTCATCTAGGGCACCCGCACGGCCAGGGTGGCGGAGAGCGCGATCTCGAGCGCCAGCGCGAGGAGACCGACGGCGAGCGGGAGCCGGAACGACTCGTCGTAGCGCCGGCTGACCACCTGGCGCACCGGCGTCTTTTCGAGCCGGTCGATCTCGGCGAAGATCTCCCGGAGCGACTGGGAATCCGTGGCCCGGAAGTACCGGCCCCCGGTGGCCGTCGCGACGTCGCCCAGGAGCTTTTCGTCCAGCTCCACCGGCATGGTCTGATAACGCATCCCCTCGAGGCCCTGCCCGGTGGGAACCGGCGCTTCTCCCTCCGTGCCGACGCCGATGGTGTAAATGCGGACCCCGAACACGGCCGCGGCCTGCGCGGCGGTGCGGGGATCGATGCCGCGGTTGTTGACGCCGTCGGTGAGCAGGACCACCACCTTGCTCCGGCCCGGCGCCCGCCGCAGCCGGCTCGCCGCCGTGCCGATGGCCGTGCCGATCGCGGTCCCGTCCTCGCTCACCGTGCCCACGTGCAGGTCGCCGAGCGCCTGCTCGAGCACGCCATAGTCGGTGGTGACGGGCACGAGCGACAGCGCCTGGGCCGCGAAGGCCACGAGCCCGATCCGGTCGTCGGGCCGGTGACGGACGAAGTCGATGGCGGTCGCCTTGGCGACGTCGATGCGGTCGGCCGGCGCGAAATCCTGGGACAGCATGCTGCTCGACACGTCGACGGCGAGGACGATCGAGATGCCCTCGCTCCGCACCTCGGATCTCCCCACACCGATCCGGGGACCCGCCGCCGCGATGATCCACGCGGCGACGCCGAGACTGCGGAGGATCACCGGCAGGCGGGCCGGCCACCGCCGGGCCGCCGCGCCGGCCGCCGCGCCCACGTCGCTCATGCGGATCCCCCCCGCGCGGCCCAGCCGGCGCCGGCGCACCCACCACCACACCGGGAGTCCCAGGAGGAGGACGAGCAGGAACGGGCGGGCGAAGGTCACGGGGTCACGATCTCGCGCGCGACCTCGCGCGCGTCGGCGGCCACCTTGGCCACGTCGGCGCCGTGCGCCACCGCATACGAGACCTGATCGAGCGTGAGCAGGGCCTCCCGGATCCGGCGGAAGGTGACGCCGGGCATCCGGCCTTCCGCGGCCGCGAGCGCCTCGCGCACCGGCAGGGATGCGCTCGCGTCGGGAACCACGCGGGCCAGCGCCTCGCGGAGGATCCGGCTGGCCCGCGCCGCCACGGCCTTGGGCTCTCCGGCGTCGAGCCAGCGGTCGTCGGGCGCCGGGCCCCCCAGCACCAACTCGGCCGCCGCGGCGGTCGGCCGCGGGCCGCGCCGGCGCAGGCGCACGGTGAGCACCAGGGCGACGGCGGCCAGCAGCACCGCGAGCGCCGGCGGCCAGAACGACGGGGGGCGGAGATCGACGGGCGGGAGGAGCGCCTTGGGTTTCAACCCGGCGGTGTCGGCGGGCAGGACGCTGCGGACGGTCAGATCGACGGTGCCGCCCGCGAGCGAGTCGCTCCGGCCCTCCGCCTTCACCACCCACAGCGTCGGCAGCACGAGACGGTGCGGGCCGGCGGTCCACGCCACGACGGCGTAGCGGATCGTGTCTTCACCGGCGCCGGGCGTCACCACCGGCTCGCCGAGCGGCGCCACGTCTCCCTGGGACTCAAACGCCGCCGCCCGGACCCGCCACTCGGGAGCCACCGCGATCACCCGCGTGAGCCAGACCGTGTCGCCCACGGTGGGCCCCGCCGGCAGGGCGACCCAGGGTGTGTCCCCGCCCGCCGCGGCGAGAGCCCAGAGGACGAGGGCCGGTCCCGGCGCGAGCATCTAGCGTTTCATCCGGCGGGCGCGCTCGGCGAACGCGCGCCGCAGGGGCAGGGCGTAGGGAATGTGGGTATGCAGCGATACGAGATCGACGCCGGCCCGGACCAGTTTCCGCTGGCGCTCCTGGAACACGCGCTCGGCGGCGAGCCGGACCCGCCCCCGGGTGCCCTCGTGCCCCGTGTCCACCAGCACCCGGCGGCCGGTCTCCGCGTCCTCGAGCTCGATCCAGCCCGCGTCCGGCAGCGCGACCTCTCGGGAATCGTCGATGGTGATCGCCACGACGTCGTGCTGATTGGCGAGCCGCGCCAGCGGCTCGTCCCAGCCCTCGGCGCGGAAATCCGAGATCACGACCACCACCGCGCGGTGGCGCAGGAGCTTGGTGGCGTACCGGAGCGCTTCGGCGAGGTTGGTGCCGCGCCCGCGGGGCGCGAACGCGATGAGATCGCGGATCACCCGCAGCGCGTGTCCCCGCCCCTTGGCCGGGCGGATCACGTGCTCCACGCGGTCGGCGAAGAGCAGCGCGCCGACGCGGTCCGAATGGCGCGCGGCGGCGAGGGCGAGCACGGCGCCGACCTCCACCGCCATCCCCGCCTTGGACGCGGGGCGCCCGAAGTGGAGGGAGCCGGACTGGTCGACCACCAGGAGGAGCGTGAGCTCCCGCTCCTCGACGAACGTCTTGACGAACGGCGTGCCCATCCGCGCGGAGACGTTCCAGTCGATGGCGCGGAAGTCGTCGCCGTGCTGGTAGGCGCGGACTTCGGCGAACTCGATTCCCTGCCCCCGGAACACCGACCGGTACTCGCCCGTGAAGAGCGTGTTGACGAGGGACCGGGTGCGGAGCTCGATCCCCTTGACCTGCCGCAGCACCTCGGGGCTCACGGCACGCCGACCGCCTCCAGGATCCGGCCGATCACGCGGTCCGCGTCCAGGTCCTCGGCTTCGGCTTCGAACGTGAGGAGGACGCGGTGGCGGAGGACGTCGTACGCCATCGCCTTCACGTCTTCGGGGACCACGTACGAGCGGCCCCGGAGGTAGGCGTGAGCCCGGGCCGCCTGGGCCAGATAAATGGACGCCCGCGGGGACGCGCCGAAGGCGATCAGGGGCTTCAGCTCCCCGAGCCCCACGGCCTGCGGCTCCCGGGTGCCGCGCACCACGTCCACGATGTAGTCCACGACCTTCTGGTCCATGTACAGCTCGGCGATGGCGCTGCGCGCCGCCAGTACGTCTTCGCCGCTCGCGATCCGCTCGACCTCGATGGGGCGTCCCGACGCCATCCGGCCGACGATCTCCTTCTCGGCGTCGCGGGTGGGATAGCCCACGCGGACCTTGAGCATGAACCGGTCGAGCTGCGCCTCGGGCAGGGCGTAGGTGCCCTCGTGCTCGATGGGGTTCTGGGTCGCGAGGACCAGGAACGGCTCCCCGAGATAGAACGTCTCGCCGCCGATGGTGACCTGCTTCTCCTGCATCGCCTCGAGAAGCGCCGACTGCACCTTCGCCGGCGCCCGGTTGATTTCGTCGGCGAGGATCAGGTTGGCGAAGAGCGGGCCCTTCTTGGGATAGAACTCCTGGGACTTCTGGTCGTAGATCATCGTGCCGATCACGTCCGCGGGGAGCAGGTCGGGCGTGAACTGGATCCGGGAGAAGCTGATGCGCAGGCACTCGGCCACGGTCCGGACCGCGAGGGTCTTGGCGAGCCCGGGGACGCCCTCGAGCAGGATGTGCCCACCGGTGAGCAGCCCCACGAGCAGGCGCTCCACCATGACGTCCTGCCCCACCACGCGCTTCCCCACCTCGCGGGTCAAGGCGGTCGCCAGCGCCGCGTCGGTCACCTGCGGCCTCGAGATTCGTCCTCCTGCCGTCACGCGTCCGCCTCCCTTGAGTCCACCGTTCCAGTACCCTCGACCCCGCCGTCCCGCCCCCGGGTCACCGCTTGATCCGCGCCCCGCGGTCCTCGTGCTCGAACACCCAGGTCGCGAACCGGGGCGGATCCACCGGATCGTCGCCCCGGATGGCCATCCAGTCCACGTCGCTGCCCGATTCCTTCGATCCGGCCCGGACCTCCGCCGCCACGATCGCCTGCGCCCGCTTCACCCACATCCCGAAGTACTCGGGCCGGAGATCCACCCAGCCGCGCGGCGCCGCGCCCCGGGGGTCCCCGGGCGTCGGCGGCACCACCACCAGGCTCCCCCGGTACACGCGGGCGCCGTCGGCGCAGAGGATGGGAAGCCCTACCGACAAAATGTGCGACCGCAGGGCGGTGTCGCGCTCGATCAGGGCCTGGGCCTCGCCCGCCACGCCCGCGCCGTCGGAGCCCGCGAGGGCACGGACGGTCGGACGGAGCTTCGACAGCACATACGCTTCATAGAGCATTTTCGTGAGCCGCGGGGGTCCCAGCATCTCGTAAGCCACCGATCGGGTGCCGCTGTCCCGCTCCAGACCTTCGAGCCGACCCAGGGCCGCCGAGCGGAGGAGGCCGGCGCGGTAGGTCGGCCCGGCGGTAGCGCCGTCCAGGGCCGCGACGATGTCCTTGCCCGTCGGCCGGCCCTGGATCTCCTGGATGACGTAGTCGGCCACTTCCTCGGGGGTGATGAACTCCATCTGTCCCAGCGCCGTCACCGTCGCGAACTCATCCTTGGCGAAGAGACCGTTCTCCCCGACGTCGATGAACACCCCCTGCACCGGCTTCCCCTGGTCCTTCCACGGCTTGGCGCCGGGCGCGAACGCGTCCGCCACCGGGAGCGGGGCCGGACAGTCGACCAGCGGCAGGGGCTTGCCCTTCCGGCGCACCGGCCCGTAGGCGATCTCCCGCCACGCGATGGTCGCCGTCGGCTTGATCTCGACGATGGCGGGCGCGTCCGGCGTGCGTCCCAGCAGAAACAGCAGGAGGGAGTGCGCGCCGGCCACGGCCGACTTGGTCAAGAGGGTGCGGCTGGGCCGCTCCTCGGAGTGGGTGTAGGGGATGTTGAACCCCATCCCGCCCGTGCCCGACGTCCCCACCTTCACATACACCGACGTGCCGGACCGCTTCAGGCCCTCCGTGATGATCTGCACGTGGCGGATCAGCTGGGGCATGGTCAGCGTGAGGATGTGCTGCTCCACCTGGGCCCGGTCCAGGGTGCCGGCGGCGGACGCGGCGAGCAGGTCGCGCGCGCTCTGGAAGATGTCCTGATAGGCGAAGGCGGTGGCCGTATTGATGCTGTCGACCACGGCGTCGGGGCGGTAGCGGGCGAGGAGCTGGTACAGGAGGTTCCGCTCCAGCACGTCCTCGGTCAAATCCCCGAACTGGTCCTGAATGAGCAGGGTGCGGAGGGCGGAGTCCGCCAGGATCTCGCCGCGCTCGCGGCGCGCCACGGGCGCGGGCAGGAAGACGTTCCCCCACTCCACCGCCACCTCCGCGCGCCCGCGGTACGCCTCGAGGGCG
The DNA here is from genome assembly GCA_035505915.1 of Gemmatimonadales bacterium. Taxonomy (GTDB): domain Bacteria; phylum Gemmatimonadota; class Gemmatimonadetes; order Gemmatimonadales; family GWC2-71-9; genus 40CM-2-70-7. The sequence goes on along the minus strand of DATJQI010000054.1, from coordinate 123,204 downwards.
GCCGCGGCCGCCCGGACTTCATCTTCGAAGAGCGCCACCAGCACCAGGCGGCTCGGCCGCTCGGCCAGCACCCGGCGCGCCACGGCGTGGCCCACGAGGCCGGAGCCGCCGAGGAGCATGACGGTCTTGTCAGCGAGGTGCACGGATCCGTCCGATGGCCTGAATCTCCCGCGGCGTGAGCGCGCGCCACTGCCCTTCCGGCAGCTTTCCCAGCCGCACCGGCCCGTACGACACGCGATGCAGCCACTCCACCTTCAGCCCCAGCTCCTCGGCCAGCCGGCGCACGATGCGGTGCCGGCCCTCGGCCAGGGTCAGCTCGATTTCCAGGCTCCGGCCCGCGGGCCGCACCCGCGCCTCGCGGATCACGACGGGACGGCCCTCGACGACGGGGCGGCTCGCCAGTGCCCGCTTGACGTCGCTCGCGGGACGGCCGTGCACGCGGAGCCAGTAGGTGCGCTCCACCGCGAAGCTCGGATGGGTGAGCCGGTGCGCGGCATCGCCGTCCGTGGTGCACAGCAGGAGACCCGACGTCATCACGTCCAGCCGTCCAACGTAGGCCAGCCCGGGCACTTTGGGGAGGAGGTCGTAAATGGTGCGGCGCCCTTCCGGATCGCCGCGGCTCACGACGTAGCCGAGGGGCTTGTTGAGCGCGAACCAGGCGACGGCGGGCGCCGCCAGCGGCCGGCCGTCCACGGTGACCCGCTGGCGGCCGGGGTCGACCTTGCTCCCGATTTCGGCGACGACGCCGTCCACGCGCACGCGTCCGGCGCGGATCAGGTCCTCGGCCTTGCGCCGGGACGTGACGCCTGCGCGCGCCAGAGCGCGCTGCAGGCGCATGTCGGTCATTCGGGCTCGGCCGGCGCGGGCGGGCGGAGCGCGACCGACAGCTCTTCGAGACGCGGCAGTTCCTCCAGGTCCTGGAGACCGAGGAGCTCGAGGAACGACGGCGTGGTGCCGTACAGGAGCGGGCGGCCGAGTCCTTCGCCCCGGGAGGCGATCTCGATGAGGCCGCGCTCCACCAGCTTGTCGATCACCGCGCCCGAATCCACGCCGCGGATCTCGTCGACTTCCACACGGCCGACCGGCTGCTTGTACGCGATGATGGCGAGGGTCTCGAGCGCCGCCGGCGACAGGCGGCGGGGCCGGAGCGCGAACGCCGCGCGGTCGATCGCTTCGGCGTGCTCGCGCCGGGTCAGGAACTGCCAGCCGCCCGCGATTTCGACCAGGGCGACGCCGTGGCGGTCCCCCTCGAATTCCTCACGGATCTCGCCCAGCGCCGCGCGCACCGCCGGCTCGCCGGCTTCGGCGTCCAGCGACGCGAGCTCCTCGACGGTGAGGGGCCGGCTCGAGGCGAACAGCGCCGCCTCAAGCAGCTTCGCGAGGGGACTCACGGCGGATCACCATGGGGGCGAAGGGCGACGGCTGGTCCAGCCGGACCGTCTGGCGCTTGGCCAGCTCGAGGAGGGCGATGAACGTGGACAGCACGTCGACGATCGAGGGCGTCTCCCCCACGATGTCGAGCCACCCGAACTCCTCGCGGGACTCGAGCAGCGCGTGGATCCGCCGGGTGGCGCCTTCGACGTCGAGGGGTCGCGGGACCACCCGGTGGATCATCGGCTCGGGGATGAGCGAGATCACCCGCTCCGCCGCGGCCAGGAGGTCGTTGAGGTCGAGCTCGAGGGGCGCCGGCGGCGCGTCCGGGGCCGGCGCCTCGTAGCCGCGTCCGTACTGCTCGGCCCGGACCGCCGCGGCCCGCTGCAGCCAGTCCACCAGCTCGCGGATCTGCTGGTACTCGAGGAGCCGCCGGACCAGCTCGGAGCGCGGGTCCTCCCATTCGTCGTCCCCCAGGTGCCGCGGCAGCAGCATCTGCGCCTTGATGCGGAGGAGCCGGGCCGCCATCTCCAGATAGTCCGCGGCCTGATTCAGGCCCAGCTCGTTGATCACCGCCAGGAACTGGTCGGCGATCTTCGCGATGGGGAGATCCGTGATATCGACTTCGTCCTCGCGGATCAGGTGCAGCAGGAGGTCGAGGGGACCCGAGAACTGGTCCAGCTCGATGACGAAGCCGGGCGGGCCGGTCAGGACCGGATGGGTCGGTGCGCTCATGCGGCCACCTTGATCGTGAATCCGTGGATCAGCATCCCGGCCACATCCATCAGCCGGAAGGCGGGCCAGAGCAGGACGTCGATGACCCCGGGCAAGAGCAGGCTGATCGCGACGATGGGCAGGAGGCCGAACCGGAACAGCTGCCGGTACCGGGCCCGCGCCACGGGCGGCAGGAATTGGTACAACACGCGGCTGCCGTCGAGGGGCGGGATCGGAATCAGGTTGAAGAACGCGAGCAGCAGGTTCACCGCGATCCCGGACCACAACGCCCCCTGGACCGCCTCCGCGACCCGGGGACTCGCCCCGCCGACCACGCCCACGAGGATGTACGCCAGCACGCAGGCCACGAAGAGCCCCAGGTTGGTGACGATCCCGGCCAGGGACACGATGATGTCCCCCGACGGATGGTCCCGGAACTTCGAGGGGTCCACCGGCACCGGCTTGGCCGCGCCGAAGGTCCAGGTCCCGTGTGACGCCACCCACAGCCCGATGGGCACGAGGACGGTCATGATGGGATCGATGTGTTTCAGAGGGTTCAGCGTCAGCCGCCCCAGGGAGGAAGCGGTGTCGTCACCTTGGCGGAAGGCCGTCGCGGCGTGGGCATACTCGTGCGCCACCATCGAGAACAGCAACACCGTGGCCCAGAGCAGGATGTCGAGGGTGATAACACGCTCAGCGTCGGCGACGATCTAAGATAGGAAGGGACCGTACCCCGGTCAACGCCGTAGGGCCTTGATCCCCCACAACTTACCGTCTATTTTCCGCGCCTCGAACAGGAGACCTTGTGCCGAAAATCAAGTCCGCCAAGAAAGCGCTGCGCCAGGCCCGCGCTCGCACCATCGTCAACCGCGCTCAGAATTCCGAGCTCCGGACCGCCCTGAAGCACGTCCGCACCGCCTCCACGGCCGCCGCCGCCGGCACCGCGTACGCGCGCGCCGTTCAGCTGCTCGATCGGGCCGCCCGCAAAGGATTGATCCACAAGAACAACGCCGCGAGGCAGAAATCGCGGCTCGCGGCGCTGGTCAGGACCAAGAAGGCCTAGAGGGCGGCGAGCTCGGCCCCGCAGTTCTCGCAGTACCACTCGGTCGGCAGGTTCATCGTTCCGCAATCCTTGCAGCGGAGCGTCTTCACCGGCTCCTCCACACCATCGTCCCCCACGATCACCGGATCCACGTCGGCGGTGACCCGCGGCGGGCGCCCCGGCAGCTGCGTATTCGCCGGCGGCGCCGGGTGCTCGGGCGTGAGATCGGACGGCTGGTATTGCGCGCCGCTGGCCCGGCGCGGCGACACACCGCCCCCGCGGGCGTCCTCAGTGACCGACTTCAGGAACGCCAGCTCGTCCACCGGCTCGTGCTTCTTCTCCGCGGGGCGCTTCTCCTCCACGGGCTTGGGCTGGGGGCGCGGTGGCGCGGGGGGGGCTCCACGGCCCCGGTCCGACACCACGGTCAGCGCCGGCTCGGCCGCCGGCGGCGGTGGCGGCGGTGCCGCGGTCCGCGGAGCGGGCGCCGGCGCCGGCGCCGGAGCGGGCGGCGGAGCTGCCGGAGGCTCCGAGATCAGCGCGTCGAGCTCCTCGAGCTTCTCGACCTCGGTCGCGACGGCCTGCAGCTCCTCGCGGATGGATACCAGCTCCGACAGCGCCTGCTTGTGTACCTGGGTCCACTGCCCTTCGTCGTACTCACCCACCGCGTGCCGGAGCTCGGCCTCGGCCAGACGCTCGGCGGCTCCCGCCTCCTTCTGCTGCAGCTCGGTGAGGACCAGACGGCGCTGCGCGATGACCTGGCGCGCCGCCTCCATGTGGGTCTTCAGCTCCTTGATCACACCCACGAGACGCGCCTCGTAATCCGCGCGCACCCGGCCGCGCACCGCGTCGGGCGTCGAATCCGCCGCCGCGTCGATGCGCGCGATCCAGGCTTCGTACTGCCGGCGCTCGTCCAGCAGGCGCTGGATGGCGGCGGTGCCCTTGGGGGCGGGTGTCTTAGGAGGCATGCGTTCTCCGACTGCGGGCCACGGGTTCGTCAGCCCGGAAGATACATACCCGGGGAACCGTCCGCTCCGGCCCCGGCCTACGCCCCCCGGGCACCCGGCGCGGGCACATCATGCACCAGGCGGCCCGCCACCAGGGTCATCCGGGCGGCCCCGGTCAGCCGCCGGCCGCCGAAGGGGGAATTCCGGCTCTTCGAGTGGAAGGCGGCGGCATCCACGGTCCAGGGGGTCCGGACGTCCAGGACGCAGACGTCCGCCACGGCGCCGATGCGCAGCCCGCCCCCCGGAAGATGGAAGGCCCGCGCCGGGGCCGTGCTCATCCGGTGAATCAGGTCGGGGAGGGACAGGACGCCCCCCTCCACCAGCTCCGTGTGCGCCACCCCGAACCCGGTCTCGAGTCCGACGATCCCGAACGGGGCGTCGTCGAACGCGGCGTCCTTCTCGTCGTAGGCATGCGGGGCGTGGTCGGTCGCGATGCAGTCGATCACGCCCTCCACCAGCGCCTGCCGGAGCGCCGCGACGTCCGCCGCTTCCCGCAGCGGCGGGTTCATCTTGGCGTTGGTGTCGTAGCCCTCGCACGCATGATCGGTCAGGGTCAGATGGTGGGGCGTGACCTCCGCCGTCACCCGGACGTTCCGCTCCTTGGCCCGGCGGATGAACGCCACCGAGCCGCGGGTGGACATGTGGCAGAGATGCACGTGCCCGCCCGTCAGCTCCGCGAGCAGCAGATCCCGCGCGACCATGATTTCCTCGGCCGCGGCCGGGATCCCCTTCAGCCCCAGCCGGGACGAGACCAGGCCCTCGTGCATCACGCCGCCGGTGAACAGCGTCGGCTCTTCGCAGTGATCGGCCACCGGAATGTCGAAGGTCCGCGCGTACTCGAGCGCGGTGCGCATCAGGTGCCCCGAGGCCACCGGCCGGCCGTCGTCGGACACCGCCACCGCGCCCGCGCCCACCATTTCGCCGAACTCCGCGAGCTTCTCTCCCCGCTGCCCCACCGACACGGCGCCGATGGGGTAGACCCGCGCCAGACCGGCCCGCACCGACTGCCGCACGATGAATCCCACGGCCGCCTGATTGTCGGTGACCGGGTCGGTGTTGGGCATCGCGCAGACCGCGGTATAGCCGCCGGTGACGGCGGCCCGCGCGCCGGTGGCGACCGTCTCTTCATCCTCGTTTCCGGGCTCGCGGAAGTGCACGTGCACGTCGACGAGTCCGGGCGCGACCACGAGCCCGGTGACGTCCCGGACCTCGCCGCCGTCCGGCGCGCCGAGTCCCCGCCCCAGTCCGGCGATCTTGCCGTCCTGCACCAGGAGGTCCGCCACTTCGTCGATGCCGCGGCTCGGATCGATCACCCGGCCGCCGCGGAGCAGCAAGGGCCGCGTCATTCGGCCCCCCCGCCCGCGGCACCGCGCTTCGCCGCGTCGGCCAGCTCCGGCTTGCCGCCGGCGAGCAGATAAAGAACCGCCATCCGGATCGCCACCCCGTTGGTCACCTGGTCGAGGATCACGCTGTGCGGGCCGTCGGCCACGCGGCTGTCGATCTCCACGCCGCGGTTCATCGGCCCGGGATGCATCACGGTGATGTCGCGCCGGGCCTGCGCCAGCCGCTCTTCGGTGACGCCGAAGACCCGGTAGTACTCGCGCAGCGAAGGGATGAAGCCCTTCTCCATCCGCTCGAGCTGGAGCCGCAGCACGTTGAGCACGTCCGCCCACTCGATGGCCTGTTCGATGCGATCGAAGACCTGCACGCCCAGCTCCTCGATGCCGCGCGGCAGCAGCGTCCGCGGACCGCAGACCCCCACCTCGGCCCCGAGCTTGGTGAGCCCCCAGAGGTTCGAGCGCGCGACGCGGCTGTGGAGGATGTCGCCCACCAGGCAGACCTTGAGTCCTTCGATGCGCCCGTGCCGGTCCCGGATGGTCAGCAGGTCGAGCAGGCCCTGGGTGGGGTGCTCGTGCTTACCGTCCCCCGCGTTGATCACGTTGGACCGGATCCGGCTCCCCAGGAATTGCGCCGCCCCCGAGGAGCCGTGGCGGATCACCACCATGTCGATCCGCATCGCTTCGAGGTTGCGGGCCGTGTCCACCAGAGTCTCGCCTTTCGACACGGACGACCCCGACACCGCCACGTTGACGGTGTCGGCGGACAGGCGTTTTTCGGCGAATTCAAAGGAGATGCGGGTACGGGTGGAGGCTTCGAAGAAGAGGTTGACGATGGTCTTGCCGCGCAGCGCCGGGACCTTCTTGATGGGCCGCTCGGACACCTCCTTGAACGGCTCGGCGGTGTCCAGGATCAGCCGGATCTGCTCGGGCGACAGGTGCTCGAGCCCCACCAGGTCCTTGCCGATGGCCGTCACGCCGGGCCTCCCCGGACCACCGTGACTTCGTCCTTCCCATCCAGCTCCTTCACCCCGACGTCCACCCGGTCGCGCGGGCCGGTCTTGACCGCTTTCCCCACCACGTCGGCGGCGATGGGCAGCTCCCGCCCGCCACGGTCCACCAGCACGCAGAGGGAGATGCGGCGGGGGCGGCCGAAATCGGCCAGCTCGTCCAGCGCGGCGCGGACGGTCCGGCCCGTGTAGAGCACGTCGTCGACGATCACCACGTGGCTGCCGCTCAGGTCTCCCGGGATCCGAGTCTCGCCGATCACCGGCTTGGGACCCACGGTCTCCAGGTCGTCCCGGTAGAGCGTGATGTCGAGGGCCCCCCGCCGCACGCTCGGGCCCCCGTTCTTCTCGATCAGCTGGGCCAGCCGCTCCGCCAGCTCGACGCCCCGGCGTTGAATGCCGATCAACACCAGGTGCTCGGCGGCGGGCGCGAGCTCGGTGATTTCGACCGCCATACGCTGAAGCGCCCGCGCGAAGGCACGGGCGTCGAGGAGAATGCTGCGATCGTTGTGGGGGGTCATTCCGAGCGTGAAAGCTAACTAGGGGACCACCGGGGTCAACGGCGGCCGTCCGCCGAGGACCGCCCGCACGTTCGCCAGCGCGGTCTCCGCCATGCGGCGGCGCGTCGGCCAGGTGGCGGAGCCGAGGTGCGGCAGGAGCACGGTCCGGGGCGCGGCCAAGAGACGCGGGTGGACGGCGGGCTCCTCGGTGAAGACGTCGAGCCCCGCGGCCCCGAGCGTGCCCTCTTCCAGCGCGATCGCCACGGCCTCTTCGCGGACCAGGTCCCCGCGCGCGGTGTTGATCAGAATCGCCCCGGGCTTCATCAGGGCCAGCGTCTCGGGCCCGATCATCCCCCGGGTCTCCGGCGTCGACGGCACGTGCAGCGTCACCACGTCGCTGTCACGGAGGAGCGGCTTCAGCTCGAGGCGCGTGGCGCCGGTCGCCCGCTCGAAGTCGGGCACCGGCTTCCGGTCCGCATACCGGATCCGCAGGCCGAACCCCGCGGCCCGGCGGCCCACCGCCTGGCCGATGCGCCCCGCGCCCACGATGCCGATGGTCGCCCCTTCCAGCTCCATCCCGAGCAGGAGCTGCGGGTGCCACCCGGCCCACGATCCACTCTTCACGAGCTCGACGCCCGCGAGGAGCCGGCGGGCGCAGGCGAGGATCAGGGCCCAGGTGAGGTCGGCGGTGGCGGCGGTGAGCACGTCCGGCGTGTTGGTCACCACGATGCGGCGCATCTCCGCCGCCACCAGATCGACGTTGTTGTAGCCGACCGCGCAATTCGCCACGATGCCGAGCTTCGGGAGCCCTTTGAACTCGGTCCCGCCCATCCAGCGCGAGAGGAGCGGAACGGCGGCGACCCAATCCCCCGTCGGCGTCGGCTCGTCGGCACGGATCCAGGTGACGTCCAGACCCTCGAGCGTCGCGGGATCGAGCAGGTCCTTGAGCTCGTCCGCGATCAGCACCGGGTGACTCACGCGCTCCCCCGCCGCAGCTTCCCGCGATCGACTTTCCCGAGATGCGTCCGCGGCAGCGCGTCGACGAACGACACGTCGCGCGGCGCCTTGTACGGCTCCAGGCGCTCCCGCACGAAGGCTTTCAGCTCCTCGCCGAGCTCCGGCCGCCGCTCGCGGGACACCACGAAGGCGTGCGGCTTGATGAGCCCGCCCGCGCCGGAGACGCCGACCACCGCCGCTTCGCGCACGGCCGGATGCTGCAGGAGGCAGCTCTCCACTTCCTGGGGCGAGAGCCACTTGCCGGAGACCTTGAGCATTTCGTCCGCGCGCCCGTGGTGAGTGAAGTACCCGTCCGCGTCCCGGGATACGAGGTCGCCGCACACCACCCAGTCCCCCCGGAACGTCTGCTGGGTCTTCTCCTGCTGCTGCCAGTACCCCAGCGCCTGCGACCCGCCGCGCACCCACAAGAGACCCACCTCACCCGCCGGGACGTCGACGCCGCGCTCGTCGGCGGCTTTCACCTCGAAGCCGGGCACCACCTGCCCCAACGTGCCCGGCCGCACCGCGCCGACGCGGTTGGTGAGGAAGATGTGCCACATCTCGGCCGTCCCGAGGCCGTCCAGAAGCTCGACGCCGAAGGCGGCCTTCCACCGGTGGTACAGCTCCACCGGCAGCGCCTCCCCGGCGGAGGTCGAGAAGCGGACGCTCGAGAGATCCTGCCGCGCCGCGTCCGGGTGGCTCACCATCCGGTTCACCATCGTCGGCACGTTGATCAGGATCGTGGGCCGATGCCGCGCGATGCGCGTGAACAGCGCCTCCGGCGTCGCGGGCTCCTCGAACAGGATCGCGCGGGCCCCCACCGCGAACGGGAAGAAGAGGTTCGCGCCCATCGCGTATCCGAAGAAGAGCTTGGGCACCGCGATCGTGACGTCGTCGGCGCGGTATCCCAGGACGCCCTTGGCGTAGCATTCCGTGGTGTTCGCGTACGACCGGTGCGTCTGCACCACCGCCTTCGGCTGTCCCGTGGTCCCGCCGGAAAAGAGCCAGATCGCGGGGTCGTCGCGGTGGGTCGGAAAGGACGGGACCGCGCCGGACGCCGAGTCGAGGCGGCTCTGCGTCGCCGGCTCGTCGACCCGGATGAGCGTCTTGAGGGTCCGTACGCCGGCGGCCGCGGCCGCGAACGAGTCGGCGCCGGGCCCCGCCGCCAGGGCGGCCGTCGCCCGCGTGTAGGAGTAGAGGTACGCGATCTGCTCCGCCGCGAGCTGCGGGTTGACCATCACCACCACGGCGCCAATCTTGAGGATGCCGAACAACGCGGCCGCGAAGTCGGCGCCGTCCGGAAGCGCGAGGATCACCCGTTGTTCCGGCAGGATGCCGGCGTCCGAGAGCAGCTGCGCGAACGCTCCCGCCCGGCGCTCGACGTCGGCGTAGGTGCTCGTGCCCCGGTCCGTGATCAGCGCCGGCCGCCCCCCCAAGCCCTCGGCGAGGCGCGCCCCCAGGAAATAGTCCGCGATGTTGAACCGCTCGGGAGGTTCGAACGCCATGAGGAAGAGAATGTCGCCCCCGGAGGGCTCGGGTCAACCGTGCCGGCCCGCGCGCTGAGCGACTTGTCCTGGACCGACGTGGCCGCCCTGGATCGCGGCCGCGTCGTGGCCATCCTGCCCCTGGGGGCGCTGGAAGCACACGGGCCGCACCTCCCCCTCGGCACCGACGTGATCATCGCGGAGGCGATGGCGCGCGCCGGAGCGGAGCGCCTCGCGGCGCGCGGGCTCGACCCGCTGCTCCTGCCGCCGCTCTCCTACACCCCCGCGCCCTTCGCCGCCGAGTTCCCGGGCACGGTCTCACTCGATCCGGAGGCCTTGTCCGGCACCGTCCGCGGCATCGCCTCCAGTCTGGTCCGCCACGGCATCCGCGTGCTCGCGCTGGCGAACGCGCACTTCGACCCCGCCCAGGTGCGGGCGCTGCGGGAGGCCGCGGGGACGTCCGAGGCGACCATCGTCTTCCCGGACCTGACCCGGCGGGCGCTGGCCGAGCGACTGACGCCGGAGTTCCGGAGCGGAGCCTGTCACGCCGGCCGGTACGAAACGTCCATCGTGATGGCGGCGCGCCCCGATCTGGTCCGCGCATCCGCGCGGAGCCTCCCCGCCAACCCGCGCTCACTCACCGCCGCCATCGGCTCGGGCCAGGCCACCTTCACGGCCGCGGGAGGGCCCGACGCCTACTTCGGCGCTCCGGCGGAAGCGACGCCCGCCGAGGGACGGGAGACCATCGCCGTGCTCGGCGCGATCCTGGCCGAGGCGGTCCTGGAGGTGATGCCCCGGTGAACCTCGCGGGCAAGTGCGCGGTGATCACGGGCGGCGGCCGGGGGATCGGCGCCGCGGTGGCGCGGACGCTGGCCGCATCCGGCGTGGGGGTGCTGGTCGCGGCCCGCAGCCGGCCGGAGGTGGACGCCGTCGCCGCCGAGCTGCGGGCGCAGGGACATCGCGCGAGCGCCACCGTCGCGGACGTCACCCGTCCGGACAGCGTCGACGCGCTGGTCCGCGCCGCCCGGGAGTTTCTGGGCGACGTCGACATCCTCATCAACAACGCCGGATCGTCTTCGTCCGCGCCGCTCAAACGAACCACGCTGGACGAGTGGAACCGTCTCCTGGCGGTGAACGCGACGAGTACCTTTCTCTGCACCCAGGCGTTCCTGCCGGGCATGCTGGAGCGGCACTGGGGCCGGGTGGTGAACATCGCGTCCGTCGCCGGCCTGGCGGGCGCCAAGTACATCGCCGCGTACAGCGCGGCCAAGCACGCGGTGGTCGGGTTCACCCGCTCCGTGGCGGCCGAGGTGGAGGGGTCCGGCGTGACGGTGAACGCGGTGTGCCCCGGCTACGTCGACACGTCGATGACCGAGCACTCGCTGGAGCGGATCATGGAGACCACCGGCAAATCGCACCCGGAGGCCCTCGCGGCGGTGCTCGCCCACTCCGGCCAGACCCGCCTGATCACGGCGGACGAGGTGGCGCGGGCCGTGCTCCGGACCTGCACGGGCGGCGAAAATGGCGCCGCCATCCTGCTCGACGGGAAAGGGCCGGCGTGAGCTTCGACATCATCAATCCCGACCCGCCCGGGCGGCCGAGGGGCTGGAACAACGGGATGCTGGGTCCGGCGGGGGGCCGCGTCCTCTTCGTGGCGGGCCAGACCGCGCCGGGGGTGGGCGGGCTGACCGCGCAGTGGGCGAAGGCGCTCGACCAGGTCTTGTCGGTGGTGCGGGCCGCCGGTGGCGGCCCGGAACACATCGGCCGGATGACCGTCTACGTGACCGACCGCGACGCATATCTCGCGAACCTGCAGGCACTGGGCGAGGTCCACCGGCGCGCGATGGGGAAACACTACCCCGCGATGGCCCTCGTGGAGGTCAGCGCCCTGGTCGATCAGGCGGCGGTGGTGGAGATCGAAGCGACGGCGGTGATCCCGTGACGCTCAGCGCCGTCTCCTTCCTCTATCAGCACGACGCCGCGAGTGGGGTGGCCACCATCACGCTCAACCGGCCCGACCGCCTGAACGCCCTCACCTTCAAGGTCTACGAAGAGCTGCGGGACGCGTTTCGCGCCCTGGACACCGAGCCCGGAGTGCGGGCCATCGTGATCACCGGGGCGGGACGCGCCTTCTGCTCCGGCGGCGACGTCGAGGATATCATCGGCCGGCTCTTCGCCCTCGATGAAGCGGGTCTCCTCGCGTTCACCACCCTCACCTGCGATCTGATCCTCGCCATGCGGCGCTGCCGCCGCCCCATCGTGGGCGCCCTGAACGGCACCGTGGCGGGCGCGGGAGCGGTGATCGCCGCCGCCTGCGACGTCCGCATCGCGGCGGAGACCGCCAAGATCGCCTTCCTCTTCACGCGCGTCGGGCTGTCGGGCGCGGACATGGGGGCGGCCTGGCTCCTGCCCCGCCTCGTCGGCCTCGGACGGGCCACGGAGCTCCTCATGACCGGCGACTTCATCGACGCCCGTCGCGCGCAGGAGATCGGCCTGTACAACGAAGTCGTTCCGGCGGACCACGTGCTGTCCGAAGCCCGGGGATTCGCGGCCCGGCTCGCCCGCGGGCCGTCCGAAGCCCTCGGCGTGACCAAGGACGCGTTGAACCGCGAGGCGGCGATGGAGCTCGAGGCCGCGCTCGAGCTGGAGGCCCGCGTGCAGGCCGACTTGATGAAGCGGCCGAACTTCCGCGAGGCCTATGAGGCGTTCAAAGCCAAGCGCGAGGCACGCTTCGAGTGACGCCGCTGCCCGATCCGAAGCCGATCCGGGCCTTCCTCGATCCGCGGCACCTGGACCTGGCGGCCCGCGTGGCGGCGTTCGCCGCCCGCGACATCGCCACCCTCCCCGCCCCCCCGGACGACGGCGCCGCCCGCCTGCAGGCCAGAGAGATCCTCAAACGACTCGGAGCCGGCGGGTGGCTCGCGCCGATCGGCGACCAGGACTGGCGCGCCTGCTGCCTGATCCGTGAAGCCCTGGGCGCCGCCTCTCCCCTCGCCGACGCCGTCTTCGCGCTCCAGGCCCTCGGCTCACTCCCCGTGCTGTTGGGGGGAAGCGCCGACCTGAAAGCGCGCTGGTTGACCCCGGCGCTCCAGGGACGGGCCATGGCGGGCTTCGCGATGACCGAACCCGAAGCCGGCTCCGACGTCGCCGCGATGGGCACCACGGCCCGGCGCGAGGGGAACGACTACGTCCTGGACGGCGGGAAAACCCTGATCTCGAACGCGGGGATCGCGGACTACTACGCCGTGTTCGCGAGCACCGATCCGGCGCAGGGGTCGAAGGGAATCTCCTGCTTCGTCGTGCCCGCCGACCTGCCCGGGTGCCGCTTCGTCCGTCCCCTCGTGCTCTCGTCCCCGCACCCACTCGGGGAGGTGTCCTTCACGGGGTGCCGGGTACCGGCCGCCAACCGGCTGGGCGCCGAGGGTGAGGGATACAAGACCGGGCTCGGGACGCTCGATCGGCTGCGCCCCACCGTCGGCGCGGCGGCGTGCGGGATGGCGGGACGAGCGCTGTCCGAGGCCCTCGACCACGCCACGACCCGCCGGCAGTTCGGCAGACCGCTGGCCGACTTCCAGCTCATCCAGGAAAAGCTGTCCCGGATGGCGACGGAGCTCGCCGCCGCCCGCCTGCTGGTCTATGAAGCCGCGTGGGAGAAAGACCAGGGGGCCGACCGGATCACGCTCCAGGCCGGGATGGCCAAGGCGTTCGCCACCGAAGCGGCCCAACGCATCATCGACGACGCCGTCCAGATCCTGGGGGGGCGCGGCGTCCTGGCCGAGCATCCCGTCGATCGCCTCTATCGGTCCATCCGGGCGCTGCGGATCTACGAGGGCACCACCGAAATCCAGCACCTCGTCATCGCCGGCCATCTCATCAAGAAGCATCGAGGCGAGGCGTGAAGGTCGTTTCGGTGGGCGGAGGTCCCGCCGGCCTCTACTTCTCCATCCTGATGAAGAAGGCCGATCCGACCCACGACATCCTCGTGGTGGAACGGAACCGGCTGGAGGACACGTTCGGGTTCGGCGTGGTCTTCTCCGAAGCGACCCAGGAGAACCTTCAGGCGGCCGATCCGGAGACGTTCGCGGCGATGGCGAAAGCCTCCGCCCACTGGGACGACATCGACGTGCACTACCGGGGGAGCGTCATCTCCTCGACCGGCCACGGGTTCTCCGGGCTCTCCCGGCGCGCCCTGCTCGCGATCCTGGCCGAACGGGCCCGTGGGCTCGGGGTGCGCGTGGAGATCGGCCGCGAGGTGTCGGATCCGACCGCGTTCCCCGACGCCGATCTCGTCCTCGCCGCCGACGGCGCCAACAGCGTGATCCGGGACCGGTTCGCCGAGCATTTCCGCCCGACCATCGATCTCCGCCCCAATCGCTTCGTCTGGCTCGGCACCACGCGTCCCTTTCCCGCCTTCACGTTCTACTTCAAGCACGACCGGCACGGGCTCTGGCGGGTGCACGCCTATCAGTATGAGAAGGGCCACTCGACGTTCATCGTCGAAGCACGCGAGGAGACGTGGCGCGCCGCCGGCCTGGACCGCGCCACCGAGGAGCAGACCATCGCGTTCTGCGAGGCGCTGTTCGCGGACGAGCTGGCCGGCCACCGCCTCGAGCAGAACCGGTCGATCTGGCGGCAGTTCGGCACGGTGCGGAACGCCCGCTGGCATCACGGCAACATCGCCCTGATCGGAGACTCGGCCCACACCGCGCACTTCTCGGTGGGGTCCGGCACCAAGCTCGCGATGGAGGACGCCATCGTGTTGGCCCGGCACCTCGGCGCCGGCGGCGCGCTCGACCAGGCCCTGGCCGGCTACGAGGCCGAACGGCGCCCGCTGGTGGAGAGCCTCCAGCGCGCGGCCCAGGTCAGTTTGCAGTGGTTCGAGGACACCGAACGGTACATGCACCTCGACCCGGTCCAGTTCGGATTCAACCTCCTCACCCGGTCTCTTCGGATCACCCACGACAACCTGAAGGTCCGTGATCCGCGGTTCGTGGCGGGGGTGGACCGCTGGTTCGCGAAGCGAGCCGCCGCGGACGCCGGCGTCTCCATTCCCGACGAGCCGGTTCCCCCGCCCCTCTTCACCCCGTTCCGGCTCCGCGGCCTCCTGCTCGAGAACCGCTCCGTGGTCTCCCCGATGTGCCAATACTCGGCGGAGGACGGCACCCCCAACGACTGGCACCTGGTACACCTGGGGACCCGGGCGATCGGCGGCGCCGGTCTCGTGATGACCGAGATGACCGACGTGAGCCGCGAGGGCCGGATCTCGACGGGATGCACCGGGATGTACAAGCCCGAGCACGTGACCGCCTGGCGGCGGATCGTGGACTTCGTCCATGGGGCGAGCCGGTCCAAGATCGGGATGCAGCTGTCCCACGCGGGGCGGAAGGGCTCGACGAAGAAGCTGTGGGAAGGCGACTCGCTGCCGCTCGAATCGGGCGGCTGGCCGGTGCTGGCGGCGTCCGCGATTCCGTACTTCCCCGAAAGCCCGGTCCCCAAAGAAATGGACCGGCGGGACATGGATCAGGTCCGGGACCAGTTCGTCCGCGCCGCGCGCATGACCGACGAAGCCGGATTCGATCTGCTGGAGCTCCACTGCGCGCACGGCTATCTGCTCGCGAGCTTCATTTCCCCGCTCACCAACCGACGGCGCGACGAGTACGGCGGAAGCCTCACGGCGCGGATGCGGTACCCGCTCGAGGTATTCGACGCCGTCCGGAAGGTCTGGCCCGAGCGGAAGCCGATGTCGGTCCGGATCTCGGCGGTGGACTGGGCGCCGGGGGGGATGGAATCGGATGACGCGGTGGAGGTCGCCCGGCTGCTCAAGGCCCACGGGTGCGACATCATCGACGTTTCAGCCGGGCAGACGGTGCCCGACCAGCAGCCGGTCTACGGTCGCCTGTACCAGACTCCCTTCGCGGACCGGATCCGGCACGAGGCGGGCCTGCCGGTGATGACCGTCGGCAACATCAGCTCCTACACCGACGTGAACACCATCCTCGCGGCGGGCCGGGCCGACCTCTGTGTGCTGGCCCGCGCCCACCTGTGGGATCCGTACTGGACCCGCCACGCGGCCCGCGAGCTGGGCTGGACCGTGGAGTGGCCCGACCAGTACGAAAGCCTGGACCGCTACAAGCCCCGCTTCATCTAGCGGCCCGGCCCGATGGCGTTCGGGTCCCGCTGCTTGGCGAGGATGCGTTCCGTGAAGTCGATGCGTTCGGTCAGCTCCGACAGGTGGGCCTCGATCCGGCCCATCTGATCCTGCACCGCCTCGATCTGGATGGCGGCCTGTTCGCCGCTCAGGGCGCCGGGCTCTCCGAATTTCGCGCGCGTCTTCCGGCGGATCCGCTCGGCCCAGGCCTCCCCGACCGGCGACTTCATGATCACGCGGAGTGCGATCACCATGCCGACGCCGATCACCACGACCGCGATCAGCGGCGCCAAGGTGTCGTTGACGAACATGTTCCAGTCGATCGGGATCTGCGGCAGCGACGGAGGCGGAGTCTGAGTCATATCAGCCCCTCTACGCCCGGCCCGGCGATTCGTTTCACTTCGGCCACAGCCATCCGAACACGCCCGCCGTCAACAGACCGTAGATCAGGCCGTCCACCGTGACCTTGAACGACGTGACCCAGGAGCGGGCGTACCAGATGCTCATCTGCCAGAGCGCCAGGGTGTAGGCGAGAAACGCGGTCACGCCCACGAACCGGAACACGGAGAGGTACGGCGAACCCGCCGGCAGGGCCCGCCCCGCCACGTAGGCCGCGAAGACGCCCACGACCAGGAGATAGACCAGCCAGGAGATCATGTTCCGGGCGATGCTGAACCCGCCGATGACCGTGAACACCACGATCGGGCCCCGCTTGAGCCTCTCCGCGTGCGCCGCGGATTTCATGTCCTCGCGGCTCGCCGGGCGGGGGATGAAGTAGTCCCCGGGGGGGATGTTCAACGGCCGCAGCGCGTCCTGAATCTGATCCTGATTCGGCAGGAGCGGGTAATCGTTCTTGTGCCACGGCGACATCATGTGGATGATCGAGCTGACGATGAAGATCAGCACCGCGGACAGGACGATGGGAAGCCAGAGCGCTGCGATGGAGACCACGGAGACCTCCGGGTGGCGGACGACTGCGCGACTGCGGACGGACAGGGTGGGATTCGAACCCACGAAACCGTTGCCGGCTTACCGGTTTTCGAGACCGGCCCCTTCAGCCACTCGGGCACCTGTCCTGAATGCTGGGAGTCAGCAGGAAGTCACCAGCTTACAGACTTTAAACCTAGACGCACGGACGCACGGATGGAAAACAGTGTGCCAGGAACCGCCTGCTTCCTCAGTCCGGCACGCCACTGCGCGTCTGTGCGTCTAGCCTTTGCCGTTCCTGACCCTGCATCCTGCCCCCTGGTCCCTCGTCTTGACGGACAGGGTGGGATTCGAACCCACGAAACGGTTTCCCGTTTACACGCTTTCCAGGCGTGTGCCATAAGCCTCTCGGCCACCCGTCCAGACTACCAGGCGCCTGGACGCGCAGACGCCCAGGCGCCCAGGCAATACGATCGCCTACATTCTAGTCGGCGAACGCACCTCGGTGAAGTGCTACTTTCTCCTCATTCCTGACCCGGAACCCCAATGGCGGTCACGTATTCCAGCTACCTGAAGCTCGACGAGCTCCTGTCCCTGCAGCAGCCGCTCTCGGACGGCCCTGAGCACGACGAGATCCTGTTCATCGTCATCCACCAGGTCTACGAGCTCTGGTTCAAGGAGCTGCTCCACGAGCTCGACTACCTCGAGCGGCTGCTCCGTGCCAACGACCAGGCCCGCGCCGGCCACACGTTCAAGCGGATCCTCACCATCCTCAAGGTGCTGGTCGCGCAGATCGACATCCTGGAAACGATGACGCCCCTCGAGTTCCTTTCCTTTCGCGACCGCCTCGAGTCGGGGAGCGGATTCCAGTCCCATCAGTTCCGCGAGCTCGAGTGCATTCTCGGCGTCCGGAATCCGGCCGCGCTCGCCCGCTACACGCCGGGCAGCCCGGCCCGGAAGGCCATCGAGCGCCGGCTCGCGGCGCCCACGCTCTGGGATGCGTTCCTCGCCTGCCTCGCCCGGAACGGCCACGCCGTGCCGGCCCGTCGGGACCTGACCGCGCCGATCGAGCCCTCCGCCGCGGTTCAGCAGATCCTGATCCAGATCTACCGCACCGAATCGGGCCTGGCCTCGCTCTGCGAGCGGCTGGTCGACCTGGACGAGGGCCTCCAGGAGTGGAGGTATCGGCACGTGAAGATGGTTCAGCGAACCATCGGCACCCGCCGCGGCACCGGGGGATCGTCGGGCGCCGAATACCTGGCGACTACGCTGAACCGGGCCGCGTTCCCCGACCTCTGGGCCATCCGCACCGAGCTGTGATCGATCCCGCGGCCCTGGCCCCGCACTACGCCCGCTTCCGGGTCACCGAACGGGTCCTCCTGACGGGGCACTCGCACCAGGCCTGGCCCGACGCGGGCTTCGAGGGCCAGGCGCGGGCGTGGGCCGACGCCGCCGAACTGGTCGACGAGAAGTGGGAGCGCGCGTTCGCGCAGGCGCGCGCCGTGCGGGAGGGGTTCGCCCGCCTCCTGGCCGACGACCCGGACCGGATCGCCCTGGGGGCGAGCACCCACGACCTCTTGATTCGCTTCCTTTCCGGCCTGCCGCTGCGGACGCGCCCCCGCCTGGTCACGACGGACGCGGAGTTCCACTCCCTGCGCCGCCAGCTCGACCGCCTGGGAGAAGAGGGCATCGCGGTGGTCCACGTGCCCGCCCACCCCGTCGCGACCCTGACGGAACGCCTGATCGGTGAGGCCACGGCGGGCACCGCCGCGGTCCTCGTATCGGCCGTGCTCTTCGAGACCGCGGAGATCGTTCCGGGACTGGCGGAACTGGCCGGGGCCTGCCGGCGCGTCGGCGCCGAAGTGTTGATCGACGCCTATCACGCGCTGAACGCCGTTCCGTTCTCCCTCCCCACGAACGGGCTGACCGCCGCCTACGTTCTGGGGGGCGGATACAAGTACTGCCAGCTGGGTGAGGGGAACTGCTTTCTCCGGTTCCCCGCCGACTGTACCATGCGCCCGGTGATCACGGGGTGGTACAGCGAGTTCGAGATGCTGGAGGCGAAGACGGCGGGAACCGTGACGTACGGATCGGGCCCGGCGCGGTTCGCGGGCTCCACCTACGATCCGACCAGTCACTATCGCGCCGCCCGGGTGTTCCAGTTCTTCACGGACCAGCAGCTCACGCCCGAGCGCCTGCGGGAGCTGAATCAACGCCAGGTCGCCCGGCTCGCCCAGGGGTTCGACGCGCTCGGGCTCGACCCCAAGACCATCACCCGGTACGCACCGCGCCTCGACGGCATCGCGGGATTTCTGGCGCTCCGCGCGCCTGCCGCGGGCGCCATCACCCGCGCCTTGCGCGCTCACGGCATCTTCACGGACGCCCGCCACGACCTCCTCCGGCTCGGCCCCGCACCGTATGTCACCGACGATCAGCTCGACCAAGCCATCGACAAGATCCCGGAGGCCGTCCGCGCTTAGCGCTACGCGAACCCCGGGCGCGCGCCCGGGGTAGCGAGAGGCCGGCGGCACACCCCGCGAAACTCCCGGTCCCCCGGCGGCGTCAGGTCGGTAACAAGGAGGCACGATGAACACCCTGCCCACCAAGGCACCCAATACCGACGTGCACGAAGTCGAGCCCACGCCCACCTGGCGCGAGCTGGGAGACCGTTTCCGGGGGCTCCTGCAGGACATTCTGGACGAAGGCAAGGACCTCGAGCGGGAGCTCGAGCCCAAAGTGCTGCCGGCGCTGAAGCGCCTGCGGGACGAGGTGGTGAAGCTGATCGAGCGGATCGAAAGCCGCGCGGCGCCGAAGCCCTAGCGCCGCGAGGCGAAGAATCCCTTCAAGAGCGCCCCGCAGGTCTCGGCGTCCACTCCGCCGATGACCTCGGGACGATGATTCAGGCGGGGATGGCGGAGGAGGTCTTCCACGGACCCCGCCATCCCCGCCTTGTCGTCGTACGCCCCGAAGACCACCCGGTCGACCTTGGCCAGCACGATGGCGCCCGCGCACTGCGCGCAGGGCTCGAGGGTCACGTACAACGTACAGCCGGTCAAGCGGTCCGCGTCGAGCATCCGGAGCGATCGCTGCACGGCGAGCAGCTCGGCGTGCGCGGTCGGATCCTTCAGCCCTGCGGTCTCGTTATGCGCGCCGGCCACCAGCTGTCCGTCCTTCAGGACCGCCGCGCCGACCGGGACTTCGTCAATCGACTGGGCGAGCCGCGCCCAATCGATCGCGTGATTCATCCCGCGCCGGTCACTTTCGTGAACCACCCGGCACCTTGGCGAACGTGATCTCCCCGTCCTTGCCGCGGTCCGCCCGGATGGTGTCCCCCTCCGCGTAGGTGCCCTCGAGCACGGCCAGCGCCAGCGGGTTCTGCAGCAACCGCTGCATCGCCCGCTTGAGGGGCCGGGCGCCGTAGACCGGGTCGTACCCTTCGGCCACGAGCAGCTGCTTCACCGCCGGCGTCACCTCCAGGGTGAGCTTCCGTTCCGCCAGAAGCCCTTCGAACCGCCGGAGCTGGACGTCCACGATCCGCGTGATGTCCGCCTCCGACAGGGGCCGGAAGATGATCGTGTCGTCCACCCGGTTCAGAAACTCGGGCTTGAACGCCCGGCGCAGCAGGTCGAGGACCTTCGCTTCGACCTGCGCCCAGTTGGCGGTCCCCATCTCCAGGATGTCCTGTGACCCGATGTTCGAGGTCATGATCAGGACCGTGTTCCGGAAGTCCACGGTGCGCCCCTGGGAGTCCGTCAGGCGCCCCTCGTCCAGGATCTGGAGCAGGACGTTGAACACGTCCGGATGCGCCTTCTCGATCTCGTCGAAGAGCACTACGGCGTAGGGCCGACGCCGGATGGCCTCGGTGAGCTGGCCGCCCTCGTCGTACCCCACGTAGCCGGGGGGCGCGCCGATCATCCGCGCCACGGCGTGCTTCTCCATGTACTCGGACATGTCGAGCCGCACCATCGCCCGTTCATCGTCGAACAGGAACTCGGCCAATGCCCGCGCGGTTTCGGTCTTCCCCACGCCCGTGGGGCCGAGGAAAATGAAGGAGCCGGTGGGCCGGTGCGGGTCCTGCAGCCCCGCCCGCGCCCGCCGCACGGCGTTGGCCACGGCCGCGAGGGCCTCGGGCTGCCCGATGACGCGGTGGCCGAGCTCCGCTTCGAGCTTGGTGAGCCGCTGCTTTTCGGACTCGAGCATCCGGGTCACCGGGATCCCGGTCCACTTGGCCACGATCTCGGCGATGTCGTCGGCGTCCACTTCTTCCTTCAGGTACTGGACGGTCTTCTGCAGCTCCCCGAGCCGCTTCTCGGAGGTGGTGATCTCCTTTTCGAGCGCCGGGATCCGGCCGTAGCTGATCTCGGCGGCCTTCTGGAGGTCGCCCCGCCGCGTGGCTTGATCGGCCTCCCCGCGGAGCTGTTCGAGCTGCGCCTTCTTCGCCTGCAGCCCGCCGATGGCCTCCTTCTCGGCCTGCCACTGCGCCTTCATGCCCGTCGACCGCTCGCGCAACGCCGAGAGCTCGGCGTCCACGCCCTTCCGGCGCTCCTTGGACGCCGCGTCCTTTTCCTTGGCGAGGGCGGCCCGCTCGATTTCCAGCTGCACGATCTTCCGCTCGACTTCGTCGATCTCCTGCGGCAGCGAATCGATCTCGATCCGGAGCCGGCTCGCGGCCTCGTCCACCAGGTCGATGGCCTTGTCCGGCAGGAAACGGTCGCCGATGTAGCGGTGGGACAGCGTGGCCGCGGCCACCAGCGCGCCGTCGGTGATCCGCACGCCGTGGTGCACCTCGTAGCGTTCCTTCAATCCCCGCAGGATCGCGATGGTGTCCTCGACCGAAGGCTCCCCCACGAACACGGGCTGGAACCGCCGCTCGAGCGCCGCGTCCTTCTCGATGTACTTGCGGTACTCGTCCAGCGTGGTGGCGCCCACGACATGCAGCTCCCCCCGCGCGAGCGCCGGCTTCAGCATGTTCGACGCATCCACGGCGCCTTCGGCGCCTCCGGCTCCCACCAGGGTGTGGAGCTCGTCGATGAAGACGATGAAGTGCCCCTCGGCGCCGGTGATCTCCTTCAGCACCGCCTTGAGGCGCTCTTCGAATTCGCCCCGGTATTTCGTGCCGGCGATCAACTGTCCGATGTCGAGCGCCAGCAGCCGCTTGCGCTTGAGGGACTCGGGCACGTCCCCGTGCACGATCCGCTGGGCCAGACCCTCGACGATGGCGGTCTTGCCGACGCCCGGCTCCCCGATCAGGACGGGATTGTTTTTCGTGCGGCGGGAGAGCACCTGGATCACCCGGCGGATTTCCTCGTCCCGTCCGATGACGGGATCGAGTTTCCCCCGCTGGGCCACGGCCGTCAGGTCGCGCGTGAAGCGCTCCAGAGCCTGGTATTTCTGCTCGGGCTCCTGGTCCGTAACCCGGTGCGTGCCGCGGACCGCTTCGAGCGCCGCCAGCAGATCCTTCCGCTCCACACCGGCGGCCGACAGGAGCTGCCGGGCCGTCGTGCCCTTCTCCTCGGCCAGCGCCAGCAGCAAGTGCTCGGTGGAGATGTAGGCGTCGCCCAGCTCCTGGGCGTCGCGGTCCGCGCGGTCGAACGCCTGCGAAAGCTCGCGGGAAACCGTGGGCTCGCTCCCCGCCCCCGACTGTTTGGGGAACCGGCCGATCTCCCGCTCGACGTCCCCCTTGAGCTGGGCCACGTTGACGCCGGCCTTCTGGAGTAGCGGCGCCACCACCCCCTCGTCCTGCCCCAACAGGGCGTGGAACAAGTGGGCGTCGTTGACCACGGGATTTCCGCGGGCTCGGGCGTCGGCGGCCGCCTGCTGGAGTGCCTCGGCGGCCTTTACCGTCAATCGTTCGGGGCGAATCATGCCTAGTGTCTGGGCAACCTCCGTACCCGAAGAAAGGTGTCAGATGGGCAGGGGGTAAGTCAAAACGGCTTCTTCAGGCCTTGGAATGACTTGGGCCTCTTCGGCGTATTATTCGAAAGACCTCTCATTCGGAGTATCCCGTCGTGGCTCGATTGCTTCCCTTCCTCAGTTTGGCGTTCGCGGTGCCCCTCGCCGCACAGGCCCCCCACATCACCCCGGCCGGCGATCCCTCGGTCAAAGACGACTCGATCTACCGCCTGGCGGTCGATCCGGCCGCGTACAAGGGCCAGGACTACGTGCTGCTGCTGGACGACGGGGTGGTCCGGTACAATCACGACGGCACCGGGTCGCGCACCTACCGCCAGGTGGTCCAGGTGTTCACGCGCGAGGCCGCCGAACGCTTCGGGGAGCAATCGTTCGATTACGACTCGAGCCGGGAGCGGCTCACCATCAACTGGCTGCGCGTGCTCTCGCCGGACGGCAAGATCATCAGCGACAAGCCGGTCCACGAGCAGGAGGGGATTGCGCCCGTGGCCCAGGAGGCTCCGGTCTATTCGGATGTCCGGGAGCGCCGCGTGTCGCTGGGCGGGGTCGCGCCCAACACGATCGTCGATTACAGCTATACCATCGAAACGACCGCCCCCGTGATGCCGGGGGACTTCCGCAACAATTGGCGGGTGACCACGGGACGCCTGGTGCGGCGGTCCCGCTACCTGGTCGATCTTCCCGCCGATATGCAGCCCACGATCAAAGAGCGGAATCTGACGTTCGCGCGCACGGTGACCCGCGCCAACGGCCGGGCCGTCTACACCTGGGCGACGGCCGAAGTCCAGCCCTGGGACGCCGAGCCGTTCATGGCCGACTCCAACGGCGTCGTGCAGACCATCGAGGTCGCGGCCCCGCTGACCTGGAACGACATCGCGCAGTGGTACGCGAAGCTGTCCCGGGACCGCTTCACCCTGACTCCGGCGGTGGACTCGGCCCTGAAGACCCAGCTGGACGGGGCCAGGACCGAGGACGATACGCTGCGGGACGCCGCCCGCTGGGTGGCGCAGGACTTCCGTTACGTCTCGCTCTCGCTCGGCATCGGGGGCTACCGACCGCGCTTCCCCGCGGACGTTCTGACCACCAAGTACGGCGACTGCAAGGACAAGGCGACGCTGTTCGTGGCCGTCGCCCGTCATCTCGGACTCCGGGCCTTTCCGGTCCTGCTCTCCGCGGGTGGCGGCGTCGACCGCTCGGTGCCGACGATCAGCGCCTTCGATCACATGATCGCCGCCGTGCAGCGGCCCTGGGGTGGCTATCTCTTCGTCGATCTCACGAGTGACCTCACGCCCTACGGCTCGCTCCCTCCCGCCGAGCAGGGTCAGTTCGGACTGCTGGTGCGTCCCGACGGCACGGCCGAGCAGGTGACCTTCCCCAAGGATTCCATCGGCGCGAACCGGGACGACGACTTGCTGGTGGGCGAGCTCTCGCCGGACGGATCCCTGCAGGGGCGCTATTCGGAGCTGCAGACCGGGACCCGCCAGTACGGCCTGCGCAACGCGTTCTCGAACGAGATCGACGACAGCGATCGGGCCCGGCTGGCCCAACGCATCGCGGCGGAGGTGGTGCCGGACGCCGTGTCCGATTCCCTGCAGACCTTCGACGGCCGGGACTGGAGCGCGCGCCCCTACGTGGCGGTGACGTTCCACGGCGGGCACCCCGCGTCGCAATCGGGCGCCACCGACATCCTCACGCTGCCGCTGCACGACTACGCGACCCCCAACCTGGTCACGGACCTCGCGGCCCGTGGTCCCCGGCGCTTCCCGATCGATTTCTGGGGCAGCGTCGGCGCTCCGCACGAGGAATCGTCGACCCTCGAGGTCACCCTGCCCGCGGGGTGGGCGGCCCAGCTGCCGTCGAGTGTCGACGCCTCGAGCGTGTTCGGCCGCTACACGGCCGAATACCGGCAGGATGGGCGGGTGCTGCGGATCACGCGGCGGCTCGTGGGCGCCCCCGGCGTGCAGCCTCCGGACCGGATCGCCGACCTGCTCGACTGGCTCAAGCGGATCGGCACCGACG
Source organism: Gemmatimonadales bacterium (assembly GCA_035505915.1). Lineage (GTDB taxonomy): Bacteria > Gemmatimonadota > Gemmatimonadetes > Gemmatimonadales > GWC2-71-9 > 40CM-2-70-7. The sequence continues at coordinate 98,745 of DATJQI010000054.1, read as the reverse complement.
ACGTGAAGTACGTCGTGCTGAAGCGGGGCCCCTGAGCCGAAAACGAAACGGGGTGCGGATCCGCAGATCCGCACCCCGTCGACGGGCCGGCCCGCCGTTCACTTCATGATGATCATCTTCTTGGTAAATCGCTGGCCGTCCACCACCAGCTGGTAGATATACACGCCCGAGGAGGCCTGTTGGCCTCCTCGCACGTTCCCGTCCCAATACGCCGAGAACGAACACCCGGACGGATTGGCGCAGTCCACCTGCAGCCCGTCGAGTGGCTGACCGGGACCCTGAAGAATCGGGATCGCGACCAGCTGGGCGAGCACGTTGTAGATCTTCAGCGAAACCGTCGGCCGGTGACCGTTCGCGAACATATCCCCGCTGAGTACGAAGGGGATCGTGGTCGCAGGATTGAACGGGTTCGGGTAATTCTGCCGCAGCTCTACTGTGGGTCGGGGCGGCGCTTGCCCCCTGGCCCGGACCACCGGAACAGCCCACAGCCCGAGCCCCAACACTGCCCAGGCGTACCGCTTCATCGAGGCTCCTGTCGAACAAGGAAGGCGCGTTAGACCCTGCTCCTTTGGGTGACGTGATTCTTCACGATGCGAGCTTCAATCCGCAGCTACGAAAGAACTTAGGTGGCCTTTTCCCGGGGTGTCAAGCCGGTCAAGACCCGGGCGTCCCCTACCCGCCTGGTGACCCCCCGCCGGTCGGCCCACTCCAGGAGCGGGATCAAGTACTTACGGGTCAGCCCCAACCGGTCCCGCAAGACCGCCGGCGTCACCGGCCCGACTTCGCGGATCACCTCCTCGAGGGCCCGCTGGAAGCGCTCGAGCGCCCCGGGCGCCGCAAACCGATTCTGGTCGACCTGTACTACACCTCCCGCACGCGAGAGGTGCGCGAGCAACGCCCGCAGGGGGAGACCCGGAAACACTCCCTCCAGCTCTTCCACCGTCGGCACGCGCCACTCGGCGGCGGTGAGATGCGCCGCGATGCGCTCGCCGTCGCCGTCGGCCCGCGCCGCCACCGCCGCGCGCCATCCCGGCCGCCGGACGATGCCGCCCTCGATCTCCAGTAATCCCTTCCGCGCCGCGAGGTCGAGCACCAGATCCCGCACTTCGTCGCTCCCCCCGTCGATTCCGGCGCGCAGCGCCTGCAGGGACATCCCGGGATCGAGGGGGTGGGACGAGTGGTGCCCGTCCAGCGCGTCCCGCAGATGCTCGGCCGCCTGCGCCGCCGCCGACCGGCCGACGAGCCGATCCCCTGCTCGAAGTACGCCTTTCCCCGTCTGCGCGATGACGTCCGCCGCCTCACCAGGGACGATGCCCAGCCGCACGGCAAGGTCGCGAACCAGAATCCCCAGCAACCCCGACTCGCGGACCCAACCGCCCAGACGGGCGGCCGCGTCCGCGTCGAGCGACAGGCGGCGCTGCCGGAGCCGCCGGGGGGCGTCGGGGGGAAAGGGGTCGATGACGGTGCCGCCGCCGATCGTGGTCACCGGCGAGTAACTGCGCAGCACGAAGCGGTCTCCCCCGCGCGCCACCAGTGGACCCTCCAGCGCGAGCCGGGCCACTCCGCGGGCGCCCGGCGCAACGGGCTCAGCCGGCGTGACGCGCGCCAGAACCTCCGCGGTGCCCAGATGGACGCGGACCCGCGCCCGCGCGGTGAGCGGTCGTCCGAACGACGCGAGCATCTCCACCGCGACGTCCATCCGGTGGGTCCCCCGCCACCCGTCGCCCGTCACCACCACGTGTCCCCGGGACACCTCGGCGTGATCGACGCCGACCAGCGCGAGCGCGGTGCGACGCCCCGGGACCGCGCGCGGCACGGCCGCGCCGTGGGCTTCGATGGATCTGACCCGGACCTCACGCTCGAGCGGGAGGATTCGCACGACGTCTCCCTCTCCCACGCCGCCGCTCCAGACGGATCCGGTCACCACGGTTCCGGCGCCGGTGAGGGTGAAGACGCGGTCGATGGGAAGCCGGAACAGATCGGCGTCCGGCCGGTCGGCCACGTCCCGCGCCATCCGACCGATCGCCGCCCGCAGCTCGCCGAGCCCCGCCCCGGTGACCGCCGACGTGGCGATCGGAGCTTCCCACCGGATCGGGCTGTGACCGAGCCGTTCGGTGATCTCGGGGGTGAGGGCGGCCAGCCACTCGGCGTCGACGAGATCGGACTTGGTGAGGACTGGAACGCCGCGGCGAATCCCGAGGAGCTCCAGAATCGCGAGGTGTTCCTCGGTCTGGGGCATGAGCCCCTCGTCAGCCGCGATGATCAAGAGGGCGGCGTCGATCCCCGTGGCGCCGGCGAGCATGTTTCGGACAAAGCCCTCGTGTCCGGGGACGTCCACCACGCTCACCTGGGTCTCGGCATCGAGCGGCAACGGGGCGAAGCCGAGGTCGATGGTGATGCCGCGCCGCTGCTCTTCAGCCCACCGGTCCGTATCCACCCCGGTGAGGGCCTTCACGAGAGCGGTCTTCCCGTGGTCGATGTGCCCCGCGGTGCCGATTACGACGTGGCGGACCACGGGCGGCGCTCCCAGAAGTCGAGGGCCGGCAAGGATGCGGGCTCGCTCAGATGGTACCGGGCGAACCGGACCACGAGGCGCCGGTGCGCCGCGGCGTGCGCCGTGTCCAGGACGGGCAGAGCCCCGTCGCGGGCGCCAAGCGCCACCAGGTCTTCGTAGGCCCCGGGCGGCAGACGCGTCGGCGGATTGGCGGGGGCACAGGCGGGGCAGAACGCCCCCCCCTCGGACGCCGAAAACGGCACCGGAGCGGACGGGTGCGGCTCGAGGGGCGTGCCGTCCCGGACGCAGGAGACGATCGCGGGCTCGAATCCGAGCACCGCGAGGAGTCGCCACAGCGCCCGGATCGCCGCGGCGTCGACGTCGGCCGCGGGAGCGGAGACGAGCGCATCGAGCCCGGCGATCAGGGTGTCGTACGCGGCCGGCAGGGCGGCAGGCGGAGCCGCCTTCAGCATCAGCTCGGCCAGCGCCGTCGCCCCCGCGAACCGGCCCAGATCCCGGGCCAGGTCGTGCCGCAGAATCTCCAGCTCGAATTCCCCCAGCGTCTGGAGATCCCGGGTCTCGCGGTAATAGAGCTGGGCGGTCCCTTCCCCCAGAATCTCGAGGCCCGCGCCGAAGCGGCTCTTCGGGCGCATTACGCCCTTCGCGATGGCGCTCTGCACCCCGAGCTCCCGGGTGGCGAGGCGAACCACCTTGGAGGTTTCGCTGTAGCGGTAGGTCTGGAGGACGATCGCCGGCGTGGTGACCAGAGCCATGCGGGAAAGCTACTGCGGCGGCATCTCCGCGACCGTGGAGGCCACCGGGCAGAGACCCGTCGCGACGGTGGTCACGACCGTGTAGTCGGGTGGCGGGGCGAGCACATACAAGGTCCCCGGCGAGGCCCCGCAGCCGCCGTCGTTGACCGCGTAGATCCGGCCCCGGTTGTCGAGCGACAACGCGACAAGGCCCTTCCCTTCCGGCTTGACGCCGGCGCCGGGGCCGCGGGTCACCGTGCGGGTGAGCGCATTGATCTCGAGGATCCCCTCCGCGGCGGAGGCGACCAGGAGCCGTCCCGAATGGTGGAACACGCCGGCGCCCGGGCGTTCCCCCAGGCCGTTGATGACGACGTCCTCCCGCCCCGCGACCGGATCGACCACCGACAAGCGCCCATCGGCCTTCCCGCTGTCACCGCGCTCGATGACGTAGAGCAGACTGTCGTCGCCGACGACGACGTAGTGGGCGTCGACCCCCGTCAGGGTCACCGTGTCGGGGGTGCCCGAGCCGTCGGTCTTCCACCCCGTCAGCGTGCTCGGCCCCAGCACGGTGGCGCCGTTCGCGTTGCTGTTCACCGCGAACACCATCCCGCCGACCACCGCGACCGCCACCGGTCGCGGCCCGACCGCGAGGCTCCGGATGGTGTCGCCGGTGATGACGTTGATCTGGGTGACGGTGGCAAGGCCCGGATTGGCGATCCAGGCGAGGGTGTCGTTCTGGAAGGCGACGCCCGTGGCGCCGGAGCCGGCGGCGAGGGACGTGGACCGGCCCGCGGCGCCAAGGGTGAGCACCTGCACCGCGTCACCGGTTCCCGAGGGAACGAGCACCGTCTGGTCGTTTCCGGCGACGGTCAGGGCGGCCGGCGCCGGCGTGAGGAGCCCGAGCGCCGTGACGGTGAAGTCACCCGCGTTCACCAGCGTCAGGGATGGGCTCTGGGCGTTCAGGACCACGATCTCCTGGCCCACCGGCGTGGATCGCTCCAACGCATCCGAGCACGCGACGAACCCGGGCGCGAGTGCCACCGCCAGCCAGAATGTCCCTCCCCGCATCGCCATCCCCGGTCAGGGTGAACCGACGGTCCAGGAGCCTCCGAAAACTATGGTGCGGCCCCGCGCGGGGAAGCCGAGGACCTCGTCGTAACGGGCGCCGAGCGCGTTCTCCACGCGGGCATCCAGGGTGAAACCCGGGACCACCCGTGAAAGGGGATACTGGGCCGAGAGATCGACGCGGCCGTACGGCGGGAGCGACACCCGGCCCGCGGTGAAATCGATGTCCTCCCGGCGGCCCACATACGACATCTGGAGGCCCGCGCTGCCCCCGCCGGGGAGACCGGCGGTCGCGCCGAGCGTCGCGGAATGGGTGGGACGGCGGATGAGCGGCTCGCCGGTGCGGAACTCGGCCGTGCTCCCCGTGTCGCCACGCGTGACGCCGGTCCGGAGATACGTGTACGTCGCGGAAATCGTGGCCCAGGCCGCCACGCGCACCCGGAGCCCGGCCTCGATTCCCCGGGCGTAGGCCTCGGGAACGTTGGCGTAGTTCGGAGATCCGGCGGGCGGCGTGGCGACGTAGTCGATGAGGTCGCGGAAGCGCTGGTCGAAGTAGGTCACCCGCCCCACCAGGCCGGCGCCCAGCACCCGGTCGACTCCCGCCTCCCAGGCCAGGGAACGCTCGGGGCTCAGGTTCCGATTGCCGACCGTGAACCCGGTCGCATAGTTCTGGAAGAGACTCGGCTCCTTGAAGCCGGTGCCGGCGGAGACGTGGAGACGGGTATTCGGACCCGCGGCCCAGGACGCCCCGCCTCGATAGGTCCCGTAGGCCCCGAAGCGCTGGTTGTCCTCCAGCCGGGCGCCCACGGTGAAGCTCAGCGCCCGGTCGAGTCCGGTGACCATCTCGACGAAACCCGCCCCATCGTCGCGCATCCGCGTTCCATCCAGCGTGGTGCCGGTCATCATCTCGTGCTCGAACGACGTGCCCGCAGTCAGGACGTCCCCCGCGGACAGCCGCGCGACGGCCCGCCCTTCGAGCCCCTGGCGCGTCACCCAATCGCTGCTCGCGTAGGGGAAGTTCACGAGATCGGCGGAGTCGTTCGGGGAGATCGAGTACTGGTAGTTGTCGCGGTGCCAGGTGCCGGCGAGGTGGACCTCGAGCCCCGGCGAGAGGGTGCGCGCGAGATCGAGCCCGGCCGTGGGCCCGCGGTCCAGCTGGTGCTGGAACTTGCTGGTGGGCGCCCCCGTGTAATCCGTGGGGAAGTGATACAGCGCGTCGCCGTACCGCAGGGACAGCGTGGCCTGGGTCGCGTCGTCGGGACGGAGCCGGACCTGCCCGGACAGCGTCGCATTCCGGTAGTCGTTGTTGATCGGCAAGGTGCCGTCCGAGGAGAACCGCGAAGCGCCGAGGGAGAACGACGCGCGGTCCCCGCCCCCGGCGGCGGCGAGGGAGAGGTCCGCGGACCCGTAGGTCCCGGCGTGTGCCGCCACCGAGCCGCGCAACGGGCCCGCGCCGTTCCGGGTGAAGATCTGCACCACTCCGCTCACCGCGTCGGACCCGTACAGCACGCTGACGGGCCCGCTCACGATCTCGATCCGGTCGATGTTGTCGGTGGACAGGTTGGCGAAGTCGTATGCGCCGCCGGGGGCATTCTGCGGGACGCCGTCGATCAGGACCTTGGTGTAGTCGCTTTCGCCGCCGCGCAGGAACACGGATGTCTGCGACCCGAAGGAGTTGGTCTCGACCACGGCGGCTCCCGGCACCAGGCGCAACGCGTCGGACACCGTCCGTATCCCGCGGGCCCGGAGGTCCGAGCCCCGGAGCACCGTCGTGGTCACCGGCAACCGGTCGGCCGGCGTCGGCACGCCGGTGGCGGTGACCACGATCGGCGCGAGCCGGAACGTGTCGGACGGGGTCTGGGCCGCGGCGGGAGCCGCGAGAAGGACGAGCGTCAGGAAACGCGGGAAGCGCGGCATCAGCTGCTCCGATGGGAAGGAAGGACACGACGCAGGGGCACCATCTGCGGGCGACCGTCGAACGACTGGATCGCCACCGGCCAGTCGAACACCCGCTCGACCGTCTCCCGGGTGAGCACGTTCGCCGGTGTCCCCGCCCCCGCCGGTGCGCCACCGGACAGGAGCACCACGCGGTCGGCGAAGCGGGCGGCCAGGTTGACCTGGTGCGTGATCACCAGTGCGGCGAGCCCGCGGGCGTCCACGAGGCTCCGGATCTGCTCGAAAAGCGCCATCTCGTGGCGCACGTCGAGGGAGGCGGTCGGCTCATCGAGCACCAGGAGCTCCGGCTCCTGGGCCAGCGCCCGGGCCAGGCGTACCCGCTGGTGTTCCCCGCCGGACAGCGTCTCGATCCAGCGCCCGGCCAGGTCCTCCGCGTCGCAGGCGGCGAGCGCGTCCCGGACCGCGGCGCGGTCGGCCGCGCGGGGCGCGGTGAAGGGCGGAAGATGCGGGTACCGCCCCAAGAGCACCGCGTCGCGCACCCGCTGGGGGAACGCCGTCTCCTCCCGCTGAGTCACGACGGCCGCGACGCGGGCCAGAGCCCGGCGGTCCCACTCGTGCGCGGGCCGGCCCGAGACGCGGGCCACCCCGGCCGCCGGCTTCATGGCCCCCAGCGCGACGCGGATCAGGGTGGTCTTTCCGGAGCCGTTGGGCCCCAGTACCGCGAGCAGCTCGCCCTTGGCCACGCCCAGGGTCACGCCGGTGAGGGCGTCCCGCTCCGCGCCGGGATACCGTGCGGTGACGCCGTCGAGCTCGAGGATCACGCCCGGACCCAGCGCCGGAGCAGGAGCGCGAACACCGGCACGCCGATCAGCGCCGTCACGATCCCCACCGGGAGCTCGCGGGGCGCCACGGCCGTGCGCGCCAGGGTGTCGGCGAGCACGAGGAGCACCCCGCCGCCCAGGAACGACACCGGGAGGAGGGTCCGGTGCCGGTGTCCCCAGCCCATCCGGCCCACGTGCGGGATGATGAGACCGACGAAGCCGATGACTCCCGACACCGCGACCGCGGCGGCGGTGAGCAGGGACGCCGCGAGGTACACGCGCCGCCGGACCCGGGTGACGTCCGCGCCCAGGTAGCCGGCCGGCTCGTCTCCGAGGGCCATCAGGTCGAGCGACCGCGCCGAGCCGAGCAGGAGCAGCAGCGGGAGGGGGAGGTAGACCGCGAGGACGCCCACCGTGGTCCAGGACGCGCCCGACAATCCTCCCCACAGCCACAGGAAGGCGTTCCGCAGCTGCTCGGCCTCGGACAGCGAGACGATGGCCGTGGTGATGGCCGCGGCGAACGAGCCGACCACGACTCCGGCGAGCAGGAGGACGCGGGGATCGAGCGCGGCGCCGCTCACGAGCGCCAGCCGGTACACGAGTGCCATCGCCGCCAGCGCGCCCGCGAACGCCGCGATCGGGAGCGCCCAGGGGCCGGGGAGCCGGAGCGCGATGGCTCCGACGGCGCCCAGGCCGGCCCCACCCGAGAGCCCGAGGAGAAACGGGTCGGCGAGGGGATTGCGCACCAGCGCCTGCAGGCCGGCGCCCGATACGGCGAGGGACCCGCCCACCAGAAACCCGAGGAGAGCCCGGGGGACGCGCAGATCCCGCACGATCTCGGACCCCGCGAGCTCCCCCAACGGGATCCGCGTGGGGCCGAGGACCACGGCCAGCGTCAGGGTGAGGAGCGCCGCCCCCACCAGCCCGCCCCACTTCATTTGGCCGTATTCAGGAGGCGCGCGAACGCCGCGATCGCCTGGGCGGCCCGCGGACTCGGGCGGCCGAAGAGGTCACCCGGCAGATGGAGGATGCGCCCCGCTCTGACCGCCGGGACCGCCTTCCACTCGGGACGCTGCGCGAACGACGGGGTCGCGGCCGCCGACGAATCGTCCACCACCGCGATGACGTCCGGATTGCGGGACGCGAGGCTCTCGAGGGAGACCGGGGCCGAGGCCGGGCGCAGATCGTGGAAGACGTTCTGCGCGCCGGCGAGGGTACCCAGCTGGTCGAGGAAGCTCCCCGCCCCGATGACGATCGGCGGGCTGTCCCAGACTACGTACGCGATGTGCACGTGGGCCACGGGCGGCCGCCCCGCGGTGACCACATCCAGCGTCTGGGCCACGGAGTCCCCGACGGCCGGATGCCCCGTCAGGGTACCGAGGAGCCGCGCGTCGCGCGCCACGTCCTCCAGCCGGTCCTGCCGGAGCACCACGGCCGGAATCCCGAGCTGCTCGAGCTGGGTGAGCGCCGCGCCGTTGGAGGGTGAGCGATACAGGACCACGAGGTCGGGGTGGACCGCCGCCACGCTCTCGATGTTCGGCTCGAGCCCGTCGCCCACCACCGGGACCGAGAGAGCCGCGGGGGGATACCGGCACCAGGTGGTGCGCCCCACGACCTGCCGGCCGGCGCCGACCGCGAAGAGCAGCTCGGTGGACGAGGGCGCGAGCGAGACCACGCGCTGGGCGGGCGCCGCCAGGGTGACGGTCCGGCCGGCGTCGTCGGTGACGGACGGGGCACGGACCAGCCGGGGATGTCGGTGGCGGGGGGCGCAGGCCCCGAGGATCAGGAGGGCGGCGGTCCAGCGGCGCAGCGACGAACGGCCCATGAGCCAAGAAACCCATCCCCGCCGGAACGGAGATGGGTCAGCGACCGCGCCCTAGTGCGCAGGCGCCACCATCCCTCCCGCGAGGGAATTGCAGGTGGCGCGAACGGGGAGGTCTCCTGGCTTCGGGCCGCTCGGCTCCGCCTTCCCGGTTTCCCAGTGGCGTGGAGCCGATCGCTCTTGCCCGTTACAGTGGCGGGGCCGCGCCGGACTTGCACCGGCTTCCGTGAATCCCGCGTTCGCGAAACGACGACGGACCTATGCTAGCGAACGCGCCCGGAAAGGGCAAGCGCGTCAGGCGGCGGGTGCTTTCGCCGGCCGCCGCAGCGCCCACCAGAATCCGAGCGCGAGGAGCAGGCCGAGCGCGGCGGCGATGAACGGGATGAGCGACTCGACGCGGAACGGGCCCCGCGGGAATTCGATCGCGATCAGCGCGCCCGTGCGGACGTCGTCGATCTCGTACTCGACGAAGTGCCGGCCTTCGATGGGACGCACGCCCAGGGCGCGCAACCCGGGCCCCGTGACCCGCGCGGTCGTGTCCTCGAGGAGAATCAGGATCTTCTCGAGCGGATGGTCCACCGGCAGCATCCAGGTCCGGACCCCGCCGGCGAGGAGGTAGTTGTACGCCAGTTGCCGCGCGCCCCCGGGCTGCACCGCGCCGAAGAGCGCCACGGTGTCGGCGTGCCGGGCGACGGCCTCGCTCGAGAAGTCGCCCTGCCCGACGGAGAACTGCAACGCCCCCGCCGGCAGGACGCCGGTCCAGACGGGATGCAGGGTGTCCGCGGCGATGCGGGTCTTGTCGCCGGGGTTCTCGAGCTCCTGGAGCTCGAGCACGTCCCGCGAGCCGTCCGGCTTGGGGGCCGCCACCGACAGCAGGCGCCGCCGGACCGTGAGCGGCGGTCCGACCGTCGTCGTGTCGAAGACCCGCAGCGTGTCGATCGCCGAGCGCGGGAAGTGGCCGGCGGTGATGGGCTGGCTGAAGTACGCCACGCCGTCGTGGAAGACGCTGACGAGATAGGTCGCGACGGAATCCACGGCCCCGATCCGCAGCCGGTAGCGCCCCCGCGGGTCGAGCCGCGCGGAGTCGATGGGGCCCTGCGCCGTCATCGTCACGCGGTGCAGCACGACCCAGCCGCTCGTATACGGCCGGGGGTGCGTCGCGCCCAGCGTCACCGCGCCGGTCAGGGTCAGTCCCTGCCCCGCGCCGGCCGCGGCCGCTCCCAGCGTCAGCGCCAGGAACAGCGACGCGCTACGGCGTGAACTTGCCGAAGTCTTCAGGATCGAGGTTCTGGAGGTAAGTCTTGAGCGTATCGGCGTCCATCGGTCCCGCCGCGCCGCCGCCCGGGCCTTCGCCGATCGTATCGGTGGTCTCGATCACGGTGTGCTGCAGCAGCTCATCCGCCGTCAGGATGGGGGCCTGGAGCCGCAGCGCCAGCGCGATCGAGTCGGAGGGGCGGGCGTCGATCTGGATCACCTGATCGCCCCGGTAGAGGTGCAGCTCGGCGTAGTAGGTGCTGTCCTTCACCGCCGTGATGACGATCTTGCGGAGCTCGGCGCCCAGCCCGACGATGACCTGCTTGAGCAGATCGTGCGTGAGGGGACGCGACGACTTGACCCCCGCGAGCTCCATCGCGATGGCGCTCGCCTCCGCGGGCCCGATCCAGATCGGGAGCACCCGGTCGCCATCGGACTCGCGGAGGATCACGACAGGGGTGTTGTTGGTCCGGTCGAGACCCAGGTTGGCGACGCGGACTTCCTTCACGCGGGCCCCTAGGTCCCCATGTCCCAGGACGACAGGTACTTCTTCTGCTCGGCCGTCAGGGTGTCGATCGTGACCCCCATCCCAGCGAGCTTCAGCCGCGCGATCTCCTGATCGAGCGCCCGCGGGATGCGGTGTACGTCCCGGCCCAGCTGCTTGAACTCCCGCACCACGTACTCGGCCGCCAACGCCTGGTTCGCGAACGACATGTCCATCACGCTGGCCGGATGCCCTTCGGCCGCCGCCAGGTTCACCAGCCGGCCGTCGGCCAGGACGAAGACCCGCTTTCCGTCCAGGGTCCACTCCTCCACCAGGTTCCGGACTTCCACCGGCCCCTGCGCCGCCGTCTTGAGCGCGTCGAGGTCGATCTCCACGTTGAAGTGCCCGGAGTTCGCGATGACCGCGCCGTCCTTCATGGCCCGCATGTGCTCCAGCCGGATCACGTGCACGTTCCCCGTCAGGGTCACGAAGATGTCCCCCACCCGGGCGGCCTCCGCCATCGGCACGACGTGGAACCCGTCCATCTGGGCCTCCAGCGCCTTCATCGGATCGATCTCGGTCACCAGGACGTTGGCCCCGGCCCCCCGGGCCCGCATCGCAAAGCCCCGCCCACACCACCCGTACCCCGCCACCACCACCGTGCTCCCCGCGATCAGGAGGTTGGTGGCGCGCAGGATGCCGTCGAGCGTGGACTGGCCCGTGCCGTAGCGGTTGTCGAACAGGTGCTTGGTGTCGGAGTCGTTCACGGCCACCACCGGGAACTGCAGCACGCCGTCCTTCGCCATCGCCTTGAGACGGATCACGCCGGTGGTGGTCTCCTCGGTGGAGCCGATCACCCGCTTGACCAGCGCGGCGCGCTCCGCTGCCGACAGCGTCTCGATCCATTTCCGGACCGGCGGCGCCAAGTCGTCCAGCCGGTTCAGCGCGATCATGTGCAGGGCGCCGACCAGGTCCGCGCCGTCGTCCATCGTGACGTCGGCCTGGTGCGCCAGCGCGGCGCGGAGGTGCTCGTAGTACGTCTCGTGATCCTCGCCCTTGATCGCGAACACCTTGATGCCGTGGTTGACCACGAGGTGGGCCGCGATGTCGTCCTGGGTGGACAGGGGGTTCGAGGCACAGAGTGCCACATCCGCGCCGCCCGCCTTGAGCGTGATCATCAAGTTTGCGGTCTCGCTCGTGACGTGCAGGCACGCCGCCATCCGGCGGCCGGCCAGCGGCTTCTCCCGGGCGAACCGCTCCCGGATCTGGCGCAGCACCGGCATCGAGCGCTCCGCCCACTCGGTGCGGCGGCGTCCCTCCTCCGCCAGCGCGGGGTTCTTGATGTCGGACGGAGCCGCGGACGCGGTGGAAGTCGGGGTCATGCCGGAACCTTGTTCGAGCGGTGGTGGGGAGAGCGCTGCACCGCCAGGCGCAGCTCCTCCACGCGGTTGGTCCGTTCCCAGGAAAACAGGCCGTGGGCCCCGGGCTCGCGCCCGAAGTGTCCGTAGGCCGCCGTGGGGCGGTAGATCGGCCGGCGCAAGTCGAGGGCCTTGATGATGCCGGCGGGCGTCAGGTCGAAGACCTCACGGACCGCGTCTTCCAGGGCGGACTCGGGAACGGTGCCGGTGCCGAAGGTGTCGATCATGATCGAGACCGGATCGGCCACGCCGATCGCGTAGGCCACCTGGGCCTCGCACCGCGCCGCCAGCCCGGACTGTACCACGTTCTTGGCCACCCACCGCATCGCGTAGGCGCCGGAGCGGTCGACTTTCGACGGATCCTTCCCGCTGAAGGCACCGCCGCCGTGGCGGGCCATCCCGCCGTAGGTGTCCACGATGATCTTGCGGCCGGTGAGCCCCGCGTCTCCCTGCGGCCCCCCCACGACGAACCGTCCGGTGGGGTTGACCAGAATGTCCCGATCCGGAACCTGGAAACCCGCTTCGGCGAGCGTCGGCGTGATCACGGCCTTGATCACGGCCTCGCGAAGCTCGTCCGCCTTGATCCGGTCCGAGTGCTGGGTGGACACCACCACTTTGCTGATCCCCACCGGCTTCGCGCCCTCGTAGACCACGCTCACCTGGGTCTTGCCGTCGGGCCGGAGCCACGGGAGCGTGCCCGCCTTGCGCACCGCCGCCAGGCGTTCCGCCAGGCGGTGTGCCAGCACGATGGGCAAGGGCATCAGGGACGCGGTCTCGTTCGTCGCGTACCCGAACATCATGCCCTGGTCCCCCGCCCCGCCGGTATCCACGCCCATGGCGATGTCCGCCGACTGCCGGTCGATGGTGGTGAGGACGGCGCAGGTCTCGGCATCGAAGCCGTAGCTCGCGTCGGTGTAGCCGATCGCCTTGATGGTGCCGCGGACGATGTCGGGGATGTGAACGTAGGTGGACGTGGTGATCTCACCGGCCACCACGGCCATCCCCGTGGTCACCAGCGTCTCGCAGGCCACGCGGGCCGCGGTGTCGTTGGCCAGAATGGCGTCGAGAATCCCGTCGGAGATCTGGTCCGCGATCTTGTCGGGATGCCCTTCGGTGACGGATTCGGACGTGAAAACGTGGCGCGCGGCCGGCATAGCGAGTGCTTCCCCCTTTAGCTGCGCAAGCTAGCCGAGGTGCGTGCCCCGGGCAACCGCGCGTCGGGGTCGATGAGTTTGATGTCCACCGCTTCCGCCAGCGCGTAGCGCAGGATGTCGAGCGCCAGGTCCGCGGAGCGCGTCGCGAGCGCCGCGGCCGCCGCCGACATCGCCTGCTCACGGCTCACCTGCCGCACCAGCCACCGGATGAGCGGGAGCGCCGGCGGCGCCACCGACAGCGTCTCGTAACCGAGCCCCAGGAGCAGGAACGCGGAGATGGGCTCGGACGCCATCTCGCCGCACACGCTCGCCGGCTTGCCGGCGGCCCGCGCCGCTTCCGCCACCAGCTTGAGCAGGCGGAGCACGCTCGGATCGTGAGGCGTGAACCGGTCCGCCAGTCTCGCGTTGCTGCGGTCCACGGCCAGCGTGTACTGCGTGAGGTCGTTCGTCCCCACCGACAGGAAATCGGAGATCTCGGCGAGCCGGTCGGCCATCACGGCGGCCGCCGGCGTCTCGACCATCACGCCCACCGGCACGGTGTCGGCGGCCGCGATCCCCCGCTGCTTGAGACCCTCCGCTTCCTCGGCCACCATTTCTCGCGTCGTCTCGACTTCGGCCAGCCGCGTGACGAGCGGGATCATCAGATGCACCGGCACGTGCGCCCCCGCCCGCAGGATGGCGCGGATCTGCACCCGGAACATCTCGGGCTGATCGAGGCAGACGCGGATCGCCCGCCAGCCCAGGAACGGATTGGCCTCCGGCGGCGCGCGGAACGGCGCGGGGAACTTGTCGCCCCCCAGATCGTAGGTGCGGATCACGATCGGATGCCCCGGGAACGCCTCCCCCACCCGCCGGAAGTACGCGGCCTGCTCGTCCTCCGTCGGAAGGCTGGTGTGGCCCGTGATCAAGAACTCCGTCCGCAGGAGGCCCACGCCTTCCGCCCCGTGCTCCCGCGCCGCCGCGATCTCCTCGGGGAGGTCGACGTTGCCCCGCACGTTGACGCGGGCCCCGTCGGTGGTGACGGCCGGAAGCCCCGCCCCCTCCTCGGCCTGCCGCGCGATCTGCTTCCGGCGCGCATCCAGGGCCCGGGCGGCGGCGACCTCTTCTCCGGTGGGATCGAGGATGACCATCCCCCGGGTGCCGTCCACGATCAGCATCGTGCCGGTGGTGATGCGCTCGAGCGCCCCCGTGAGACCCATCACGGCCGGCAGGCCCAGCGAGTGGGCCAGAATGGCGGCGTGGGAGGTGCGGGTGCCCTCTTCACTCACGAGCCCCACGACGCGGTCCCGCTCGAACTGCACCGTCACGCCGGGCGCCAGCTCGTGCGCCACGAGGATGGACGGCTCCTCGATCCCGCCGACCACGGGGTCGCCGCGGTGCAGGAGGTGGCGCACCACCTGAATGGTGACGCCGTTCAGGTCGGCGAGCCGCTCCTTGAGCCGCGGGCTGGTGGTCGCGGCCCAGGCGTCCCGCACTTCCAGCGCCTGGTACTCGTAGGCTTTCTCGGCCGTGAGGTGGTTCTTGCGGATCAGGGCTTCGACCGAGCCGAGGAACTGCCGGTCCTCGAGCATCATGATCTGTGCGTCGAAGATCCGGGCCTCGTCCGGCCCGGCCTGCGCCTCGGCGCGCTCCCGGAGCTCCTCCAGGTGGCGCTTCACGTCCCGCACCGCGGCGCGGAGGCGGCGGACTTCCTTCTCCACCTGGGTCCGCGGCACCACCCGATGGGGAACTTCGGGCAGCGTCGTCTGCACCGTGACCGCCGGCCCGATGGCGATCCCCGGAGACACGCCGATCCCGCGCAACGTGCGTTCGCTCATTCGGTGAGATCCATTTCGTTGAAGCCGGCCGCCACCAGCGCGCAGAGCGCGTCCAGGGCGGCGGCGGCGTCGTCTCCCGTCGCGCTGATCACGATGGTCGCGCCCTGCTCGGCGGCGAGCATCATGACGCCCATGATGCTCTTGCCGTTCACCGACACGTCTCCGCGCCGGACTTCGATGGCGGATGCGAACCTGCCGGCGGTCTTGACGAACTCCGCCGCCGGACGCGCGTGCACGCCCAGGGGGTTGACGATGAGCGCCTCCCGCTCCATCACCGCCACACGATCCCCGCGATCAGCGCCACGACCACCAGGACGAGTCCGAGCCGCAGCCCGCTGAGCACGTCCGGGCGCCAGCGCAGCAGGCCGAACGTCACCGCGGCCGTGACCGCCAGCGTGATCCGCGCCCACCCGCGGAACGCCTCGCCCGACCACACCGCCACGAGCGGCAGCGCGAACCCCAGGGCGAGCGCCGTGACGGGTCCCAGAATCTCGCCCGCCCGGCGGATCCAGGGCGCCTGCAGCGCCCCCGCGACCCGCGCGCCGCGGCTCCAGCCGGCGGAGAGCCCCCACCACCGCAGCGCGAGATGCCCCGCGTTGTAGACGAGGAGGAACGCCGCCACCGCCCGGAGTCCGACGCCCCACGCGACCGCGGCGAGCGTCAACGCCGACAGCGTCGGGACCCAGCCGGCCCAGACCAGCCGGTCGCCGATCGAGCCGAGTGGCCCGGCCAGGGCGCCCCGCAGGCGTTCGATCTGCTCCGGCGGCGTGCCGTCCCACTCCGCCCGCGCGAGCGCTCCCACGCCGACCCCGGTCAGATAGGGATGGGAGTTGAAATACCGCGTCGCCCGGCCCAGCGCGGCGTGGTACCGGGCCTCATCATCCGCGCGCAGCGGCCGGAGGAGCGGCTCCGCGGCGAACCCCGTCCCCACGCCGATCAGGCGCTCGTAATTCCACGAGGCCTGCGCCGTGAACAGGCGGAGAAATGCCGCGCCCAGTCGTGGCTTCACGCCAGCCACGCCGCCAGGATGCCGCCCGTGAGACCGGCCGCGAGCCAGCGGAGCCCGGGACCCCGCCCCACGATCCGCAGGGTGCCCGCCGCCCCGGCCGCGAGCGCCGCGCCCGTGGCGGCCACGGAGAGGAGCCGCTCGCCGCGGTGCGACAGCGCCGGCACCACGAACTCGCGGGTCAGCATCGCGAGCGCCAGACCCGCCGCGGTCACCGCGGCGCCGCGCAGGAGATCTCTGCCGAGCCCCCCCACATGGAGCCGCACCAGCGCTCCGCGATCCCCGGCGTCCAGCGCCGGGGCCGCGGCCGTCGCCGCCCGGGTGTTGATGCGGCGGTGGACCTGGAGCGACAGGCCGCCCAGCATGGCCGTGAAGAGACCCACGACGGTCGCGAGCCCGACCCCGAAGGGAATCGCGAAGGCGTGCGCCGCCGCCACCGCGACGACGGTCGCGGGTCCGTACTCGGGATACCGCGTGGCCCCCACGGGAAGGATGTCGAACTGGAAGAGCTCGAACAGCACGCCCAGCCGGAGTCCGGCGGCCACATCGCCCAGCAGGAGGCCGGCGCCGGCCCCGGCCACCAGCGGGCGGGCCAGCATCATCTGCGGGAGCGACACGAGGTCCAGCCCCACGACGGTGCCCCAGGCGAACACGCCGAGCATCGCTGCGGTCACCGGGTCAGATCCGCGAAGGGAACGGCGCGGGCCGTCGGCACGTCCTGGGCGCTCACGTCCACGCCCTGCCCCACGAGGGCCTTGAGTTTGGCGACCTCTTCGTCCGTGAGGTACACGTAGCGCAGCCGCTCGACCCGCCCGGGGCGGTGGTGCAGGCCCCCCAGCGTGATGCGCCGCAGTCCGGGGACCCGGTGCACCAGCGCGATGAGCGTGTCGATGTCCCCGGTGAGCACCAGGCCGACGCGGGGGTCGCGCTCCCACTCGGCGTAGTGCCGGGCGGCTTCGTCGACCGAGGCGAAGATGGCCTCGATCCCCGGCGGAACGCCCATCCGGTACAGGTCCTGCTCCCAGTCCGAGGCGCGCACCCCGTCGTCCACCAGCGCGATGAAGCCGAGGCCCAGGGGCTGGCCCCAGCCGACCACCACCTGTCCGTGGATCAGGCGGTCGTCCACGCGGACCAGGGCGATGCTCACGAAGGCGGAATCCGGATGGCGCGCCCGCCGGCGTCCCGGGCCCGCTCCGCCGCTTCGGCCGGGGCCAGATCGCGGTGGAAGACGAAATCGAGGAGCATGGCGAGGTTGACGCCGGTGACGACGGCGACGCCGTGACCCTGATCCCGGGCGATGCGCACCGCCCCGGTGAGACATGAGCCACCCGGCAGATCGACGAACACCAGCGCCGGTCCGGCACCGATGGCCTCTCCGATCCGGGCTTTGAGGGATCCCCCGTCGCACCCTTCGTTGCTCACCGGCACGAGCGCGTCCTTCACCCCCGAGATGGTCTCGGCGGCGGCCACCAGTGACTGCGCCAGCCCCGCGTGGGACACTACGACGCCCTTCAACGGTTCACTCATCGTCTTCCTCGAGATACGTCCCGACATCCCGCCGCTGCTGCATGCTCCGCATCAACCGCTCGTTGAATTCCTTGGCCGAGTCCACCCCGCCGTACCGGAGGAGATGGTTCATCGCCACCACCTCGCAGATAACCGTCAGATTCTTCCCGGGGTTCAGCGGGACCGTCACGAGGGGAAGCGCCACGCCCAGGAGCGTGGTCTCCTGGCGGTCGAGGCCGGTGCGGTCGTATTCGCGGTTCGCGTCCCAGTCGTCGAGCTGGACCACGACTTCGATGCGCTTCTGCTGGCGGACCGCGCGGATCCCGAACAGGGCCTTGATGTCGATCAGGCCGACGCCGCGGATCTCCATGAAGTGCCGCGACAGCTCGTGCCCCCGTCCGATGAGGACGTCGTTCCCCCGCCGGGTGACGTGGACCACGTCGTCCGCCACCAGACGGTGTCCCCGCTCGACCAAATCGAGGACGCACTCGCTCTTGCCGATGCCGGAGCGGCCCAGGAAGAGCAGTCCGACGCCGAACACGTCGGCCAGCGAAGCGTGGACCGTGGTGGTCGGCGCGAAGGCGTCGTCCAGAAAGGGCTTCAGGCGGCGGTAGAACTCCGCCGTCTTGAGCTGGGTGCGGACCAGGGCCACCCCGCGCTCCTGCGCCAGCGCGAGCAGCTCGGGCGGCGCCGCCTGTCCCTTGGTGATGACCACGACCGGCAGGTCGAAGGCGAACAGGGCCTCGAGGGTCCGGCGGCGGGCCGCCGCGTCCAGCGAGGCGAGGTAGGTCACTTCGGTCTCGCCCAGCACGTGAATGCGGTTGCCGACGAAGCGGGCCGTGTAGCCGGAGAGCACGAGCCCCGGGCTCGACGCCTCGGGGGTGGGAATCTCCTTGTCGAACCCGACCTCGCCGGTCAGCGCCTCCAGCTGCAGCGGCTCGGCCTTCCGGGCCAGGAGATCACGGACCTTGGGATTCGCCACTCGACCTCCCGCCTTCGATGGTGCGCGTCAGGTGCCGCTCCGTCTCCTGCGCCGCCCGCTCCCACGTGAGCCCTTCCGCGAACCGCCGGCCCCCGCGCCCCAACCGCTCCACGGCGGCGGGGTCCCGGGCCAGGGAGTCGAGGCGCGCGGTGAGGGCGGCGACGTCGCCGTGGGGCACGAGATACCCGGTTTCGCCGTCGCGGACCGACTCGCGGAGCCCCGGGCTGTCGGACGCCACCGCGGGCGTCCCGCACGCCGCGGCCTCGACGTTGGTGATGCCCCAGCCTTCTTTGGGGCTCGGGAACACCACGCCCCAGGCGGTCCGGAGCAGCCGCCGCTTCTCGTCGTCCGCGACGAAGCCCAGGAACCGCACCGCGTCCCCCAGGCCCAGCGCGCGGACCAGCGCTTCGAGCCGGGGGCGGTCGTCCCCCTTTCCCGCGATCTCGAGCGCGAGATCGGTCCCGGCGGCGCGGGCGGCGGCGACCGCGCGCACCGCGTACTCCACTCCTTTATAACGCTTGAGCCGTCCGACGTACAGGAAGGTGGGCCGAGCGGCGCGCCGCACCGCCGGGTCGGGGCGATACCACGCCGCGTCGACGCCGGGATAGATCACGGTGACGCGATCCGCGGGCACGCCGCGGGTGACCAGATCCGCCTTGGTGCTGTCCGAGATGGCATGGAAGGCGGCGCGCCGGTAGGCCCACGGGATGGGTCGCTCGGCGGCCCAGACCACCGCCGCCACCGGCCAGCTCGCTTCGGCGAACGCCGTCGTGCCGAAGAGGTGGGGGATGATCACGCAGAACGGCAGGCGCGTGGCCGACGCGAGAAAGAGCGGGACCTTGTTGATGTCCTCGACCACGATGTCGTACCCGCCCGACGCGAGCAGCCGGCGCGCTTCACGCCGCCCCCGGAGCGCGAACGAATTCCGGCCGCCCACCCGCCGCACCCGCATGCCGTCGATGGTGGCCTCGGGGCTCGCGCCGGGCCAGCCGCTCGCCACGAGATCGATCCGGTGGCCGGCACGCGCCAGGCGCCCGAAGATCTCGTGCAGATGGATCTCGGCGCCGCCCGCGTGCGGGTTCTCCCGGTCGTTCCAGTTGACCAGCAGGATCCTCACAGCAGGCCCTGCTCGCGGGCGACCGCGTCGAGGACGCCGTTCACGAACGCCGGCGCCTTGGGGCCGGCGAACCAGTGGGCCAGCTTGACGGCCTCGTCGATGACGACGCGGGGCGGGGTCTCCCCCTCGTCCAGCTCGGCCAGCGCGATGCGCAGGATGTTCTTCTCGATGGCGCCGACCCGCTCGAGCCGCCAGTGCTCCGCCGCGTCCGCCACCCGCGCGTCGAAGTCCTCGGTGGAGGCCGCGGCGCGCGCCGCGAGGTCGGCGCCGCGGTCATACCCCTCGGGCTCGTGTCCGAACGCCGTGCCCAGCCGGGCGACGACCGCCTCCAGCGACGGCCGGCCGGAGAGATCCCACGCGTAGAGGATCTGGAGGGCGCGCGCGCGCGCCTTGGTCTCAGCGCGCAGCACGAGGCAGCTGCGCCAGCAGATCGGCGGTGGCGAGGGCCGCCTCGGCCGCCTCGTAGCCCTTGTTCCCCGCCGCCCCGCCGGCCCGCGCCTGGGCCTGCGCCTCGCTTTCGACGGTCAAGACCCCGAACCCCACCGCCACGCGGTGCGCCAGGGCGACGTTGCCGAGCCCGCGGGCCGCCTCGCCGGCGACATACTCGAAGTGAGGGGTTTCACCGCGGATGACGCACCCGAGCGCCACGATCGCGCCATAGCGGCCGGACGCCGCGGCGGCCTCCGCCGCGACCGGAAGCTCGAAGGCGCCGGGGGTCCAGAGCACGTCGACGGCGGTGTCGGCGACGCCGTGCTCCCGGCAGGCGCGGCGCGCGCCGTCCAGCAGCTTGCCGGTGATCAGCTCGTGGTAGCGGCTGACGACCAGCGCGACGCGCCGCGTGCCCGGCGCGCGGGGAGTACCGCGGAGCTCGGCCACGTCAGTGGGTGAGCAGGTGCCCGAGCTTGTCGCGCTTCACGTCCAGATAGGCGCGGTTTTCCTCGGACGGCGGCGGGACGATCGGCAGGCGCTCGACGATTTCGAGGCCGTACCCCTCGAGCCCCACCAGCTTCTTGGGATTGTTGGTGAGCACCCGGATGGACGACAGGCCCAGATCGAGCAGGATCTGCGCGCCGATGCCGTAGTTCCGGAGATCGGGCTTGAACCCGAGCTTCTCGTTCGCCTCCACGGTGTCGTCGCCGGCGTCCTGCAGCTCGTAGGCCTTGAGCTTGTTGAGGAGCCCGATTCCCCGCCCTTCCTGATCGAGGTAGACGATCACGCCGCGGCCCTCGCGGGCGATGGTGTGCATCGCGCTCTCGAGCTGCCAGCCGCAGTCGCACCGGGCCGACCCGAACACGTCGCCGGTGAGGCACTTGGAGTGCATCCGCACCAGCACGGACTCCTGCCCCGTGACGTCCCCGTAGACCAGGGCCACGTGCTCGGCGTCGTCGACGTCGTTGCGGTAACCCACGATGCGGAACTCGCCGGCCGCGGTGGGGAGCCGGGCGCTCGCCACGCGGTGGACGAGACGCTCGTTCGCCAGCCGGTACTGCACCAGCTGGGCCACCGTGATGAACGTCAGGCCGTGCTCGGCCGCGAAGCGGTCGAGCTGCGGGCGCCGGGCCATCGTGCCGTCGTCGTTCAGGATTTCGCAGATCACGCCGGCGGGATAGCACCCCGCCAGCCGCGCGAGGTCTACGCTGGCCTCGGTCTGGCCCACGCGCTGGAGCACACCGCCGGGCCGCGCGCGCAGGGGAAAGACGTGCCCCGGGCGGCGCAGATCGCCGGGCACCGAGGCCGGGTCGATGGCGACCCGGATGGTCGCGGCGCGGTCGGCCGCCGAAATGCCGGTGGTGACGCCGAACCGCGCCGCCGCGTCGATCGAGACGGTGAAGGCGGTCTCGCGCGACTCACTGTTGTGCTCCGTCATCTGCGAAAGGCCGAGCGCCTGGCAGCGGTCGGGCGTGAGCGTGAGACAGATGAGCCCGCGCCCGTGCGTGGCCATGAAATTGACCATCGCCGGAGTCACCCCTTCGGCCGCTCCGACCAGGTCCCCTTCGTTTTCGCGATCTTCGTCGTCCGCGACGATCACCAGCTTGCCGGCGCGGATGTCCGCGATCGCCTGCTCTACGAGCTCGTGCGACATAACGCCCTCACGTACTTCCCCAGGACATCCCCTTCGACGTGCACCCGGTCCCCCACCCCCACCGCTCCGAGCGTGGTATGCGCGCGGGTGAACGGAATCAACGACACCTGCACCGCGCCCGAGGCGGGCAGCGCGTTTACGGTGAGGCTCACGCCGTCGACCGTGATCGATCCGTGCGGCACGGTGATCTCACGGACCTCCGCCGGCACCTCGAGGTCCACGAGTCGGGCGTCGTCCCGATCCGTCACCACCGTCACCCGGGCCACACCGTCGACGTGCCCCTGCACGATGTGGCCGCCCAGCCGGTCGCCGGCCCTCATCGCCCGCTCGAGGTTGACCCGCCGCCCCGGCGCGTACTCCCCGACGAGGGTCCGGTCCAGCGTCGTCGCGATCACGTGGACCGTAAACCCGCCCCGGATCACCTGCTCGACGGTGAGGCAGGCGCCGTTGACGGCGATACTCTCGCCGCGCTTCAAGCCCCGATACGGCGCCAGAATCGTGAGCGTGAGCCCGGGATCACGCTTCCCGTTTCCCGCTTCCCGCTTCCCGGCCTTTACCCGGCCGACGGCGGTGACTATGCCGGTAAACATAGCCTGCGGTCCAAGACGAGTAACGTATCGGCTCCCAAAGCCTTACGCTCGACCGGAATCCACCGCGGCGCCTGGTCGATCGGAGCATCCGCCACCTGGGGGAACGCGGGCACCGCCCCCTCCCCCAGCCACAGCGGCGCCTGAACCCAATAGAGCCGGTCCACCAGCCCGAGCGACAGCAGCTTGGCGCCCAGCGCTCCCCCTCCTTCACATAACACCGACTGGATCCCGGCGGCGCGGAGCTCGGTCAGGGCGGCCGGGAGGTCGTACGGCCGGAAGACCCGCACACCGTTGGCATCGAGCACCGACACGCTGTTCACCGGAGCGTCGGGGGACGACATCACCCACGTGGGCACCTCCCGCGCCGTCTGCACCAGCGTCACGGTTGGGTTCAGCATGGCCCGGCGGTCGAAGACCACGCGGACCGGCGGACGTCGCGGCGCGACGGCGCCCCGCACCGTGAGCCGGGGGTTGTCGCGGAGCGCCGTCGTGCCGCCGACGGCGATGGCGTCGAAACCGGCGCGGAGCCAGTGCACGTACTCCCGCGCCTCGGGTCCCGAAACCCATTGCGACTGGCCCGCGCGGTCGGCGATCCGGCCGTCGATGGAGGTGGCGAGCTTCAGGGCGACGAACGGGCGATCGGACACGGCGCGGACGTGCAGAAAGGGCGCGTTCTGTGCCGCGGCGGCGGCCGCCTCCACGCCCAGCGCGACGTCCACGCCCGCCTCGCGCAGCACGGCCGACCCGCCGCCCGCGGCGGGATCGGGATCTCCGATGGCGGCCACCACCCGCCGCACGCCGGCCCCAAGGATCGCCTCTGTGCACGGCGGCGTCTTGCCGTGATGCGCGCAAGGCTCCAGCGTGACGACCAGCGTGCTCCCACGGGCCCGCGTCCCCGCCGCCGCCAGGGCCGCGACTTCCGCGTGCGGTCCGCCGTATTCGGCGTGCCAGCCCTCGCCCACCACCTGTCCCCCGGCCAGCACGACCGCGCCCACCAGGGGATTCGGCGCCACGCGCCCCCAACCCCGCCAGGCGAGATCGAGGGCGCGCGTCATCGCGGCGGATTCGCCGGATGGGTCAGAAGCTGATGCGGACCCCGACCCCACCGAACACGTGTCCCGACTTGGGGTCGAGACCCTGGTAACTGGTGGTGAGACCCTGATCCTTGCCGGTCTGGAACCCGACTTCACCCACGACCTTGAGGAGCACCAGATTGATGCCGGCGTCCAGGAACAGTAGCTCGCGCTTGTTGTTCAGGTTGAGCGTGTCGCTGGCCGTGGTCACGAGCGTGTTGTAGTAGTTGATGTGCGCCGTGGACGTGTAGATGTCGTAGCCCACCCCCGCCGCGACATCGAGCAGCAGGAGGTGCATCCCCGCCACCAGCCGGAAGTTGGTCGCGTGCAGGTCCGTGTTGAACGAGAACGCGCTGTCCGGCGACACCGATGAGCCGAGGGTGCCGTACTGGAGTCGCGGCAGCGACCGCCGCATCACGCTCAGGCTGATCGACGGAATGAGGAAGCTCCCGCGCAGGATGCCCACCCGCGCGCCGTAGCCCAGACCGAGCGCGATCTTGCCGATCTTGGTCGCGTTCGGGTCGACCGAGAGGTTCGCCACCTGCGTGGTGGGCAGGAGCGTGGCGGACGCGAGCGCATCGACGGACAGGAGGCCGCCGCCGAGGCCGTTCCAGATGCCGATGCCCGCTTCGACCACGGGCGCCGGCACCACGGCCGACGTGCTGCTGTCGCTCGTGGTGCTGGTGGACGGGAGCGCCACCTTGACCGCGTTCACCCGGGCGGAGACGAAGAAGTGCCCGAGACCACCCAGCGTGCCGCCCGATCCCAGCACCGGGTTGCCGCCGCTCACGATCAGACCGGCGAGCGGGTGGAAGGACTTCACCGCGTCCTCCGCCCGTTGACAGTCCGAGTTGCACTGCGCCGAGAGGGGGCCGCTCACGAAGAGCGCCAATCCCAGCAGGAATCCCAAGCGCCGCATAGTTCCGCCTCCCCAGATGGTTATCGCTGCGTGAACTGCACTCCGACCGCTCCCGCCCGGATCTCGCCGATCACCCAGGCGGGAATTCCCACCCGCGCCGCCGCCGCGACCACGGCTTCCACGTCGCCCCGGGCCGTGACCGCGACCATGCCGACGCCGAGGTTGAAGACGTCCCGCATCTCGGCCACCGACACCTGACCCGCGCGCATCAGCACCCGGAAGAGGGGCGGCCACTGCCAGGCGCCGGCGTCCACAAGCGCCACGCACCCCTCGGGGAGCACCCGCACCAGATTGCCGGCGATGCCGCCGCCCGTAATGTGCGCCAGCGCGTGGAGCCGGGGGATGACCGGCGTCACAGCCTCCGCATAGCTCCGATGCACCGCGAGCAAGACCTGCGCCACGGTCTCGCCGGTCTCCGGGAACGGATCCCGGATGTCCAGACGCATCTCATCGAAGACGATGCGGCGCGCCAGGGTGTAGCCGTTGGTGTGGAGTCCGTTCGACGCGTAGCCGATCAACACGTCCCCCGGCGCGACGTGGTCCCCGTGCAGCGCCCGGTCTTCATCGACCACGCCGACGATGGTCCCCGCCAGGTCGTAGTGGCCGGCCGAGTAGAGATCCGGCAGCTGGGCGGTCTCGCCGCCGGCGAGCGTCATGCCGTGGGCCCGGCATCCGCGCGCGATCCCCTCCACGAGGGACGCCGCGACGGCGGGATCCAGCACGCCGGCGGCGATGTAGTCGAGGAAGGCGAGGGGCCGGGCGCCGTGCACCAGGATGTCGTTGACACAATGATTCACCAGGTCTTCGCCGACCGTGTCGTGGACGCCGGCCCGCGCCGCGACGAGCACCTTGGTGCCCACGCCGTCGGTCGAAAGGACCAGGACCGGCTTGTCGTACCCGGGGGGGACGCGCACCATCCCGCCGAAGGCGCCGATCTTCCCCAGCGCGAGCGGCGTCCGCGTCGTGGCGACCAGCGCGCCGATGCGCCGCTTCGCGTCTTCCGCGACATCCAGCCGGACCCCCGCCGCGCCGTAGCGGTCGCTCATCCCCCGTGCTCCTCTCCCAGCTCGAACCGCACCAGCTCCCGGAATCCCCGGGCGCGCGCGCGGACATCGGCGGGCGTCACGGCGTCGAGCCCCTGGATGCCGAACGCCTCCACCGCGAAGGATCCCATCGCCGCGCCGTACACCATCGCGCGCCGGAGATTCTCGGGCGAATGATCGCCGGTCTCCGCCAGATGGGCCATGAAGCCCCCCGCGAACGCATCCCCCGCGCCCGTGGGATCGAAGACTTCCTGGAGCGGATAGGCCGGCACCTTGAAGGTCGCGTCCGCGCCGACCAGGAGGGCACCGTGCTCCCCCTGCTTGATCACGCAGTACCGCGGGCCGTGATCGAGAATCCAGCGCGCCGCCCGGTAGACGTTCCAGTCTCCCGACAGCTCGCGGGCCTCCGAGTCGTTGACCATCACCAGGTCCACGTGGCGGAGCACCTGGAGGAGCACCTCCCGCCGGGACTGAATCCAGTAGTTCATGGTGTCGCACGCGACGAGCGCGGGGTCGCGCACCTGATCGAGCACGTTGAGCTGCAGGCCGGGATCGATGTTCCCGAGGAAGACGTACCGGGCGGCGCGGAACTTCTCCGGGATCTTGGGCCGGAAGTCGGCGAACACGCCGAGCCGGGTTTCGAGCGTCTCGCGGCCGGAGAGATCGTAGGTGTACTTGCCCTTCCACCGGAACGACTCGCCGGCCACCTGCTCGACACCGGCCAGATCGACGCCGCGCGCCGTGAGTCGCTGCAGCACGCCCAGCGGGTAGTCCGACCCCACGACGCCGACCACCTGCACCGGATGCAGGATGGCCGCGGCGGCGCTGAAGAACACGGCCGATCCGCCCGGCGCGTCGGCGGTTTCGCCGAACGGCGTCTGCACCGAGTCGAGGGCGATGGAGCCCACCACGAGCAGACTCACGTCACATCCGATCCGGGGCGGAGATCCCCACCAGGGCGAGGCCGTTCGCCAGCACCTGCCGCACCGCGCGCGCCAGCACCAGCCGGGCGGTCTCTTCGGGCTCGCCGAGCACACGGTACTTGTGGTACCAGGCGTGGGCCTCGCGGGCGAGCCCGTAGAGGTAGTCCGGAATCCGGTGCGGCTCGAGCGCCTGAGCCGCCCCCGCTACCACCGCGGGAAAGTCGCCCAGATCCTTCAGGAGCTCCGCTTCCTCGGGCTGGGTGAGGACCGCCAGATCGACGCCCCGCGCGGTGACGGATTCGGGGTCGCGGCCCGCCACGCGAAAGATCCCGCTCATCCGGGCGTGCGCCATCTGGACGTAGAAGACCGGGTTCTCGTCGGTCTGCCGCTTCGCCAGGTCCACGTCGAAGACGAAATGCGAATCGCTCTTCCGCATCAGGAAGAAGTAGCGCGCGGCGTCCCGGCCCACCTCGTCGAGCAGGTCGCGCAGCGTGACGTAAGATCCCGCGCGCTTCGAGACCTTCAGCTCCTCCCCGCCCTTCATCACCGTCACCATCTGGTGGAGCACGTACTCGGGATAGCCGGCCGGAATCCCCAGGTCGAGCGCCTGAAGGCCCACGCGCACGCGCGTCACCGTGCTGTGGTGGTCGGCGCCCTGGACGTCGATGGCCCGGTGGAACCCACGCTCCCATTTCGTGACGTGGTAGGCGACGTCGGGCACGAAGTAGGTGGGCTCACCGCCCTTCTCGGCGCTGCGGACAAGCACCCGGTCCTTGTCGTCTCCGAAATCCGTGGTCTTGAGCCACAGCGCGCCGTCCCGGCGGTAGGTGTGTCCGGCGTCCTGGAGGCGCCTGAGCGTGTGATCGACCTGCCCCTCTTGGTAGAGCGACGACTCGAGAAAGTAGGTGTCGAACCTGACCCCGAACGCCTGAAGATCCCGGTCCTGCTCCTTGCGGAGATAGTCGACCGCGAAGCGGCGGACATCGTCGGGTGCGGGCGGCCCCGACGAACCGGCCTGAGCGCCGTACGCTTCGGCGACCTCCCGGATATAGTCGCCGTGGTATCCGTCCTCCGGAGGCGCCTGGCCCTTGAGGCGGGCGAGGACGCTGGCCGTCAGTCGCTCGATCTGGCCGCCCGCGTCGTTGTAGTAGAACTCCCGGCTCACCGTCCACCCGGTCCATTCCAGCAGGGCCGCGATGCCGTCCCCGAGCGCGGCCTGTCGCCCGTGGCCGACGTGCAGAGGACCCGTAGGGTTGGCGGACACGAACTCGACGTTGACCGGGCCAGCCCCCGGCGCCACGCTCCGCCCGTACCGCGCCCCCGCCTCCAGCACGGTCTCGATCACCGACGCGAGCGCCTGCTCGGCCAGGAAGAAATTGATGAATCCGGGTCCCGCGATCTCGGTCTTCCGGACCACCCCCGGAGGCAGGTCGAGGGACTCGAGCAGCCGCGCGGCCGCGTCCCGCGGCTTCGCCCGGAGGCTCTTGGCCAGCGCCAGCGCCAGGTTGGTCGCCAGATCGCCGTGCCCCGGATCCTTCGGACGCTCGAGGACCACGTCCGCACCGGGCGCGCCGAGACGGCGCGCGGCTTCGGCCAACGCCGCACGAATCTGGTCCTGAACCATCACTTGTCGGTCGAGGGGGTCTTGGACTTGGCGGGTGGCGCCGGCTTCGACTCCGCCGCCGGCGTCGACTCGGCCGCCGGCTTCTTTTCGCCGGCCCGCTTGTAGTCCGTGATGTAGAACCCGGAGCCCTTGAAGACCAGGCCGGCCCCGCCCGAAATGAGACGCTCGGCCCGTTTGCCGCACTTGGGGCATGCGGTCCGGCGGGGAGAGGTCATCGTCGGCGAGAATTTTTCGAACACGTGCCCGGCCGGGCACCGATACTCGTAGGTCGGCATCTCACAACATCTTAGCCCGTCCGACGACCCGAATCAAGCGGGCTGGTGAACGCCCCAGACCGCGCGAAGGGCGTCGGAGATCTCGCCGACCGTCGCCCGGGCCCGGACCGCGTCGATGATCACCGGCATCAGCACGCCCCCGGGATCGCGGGCGGCCGCCGTGACCGCCTCGAGCGTCCGGCGGGCCGCGGCCCCGTCGCGGGCGTCCCGCGCCCGGCGCAGCCGGTCCCGCTGGGCGGCCTCGAGCGCGGAGTAGTCCGGGGCCGGCACGGACGGCGGGGGCTCGTCGTCCACGAACCGGTTGACCCCCACGACCACGGTGTCGCCCGACTCGACCCCCCGCTGGTACGCGTACGCGCTGCGCGCGATGGCCTCCTGGAAGAACCCGCGCTCGATGGCGCGCGCCGAGCCGCCCATGCCCTCGACCTGCTCGAGCAGCTGCCGGGCCTCACGCTCGAGCGTGTCGGTGAGCGCCTCGACGTGATAGCTCCCGCCCACGGGGTCCACCACGTCGGGCACGCCGGTCTCGTGGGAAAGCACCTGCTGGGTCCGCAGCGCGAGCGTGGCGCTCTGGCGCGTGGGCAGCGCGAGCGCCTCGTCGTAGGAGTTCGTGTGCAGCGACTGCGTGCCGCCCAGAACGGCGGCGAGGGCCTGGATGGCCACGCGGACCACGTTGTTCAAGGGCTGCTGCGCGGTGAGGGTGGCGCCGCCGGTCTGGGTGTGGAACCGGAGGCGGCAGGCGTCGTCCCCGGCGCCGAACCGCTCGCGCAGGAGCCGGGCCCAGAGCCGGCGCGCCGCCCGGAACTTCGCGATCTCCTCGAAGAGGTCCGTGTATCCCGCGAAGAAGAACGACAGCCGCGGCGCGAAGCGGTCGACGTCCAGTCCCGCCGCCACCGCGCGGCGCACGTATTCCAGGCCGTTGGCGAAGGTGAACGCCAGCTCCTGCACGGCGGTGGCGCCGGCTTCCCGGATGTGGTACCCGGAGATGGAGATGGGATTGAACTTCATCGCCGCCTCGCTCGCGAAGCGGAGGATGTCCACCGTCAGCCGGAGCGAGGGCTCGGGGGGATAGATGTAGGTGCCCCGCGCGATGAACTCTTTCAGGACGTCGTTCTGGATGGTGCCTTCGAGGCGCGCCCGGGGAACCCCCTGCTCCTCCCCCACCACCACGTACATCGCGAGGAGGATGGCGGCGGTGGCGTTGATGGTCATCGACGTGGAGACGCGGTCGAGCGGGATGTCGTGAAAGAGCCGCTCCAGGTCGTCCACGGTGTCGATGGCCACGCCGGCGCGGCCGACCTCGCCCGCCGCCATCGGGTGGTCGGAGTCGTAGCCCATCTGGGTGGGGAGGTCGAACGCCACCGACAGGCCGGTCTGGCCGGCGTCGAGCAGGTGACGGAAGCGCTCGTTGGTCTCTTCCGCGGTCCCGAATCCGGCGTACTGCCGCATGGTCCAGCGGCGCCCGCGGTACATCGACTCGCGGATGCCGCGGGTGAACGGGAAGGCGCCCGGAAGGCCCAGCGGATCGCTCACGCCCGGACTCCGGCCCCCTGCGCCGACAGAACCTGAGTCGCGTATTCCACGTCTTCGCGGGACCCGATGATCAGAGGCGTCCGCTGGTGGAGCTGGCGGGGCTCGATCTCGAGGATGCGGCGCCGCCCGTCGGTCGCCGCGCCGCCCGCCTGCTCCACCACCATCGCGAGCGGGCAGGCTTCGTACAGGAGCCGGAGCTTCCCGGCGGGGCTCTTCTCGTCGGCGGGATACAGGAAGATCCCGCCCGACAGCAGATTCCGGTGGAAGTCGGCCACCAGCGATCCGACGTACCGGGCATTCCGGGCCTGGATCGCGCCCTCCCCGGTCTTGAAGGCGGCCACGACGCGGTGCACCGGCGCGGGCCAGCGGTTCCAGTTGCTTTCATTCACGCTGTAGTACCGCCCCACCACCGGACACCGGATGTCCGGGTGCGAGAGCAGGAACTCGCCGATGGTCGGGTCGAGCGTGAAGCCGTGGACCCCCTGACCGGTCGTGTAGACCAGAACGGTGCTCGACCCGTACAGGATGTATCCGGCCGCCACCTGCGCGTACCCGGGCTGGAGGCAGTCCTCGAGGGTCCCCGGCGTGTCGGCGCGACTGCGGCGCCGGTGAATCGAGAAGATCGTGCCGATCGGAACGTTGACGTCGATGTTGCTCGAGCCGTCCAGCGGGTCGTACAGCAGGACGTACTTGCCCAGGGGCCGGCCCGGAGGGACCGGCACCGGATGCTCGTCCTCCTCGGAGGCGAGCACGCAGGTGCGGCCCGTGTGCTGGACCGAGTGCCGCACCGTCTCGTTGGCGAATACGTCGAGCTTCTGCTGGACCTCCCCCTGCACGTTGACGGTCTCGGCCGAGCCGAAGACGTCGGTCAGTCCCGCCCGGCGGACCTGCCGGGAGATGATCTTTCCGGCGAGGGCCAGATCGTAGAGCAGGTTGGACAGCTCCCCGGTGGCCTCCGGATGGAGCCGCTCCTGGTCCACGATGAACCGTTCAATCGTGATGACCGACGTCCCTGGGTTCATCGTGCCCGTCGCTCGTGAAGGTGATGGTGCCGCGCTGGTCGGTGCGCAGCACCCGGATTCCGCGTCGGGACAGCCGCTCCAGCACCTCGGGGGCGGGATGGCCGTACCGGTTGCGCGCGCCGACACTGATGACCGCCACCGGCGGCGCCAACTCGTCGAGCCAGGCCTCGGATGAGGCGCTGCGCGACCCGTGATGGCCGACCTTGAGCAGGTCCACGCGGCCGACGCGGCCCGCCAGGCGCTCCTCCACGGGAATGCCGGCGTCGGCCTGGAAGAGCACCCGGGTCGCGCCGTACGTCACGAGCGTGACCACGCCGTGGTCGTTCACGTCCACCGGGACGTTCATCCAGGCGTCGTCGGGACTCAGCACCTGGACCGCCACGCCGTCCACCGTCACGCGGTCGCCCGCCCGCGCCGCCCGCCACCGCGATCCGGCCGCCTCCACCGCCGCGAGGAACTCGAGGTACAGGGGCCGCGCGAGCGGCTCCCCCGGCTCGATCACGAGGCGGGGCGGGAAGGCCGCGACGACCGCCGGCAGTCCGCCCAGGTGATCCGCGTCCGAATGCGTCGACACCATCAGCGCGACGCCGCGGGCGCCGTGCTTCCGGAGATACGGCACCACCACCCGGCGTCCCGCGTCGTTGCCGGGAGCCCGGGGACCTCCGTCGATCACGATCCACTGCCCCGCGGGTGTCCGCAGGACGGCGGCGTCTCCCTGCCCGACGTCCAGGAAAGATATGGTGAGGCAGCGACACTCGTCGAGTGAGCGAGCGGAAAACGCCGCACTCCAGGCCGCGATGGCCGCGACGAGCAGTACGCGCGCCGCCCGCACGCCCGGTCGCCGGGGCGCGCGCCACAGCCACCACGCGGCCGCGACCACCGCGCTCCAGAGCAGGGCGGCCGGCCAGCCCGCCGTCATCACCACGTGCCCGCCGGGCACGCGGTCCGCCAGGCCCGCGACGACGTCGATCAGGGCCAGGCCCGCGCCCGCGCCCCGCGCGAGCACCGCGCCGAGCGGCGGGCAGAGCGCGGAGACGAGGAGCGCGAGCATCGCGCCCGGAACGGCGACCGCCGCGAGCGGAATGGCGACCAGGTTGGAGATCACGCCCACCGGAGCCACGGTGCCGAACGCGTACGCCGTGATGGGCGCCGTCGCGAGGGTCGCGGCGGTCCCCGGCGCGAGAAGGCGCGTGGGCCAGGGGAGCGCGGCGGTGGCCCGCGTGGCGGTGAAGATGGCGGCCACCGCGGCGAGCGAGAGCCAGGCGCCCACGGAGACCGCGGCCTGGGGATCGAACACCAGGAGAACCCAGGCGGTCAGCGCGAGGACGGCGGCCGGCGGCACGACGCGCTGGCGCAGCCGCGCGAACCCGCCGATGGCGAGACCCACGCCGGCCCGGGTGGCGGGCGCCGGGAACCCCAGCAGCCACACGTAGAGCAGCACCAGCGCCGCCCCGGCGCCGAAGCGGACCCCCGGGGTGAGGGGAAGCCGGCGGAGGAGCAACCCCAGCCAACCGGCCAGGAAGCCCACGTGCAGGCCCGCCACGCACAGGAGATGCGCCAGGCCCGCCTGCGCGAAGCGCTCCCGGACCTCGGGCTCGAGGGCGCTCCGGCGGGCGAGCACCAGGGCGTCCACCAGCGCCGCCCGCGACCCGAAGAGCCGGCGGATCCTCGCGCTGACCGCGTCGCGGATGCCTCCCCGGCCCCGCGGCGTCGGATCCAGGACGCGCGCCCGCCGCACCACCAGGACGCCCCCCTCCCCCTCCCCGAACCAGCGCCCGGCGACCAGCCACGTGGTGCCCCCGGAGGCGGCGCTGTCCGCGGGCCAGCGGAGCGGGACCTCCCCGCCGCACTGACCGTCCCGCGCGTCGCCGCTCACCAGACCGCCGCCCGCTTCGCCGGGAGAGACCGGATCGATGAGCCGCACGACCACCGCGTGCGAGCCGCCCCCGGCCGGAGCCGCGGCGCTCCAGCGCCCCACGCAGGTCCGGAGCCGTTGGCGCGCGGCGCCGCCGCCCCACAGTGCGCCCGCCGCGCCCGCGACGACGAGGAGCGCCGCCCGCGACGCGCGGCGCTCGAGCCACCAGCCGCCCGCCGCCGCCGCGGCGAAGAGTGCAGCCGGCACGGCGCCCGCGAGGCCCGGAAACACGACGAGGCCGGCCCAGAGGCCGGCCCCGAACGCCGCGGCGAACCGCACGATGGGCGACCGCATGGCCGCCCCTCAGCGCCCTAGGGGAGCTGTACCGGCGCCGCCCCGCAGCGCGGCGCGAGCGCCACCTTGCGGAAGCCTTCCATCAGGACCACGTCCGTCTTGGCCCGCGCCTGATCGGTGGACAGCGACAGTCCGGTGAGCACCTCGCCCTGTCGGGTGGAGACGTAGTGCGGATCGAGCCGGTTGAGCGCGAACACCAGCACGTCGCCGCGACAGGTCTCGCAGCCGCAGAACCCGGGCAGCTGCGGACGCAGCAGCTCGTACTCCCGCTGCGCCATCTCCCACATCACGTTCGTTACCCCACGACGGCGAACTCCCGTTCCACCGGCCATCCGGTGAACGTCGAGCCAGTGGTCCCGGTGAGACGCACCCTGGTATAGGTCCCGATCCACGACTCGGGGCCCTCGACGAGCACGACCTTGTTGGTCCGGGTGCGGGCCTGCAGCAGCCCGCCCCGCTTGGCCATTCCCTCGACCAGCACCTCGTGCGTGGTGCCGACGAGCGCGACGTTGCGGCGCCGGGCCTGAGCCCGGACCACGGCGACCAGGCGCTCCAGCCGCTCGCCCGCGACGTCGTCCGAGACGGCATCGCGGATCCGGACCGCGGGCGTCCCCTCCCGCGGCGAATACTTGAACGTGTACGCGTCGTCGAAGCCGGCGGCGCCGACGAGGTCGAGCGTCTGCTGGAAGTCCGCCTCGGTTTCCCCCGGAAACCCCACGATGATGTCCGTGGTGAACGTGATTCCGGGCACGCCGTCCCGCAGCTCGCGCACCACCTCGAGATACCGCTCGCGGCTGTACCGCCGCAGCATCCGCTTGAGCACGGCGTTCGAGCCGCTCTGCACCGGCAGGTGCACGTGCTCGCACACCGCCGGCGTCTCGGCCATCGCCCGGACCACCGGCTCGGTGAAGTCGGTGGGGTACGGCGAGGTGAAGCGCACCCGGCGGATCCCCGCCACGGCGCCCACGGCCCGCAGCAGAGCCGCGAAGTCGTGAGTGCCGTCGTGATAGCTGTTGACGGTCTGGCCAAGCAGCGTGACCTCCGACGTGCCGGCGGCGGCCAGTGCCGCCACCTCCCGCACCACGTCGGACAACATACGGCTGCGCTCCGGCCCGCGCGTCATCGGAACGATGCAGAACGTGCACCGATAATCGCAGCCCCGTTGCACGGTCACGAACGCCGACGTCCGATCCCCGCGCGCCGGCGGCACATCCTCGTAGTGCTCCCACCCGCGGAACTCGACGTCGGCGGCCCGCGCGCCGAGGGCGGCGCGCGCGATCAGCTCCGGCAGATTCCGGTAGCCGTCGGGCCCCACCACCAGGTCCACCTGAGGCACGCGCTCGAGCAGCCGCGGCCCGAGCCGCTGCGCCATGCAGCCGACCACGCCGAGCACGCCGCCGGGGCGCTTGAACGTCTTCAGCTCCCCCATCCGGGACAGCACCCGCTGCTCGGCGTGATCCCGCACCGCGCAGGTGTTCACGAGCAGGACGTCCGCCGCCGCCGGGGAATCCACCTGGGTGTACCCCTCCCGCGCCAGGAGCCCGAGCATCAGCTCGGAATCCGACACGTTCATCTGGCAGCCGTACGTCTCGATGTAGATGCCGCGGGGGGTCATGCGGGAAAGATAGCAGCCCGGGCTCAGGGCCGGACGGAGATGCCCACGAGGAAGGTCCAGTCGGTCTCGTTGAGGCCGCCGCCGGTGCGCCGCAGGCGCTCGATGCCGAGGTCCACGATGCCCCGCCCCTGCGAGAAGATGAACCCGGTGCCCGCCGAGACGCCGAACTCCGTCGGCGCGGACGGGCCGGGGCCGAAGGGCATCTGTCCCCCCCGCACGCCCAGGCGGAACGGGAGGCCGGCGCGGCCGAACTCTCCGCCGAGCGACCAGTCGGTGGTGTTGTACGCCCCGCCGCCGGCGACGGCCCAGTCCGCGTGGCTCAGGGTTCCCGCCAGCTTCACCTCCGGGGTTACGCTCCACAGCACGCCGCCGCCCACGGTGGTCGGCAGATCGTTCTGGGCGTTCTGGAAACCCGCGATTTCCGAGCGCAGCCGCGTGTCCGACCGCAGGAATCCGGAAATCCGGAGACTCGGGACGGGCGCCGCCAGCACGCTCAGCGACATCCCGATCCCGTCGTAGCTCTCGTGATCGGTCTGCGTCGCGTTGTGGTATTGGGCGGAGTCCGAGAAGAGCCGGATGGCGTTGAGCGTGCTCGATCCGGTCAGGACGTGGAAGCCCGCCCCCACGGTCAGCCGGGGGCTGAAGCGCCAGGCGGCGGAGAGCCGAAGGTCGGTGACCGCCCCGTTGCTCGCGATGTGGTCCACGATGGCCTGTGAGTCTCCGCGGATGACGACCGTGCCCGGCACCTCGACATCGTAGGAGCGATAGAGGTACGTCGCAAACCCGCCCCCGATGACCAGTCCGCCGAATACGGGGCCCGCGACGGTCAGCATCGGGAAGCGCGCGCTCCGCAGAGCGCTCGACGTGGTTCCGTCGTCCACGCTGCGGTACGACGCGAATTCCTCCGCCGCGGCCGTGAGGCGGGTGATGTCCCCCAGCGCGGCGTCGGTGAGCGGCGAGTTTCCGTCGAAGGGCGCGAGCGCCCCGCCGGTGGTCCACGCTCGCACGCTGGAGAAGTTGCCCGGCGTGCCCAGGCCGCGGATGCCGAACTGCGAATCCTGGCCCGAGGCCGACCCCCAGGCCGCCAGCAGGCCGCAGCAGGCGGCCACCACCACTCGGCGCATCACGGGTTTCCGAACGCGAAGCGGGGAACGTAGGTGACGTGCAGGGCCGGCCGGAACGCCGGCGAGCGCGTCGAATACAGGCGCACCGATATGAGGTTTCCTCCCTCGGGCGCCTGCCGGATCATCACGGATTGCGGCACGAGCGTGTCGGCCTGCCAGAAGCGGACGATGTCCGTGATGTCCGTCGCGATCGTGTCGGCGTGACCGATGGGGACGGCCGCCACCACCAGCAGGGACGAATCCGCGATGGTCGCGACGGCGATCGGCGACTTGGCGCCGACGTCGGTCCCGAGGCGGTACACCACCAGGAGCAGCGAATCGGACGGAACGCCCACGGGAGCGGCCACCGGAATCATCGTCAACGTGGCGCGCACGATCTGGGACGAGTCGCGGATGTTGCGGGGCAGCGTGAACCGGAGGATCGAGCGCGCCGAGGGCACACCTCCGACGATCAGGTTGGAGTCGAGGGTCGGCGCGCTGACGTTCGAGACGTACGAGTTGAACAGGTTGACGGCGGTGCCGAACCGCCGGGA
This sequence comes from Gemmatimonadales bacterium, assembly GCA_035505915.1. Lineage (GTDB taxonomy): Bacteria > Gemmatimonadota > Gemmatimonadetes > Gemmatimonadales > GWC2-71-9 > 40CM-2-70-7. The sequence continues at coordinate 62,591 of DATJQI010000054.1, read as the reverse complement.
GACCGAGGTGCCCGACGAGTCGTACGTCCCCCACCAGCTGAAGATCGGCCCGCTGCCGCCCGTCACGGTATTGAAGGCCACGCTGGCCAGCGAGTCGGCCGTGATGCGGATGCCGAACGCCGAGCGGCCCGAGTCGGCGGCCATGTAGTTCGCCTGGACGGCGTTGAGCTTCATCACCACCCGCACGCCGATGTGGGTGGTGTCGGTATACACCGCCGAGTCGCCCGAGGCCGAGTCGACGCCGCCCGGCAGCGCCAGCAGGCTGTCCACATTGATGGTCCGGAGGAGCGAATCCGTGAAGGGTCCCGACAGGTCGGCCAGCGTCGTCGTGGGACCGATGGACAGCGGCATGCGGTACAGGTTGATCCGGAGATTCGTCGCCAGCGTGTCACGGCGCGCGATGGTCATCGTCAGGAGGGCCGAGTCGACGGACTGCGCGGTGTCGGTGGTGGTGTCGGCGCTGTTCACGGCGATGCGGGTCGACACGCCACCGAGCGTGAAGATGGGCCGCGCGTCCACGCCTCCGAAGTTCACCGCCATCATCACGCCGGCGCTCTCCGGCACGACGTAGCCGACGTAGCTCGAGTCCCGGGAGATGATGTTCAGCACGGTGTCCACGACGGACAGCTGACCGCCGGGACAGAAGGCGGGGCACCTCCCGGGCGCGGTGGTCTCCTCGGTGCACGCTACCAGAAGACCAGTGAGCCCGAGCGCGAGCAGGGTCCGGCGGCCGAACGTCACAGGGTCATCGCTCCAGCGTCTCCCGGGTGAAAGCATCGGGGAGCAGCTCCCCGAGGGTCCAGCGCCGCTCCGTGGTGGGACCCACGGCGCGGATCTCCATGGTCAGTCCGAACTCCGCGAGCAGCTGGCGGCAGGCGCCGCACGGGGCCGCCGGCGGATCCACGTCGGTCGTCACCACCACGCGGGTGATCCGCTTCACCCCCGCCGCCACCGCCGCGCCCAGCGCCATCCGCTCGGCGCAGATGGTCAAGCCGTACGACGCGCTCTCGACGTTGCACCCGACGTGCACGGAGCCGTCCGACCCTTCGATGGCGGCGCCCACGGGGAACCGCGAATACGGGGCGTGCGCGTTCCGCATCACGTCGCGGGCCCGGCGGACCAGATCGCCGGTCACGACCAGACCAGGCCATGAAAGGAGGTCCCCGCCGCCAACGCCCCGGCCCCGAGATGCTCCGCGACCGTCGCTCCCAAGTCGGCGAAGGTCCGGCGCTCACCCAGCGCGACCGCACGAACCCGCGGCCCGCAGACCAGCACCGGCACCGCCTCGCGGGAGTGATCGGTCGACGGCGTGGTCGGATCGTTCCCGTGGTCCGCCGTCAGCATCACCAGGTCCTGGTCCCGCAGGCGCTCGAGCAGCCTGGGAATCCACGCGTCGAGCGCCTGGAGCCCTTGATGAAACCCCGCCACGTCGTTTCGGTGCCCCCAGCTCTGGTCGAACTCGATGACGTTCACGAACAGGAATCCGGAATCCATCGTTTCCAGCGCGCGCTCCACCAACCGGTACGCGTCCGGATTCGTGGGCGTGTGCGTACTGGTGATTCCCCGCCCCGCGAACAGATCGTCCACCTTGCCGACCCCCACCCGGGGGATCCCGAGCTCGGCCAGGCGGTCCAGCAAGGTCGCCTGGGGAGGCTCGATGGAGAAGTCCCGGCGGTTGGCCGTCCGCCGGTAATCGGGCGCCGCGCCCGCAAAAGGCCGCGCGATCACCCGGGAAACCGCCTCGTCGCCCACCAGGAGCTCCCGGGCGATCCGGCAGGCACCGTACAGCTCCTCCAAGGGGACCGTCCCCTCGTGGGCCGCTATCTGAAACACCGAGTCCGCCGACGTATAAATGATCCACCGACCGGTCCGCTGGTGCTCCGCCCCCAGCTCCGCGATGATCGCGGTGCCGGAGGCGGCCTTGTTTCCGAGACACCCCCGCCCGGTCCGCCGGCTGAACTCGGCCAGCAGCGCTTCGGGGAATCCCCGCGGGTAGGTCCGGAAAGGCCGCTCGAGGAGGACGCCGCAGAGCTCCCAGTGACCCGTGGTGCTGTCCTTGCCCGCCGACGCCGGCAGCGCCACGCCGTACGCGGCTCGGGGCGCCGCCGGCCGCCCCAGCCCCGCGATGGGTCGGCACCACCCGAGCCCGAGCTGCTCCAGGTTGGGGAGGGACAACCCGCCGACCGCCCGCGCCACGTTCCCCAGGGTATCGCTTCCCGCGTCGCCGTACGCCGCGGTGGACGGCGCGGCCCCGATGCCCACGCCGTCGAGCACGATGATGGCCGCGCGCCGGGCGCCGGCGCTCATACCGGCAGCCGGGCGAGGCGCGGGCCCAGCCCCGTCAGGATGACGTACTGGCTCTCCTGACTCCAGGCGGCGACCTGCGCCAGGGTGATGACCTCTCGTTCGGCGGCGCCCAGCACGGTGGCGACGTCCCCCCGCTCGACCCGCGCCGCGCCGACGTCGATCATGGTCAGATCCATGGTGACCGTGCCGGCATAGGGGAACCGGACCCCGTTCACGAGCACGTGCGCTTCCGCGTCCCGCACGATGGACCGGCGCACGCCGTCGGCGTACCCGATGCCGAGCGTCGCGATGGTCGTCGCGCGCGCGGCGTGCCACGTCGCGCCGTAGCTCACGCTGTCCCCCGCCGCGATCCGGCGCACGCTCAGCACCCGCGCCTGAACCCGGGCGACGGGCTTCCCCTCCGGCAGGCCGGCCCCCGGAGCGCCTCCATATAGAAAGAGACCGGGCCGGACGGCGTCCCCCGCAAAGCGCCGGCCGCGCAGGGCCCCCGCGCTGTTCGCGGCGTGAACCACCAGCGGCCGTCGCGCGAAGGTCCGGACCGCCTCCGTCAGCCTCTCCCACTGGGTCGTCGTGGCGCCCAGATCCTTGTGGGCCGAATGAAACTGCGTGAAGCACCCTTCGAACGACGGTGTGTCGAGCAGGTCGCGCCACTCGCCCAGATCTTCCGGCCGCACTCCGGTCCGCGACATCCCGGTGTCGACCTCCAGATGGAACGCGCCGTCCCCCCGGGCCCGCCACTCGCGAAGCGCCGGCAGGTGATCGAAGACCGGCGTGAGCCGGTGGCGCTCGAAGTCCGGGAACGAAGGAGCCTGGGCGGGCGCGAACACCAGCAGGCGCCGGCCGATGCCGGCCGCCCGCAGCTCGGCGCCCTCTTCCACGGTCGCGACCGCGTAGCCCCACGGATCGAGAGACTCGAGAGCCTTCGCGGCCCCCACGGCCCCCAGCCCATATGCATCCGCCTTGATGACCGGCAGGAGCGGCGCCCCGGAGACCCGGGCGATGGTGCGGGCGTTCTCCACCAGCGCGCCGAAGTCCACTTCCACCCACGCACGGTGTTGACGGTTTCGATCGGTGGACTGGGGTTGGGTGCTCACGGGCGCGCGAATGATAGGAGCGGGCCACCGCAGATGCAAGGATGAGAAGCGGTTCCAGCGCCGCGGGTTATGTTTCGCTCGAACCATACCGCGAGTCGACCGTGAGCCACACCGATGGCGCGCTGGGCCGGAGCCTCGCGCTCGTGCGCGATCTCCGTGCCCGCTGCCCCTGGGACGCCGCTCAGACCGCCGAGACCCTCCGCCCGTACCTGGTGGAGGAAGCCTTGGAGCTCGATCACGCCATCGGCGGGGGCGATGCGGCCCAGGTGCGGGCGGAGCTGGGGGATCTCCTCCTCAACCTCGCCTTCCAGATCGTCATCGGCGAGGAGCGCGGCGCCTTCGACGCCGAAGCGGTCGTGCGCGGACTCGAAGAGAAGATGTGGCGGCGCCACCCCCATTTGTTCGGGCTCGGCGAGAGGCCGAAGACGTGGGAAGCCGGAAAGCGGGAGGCCCTGAAGGCCGAGCCGGGAACGGGGAAGCGGGGCACCCTCTCCGGTCTCCCGCCCACCCTGCCCCACTTGCTGATGGCGTACCGGCTCCAGGAACGCGCGGCCGGCGTCGGATTCGACTGGCCCGACGCGACGGGTCCCGTGGAGAAGGTGCGGGAGGAGCTCGGCGAGGTGGTTCGCGAGGCGGGAAGCGGAAAGCGGGACGCGTTAGAAGCGGAGGTCGGCGACTTGTTGTTCGCGGTCGTGAACCTCTCCCGCAAGCTGGGCGTCGATCCGCGCGCCGCTCTCGAGAAGGCCAACGCGAAGTTCACGCATCGCTTCGAACGCGTCGAACGGATGGCCGAGGAGCGCGGGCTCGACCTCGGGACGATGGGATTGGCGGAGCTGGACCGGCTCTGGGACGAAGTGAAGGCTCAGGGCCAGAGCTTGTAGAGGGTGCGCGGGAACGCGATGGCTTCCCGGATGTGCGGGATGCCGCAGATCCACGCGACGGTGCGCTCCACGCCCAGGCCGAACCCCGCGTGCACGAAGGTGCCGTACTTCCGGAGATCCAGATACCACCCGTACGCCTCCTCGGGCAGTCCTTCCGCGCGGATCCGGGCCAGCAGCTTGTCGTAGTCGTCCTCGCGCTGGCTGCCGCCGATGATCTCCCCGTACCCCTCGGGGGCCAGGCAATCGTTGTTCAGGACCGTGCGGGGATCCGCGGGGTTCTCCTTCATATAGAAGGCCTTCACCTCGCGGGGGTAGTTGAAGACCATCACCGGCCGGTCGAACTGCTTGGCCAGGAGGGTCTCGGCGTCGCCCCCCAGGTCCCGTCCCCACTCCATGTCCGCGCCCAGGCCCTTGAGCTTTTCCACCGCCTCGGTGTACGAAATCCGAGGAAACGGCGGGCGGACCGCTTCCAGCGGCGCCAGATCGCGCTCCAGTTCGGTGAGCTCCGCGCGGCGCCGCTCGAGACAGCGGCGCACGATGTAGCAGACGAAGTCCTCCTGGAGCTGCATATTGTCGTTCGAATCGTTCCAGGCGACCTCGGGCTCGACCATCCAGAACTCGGTGAGATGCCGTCGCGTCTTGGACTTTTCGGCGCGGAAGGTAGGGCCGAAGCAATAGACCTTGCCGAGCGCCGCGGCGGCGGCTTCGACGTACAGCTGGCCGGTCTGTGCCAGGTAGGCCCGCCCCAGATCGAAGTACTCGGTGGCGAACAGCGTGCCCGCGTGCTCGCCGACGGAGCCGGTGAGGATCGGCGTGTCCACCAGCGTGAACCCGCGCTCGTAGAAGAAGTCGCGGATCGCCTGGATGACCTCGCTGCGCACCCGTGCGATGGCCACCTGGCGCCGCGAGCGCAACCAGAGATGCCGGTGCTCGAACAGAAACGCGGTGCCGTGCTCCTTGGGCGTGATGGGGAAATCCGGCGAGGGACCCACCACCGAGAGGTCCTGGACCGTCAGCTCCACGCCCCCGGGCGCCCGCGCGTCGGCGCGCACCGTACCGGAGACCGCGACCGACGTCTCGTGCGTCAGCCGCCCGAACGCCTCCCAGGCCGCTTCGGGCACGTCCTTCTTGGAGAGCACCGCTTGCAGGTATCCCGTGCCGTCCCGCAGGGTGATGAACGCGATCTTGCCGCTCGAGCGGGTGGTCATCACCCACCCGCGCACGGTCACGCTCTGGCCCGTCTGGCCGGCCAGGTCCTCGATTCGCGTAGGTTGCGACATAGCGGCGGCATACTAGTGGCGGTGCTCGGGACTGTCAACGCGATGGCGTGCGCGCCCGTGATCCGGCACGGCCCGGCGGAGCAGAACGTGCTCTGGCCGGTGTATCTCGGGTCTCCGGCCCACGACATGTCCGCCACCGCGCGGATGGACTCGCTGCCTCGCCTCGCCTGGCGCCGGCACGCCGGCCGCGAAGTGCGCGGCGCTCCCGCCGTGGGCCAGAACGTGGTGGCCATCGGCACCACCGAGCGGATGGTCGTGCTGCTGGGCGCCGACTCGGGCCAGGTGCTGTGGGATCACCGGCTCTCGGGCACCATCCACGGCGGCCCCCTCCTCTCCGCCACGCGCGTCTACGTCGCCACCGAGGAGAGCCCGCAAGGCCGGGTCTACGCCCTCGCGCTCGCCTCCGGGAAAACGGTGTGGAGCGTCAAGGCCGGGGACGTCGCGGCGTCGCTGGCCCTCAAGGACGGGCAGCTGTTCGCGGGAACCGAGACCGGCCAGGTCCTGGCGATCGACGCGGACAGCGGCACGATCCGGTGGCGGCGCCGGGTCTCGGGCTCCGTGCGGGCCGCGCCCGTCCCCACCGCCGCGGGGGTCTTCGTCGCCACCACCGACGACACCCTGTACCTGCTCGACCCCGCGACCGGCGACGTGCGCCACCGCGCCGCGGCGCCGGGCCCGGTGCTGGCCACGCCGGCCACCGACGGCAACCGGATCTACCTCGCGACCGTCAGCGGCGTGATCGCCGCCCTCACGCCGGGGACGCTGGACACGGCGTGGACGCTGGACCTCGGCGTCGGCGTCTACGGCTCGCCGGCCCTCGCGCGGGACACGCTGTTCGTGCTGACCCGGACCGGCCGGCTCGTGCTGGTGCCGGTGGCGGCCCCGGCGCAAGCGCGGAGCGTGGAGCTCGGGATCATCGCGGTCGCCGGCCCCACCCCCCTGGCGCGCGACGTGCTCGTCGCGGATGTGGCCGGCACGATCCGGTGCGTGGACGCCCTGAGCGGCGCCGAGCGGTGGCGGGTGTCGGTGGAAGGACCGGTGGAGCAACCGCCGGTGGTCCGGGACGGCCGCCTGATCATCATCGGCGATCGCGGCGAAGTGGTGGCGTACCAATGAGGCGGGCCACCCTGCTCCTGATCCTCGGGCTGACGGGCTCCGGGGTCCGGGCGCAGTCGGTCGTGGACTCGGCGCCCCGTTCGGCCTGGAAGCACGCCGCGGTGCACTACGGGAAGTGGGTCGCGGCGGCCGGGGCGGTCACCTTCACCGCGCTCGCCATCGAGCAGCATCGGCACTCGAACACCGCCTGGAACGCCCTGCTCGGCATCTGTCTGAACAACAGCCAGAACTGCGCCATCGGGTCCGACGGCCGGTACCGCTACTATCCCGCCGAGTACGACTACCAGCTCGCCCTGTACTACGACCACCGCGCCCGGTGGCGCCTGGTCGCCGGACAGGTCAGCCTCCTCGCGGCGGTGGGCCTCTTCGTCACGGAGATCCGGGGCCGGTCCCACACTCCCCGCAACATTCCGGTCCATCCCCTGAGTGTCTCGGTCGCGCCCACCCCGGACGGGGCCGGCGTCGCTCTCCGGCTCGCCTTCTAGCCGACGCGAAAGAGCTCGAAGCCCCGTTCGTAGCGCTGGAGGATCCGGGCCCGGTAGGCCGCGTGCTCGGGCCGGGTCAGCGCCGGATCCGCCGCGATGATCGCGCCCGCCGCCGTGCGCGCCGCTTCGAGCAGGGGCAGGTCGGTATCCCAGTGCACGAACCGCAGGGCCGCGCCGCCCGACTGCCGGGCTCCCGCCAGCTCTCCCATGCCGCGCTCCCGCAGATCCAGCTCGGCGATGGCGAAGCCGTCGGTGGTTTCGGTGAACGCGCGCAGCCGCTCCGCCGCCTCGGGCACGTCGGACAACAGGATGCAGTGACTGCTTTCGCTGCCGCGGCCCACGCGCCCCCGCAGCTGGTGCAGCTGGGCCAGGCCGAACCGCTCGGCGTGCTCGATGACCATCACCGTGGCGTTGGGGACGTCGATCCCGACTTCGATCACCGTGGTCGCCACGAGCAGCGGCACCGTGTTGTCTCGGAACGCGCGCATGGCGCGATCCCGGTCTTCCGCCTTCATCCGTCCGTGTACCAGGCCGACGCGATCGTCGCCGAAGATCTTGCGCAGCGCATCCGCCATCGTGGTCGCCGCCCGGAGATCCACCTTTTCCGATTCGTCGATGACCGGATAGACCACGTACGCCTGGCGCCCGGCGGCCAGCTCTTTCTTCAGGAAGTCGTAGATCTTCGGCCGCGCCGACTCGGTGCGCAGCGCGGTCTTGAGATGGCCCCGCCCCGGCGGGCGCTCCTGCAGGCGGGTGACGTCGAGGTCGCCGTACAGGGTGAGCGCCAGGGACCGCGGGATGGGCGTGGCGGTGAGAAGCAGGACGTCCGGCGCGTCTCCTTTCTCGACCAGCGCCGCCCGCTGCTCGACCCCGAAGCGGTGCTGCTCGTCCACCACCGCGAGGCCGAGGCGGCGGAAGGCCACCGATTCCTGAATCAGCGCGTGCGTCCCGACCACGATCCGGGACGCGCCGCGGCCGATCCGGTCGCGCGCCGCGTCCTTCTCCGCGGGCGACAGCCGGCCGATCAGGAGGTCGGGGCGGAGGTCGAGGGGGCCCAGGAGGCGGGTGAGCGTGGCGTGATGCTGCTCCGCCAGGAGCTCCGTGGGAGCCATGATGGCCGCCTGGAACTCGTTCTCCACCGCGAGGAGCATCGCGAACAGCGCGACCACGGTCTTCCCCGTCCCCACGTCCCCCATCAGGAGCCGGTGCATCCGCTCCCGTGCGGTCATGTCGTCCGTGATCTCCCGGATGGCCTTCCGCTGGTCGCCGGTGAGGGTGAACGGCAGATGCTCCTTCAGCGCGGTGGTGAGCTCCCGGCGCAGCTCGAAGGAAATGCCGGTGCGGGCCCGCTTGGCGAGAAAGCGCGCGCGGGCCTGGACCAGCTGCTGGTCGAAGAACTCGTCGAACGCGAGCCGCCGCCGGCCGGCCTCCGCGTCCGCCGGCGTGCCGGGACGGTGGACGGCGGCCAGGGCGAGCCGCAGCTCCGGGATCCCCACGCGGGCCCGCAGCGCCGGGGGGTGCGGATCACGGATCAGCTCGAGCAGCGCGTCCAGGTGGGGATGGATGAGGGCGCGGATCTGCTTGTGGCTCAGGCCCTCCGTGGCCGGATAGACCGGCAACACGACGCCCCCGTCGGGGCCCTCTTCCCCCGGCTCCGCGAGGATGATGAACTCGCGCGGCGCAAGCTGGCGTCCGTGGTAGTACCGCACCGGGCCCGTCACCAGCAGGAGCTGCCCGGGCTTGATCGTCCGCTCCAGAAACGGCTGGCCGGGCCAGGCGCACTCGAGGACGCCGCTCTCGTCCTTGAGCACGGCGCGGAACACCCGGAGACCCCGTCGGGTGGGGATGATCCCGGTGTGCACCACGCGCCCCACGCCGGTCAGCTCCACGCCGGCGCGCGCCCGGGCGAACGCCGTCACGGTCGTCGCGTCGAGGTACCGGTGCGGGACGTGATAGAGGAGATCGCCCACGGTCCGGACCCCCAGCCGGGCCAGGGCTTCCGCGCGCTTCGGGCCCACGCCTTTCAGGAACTTGACCGGCGCGTTGAGCTCGAGCGACATCAGGCCCGCACCAGCCGCCGCGCGAAGGCCTCGGGATCGAAGGGCTCGAGGTCGTCCAGCCCTTCGCCGGTCGCGATGAAGCGCGGCGCCGCCGGCACGGTGCGGCGCAGCGCGACGACCGCCCCGCCCCGCGCGGTGCCGTCCAGCTTGGTCACGATCAATCCCGTCAGCGGCACCGCGCGGGCGAAGAGCTCCGCCTGCCGCACCGCCGTCTGGCCCACGGTGCCGTCCAGCACCAGCAACGACTCGTGGGGCGCGTCGTGCGCCGGATGGGCCTTGCCCACGGCTCGCGCCACTTTCTTCAGCTCCTCGAGCAGCCGCTCGTCCGTGTGGAGCCGCCCCGCGGTGTCGATGATGACCGTGTCCACGCCGCGCGCCACACCCGCTTTCACCGCGTCGAATGCCACGGCGGCCGAGTCGCCGGTGCCGTCCGCCGCCGGGCCCACGAACGGTGCCCCGAGCCGCTCGGCCCAGACCCGAAGCTGGGAGACCGCGCCCGCGCGGAACGTGTCCGCCGCGGCCAGCAGCGTCTCCCGCCCTTCGCGACGCAGCCGGTGGGCGAGCTTGGCCGCGGTCGTCGTCTTTCCGGCTCCATTCACGCCGTAGAGCAGCACGACGGTCGGCGGGACCGCGGCGCGCACGATTCCGCCGGGCTTCCCGTCCCCGAGCAATGCGCGCACTTCACGCTCGAGCGCGTCCTCGAGCTCCCGGTCCGGCACCTTGGCGAGCCGCTCCAGCAGCTCTTCGGCCGCCGCCGGCCCGAAATCCGCCTCCACCAGCACCCGCTCGGCATCGGCCCGCGCCGCCGGGTCGCGGCGGGTCAGGACGCGGGACAGCTTGCTCCAGACGCCCATCAGGGAAGCCCCAGACGGCGGCGCCAGACCCACTCGCCCGCGAAGGCGGCGAGCGCCAGGGCGAAGAGCCACCAGCGGTCGCGCCAGTCGACCGCGGCGCGCCCCGGCTCGATCCGCCCGGCCTGCGGCGCCAGGACTCGCGGCGCGTGCCACTCGGCGGAGTTCTCATCCACCACGAACAGGCCGCGTCCGTGGCCCGCCGCGATCGAGTAGCGGTAGGTATTCACCGGCAGCGTCAGCGCCGCACGCCGGTCGGCGCCGAAGCGGAGGGTGTCCACCCGCGCGCCGCCGGGATACTCGAGAGATATCGGGAGGTCCCGGGGCGCGCCGGATCCCACCCACCGCCAGACCATGGGAAGACCGTTGCCGACGTCGAGCGACTCGGGCGCGGCCCATGCCGTGGCCCCCGGTCCGCCGGCCAGGAGCCAGTCCACGAGTCCCGCGACGACGGTCCGGTACGCCTGGCGGGCCGCGCCGCCCCGGAAGTCCCAGCGGTAGAGGCCGCTGACGTCGAGCGCGGCGCGGCGCCCGCGGGAGGTCTCGAGGAGCGTGGCGACGGGGCGCACCGCGCCGCGCCGCGCCAGCTGCGCCTCGAGCACCGGAACGACGCCGGAATCGGGCGCGGCCGGCTGCGCCGCCAGCGCCGGAGGGAGCGAGTCCCACGGCACCGTGGCGAGCGCGCCCGAGAGCGGTGAAGCGGGGGCGGGCGTGAGGTACCAGTCGCCGGAAGAGCCGGTCCCGGTATTCCAGGTGAGGAGGGCCGCGGCGGACGTGACGGGCCAGCGCGCCGGGTCGCCCACCTCCACCACCAGCCGCGCCGCCGCCACCGCCTTCCGCACCTGATCGGGCGGCACGGGCGCCAGCGTGGTCCCATCGTTCCACGTTCCGGGAGCGATCTGCGCGAACGACTTCACCGGAACCCGGGCCACGTCACCGAGCGTGCGGGCGAGGAACGTGGCGTCCCAGTCGGGGGGCGCGGCGAGGATCACGGCGGCGGGATCGGAGGAGACGAGAAGCGGGAAGGCCATCGCGTCGTCACGGGGCTCGGAATCGGGAGGCCAGGTGAGGCGCACCTCCAGGACAGTCCAACCGGGACGCGGGAAGAGGGAAGCGGGAAGCGTCACATCCGATGTCAACGTCCCGCTGTCGGGAAGCGCAACCACCTTCGATTCAATGGTCCTCCCGCCATCGGCGACGACCAGTCTTGCCCCCCGCTTCCCGCTTCCCGCCTCCCTCCTCCCGGCCATCCCGTATGTCACCCGCAACGTGAGGGTATCTCCCGTTCCCACCTGATGCGGTCCTTCGACGGCGGATACGAACGCATCGGGGCCGGGGGGCGCGCCCACCACGACCACGCGGGCGCGGGCGATCAGATCGGCGGGCAGGAGGGCGACGTCGTCGATCGCCCCGTCGGTCACGACCGTGACCGGTCCCCCGCGGGCCGCCGCGGCGGCGAGGGCGGGCGCCAGGCGGGACGTCCCGTCCGCGGGTGCCGCCGTATCGAAAGCCGCGACGCCCGAGCCGAAGCGCCAGATGATGCCGTGGCCCGCGAGCGCCCGCGCCGTGTCGAGCGCGGCGCGCCATTGCGCGGGCCGGGACCTCATCGAGAGGGAGGCGTCGAGGAGCACGATCGGGTTTCCGCCCCCGGGCACGCGCCGGGTGAACGCCGGATTCCACAACAGCAGCACGAGGGCCAGGACGCCGATGAGCCTGAGGGTCACGCGCATGCCAGGGCCTCCGCCAGCGTGAAGCGCCCGTCGAAGAGCGCGCGCCCGACGACGACGCCGGCCAGGCCGGCCTCCCGCGCCCGCCTCAGGTCGTCCAGCGACCCGACCCCGCCCGATACGATCACCTCGAGCCCCAGGGCCCGCACCCGGGCGGCGCCGGCGACATCCGCGCCCGCGAGGGTCCCGTCCCGCGGCACCTCGGTGTACACCACGGTCCGGACCCCCTGGCCGTGGAGCCGGCGCGCGAGCACGAGCACGTCCAGCGACGGCGCGGCGGCTCCGGCCGGCGCGCCGCGGGGGGCGAGCCGTCCATCGGCGACGTCCAACGCCACCGCCAGGCGGTCGGGGCCGGCGACGCGAAGCCCGGTCTCCACGGCGCCGGCGTCCGCGGCGGCCGCCGCCCCCAGCACGACGCGCGCCGCGCCCCAGTCCAGCACTTCACGGAGGTCACGCTCCGCGCTGAGTCCGCCGCCCACCTGCACCGCCGCCACCCCCGCGCCGAGGACGGCGCGGGTCACGGCGTGGTTCTCGCCCCGCCGGTAGGCGCGGTCCAGGTCCACGTAGTGGAGCCAGCGCGCCCCCGCCCCTGCGAAGGCGCGGGCCACACCCAGCGGGAGATCCGCGCCCGCGGGCGTGCGTGGGGCGCGCGCCACGCGCCCACCGGAGACGTCGACGGCGGGATAGAGGTCCATCGGATGAACGGAAGCTAATCCCCGCGCGACGCGACGTTGGTGGCGGGTGGGGGCTCGAGCAGAGCGAGCAGCGTGCCCTTCGTGACGTCGAACTGGGGCTTGAGAGCGGTCGGCACCGGGCGCCCGGCGCCCATGTCCTTGCGTTGCGGATTGGTGGGGTGCCCGTTGACGAGGAACTCGTAGTGCAGGTGCGGCCCGGTGGACAGTCCGGTGGACCCCACGAACCCGATGGTCTCGGACTGAGTGACGCGCTGTCCGGCGTGGAGGCCCCGGGCGTACGCCGACAGGTGGCCGTAGATGGTCCGGATGCCGTTGGCGTGCCGGAGCTCGATCATCCGGCCGTACCCGTCGGCCTGATAGGCAAGGCGGATCACGGTGCCGTCCGCGGTCGCCCGGACCGGCGTGCCGTAGGCGGCGGCATAGTCGATTCCCTCGTGCTTCCGCCACCGGTGCAGGACGGGGTGATACCGGTTGCCGAAGCCGCTCGAGATCCGCCGGAAGGCGAGCGGCGCGCGCAGGAACGCGCGCCGGAGCGAGCGTCCCGACTCGTCGTAGTAACCCGCCCGCGCCGAATCGACCCCGGCGAACCGGAAGGCGAAGTTCGGCGTGCGGGCGACGTCCACGCGCGCGGCCAGAATCCGCCCGAACCGCTTCTCACCGGTGGGCGACTCGAGCCGCTCGAACAGGACTTCGACGCGGTCGCCGGCCCGCACGTCGCGCGTGAAGTCCACTTCCCAGTCGTAGACGTCGGCGATGGCCCAGGCGAGCGCCACCCGCTGCGCCGGCGGCAGCACGCTGTCGGGAATGGCCCGATCCAGGCCGTCGTAGAGATTGTCGGTGATGGTCCCGGTCACCCGCTCCCGCACCATGGACCAGGCGATGTTCTCGACCCGCTCGGCCCAGGACGTGCCGGTGCGGGTCAGCCAGATCCGCTGCTCGGGTCCGGTGCGGACGCTGATCCGGTCCGCGACCGAGTCGGTCTTCGGACGCCGGAATTCGAATACCAGGCCGGGCCGCAGGCGCCGGGCGTCGAGCACGTGGGCCGCGGCGAGCAGTGCGCCGTACGTGCGGCCCGTGATGCCGGCCCGCTGGAGCACGTCTCCCAGGGTCTGATCGGCCCGGAGGGTGTCCGCGAACACATCGTACGCCTGCGTCACCACGAGCGGCGGCGCCGTCAGCGGGTGCGGGCGGGCCACCAGCCAGACCGAGGCGACGAGCGCGACGCCCGCACCCGCGAGGATCGCCCGGTTGACCATCAGTCCATCTGCCGCCGGATGAAGGTCGGGATCTCCATCTCGTTCACTTCCGCGGTGGTCGCGGGAGGCGGCGCGGTGGGCCGCTTGGGAACCTCCACCGGCTTCACGTATCCCGGCGGCGGGGGCGGCGTGGGACGAGCGGCGGGACGGAACGGCAGGACGCCCGGCCCGGTCCGCGCGCCGCCGGTGGCCGCGGCGGCCGCGGCTTCACCCGCGACGCCCGCCTTGTCGAAGCCCGTGGCGATCACGGTGACCCGGACCTCGCCCTGCATCGCCGGGTCGCTCACCGCGCCGAAGATGATCTCGGCCTCGGCGCCCGCGGCTTCGTGAATCGCCTCGCTGATGACGGTCACTTCGCCGAGCGTCAGGTCTTCGCCGCCGGTGATGTTGATCAGCACGCCGGTGGCGCCCGAAATCTGGATGTTGTCGAGCAGGGGTGAGCTGATGGCCTGCTGCGCGGCCTCGAGGGCGCGGCTCTCGCCGCGGCCCACGCCGGTTCCCATGAGGGCCGAGCCGCCGTTCTGCATCACGGTGCGGACATCGGCGAAATCGACGTTCACGAGACCGGTCACGCTGATGAGCGACGAGATCCCCTGCGTGGCGTGGAGGAGCACCTCGTCGGCCTTCTTGAGGGCGTCCTGGAAGGGGATCCCCTTGCCGACGACGGCGAGCAGCCGCTCGTTGGGCACGACGATCATCGTGTCCACGTGCTTCCGCATCTCCGCGATCCCCATCTCGGCCTGCTTCATCCGCTTCCGGCCCTCGAACAGGAAGGGCTTGGTCACGATGCCGATGGTGAGAGCGCCCAGGTCCTTCGCGACCTGGGAGATGATGGGTCCGGCGCCCGTGCCGGTGCCGCCGCCCATGCCGCAGGTGACGAACACCAGGTCCGCGCCCTGCAGTGCGTGGAGGATTTCATCCCGGTTCTCCTCGATGGCCTGGCGGCCGATCTCGGGCCGGGCCCCCGCGCCGAGGCCGCGCGTGAGCTTCTTGCCGATCTGCACTTTGACATCGGCCTTGTTCTTGAGGAGGGCCTGGGCGTCGGTGTTCACCGAGATGAACTCGACGGCCTGCACGCCCTCGTCGACCATGCGGTTCAGGGCGTTGCCGCCGCCGCCGCCCACGCCGACGACTTTCATCCTCGCGTTCTGCGCCACCGTCTCTTCGAGCTCGAAGATCATGGTTGCCTCGGGTCCCCGATCAAAAGAAGTCCTGCAGCCATCGCTTGACGGGCCCCAGGAGCTTGTCGACTCCGGGACCGGCCACGAGTGAGCCCCCTCCGCCGCCGCCACTCACCGCCCCCTGCACCTGCTGACGGGCCGCGTACATCGCCAGCCCCACCGGCACCGCGTACCGCGGCGCCTGCACACTGTCCACCAGCCCGCCCAGTCCCCGCTCGGGGGTGCCCGCCCGCACCGGCATGGCGAACACCTCGCGGGCCAGCTCCACCGAGCCGGGCAGGTGGGCCGTGCCGCCGGTCAGCACCACGCCGGCCGGCAGGCGCTTCGGATCGTCGTAGCCCGCCTTGGCCAGCTCGGCGCGCACCAGCTGGAAAATTTCGTCCACGCGCTGGTGGATGATGTGCGCCACCATGTCGCGCGGGGTCTGGCGCGCGCCCTGCCCGGGCGTGGACGGCAGCTCCACCATCTCGTCGGGATCGACCAGGGGCTGATAGGCGCTGCCGTACCGCTCCTTGACGCGCTCCGCGTCGGCCTGCGTGAGGGAGAGCCCCTGCACCAGGTCCGAGGTCACGTGGCCTCCCGCGAATTTGAGGGAGGCGAGGTGCCGGATCTTGCCCTTCTCGAAGATCGCGACGCCCGTGGACTGCCCGCCGATCTCGGCCAGCGCCACGCCCAGCTCGCGCTCGTCGTCGGTCAGCACCGCGTACGACGCCGCGAGGGGCTCGAGCACCAGGCGGCCCACCTTGAATCCCGCGCGCTCCACGCTCCGCCGGAGATTCTGCGCGGCGGTGCCCTGCACGGTGACGAGATACATCTCGACTTCCAGCCGGGTCCCCGTCATCCCGATGGGATCCGAGATCTCCCCCTGCTGGTCCACCCGGTACTCCTGGGGGATCCCGTGCAGGAGCTCGAGGTCCCGACCCAGGGCCACGGCGCGCGCGACCTCGTTGGCGCGGTCCACGTCGGCCTGCGAAATCTCGTCCCCGCTCACCGCCACCACACCCGAGGACGTCCGCGCGGCCACATGCTCACCCGCGATGCCGCAGGTCACCTCGGTCACCGTCGCCCCCGCCATCCGCGACGCGTCGCGCATCGCGGCGGTGACGGAGCGCGCGGTTTCCTCGATGTCCCGGACCATCCCCCGCCGGACGCCGTTGTTCTTCGCGACGCCCACGCCGAGGATCTTCACCATCGGCACCCGGGGCAGATCGACGGTCACCTCGCCGATCACGGCGCAGGTCTTGGTGCTGCCCAGGTCCAGCCCGGCCACCAGCCGGCGTTCGCTGCGGCTCACGAGCTCGCCCTCCGCCGGACCACGATCTGGCCGGCGTACCGCGCGTCGAGCTCCGCATAGGAGCGTCCCTTGGCCGACAACTCCTGTTGAACCTGCACCACCGCCTGAATGACCTCCGGTTGCGGATCGGGGCCCACCAGAATCCGGCGCCCGCCTTCGTCCAGCAGCACGTCTCCGTGCCCCACGCGCCGCGCCGACACGATCGCCTGGAACAGCGCGGGATCGAGCGCGCGGATCAGTCCCAGAATCGCCGCCAAGCCGGAGTCGGCGGTCGCCGCCAGCGGCAAATCCAGCACGGTCCGGGCCGGGTCGAACGGCAGCGGATGTCCCGCCGCGTCCACCACCACGAGTCCCCGGGGGCCCGGCACGAACGCCGCCGGCTCCACTTCGCGCACGATCACCGCGAGCGCGCCGGGGAGATGCCGGGCGACCCGGACGCCGGCGACTCCGGGGAGCGCCCGCACCCGCGCCTCGAGCGGCCCGGCGGGATCGAACACGCTCGCCCGCGCTCCGAGCCCCAGCGCCTGAATCACCGCCTCGGGTGCGAGATTGCGCACACCGACCAGCTCGACCTGCCGGACGCGGAAGAACGACAGGTGCCGCGCCAGCACCGGGACCCCGAACCACAAGACCAGGAGCCCGAGGACCACCGCGAGCGGCAGCCATACCCGCCGCTCGCCCAGGCGCCCGAGCCAGCCCTTCACCGCGCGGCCCGCTGGCGCTCCGGCGCGCGCCGCGCCGCGAGAATCTCGGGCCCCACCCGCGTCACATCCCCGGCGCCCATCGTCAGGAGCAGGTCTCCCGGGAGAAGCACGGCCGCCACGCGCTCCGTCAGCTCGCGCCGATCCCCCACCGCCACCGTCTCGGCGCCCGCCGCCCGCGCGGCGCGCACCACCACGTCGCTCGTGACGCCCGGCAGCGGCGCCTCCCGCGCGCCGTAGATCGGCGCGACCACCACCAGATCCGCCGCACCCAGGGCGCGGCCCAGCGCCTCTCCGTGCGCCGCGGTCCGGGAGTACAGATGCGGCTGGAAGACCGCCACCACCCGCCGGTCCGGAAATGCCTGCCGCGCGCCCGCCAGCGTGGCCGCGACTTCGGTGGGATGGTGGGCGTAGTCGTCGACCACCACCACCCCGCCCGCTTCGCCGAGCCGCTCGAACCGGCGCGCCACGCCGCGGAACTCCGCGAGCGCGGCGGCGGCCGAGCGGACGTTCGCGCCCACCGCCAGAACCGCGGCGAGCGCCGCGGCGGCGTTCCGGACGTTGTGCGCGCCGGGCACCCGCAGGGTGAGCGCCACGGCGTCGCCGTTCGGCAGCTGGATCCGCGCGCGCGAGCCGTCGGGCTCGAAATGCGCGTCCCGGATCCGTACGTCGGCGCGCTCGGTGCCCACCGTCCAGACCGGCACCCGGAGGGCTTCGGTGACACGTCGCGCCCCGGCGTCGTCGGCCGACGCGATGACGCGCTGCGCCCGGCCGGCGAAGTCCACGAAGGCCGCCTCGAGGTCCGCCACCGTGCCGTAGCACTCCAGGTGATCGGCCTCGACGTTGTTCACCACCGCCACCGTCGGATGCAGAGACAGAAACGCCTTGTCGTACTCGTCGGCCTCGACCACGAACAGCTCGGTGCCGCCCTGCCGCGCGTTCCCGCCCCACCCTGCGACGCGGCCGCCGACGAGTCCCGTGGGATTTCGTCCGGCGGCCGCCAACCCCTCCGTCACCATGACCGTGGTGGTCGTCTTTCCGTGCGTCCCCGCGACCGCCACGACCGTCCCTCCGGCGACGGCTTCTCCGAGGGCGTCGGCCCTCCGAATGACGGGTATTCCGAGCTGCCGGGCCCGCTCCACTTCCGGGTGGTCCCGCGGGATGGCCGCCGTAACCACCATCGCCCGAACACCTTCGAGGTGGCCTGGATCGTGCCCCCCCCACACCGGAACCCCCAGCGCCACAAGATCTTGCGCCCCAGCCGGATCCTGGTCACACCCCGAAACCTGGACCCCGCGACGCTTGGCGATCAGCGCCAACGCGCTCATCCCGGCGCCGGCGATGCCCATAAAGTGGACTGGCCGGGGGTCCCCGGGTGCAAACAAGGTCATCTGTGGTGGGCTAATATAGGGAATCTACTAGACTTGCGAAAGAGTGCACCCCTCAGGAAATGAGTGTCAATAATTGCGACACTACCTCCTGAGACGAATTCGGATGCCCTCGGCCTCGAGCGGCAGCCGCCAGCGACTCGCGGCGACCCGCGTCCGCCACCAGGTCGCCGATCGTCCGCGCGAGGGACTGCGGCGTGAGCCCCGACTCCTCGAGCATCACGGCCGCGCCGGCGCTCGCCAGGGCGCGCGCGTTCTCCACCTGGTGATTGGCGGCCGCCGTCGGCAGCGGAATCAGCACGCTCGCCTTACCCCAGGCGCACACCTCGGCGATCGTCACCGCGCCGGCCCGGCTGACCACCAGGTCCGCGGCCCGGTACACCGGAGTCATCGGATCGAAATAGCCCTGCGCCACCACCCGCCCCGGCTTGGCGTAGCCCGAGAGCTCGCCGAAGTTGGCGCTTCCGGTCCCCCAAATCAGGTTCACTGCTTCCAGGTGACCGTGCTCCAGGGCCCCGGCCACGGCGTAGTTGATCGCCCGTGCGCCCTGCCCGCCGCCGAAGACCAGCACGGTCGGCCGGTCAGGATCGAGCCCCAGGTCGCGCACCGCCGCCCCGCGGTCCCCCGGCTCCGGCGGCTTGATGGGATTCCCGAACGCGAAAACCTGGGTCTCGGGGCCGGGGCGGATGCGCTCCCGCGCCTCCGGGAAGCCGAGGTGGATCTGACGGGCGTTGCCGGCGAGCCAGCGGGTGGCGATCCCGGGGAAGGCATCCGACTCCTGAATCGCGGTCGGGATGCCGGAGCGCTGTGCGTGGTAGACCACGGGGCCCGACGCGTACCCGCCGGTCCCCACCACCAGGACGGGGTGCGTCTCGGCGAGGAGCGCCCCGATCTTCCGCCAGAGACTGACCGCCAGGACCGGCCACTGGAGGTTCTTCCACCAGGCGTGCCGGTAGATGGGATGGAGCGGCAGCAGCGTGAACGGATACGGATGCCGCGGCAGCACCTGCGCCTCGATGCCCCGCTCCGCGCCCACGAGCATCACTTCCAGCTCGGGGCGCGCCTTCCGGAAGGCGTCGGCCAGCGCAAGCGCGGGCGTCAGATGACCGCCGGTGCCGCCTCCCGCGATGAGGATCTTCACTTCGTGGCTTTCCGGCGCCCGCCGCCTTCCGACCCGTGCCCCACGCTGATCAGCACCCCCACGGCCGCGAGGGAGACGAACAGGCTGGTCCGGCCGTACGAGATGAGCGGCAGGGTGATTCCCGTCGCGGGCATCACGGCGAGCGTGACGGCGATGTGCAGGATGGCGGTGACGCCGATCAGCGCGGTCAGGCCCGTCGCGAGCAGCTGCCCGAACGCGTCGGGCGCCCGGCGCGCGATCCGGAAACCGAGCCAGATGATCCCGGCGAAGCAGAGCACGATCACCAGCACGCCGATGAACCCCCACTCCTCGGCGATCGTGGAAAATATGAAATCCGAGTACGCGTACGGCAGGTACCCCAGCTTCTGCTGGCCCTGCCCGAAGCCGACCCCGATGAGCCGTCCGGCCCCGATGCCCACCAGCGACTGGTGCACCTGCGACTGGGCCTCGGTGGGCGCGCTGCCGGACGCGAGGAACGTCAGCACCCGCGCCAGCCGGTACTGCGCGCTGGCCACCGCGCCGAACAGGATGGGCGGCGCGGCGATGCCGAGCAGCAGGAAGTGGCCGATCCGGGCTCCGGCCGCGAAGAGCACGATGCCGGCGAGCAGGGACAGGAGCAGGGCCATCGACAGGTTGGGTTCGAGAAACACCAGGCCGATCAGCGGCACGAGCACCACGAGGAAGGGCAAGAGGCCCAGCTTGAACGCGCGGATCTGATCGCCCTTCTTGGCCGCGAGCATCGAGGTCCAGCAGACCACGGAGAACTTGGCGAGCTCGGACGGCTGCATCTGGACGAAGCCCACGTGCACCCAGCGGCGGGCGCCGTTCAGGGTGGGCGCGATGAGGTGCGTGAACGGCAGAACCGGCAACAGGAGCAGGAGCAGGGTCACGGCGAGAATCGGCCAGGCCCAGCGCTGCCAGACGTGGTAATCGGTGCGGGCCAGGATGGTGGCGCCGATGCCGCCCACCGCCGCGCCGATCGCCTGCTTGAGGAAGAACCCCGCGCCGACCACACCCCCCCCGGTGCTGACCAGGCTGGACGCGCCGTACACCGACACCATTCCCACCACGATGAGCGCGGCCGCCAGGATCGCGAGGAGCCGGGTCTCCCATTGCGTGTCTCTCACAGACTCTCCGCAAAGCTCCGGAAGACGGCGCCCCGCTCCTCGTAATTCTGGAACTGGTCGTAACTCGAGCACGCCGGCGACAGCAGCACGGCATCCCCCGGCTGCGCGGCCCTCCGGGCCTGCTCGAGCACGTCGGCGAACGTGGTGCCCCGGGCGAGCGGCACCTGTCCCTGGAGGTCCCCCGCCACCAGGGGACCCGCCTCGCCGTACGCGATGACGAGCCGGCAGCGCTCCTTGAGGAGCGGGCCGAGCCGGGTGTACGGCTCTCCCTTGTGCCGCCCGCCCAAGAGCAGGACGAAGGGACGCCTCATCGCCTCGACGGCCACCACGGTCGACGCGATGTTCGTGGCCTTCGAGTCGTTGATCCAGAGCACGCCGCCCACTTCGCGGACCGGTTCGAGCCGGTGCGGCAGCGCCCGGAAGGTCCGCAGGCCCTCGGCGATCGTCGCCGGCGCCACGCCCGCGTGCTCGAGGGCGAGCGCGCCCGCGAGCGCATTGGCCACGTTGTGGGCGCCCAGGAGCGCCAGCTCGTCCCGGTCGAGCAGCGGCTCTCCGCCCAGCATCAGGCGGCGCCCCGCCCGGTCGAACCACGCGTCGGCCGGATGGGCGATGGAGAACCGGGCCACCGCCCCCCGCACCCCGGCGGCCAGCTTCAGCACCGTCGGATCGTCGCCGTTCAGGACCCAGATGCTGTCGGGGGTGGCGTTCCGGAAGAGCAGCGCCTTGTCGGCGTAGTACTCGTCCACCGTGGCGTACCGGTCCAGGTGGTCCGGGGCCAGGTTGGTGAGCACCCCGATGTCGGGGGCGAGGTTGGGCGAGTCGTGGAGCTGGAACGACGACACCTCGACCGCCAGCCACCGCGGCCGCGGCACCGACAGGGCCAGGTCCGACACCGGCCGCCCGATGTTCCCCACCGCTTCGGCCGGCAGGCCCGCGGAGCGCAGGAGATGGGCGATCAGGGCCGTGGTGGTGGTCTTTCCGTTCGTGCCGGTGATCACGATGGTCCGCGTGTCTCCGAGGGCACGGAAACCGAGGTCGAGCTCCGAGACCACCGCGATCCCGGCATCGCGGGCGGCGGCCAGGGGCGGAGCGTCGGGCGGCACGCCGGGCGAGACCACGACGCCGGCCGCGTGCCGGATCTTGGCGAGGTTGTGATGGCCGATCTCGACCTCGACGCCCGGCAGGGCCCCGAGCGCTTCGAGGGCGTCTCCGGCGTACGGGTGGGCGGAGCCGTCGCTCGCGTAGACCTTCACGCCCTCGCGGGCCAAGAGCCGAGTGGCGGCGACGCCGCTCTTGCCCAGCCCGATGACCGCGACGGTGCCGTGCTTCCAGGAATCGGGGAGGTTCATCGCACCTTGAGCGTGGCGAGCGCGATGGCCGCGCACAGCACGCCCAGGATGTAGAAGCGCGTCACGACCAGCGGCTCCGCCCATCCCAGCTTTTCGAAGTGGTGGTGCAGCGGCGCCATCCGGAAGACCCGGTGGGCGTCGGCGTATTCCTTGCCGCGGGACCGCCGGTTCCACCGGTATACGTTCACTTGCACCATCACGGAGAGCGTCTCGGCCACGAACACGCCTCCCGCGATGAGCAGCAGGAACTCGGCCTTGAGCATGATGGCGATGGTGCCGAGCGCGCCGCCGATGGCGAGGGAGCCGGTGTCCCCCATGAAGACCTTGGCGGGGTGCGCGTTGTACCAGAGGAATCCCAGACTGGCGCCCAGCAGCGCGGCGCAGAAGACGGCGAGCTCACCCGCGCCGGGAGAGTACAGGACGCCGAGGTACCGCGAGTAGTCGGCGCGACCGAAGACGTAGGCAAAGATCGTGAACGCGCCGGCGACGATGGCCGTGAGCCCGGTGGCGAGCCCGTCCAGCCCGTCCGTGAGGTTCACCGCGTTGGAGGAGCCGGTGACCACCAGCGTGACGAAGGCGAGGTAGATGGGCCACGGCAGCACCACGAAGACGTACTTGAAGAGCGGCAGCTGCGTGGCGGTGGCCCAGCGATCCACGAAGGGCCAGGTCACGAGGAACGCGCCGAGCGCCAGCCCGAAGGTCACCTGCCCCACCAGCTTCCACCGGGCCACCAGTCCCTGCGACTTCGCGCGCACGATCTTCAGGTAGTCGTCGAGAAAGCCGATGGTCCCCATCCACAGGGTCGCCACGACCGCGACCAGCACGTACCGGGTGTCGAGCCGGGCCCAGAGCAGCGTGGGAACGACGGTCGCGATGATGATGATCAACCCGCCCATGGTCGGCGTGCCGCGCTTCCCCTGATGGCTGGCGGGTCCCTCCGCGCGAACCACCTGGCCCACGTTCCGCCGCTTCAGGATCTCGATGATCCAGGGACCGATGAGAAAGGCGACCACCAGGGCTGTCGCGGTGGCGCCGGCGATGCGAAAGGTGATGTAGTTGAAGAGGTTGAACAGGATGTGCTTCTTCGCGAGTGGCGCCAGCAGGTGGTAGAGCACGGCTTCGTTTCCGCCCTCTCAGTTGAGGTGGCGCAGCACCCGTTCCAGCGCGACTCCGCGTGACGCCTTGAGCAGCACGACCTCGTTGCCCTTGAGGCCGCGGGCAAGCAGCGGACCGAGCCCCTCCGCATCCGCCGCCACGAGCAGGCGGTCGCGCAACGCGCCCGCGAACGGCGCGAACGCCGGGCCGAACGCCCCCACCGCTCCCACGAGCGCCGGCTCCGCCGCAACGATCTCCGCCGCCGCCGCCCGATGCAATTTGTCACTCTCGGCTCCCAACTCCAACATCGTCCCCACCACGACCGCGAGCGGCCGGCCCCGCCGGCCGGCCAGCCACCGGGCGAACTCGACGGCCCGCCGGAGCGACCCCGGATTGGCGTTGTAGCTGTCGTCGATGATGGTGAGCCCCCGGATCTCCGTAATGCCGCCCCGGCCGCCGGGAACGCTGGCGCGGGCCAGCCCCCGCAATGCGTCGGCCGCCGGGACACCCGCCTCCCGCGCCACCGCCAGCGCGATGGCCGCGTTCTCGATCTGATGAAAACCGGTCACCGGCACCGTGACCTCGACACCGTCGCGGACCAGGTGGGGCCTTCCGGCGTCATCCAGGTCGGCGCCGGTCAGCCGGAAGTCGGCCGCGGCCGCGGTCCCCGCCACCACGGTGCGGGTCCGCCACCGGGCCGCGGCCGCCAGCGCCGCGGGCTCCGTCCCCACCACCGCCACCGGCACGCCGTCCACGAGCGACACCTTCTCGCGCAGCACGCCTTCGAGCGACCCGAACCCTTCGACGTGCGCATAGCCGACGTTCGTGATGACCGCGATGGTGGGCTCGATGATGTCCCGGAGCCGCGCGATCTCACCCGGCAGGTTGGCGCCCGCCTCGATCACGAGGGCGTCGGTGCCCGCGGGGGCGCCGAGAATGGAAAGGGGCACACCCACCAGGTTGTTCAGATTCCCCGCGGTGGCATGGACCTGGAAGCGGGGGGTCAGGGCCGCGCGGATCAGCTCCTTGGTGCTCGTCTTGCCGCTCGATCCCGTGACCGCCACGACCGGCGCTCCCTTCGGGAGCCGGCGTCGCCGCGCGCGGGCCAGGAGCCCCAGTGCGGCCAGGGTGTCCGGGACCTCGACGAGCGCCAGCCCGGCCACGGCCGGTGTACCGCGGCGCACCACGGCCGCCGCCGCGCCCCCCGCCTTGGCCTGATCGAGGAACCGGTGCGCGTCGAAGCGCTCGCCCGCGAGCGCCACGAACAACATGCCGGGCGTCAGGGATCGGGTGTCGGTCGAAATCCCCGTGAAGGGGCCCGCTGCCGTGACCTCGACGCCGAGCGCGTCCCCGACCTGTCGGGACGTCCACGGCTCGGGTGGCACCGGGGTCCGCGGGATTTCCGCCATCAGGACGCCCCCAGCTCGCGCACGATGGTGCGCTCGTCGAAGGGCTCCTTCACCGTCCCGATTACCTGATAGGTCTCGTGCCCCTTGCCCGCGAGGATGACCGTGTCCGTCGGCTGCGCGAGGGAGAGCGCCAGGGCGATCGCCCCGCGGCGGTCGGGCACGCGGTGATGCGGACGCGCGGTCATTCCCTGCTCGACGTCGTCCAGGATCCGCTCGGGATCCTCGGTCCGCGGGTTGTCGGAGGTCGCGATCGCCACGTCGGCCAACCGGGAGACGATCTCGCCCATCGGCGCGCGCTTTCCGCGGTCCCGGTCGCCGCCGGCGCCGAACACCGCGATCACCCGCCCCGGCGTGAGCGGCCGGACCGTCTCGAGGGCCCGCTCCAGCGCATCGGGGGTGTGGGCGTAGTCGCGGAGCACCACGCAGGGGTGGGAGGCGATGCGCTCCATCCGGCCCGGCACCTGTGGAGCGTGCGTCAACCGGTCCGCCACAACCGCGATCGGAGCGCCGAGTCCCAGCGCGCAGGCCGCGACGCCGAGGGCGTTGGCCACGTTGAACCGGCCGAGGAGCGGGAGATTCACGTCGGCGCGGCCGTGCGGCGAGACGAGGGTGAAGCGCGAGCCGGCGCCGTCCGTGCGCACGCCTTCGGCGCGCACGTCACCGCGGGACTCCCCGAACGTGATCCGCCGGTGGCCCTTCGGCAGGTGCTCCCACGCCGGATCCTCCGCGTTCACCACCGCGATGCCGTCGGCGGTCAGGTAGGTCAGCAGGCGGGCCTTGGCCTCGAAGTACTTCTCGAGGGTCTGATGGTAGTCCAGGTGGTCCCGGGTCAGGTTGGTGAAGATCGCGGCCCGGAACGCCAGTCCCTCCACCCGCCCCTGGTCCAGGCTGTGCGACGAGACCTCCATGGCGACTCCGGCGGCCCCGCGCGCGAGGAGCGCCGCGAGGGTCTCCTGCAGGTCGATCGGCCCCGGCGTGGTGAGGTTTCCGGCCTCGCTCACCACCGGCGACCCGTCGGGCGCGAACGCGCCCAGCGTGCCGATCGACCCCGTGGGCCAGAGCGCGGACAGGACGTGGCGCCCGAGCGTGACCGTCGTGGTCTTGCCGTTGGTGCCGGTCACCCCGACCATCGCGAGCTGGCGCGCGGGGAAGCCGAACCAGACCTCGGCGGCGGCCGCCGCGGCGCGGCGCCCGTCGGTGACGATCACCTGCGGAATGGCGGCCGGCTGCTCGCCCTCGACCAGCGCGGCCGCCGCCCCGCGTTCCGCCGCGCGGGACACATAGGCGTGTCCGTCCTGCACGGCGCCCCGGACCGCGCAATAGAGCATCCCGGGCGTGAGGCGGCGCGTGTCCGCGGTGACCCCGGTGAGCGCGGGGAGCGCCGCGGGCGCCCGCACCAGGAGCCCGCGCGCGCGCAGCGCGCCGACGATATCCGCGAGTCCCGTCACTGCGATTGATCTCCGAAGACCGTGACCAGCGCGCCCGCCGCGGCGGAGGCGCCCGCCGCGGGCCAGGTGCGCTCGACCGCACCCCAGCCTTTGATCACCACGTGGAAGCCACGCCGATGCAAGAGGCGGACCGCGTCCCGCAGCGTTCTCCCGGCCACGTCGGGCACGGGACGGGGCGGCGCGGCCGTGGCCGTGTCGCGCGGCGGCGGCCAGCTCACCACGTACGGCGCCAGGCCCGGATCCTCCTCCACGTCCTCGGTGTCCGCCACCGGGGCGGGCGCCGACAGGCGGGCCCGGTCGAGCGCGACGGTACGCGAGGCCAGCGCCTGCTCGAGCATGGCCCGCGTGACCGGCGCCGCCGTCTCGGCGGCGAAGTAGCTCCCTTTGCGGGGGTTGTCGATCTTCACGACCACCACGAGCTGAGGATGATCCGCCGGAAAGAGCGCGGCGAACGACGCCGTGTACTCGCCGGGCTGGTAGCGGCCCTTGACCACGCGCCGCGCCGTTCCGGTCTTGGCGGCGAGCGTGAAGGTCGCCAGCGCGGCGCTCGCGCCGGTCCCCGAGCTCGAGACCGCCCCGGCCAGCAGGAGCCGCAGCTGCCGGGCCACGTCCGGAGACACCACCCGCCGCACCGGCTCCGGATGGTGACGATAGAGGATGTCTCCGTCGGGGCTCCGGACCTCCCGCACCAGCGTGGGCTCGAGCAGGACCCCGTCGTTGGCGATCGCCGCGTAGGCGGCCGCGACCTGGAGCGGGGTCACCGACACTTCGTAGCCGATGGCCAGCGAGGCCGGCGTGGGCCGGGACCAGTCCCGGGGCAACGGCAGCCGCCCCGACGCCTCGGCCGGAAACTCCACGCCGGTCGGCGCGCCCAGGCCGAAATCCCGGAGCATCCCGAACTCTTCGGGCGGGCTGAGCCGGGCCGCGAACTTGGCCATCGCGATGTTCGAGGACACCCGGATGGCATCGGCCAGGTTGAGCGTCGGCAGGGGATGATCGTCCACCAGGGTCCGGTCCAGCATTTTGTACTTGCCGCCCTCGCCGGAGACCCGGTCGGTGGAGCTGATCTTGTGCCCGGCGAGCAGCGCGCCGGCGGTGAAGATCTTCGCGACCGAGCCGGGCTCGTAGGCGTCGATCAGCGCCGACGGGCGGGCGACGCCGTCCCGGCGCTCGGACGCGACCGCCAGCACTTCACCCGTCGCCGGATCGAGCATCACCACGTCCCCGCCGTCCGCGTCCATTTTGTCGAGCGCGAGCCGGAGGGCGCGCTGCGCGATCTCCTGCAGCTCCACGTCCAGCGTGAGGACGACGTCGTTCCCCGCCACCGGCGCGCTGATCCGCCGCGCCGGCGAATCGTATTGCCGTCCCGCGCGATCCTTCAGGACCACCGCCGCGCCCGGCGTGCCGGCCAGGAGACTGTCCAGCGTGCGCTCGAGGCCCGACGCCTTCTGTCCGGGATCTCCCACGCGGCCGATGATCGCCCGCGCGAAATCGGGTGACGGATAGAACCGGTTCAGGACCGCCTCCAGGTGCACGCCGCGAAGGTCCCGGATCCCCTGCACCGCCCCCGCGCTGAAGGGTCCGGCGAAGTAGGCGTACTTCCGGTCCAGCTCCTGCTCCACCTGGTCGAGGGGGAGCCGCAGGGCCCGCGCGATGGCGGCCGGGTCGCGGTCGGGATCCCGCAGCTCGTTCGGCGCGACGCCGACGTGGTAAGTCTCCTGGGTGAGCGCGAGCGGCGTGCCGTGCCGGTCGAGCAGCGCGCCGCGGGGCGCCTCGAGCACCACCCGTTCGGTCCGCTCCTGGCGGGCCTCGCTGGCCCAGCGGGATCCCTGAAAGAGCTGGACCTGCGCCGACCGGACCAGCAACGCGAGGAGCAGGAGTCCGAAGCCGATCTCGATCACGCCGACCCGCGTGGAGAGCTTGGCCACGTCAGGGCGCGGTGCTGTCGGTCACGGGCAGGATCACGATTTCCGAATCGGCGGGAAGGCGGAGCCCCAGGGCCTGCGCGCGGGGGACCAGCACGGCGCGGGAGGCCGCGAGACGGAGCCGGCGCTCGAGCTCCGCGCGCCGCCCCTCGAGCGCCGTTCGGCGGACCCGCGTGTCGCTCAGGGCCCGGGCGATGCGCAGCGCGGCCGTCTGGCGCGCCACCACCGAGCCGGCCGCGATGAGGAACGCCGTCAGCCAGATCATCACCCAGTGCCGGCCTTTGAGCGCCACCTAGCTCACCTCGAATTCACGAAAATGCGCCGACCGGGAGCGCGGGTTGCGGACCTGCTCGTCCGCGTCCGGCGTCACGGCCTTCCGCGTCAGCACGCGGCCCAGGGCGTGGCCGCGGCAGGTACAGATGGGCTGCCCCGGCGGGCACACGCAGTCCTTCGCCCACTCGCGGAACGCGTGCTTCACGATGCGATCCTCCCCTGAATGATACGCAATCACCGCCAGGCGTCCCCCGGGCACCAGGGCGTCGCGGAAGGCGGGGAGGGCGCGGGTCAGCTGATCCCGCTCCTCGTTTACCGCCATCCGGAGGGCCTGGAACAGGCGGGCGAAGTCGGCGGGGCCCGACCGGGGCCCCAGGGCTTCGCGGATGGCGTTCACGAAGTCGTCGCTGGTGAGAAACGGTCCCCGCTGCCGGCGGCGGATCACGATCCGCGCGAGCCGGCGGGCTTTGGGCTCGTCCGCATCCTCCGCGAACGCCGCGCCGAGACGCTCCTCCCCCCACGTATTGAGGATGTCGGCCGCCGTGACGCCCGCGCCGGGCGTCATCCGCATGTCGAGGGGGGCGCCGGGGCGGAACGTGAAGCCGCGGCCCTCCGCGTCCAGCTGGTGCGAGGAAACGCCGAGATCGAGCAGGATGCGGTCGGGGTTGAACGCGCGGACGCGGGCCAGCGCCGCGGGAGCGCCGAACGCCGCGGCGAGCCACTCGATCCCCGTGTCGCCGAGGCGGGCCCGCGCGGCCGCGAGGGCGTCCGGGTCGCGGTCGATGGCCAAGACCCGGGCGCCGGCGTCGCGGAGAATGGCGGTATGGCCGCCCCCGCCGGCGGTGGCGTCCACGGCGCGGGTGGCCCCCGCGGCCCAGGTGCGGACGAGTCCGGCGAGGACCGGCTCGTGGAAGCTCGAGGTCACGTCCCTCCCCGAAAGACCACGGCTCCGTCTGCCAAGGCAGGCGGAGCCGGGAAAAGGCGGGGCTGACGGGGCTCGAACCCGCGACCTCCGGTGTGACAGACCGGCACTCTAACCAGCTGAGCTACAGCCCCGGATCGCGAGCGGCGAAATGTAGACGCCCCCCGGGGTCAATTCAATGGCTCAGAAATTGGTGCACTTGAAGGCGGCCTTCACCTGCGGCATCGCCTTCGCGTATTGCCCGACGAACCCGAGCATCTGGGTCACGACCGACGGGGCGATCCGGGCGCCGGCGAACAGCGCATCCCGGGTCCGACTCAACCGCTCGTTGACCGCCTTGGCCTCGTCGCAGTTCTTGTCCTTGGTCATCGGGCCGTAAACGTCGCCCATCGTCAACGTCGAGCTCAGGCCGTACCAGAAACTGGCCTGCACCATGATCTGGTGCTTGGGCCCCACGGTGTCCGCGGCGCTCGCGGGCTGGACGAGGGTGAGCAGCTGGTCGAGCCACGGGTAGGCCCGCGCGTACGCGCCGGCCCGGGCGATGCCCGAACCCGCCGTCAGCATCAGCGCGGCGCCGTTGATCTTGAGGGTACTGTCCGTGCCGGCCAGCGCCGGCTGTATGTACGGCTTGGCGGCGTCGATCTTGTCGGCGAACGCGTTGCGATAGGCCTTGAGCGCCGTCGTATCCGACGTCGGCGGCGCGTGCAGCGTGTCGTAGTTCGTGTGGTTCAGGATCGTGGCCGCGACCAGGAGGCTGGGGCGCGGATCCGTGGGCGCGAGCCCCGCCGCCACCTTGTACGCCGCTACGGCCGAATCGATCTGATTCGCCGCTTCGAACGCCTGGCCCCGGGTGTTCCAGAAGCCCAGGCTCTTGGGGAACCGGGTGACCGCCACCTGGGTCCAGTGCATGAGGGCCTGGGTGTCGGGGAGCGCCTGCGCGGCCCCGATGGCCAGCTTCAGCTCGGTCGAATCGTTGAACTTGGCCGCCGAGTCCTTCTCTTCCTGGGCCAGGAGATCGAGCACGCAGCGCCACTGGCTGCCCTCGATGCACGACTGCCGCAGCATCCCCTTGGCCTGCGAGTTGGACGGGAAGTGCACGATCGTCGTCCGGAGGAGCGCGGTGGCCTTGGGATATTGGTGGCTCCGGATCAGCTGGTCCGCCACGCTGAGCTGGAGCTGGACGTTGTCCGGCTCCACCCCCGCCCAGCGCTGCAGCGCATCGAGCCAGCGGAGCGTGTCGCCCTTCTGTTGCAGCGCGCTCGCGATGCGGCTCCACGCGGTGGAGTTCATCGAATCGCCCTTCAGCGCCCGGTATCCCGTCGCGATGACGCTGTCCGGCCCGAGCTTGAGGACCTCGTACACGTCCATCAGGCACAGGTGCGCCGCCGCGAGGTTCGGGTCGATGGCGAGCGCCTTCTTCGCCGACTCGAGGGCCCCGCTGGTGTTCCCCTTCCCCCGGCGGTCGTTGCACTCGCGGGCCGCCTCGGCCGCCTTGATCACGGTGACGACGTGCTGGGCCAGGGATTCCGCGATGGCGGGTTGTCCGTCGCCGGTGGCCGAAAAGATCGAAGAGAAGCCGGAGCCGCCGGAGATGAGGCGGACCCGCGCCGTGTAGGAATTCCCGGTGTGCGAGAATGACCCGATGTCGTAGGAATTGATGCTCAGCGCCCGGGCGAACTGCCCCGCCTGCGTCTGATCGGGGATGTAGTCGCAGGGGAACCCGAAGGACTGAAGCGCTTCGCAGATCTTGCCCTTGGGGATGAGCTGCACCTTGTATCGCGCCATTTGCTGGACGCGATCCCGGGCCAGATCCATCACCGCGATGCTCGCGGCCGAGTCCCCGGCGGCGACACCGGGCAGGGGCAGCAGCAGCAGTTTCTCGGTGGGCTGGGAGATGGCCAGCTGCGCCGGCGCGGCACCCGCGGCAGCGACGGACAGGACGGCCACCAGACGAAGCACTCTCACGCGTGTCCTCCGATCAGAGTCCGTACCACACACCTACACCGATGGGCGAAGAGGGATTCGAACCCCCGACTTCCTGCGTGTAAGGCAGGCGCTCTGAACCAGCTGAGCTATTCGCCCGTCTCACTTTAGAGGGCGAGGCCTACCGGAATGAATACCAGGTAACCCAGCACCAGGAGCACCGGGGCCAGCGTCGTGGACCCGGCGTTCAGGGAGACATACCCCGCCACCAGGCAGACGAGTGCCGCCCCGAGCGCGGCGTAGTTCCGGGGACCGAAGTGGAGGCGTTCGCGCGACGGGGTGTCGGGCATAAGGGACGGATTGTAGTCCGCAATCGCTTTCCCGTCAAGCATTTGGCTCATCCGGCGGCACTTCCCATCCTTCATCAAGTGCGGCGCGCCGCGGCGCGTCACGCCGCCGCCGACGCCACATCAGGACGGCGAGTAACGAGCCCGTCACGCCCCAGAAGAGCGTCGCCGCGCCGAGCGCCGCCAGCCATCCGTAACGATGCCGCACATCCTGCGCCCACAGCTCGTCGAACCGGTCGAGCGTGAGGTGATCGGTGACCCGCAGCGCGGCGTCGAAGGTCGGCGCGGTCCGGAGCGAGTCGATGAGCGGCTCGAGCCCCCGCGGTCCGCCCCAGCGCTCGAGCAGGAGGACCGCGGTGGTGGCGAGCGCGTACGCGCCCGCCGCCTCGCCGGCCTGCCCGCGCAGCGCCTGGTCGACGCTGTCCAGATCGAGGGCCGCGCCCCCCAGCAGGTGCCAGTCGAGCTGAAACGCCTGCGTGCGGCCCCACTCCCCCGCCGCGACGGACGCGTACCCTTCCTCGAACCAGAGCGGCAGCGAGTGGCGCACCCGGCGCCGGAGCGCGATGTGGGCGAGCTCGTGCCGGAGGGCGACCAGAATGTCGGAAGGCGAGCCCGTCGTCAGCAGCACGACGCCGCCGAATCCGGGGAACGCCGCGCCTTCGCTCCAGGACGGCAGGCGGCCCCGCGTGAGCGAGTCGTAGAGGACGCGGGTGGGGGCGAGAAAGATCCGGAGGGGAGGGCCCGAATCCGGCGGGATGCCCGGAAACGGGCGCTGGCGGTCGGCGGCTTCGGCGATCCCGGCGGCGAGCACGGCCTGCGGGGGCCACCACACGACGGTGACCCGGCCGACCACCGTCACCTGCGGCCCCTGCACCAGCAGCGCGAGAAGAGCTAGGGGCGCGGCGGCTCCTCGCCCCGGCCGACGGCCTCGAGCATTTCCTGGCAGCGCTTGCCCCAGGGATTGAACTTGTTGGCCTTGAACCCGTCCTGCCACGCCTGCTTCGCCTGGGCCTGGTCCCCGCCGAACCAGTAGGCCCGCCCCAGCTCGTAGTAGGCCTCGATGAGGTTGGGTCCGAGCTTCAAGGTCTTCTGGAAGAACGTGACCGCATCCTCCTGCATCTCCCGCTGCAGGTAGACGAGGCCGAGATAGAAGTGGGCGTAGAGGGTGGCCTTCTTGTCGTTGTCGAGCCGGATGGCCTTCGACAGGTGCTCGATGGCCTCGCCGAAGATCTTCTTCTTGAGGCAGATGTAGCCGACGTTGATCCGCGCGAGAGAGTTCGCGGGCTCCTTCATCAGCACCTTCTGGAAGGTGGCGAGGGCGTCGTCGTAGTCCTCGTGCAGCATCTGCGCCCACCCCAGCATCGACTCGGCCTGGGTCTCTCCCGGAGACAGGCTGAGCGCCTTCTGGAGCGCCTGGATGGCCCCCGCGTGGTCGCCGAGGGAGATGAGGCTCCAGCCCTTCTCGATGAAGGTCGACGCGCCGATGTGATCGGCGTGAACCGCCGGCCGCTGGCCCGTGAACTCCGGCGCCGACGCTTCGGCCGTGGAGGCCGCGACCTGCTTGTACTTCTCCACCAGCTGGCGGATCTCCTCCTTGAGCTGCCCCAGCTCACCGAGCAGGCCGTCCACCTGCTTGAAGAAGGCGATGATCTCCCGCTTGACCGCCTCCTTTTCCGCGAATGCGGTCGCCGTATCGAGCTTTTTGGCGATCGCGTCGTACTGGGAGCGGAAGGAGGCGACGACCGGATCCGGCATCAGACCCCCGCCTTCGCGTGCAGCGCGGCTTCCAGAGCCACCTTCTCCTTCGACGCGAGCAGCTGCGCCGTGTTGAGCACGATGATGGTCTTCCCCCCCGTGACGACGAGCCCGGTGATGTACGCGGCCGCCAGGCCCTTCACGATCTTGGGCGGCGACGTGACGTCCTCGGCGCCGACCTGCAGCACCTCGGTCACGACGTCCACCACGATCCCGATCTTGCCGCCGTCGTATTCCAGAATCACGGTCCGGGTGTCGTCCCGGACCGGCGCGGGCACACCCAGGCGCTTCCGGAGATCGATCACCGGCACCGCCGCGCCCTCGTACCGCAGCACACCCTCCAGGAATTCCGGCGCTTTGGGGAGCGGCGCGGGACGCTCGTAGCGCAGGATCCGCTCCACCTGGAAGATGTGGAACGCGAAATCCTGACCACCCACCCGGAAGGTCACCAGCTGGACATCGTCGCCGGTGGTCATTGAATCCGCTCTCCCAAGGCTTCGAGATCGAGTATGGGGATCAGCCCGCCGTCCCGCTGTCCCATCGCCTGCGCCCACGGCAGCGCTTCCCCGGGCGGCACCGCGAGAGGAGCCTCCCGCACCACCTCGTCGGCGTCGTCCACCTCGAGCGCCACCAGCCGCCCCCTCAGCTCGACCAGCACCAGGGCCGCGCCCCGTTCCGCCGGCGGCGCCTGATTGGCCAGCAGCGCCCCGAGGTGGATCAACGGCACCAGACGCCCGCGCGCCGGCGTGAGCCCCCGCACCGACGGCAGGGACCGCGGCACGTCGAGTACTTCGCCCAGGTCCGCCACCTCGAGCACGGGACCGAGCGGCAATCCATAGGCGCGCCCGCCGACGCGGACTCTGATGTAGCCTTCGTCCCGCCCGCTCACGGCCGCGTCGCCCTCCGCGCGAGCTCCGCCGAAATGCGATCGGCGATCTGGGCGAGCGGGACCACCGCGTCCACTCCGCCCGCCTGCACCGCCGCCCCCGGCATCCCCGGAATCACGCACGACTCCTTGTCCTGGGCGAAGCCGCCGCCGCCGGCGTCGTGCAGCGCGCGGAGTCCTTCCGCGCCGTCGCGTCCCATCCCCGTGAGCACCACGCCCACCGCGCGGGCGCCGAAGGTCGCGGCCACCGACCGGAAGAGCGGATCGGCCGCGGGACGCACCCCCCAGAGCGGGGGCGACTGATCGAGCGTGATGGTCGGGCCGTCGCTCCCGGGTTCCACCCGCATATGATAATCCCCCGGCGCCACGTATGCCGTATCCGCGACGATCGGCGCGCCCTGATCCGCCTCTACCACGCGGACCGCGCTCATCGAGTCGAGCCGTTCCGCCAGGCTCCGCGTGAAACGCGCGGGCATGTGCTGTACCACCAGCACCGCCGCGTTGCGCCCGGTGGCGAGCCGCGGAATGACCTCGGCCAGGGCACGGGGACCGCCGGTGGACGCCGCGATGGCCACGACCAGCCGGGCCCGCCCCTTCAGGCCGAGCTCCGGGGCGTGGCGGACCGGCGCCGGCGGCCGGGCGAGCACCGAGACCCGGGACAGATCGGCGGCCAGCGCCCGGCGCACCGCTTCCACCAGCACCGGGCCCAGCGCGGCCAGGGACTCCCGGTT
This sequence comes from Gemmatimonadales bacterium, assembly GCA_035505915.1. Classification (GTDB taxonomy): domain Bacteria; phylum Gemmatimonadota; class Gemmatimonadetes; order Gemmatimonadales; family GWC2-71-9; genus 40CM-2-70-7. Next base: position 27,944 of record DATJQI010000054.1, on the reverse strand, counting down.
CCGCTCGTCGGGCTTGGCGACGATCTCCACGGCGCCCAGCTCGAGGGCCCGGATGGCCGCGGCGGTGCCGGGGCCGGCGTGCGCGCTGACCACCACGATCGGGCGCGGCGACTCGGACATCACGTAGCCGATGGCGCCCAGCCCGTCGAGCTCCGGCATCTCGAGATCCATCGTGACCACGTCGGGCTGGTACTGATGGACCTTCCGGACCGCGTCGAAGCCGTCCCGGGCCGTCGCGATCACCCGGAAGGGGCCGTCGTCGCGGTCCCCGCCGCCGAGCACATCGATGAGCACGCGCCGCATCAGGGCGCTGTCGTCCACGACCAGCACCGTGGGCCGGCCCTCAGATGACGCCGGCATCGGTCCCCACGGTGCGGATTTCGGCCCGGCCGTCGGCCAGGTGGAACCGGACCGAGCGCCCCACGCCCCCGCCGACGGCCTCGGCGGTGATCGGGATCGCCGCGGCCCGCAGCGCGTTCCGGGAGGCCACCACGTTCCGCTCGCCCATCTGGATGGATCCCGGGGTCATGATGTTCGCGAACATGCTGGCGCCGCCGGCGAGCTTCGCCACGACGCGGCGCGGATCGGCCCCCAGCTGCGTCAGGCGCTGCACGAGCAGCGGCACCGCGGTCTCCGGAAATTTCGCCGGATTGGTGGCATCGCGGGCCAGGCTCCGGGACGGCAGCAGCACGTGGGCCATCGCCCCGGCCCGGGTGTCCTTGTCGTAGAGCATGATCGCGACGCACGACCCGAGACCGAGCGTGACCAGGTCCACCGGGCCCACGTCGGCCGCCCAGTCGGCCACCGTGACCACGATTTCCTTCACGGACGGCCCGGGCGGACGGATCACGCGGGGCGCCGGTAGATCCGCTCGCGCGGATCTTCGAGGTGCAGGCTGTCGCGCGTGGGGCCGAACAGGGTTTCGACCTTGCCCAGCACCAGAATGCCGCCGGGCCGGAGGGACTCCGCGAACCGGACGAAGAGGCGCTCCTGGCTCTCGCGGTCGAAGTAGATCACGACGTTGCGGCAGAGAATCAGGTCGTACGGGGCATGAGGGGGTCGGTCCCGGAGGAGATCGTTCTTGATCGGGTGCACGATCCGTTTCACCGCGGGGACGGGCGAGCGAGGCGCCGGCCTGGTGAAGTACCGCTCGACCATCGCGGCGGGCATCTCGACGAAGGCGGCGTCCGGGTATTCCGCGGCCGCGATGCGCTCCAGGGAGGCCCGGTCGATGTCCGTCGCGTCCACGCGCGTGCGGGCGAGCCAGTCCTCCTGCCCCGCCTGCCGCGCGATGTCCGCCAAGAGGGCGGCGATGGTGTAGGGCTCCTCCCCCGACGCGCACCCCGCCGACCAGGCGGCGAACTGCCCCTGCCGCTGCCGCCACGCGGCGGTCACCAGCGGCCGGAGCGCGTCCCACGTCTCGGCGTTCCGGTAGAACTTCGTGACGTTGATGGTCAGGGCGTCGAGGAGGTGCTCGTACTCGACCGCATCCTGGGCCAGGAGCGCGGCGTAGGCGTCGTACGTGTGGACGCCGCAGGCGCGCATCCGGACCGCGATCCGGCGCCGGAGACACTTGTCCTTGTACGCGTCGCAGGCGAACCCGCGGGCCTCGGCGATCTGGTGCGTCAGGGCCCGGAAGGCGCGCTCGTCCTGCTCCGACGTCACGACAAAGCGCTCAGCGTTTCCAGATTGGATTTCACGAGCTCGTGCGCCGGGTTCAGCTCCAGCGCCCGCCGCCACATCTTCGCCGCCAGCTCCCGGTCGCCCCGCTTGTAGGCGATGTTGCCGAGCTTGAAGTAGACGTCGTCCCCCAGGTCGGGGGCGAGCTCGATGGCGCGCTGGTACGCGGCCCAGGCTTCGTCGTAGTGCGCCGCCCGGTAGGTCAGGTCCCCCAGGTTCTTCGAGAGCTGGGGATGGGACGGCTCGTCGTGGAGCGCGCCCCGGACCAGCTCCTCCGCCACGGGGAGATCGCCGGCCAGCTCGCGGAGCACGGCCCGGTTGTTCCGGAGCACGGCGCTCTCCGGAAAGGCGGCGACTCCGGCTTCGGCCAGCTCGTCCGCCACCTCGAAGTCCCCCGCCGCCGCGGCCGACAGCGTGCGGGCCCAGTACCAGACGGCCGGCACCCGGTCGCCGAACAGCTCGCGCGCCCGGTCGAGACGCCCGGCCGCGCTCTCGTAGTCGCCCCGCTTGAGCGCCACCACGCCCCAGCCCAGCGCGATCCGCGCGTCGTTCCGGTTGCGCGCGGCCGCCTCGGCGTAAGCGCCCTCGGCCTCCTCGAGCCGGCCCAGGTGCTCGTAGGCGAGTCCCAGATTGTGCAGCACCGCCGGACGGCTCCCGCCCTTTTCCGCCGCCAGCCGGAACGCCTCCATCCCTTCCCGCCACCGCGCCTGCCGGAGCGACACCAGCCCCACGTAGAAGAGGGCGTTGGCGTCCTCCGGCCGGATCTCCGAGACCCGCCGGAACTCGCGGGCCGCCTCCTCGAGCATTCCGGTCTTGTAGAAGGCGACGCCCAGGTTGCGGTGCTCCTCCACCCGCGCGTCCGTCATCTTCACGTCTTCGGCCGCGGCCGCGGTCCGGCCGGCCCGGTGCAGGAAGCCGGCCGTCAGGAGCCCGTAGAGCCCCTTGCCCACCTCGAACTCGCCGAGCCCCGAGTCTTCGACCAGGCGGTGCACGTCCCGCTCCCCGTCGATCAGCGGCAGCAGCCGCTGCTGGGTGGCGGTGAGGGTCACTTCGCTGATGTCGAGGCGGTCCCGGTCCACGATGAAGATCACATCGAAGGACGGGATCTTCTTTTCGATGAGGCTCCACTCGTCGACCCGCCGGGCCCCTTCGAGCAGCAGGGACTCGGGGTTGATCGCCACCAGAAAATCCTGCCGCTCCGGGCGCACCTCGGCTTCGAAGTTGAAGGTCCCCTGGGTCCAGGTGAACAGAAAGTAGACCGATTCCTCGATCTGCATCCGCATGTAGCGCTCCAGCTCCACCTGGCTGATGGACTCCTGCTCCACCAGGAGCTCGCCGAGCTTCCGCTCGCGATGCTTGCTCTGGGCCAGGATGGCGGCATCGAGCTGCTCCTGGGTGATCTTCTCGTGCTTGACGAGAATGTCCCCCAGGCGGTCGCGCCGGTTCACGATGCTCGCGTAACAGATCCGGCCCTTGTCGAAGTAGATGTATCCGAAGTTCTGCCGGTCGGCGATCGACAGGCACCCCGTCTTCTGGCCCAGCGCGAGCAGCTGGAGCACGTCGGGGAGCGACGCTTCCTTGAGCGAGCCCTTGATGGCCATCAGCGCAGATCCTCGATCATCCGGTCGGCGGCGACCGGCCACTCCCACACCATCTTCTCCCGGCTCCGCACGCCGCCGGCGCTCGAGACCACGATCCCCGACGTCCGGAACCCGGAGGTCCGGCGGCGGGGCGCGGGCTCGCCTTCGAGCACGGACCGGGCCAGCCCCGCGGTCATCGCCTGCGCCTGCGCCGCCGCGGCGTCCCGCACCCGCTGCACGTCCGCCGTCAGCGCGCGGATCGACGCGGCGGGACGGTCCGCGAGGTAGTCGAGGAGGGCGCCGTCGGGCCCGGGGCCGTCGGCGCGGCCCAGGATGCGGTCGAGCGCCGCCCGCCGCACCACGCGATCCGGCTCCGCGAGCGTGATCGCGAGTCCCCCGGCGAGCCGGGTCTTGATGCGCTCTTCGATGCCTTCGAGCTCCGCCGGCGGCACCGGCGCGGTGAAGACGAGCTGCCGCTCCTTGTCCTGGAAGTGATTGAAGAGGTTGAACAGCTCCTCCTGGGTCCGGTCCTTCCCGGCCAGGAGATGCACGTCGTCCAGCAGCAGGGCGGTCGCGCGGCGGTACCGAGACCGCCACCAGTCCACGCGGTCGCCTTCGATGGCCGCGATCAGCTCGTCGACGAACACCTGCGTCGAGAGACACGCCACGACGGCGCGCGGCCGGGCCGCCAGCTCGAGCCCGATGGCGTTGAGGAGATGGGTCTTGCCGGTCCCCCCCGCCCCCACCAGGACGAGCGGGTTGTATTTCTTGCCCGGGTTCGCGAGGATCTCGCGGACCTCGGCCAGGGCGACTTCGTTCGACGGCCCGGCGGCGAACTGGGCGAGGGGAAACGCGGCCGACGGGCCCGGCGGCGGCGCCGCCCCCTCACGGACCTTGGCCGCGACCGCCTCGGCTTCGGCCATCCGGTCCGGATCGCGGAAGACGCTGTCTCCGGCGGACGGCGAGTCGAGGCCCTGCACTTCCGCGGCCATCGCCTTGAGCCGCTCCACGTCCTTCGCGAAGGCGGCGATGACCTGGTCCACCGCCCCGGGCGTCTCCTGCGCGAGCAGCGCCTCGAGCCGCTTGGTGCGGTACCCCTCGCCTTCCCACCGCAGGATCGCTTCACTCACGCGGGCCCGCCACGCTTCGACGGCGCGTCCGACGGTGGCGGTGACGTCCGAGAGAAAGACCGAGAACTCGTCCGGGGGCGGCGCGGGGGCCGCGGGTTCGGCCGGGGCGCCCGGCTCCGTGACCGCCGGCAGGCCGAGCACCTGGCGCGCGGACGCCTCGGTAATGGGCGCGTCGTTGACCGCCTGGAACGCGATGAGGCGGTTGAGCGCGCCCATCAGCTCCCGGACGTTGGTGAACTCGACGCCCGCCACGGTTTCGAGGACACCCGACTGGAAGCTGGTGGCGCGTTCCTCGGCCTTGCGGCGGAGAATGGCGACCCGGGTCTCGTAGTCCGGGATCCCCATGTCCACCACCAGGCCGCCCGAGAAGCGCGAGATGAGCCGCTCGTCCAGATCCGCGATCTCGGCCGGCGGGCGGTCGGAGGCGAGCACGATCTGGTGCCCGGCGGCCTGGAGCGCTTCGGAAAGCCGGAGCAGCTCGGCCTGCATCTCCTTCCGGTTGGTGAGGAACTGCACGTCGTCGACCAGCAGGATGTCCACGCTCTGGAAGCGGCGGCGGAACGCGTCGCCCTGCCCCGCCGCGATGGCCGCGTGGAAGGCTTCGACGTATTCGTCGAGGGTCAGGTATTCGACGTTGAGCCCGGGCGCGAGCTTCTTGGCGGCGTGCCCGATGGCCATCAGCAGATGGGTCTTCCCCAGGCCCGAGCCACTATAGATGAAGAGCGGGTTGTAGGCGGAGCCGGGGTTCTCGGCGACGGTCCGGCCCGCGGTGACCGCCAGCCGGTTGGCCGCCCCGACGACGTACGCCTCGAACGAGAACTTGGGATTGAGGGCGGCGGTCACGCCGGCGCCCCCTGCGCCAGGCGCTTCAGCACCAGCTCCGAAATCCCCTTCAGGCTTTCGAACACGCCGGTCCCGTGCAGGGCGTCGGCCGGGTAGCTGGGCACGCCGCGGAAATTCAGGGCGTCGTCGAGCTCGGCGGGCGTGAGCACCAGCTCCTTGGGCAGATCCTGCTTGTTGTACTGCAGCACCAGCGGCATGGCGCGGACGTCCACGCCCTGATCGAGAAGGTTGGCGTGCAGGTTCTGCAGACTCTCGAGGTTCTCGTCGAGCTGGCGCCCCTGGCTGTCCGCCACGAACACCACACCGTCGGCGCCCTGCAGCACGAGGCGCCGGGTGGCGTTGTAATAGACCTGGCCCGGCACCGTATAGAGCTGGAAGCGCGTGGTGAACCCGGAGATCGAGCCCAGATCGATGGGCAGGAAATCGAAGAACAGGGTGCGGTCGGTCTGGGTGGCCAGAGACACCATCCGCCCGCGCCGCACTTCGGGCACGCGCCCGTAGATGTAATGCAGGTTGGTCGTCTTTCCGGACCGTCCCGGTCCGTAGTAGACGATCTTGCAGGTGATCTCGCGGCTCGTGAAGTTGACCAGGGACACGGGCGCCCTATCTCCCGAAGAGCGAGTTGAGACTGTCGGACAGCTCGCGCTCGAAGTCGGCGGCGAGCACCTGCTTGGGCTCCACGCCCTTGGGGCTCGCGGCGCGCAGGTCGGTGGCCAGCTGCTCGAAGAACAGCTGCACCAGCCCGAGCGAGCTGTTCTCGAGCTGGTACACGGCCAGCACCACCACCGGACCGCGGTCGGTCGTCACGGGCGCCAGGAAGATCCCGTGCCGTTCGCCCTGGTGCGCGAGCCCCGCGAACGGCGGCTCCCCCAGCTGGCGCGCGATCTCGGTGGTCGACGCGAAGATCGCGGCGCCCAGCGCCGCCGCCGACATCACGTCCACGGCGCGCGTGAACCCCGATTGCGCCAGCACCTGCCCCGCGGGCGTCATCAGCAACACCAGCCGGGCGCCCGCCTCCTGAACGAACGTCGTCAGGGGGTCGAGGGTCCAGCCCTCCACCGCGCGGGCCGTCACGCGACCGACTCCGCGGCGCGCAGCAGCTCGAGGCGCGCGAGCCCGGCGTTCACGCCCGGCTCCGCCACGGCCACCACGAGCATGCCGGACCGCGCCGGCACCACGAGCAGCGCGCCCCGCTCGGCCTGCAGATGCCAGAAGACTCCCGTGCCCACACCGCCCGCCTCCATGGCGCGCCCCAGCCGCGTGGCCAGGCTCGCCGCCAGCGCGGCCACCGCCGCGCCCTTGATTCCTTCCATGAGCTGCTCGGCCACCACGAGCCCGTCGGCGCCGGCGACCACCATCGCCCCGCGCACTCCGCGGACGCTGGTGATCCGGCTGAGCAGGGACTCGTAGCCGTTGGCGCTCACGCCTGCCGCTCCAGCCAGCGCCGCGCGATCAGGGCCGCGCGCTGGGCGATCACCGCGAGCCGTCCCATCGGCACGCTCCGATCGCGGACCACGAGAAGGAGGGCGTCGCTGGTGGGGGCCGTGAGATGGACGTTCCCCTGGGGCCCCTCCGCGGACAACCCCATCCAGCCGCCCAGGTGCAGCAGCTTGGCGGTCCGGCCCGCCTCCTGGGACACGCCGGCGAGGTAGGCGGCCACCGCCTGCGTGGCGTCCTGGCCGTCGGCGGTCCGCAGCGCGCCGCCCAGCACCTGCCCCGACGCGTCCACCAGCAGCAGCCCTTCGTGCGCGCCTTCCAGGCCGGCGAAGATCCGCTCCTCGGGCAAGGGCTCCGACACTTCGGGCGAGAGCTGCGCGGGAGCGGGCGTCGGCGGCAGCTCAGGCGCCGGCGCCCCGCCCCGCACCATCGCGATCGCCTGATCGACGGCCGGATCCTCCGGGTCGTACTTCTTCGCCTCCCGGAGATGGGACTCGGCCTGGGTCAGATCGCCGACCTTGAAATAGAGGAAGGCGAGCCCCTTGAGGGCCCCGGTGTGTCCCGGCGCGATGCGGAGCGTCATGTCCCATTCGTCGAACGCGTGCTCGTAGTCGTGGCGGTCCGCCTGGATCCGGGCCAGGAGATCGTGCGCGTCGGCCAGATGGGGGTGCCGCTCCAGCCCGTTCGTGGCCACCCGCTGGGCGACCTCGAACTGGCGCTTCTGGCGCAGGAGCTCGCCGAGGCGCAGGAACACCAGACTGTGGGGATCCTGGGCCAGCTGGGCCGAGAGCTGCTTGATGTCGTCAGCCACCGCCGCCTCCCGTCCCCAGGCCGCCGAGGATCTGCGCCGCCGCCCGCGCCCGGCGGACCTCCTCGATGCGGGCGCCTTCGGAGTCGGACTGGGCCGCCAGCCGTTCCCACCGGTCCCACTGCTCGACGCCCTCGGCGAACCGCCCCTGCGCCACCAGGGCGAACCCCAGCGAGCGGTGTGCCGCCGCCAGGAGCGGATCGAGCCGGATGGCCCGCCGCAGCTCCTCACCCGCTTCCGACGCCCGCCCGGCCGCGAGATGGACCTGTCCCAGCAGGAGATGCACGGCCGGATCGTGGGCCTGAATGGCCACGGCCTGCTCGGCCGCGGCCCGCGCCTTCTCGAAGTCGCGGGCCTTGAGGGCGCCCTCGGCCGTGGTCATCAGCTCACTCACGGCGGTAGAGGGCCGGCCCCCGACCGCCCGGGCCCGGTCGCCGAGCGAAATGACGCCCGAGCTTTCGAGGCCGAACAGCGTCTTCGCCACGTCGAACTCCGAGCGCCCGAGCTCCGAGGCGACGCCCCGGACGTCCCGCTCCCCGTCGATGAGCGCGAGCACTTCCCACTCCGGGGGCAGCAGATCGAGATCACCGGGATGGCCCTCGGTGGCGGGCGCGAAGCTCGGCACCACGCCGACGTGCGGGACCCGCTTCTCGATGCGGGACCATTCGTCGATGCGCCGGGCCCCCTCCATCAAGAGGGCCTCCGTGGGAATGCGCACGGCGGCCTCGGCGGGGGGAGCGGAGTCCGCGCCCTCACTGAACGAAAAGTACCCTTCCTGCCAGCCCATCACCTCGAAGACGACCTCCTCGACCTGGAACCGGACCTGGCGCTGGAGCTCGCGCGCGGTGATCGCGCCCATCTCGACCAGGATCTCGCCCACCCGCCGGTTGTCGCCCCCGCGCTGCTGCCGGTCGCGGGCCCGCTCGAGATCGGCCTCGGTGATCTTCCCGGTCCGGAGGAGGAGCCCGCCCAGGGGGTGTGGATTGCTCTGAATCTGCGCGAAGACGATGGCGCCGTTGTCGAAGTAGATGGTGCCCGAGTTGTGCCGCAGCTCGGAGGTGACGCGCAGCGCTCCCGTCTTCCGGCTCAGGTCCAAGAGCTGGAAGACGTCGTGAATGCCGAGCTCCTTCAGCGGGCCTTCGATGGGCATAGGCTAGGCCGCGTCCGAGGCGAAAATGGTCTGCAGATCCGCGGCGGTCCGGGCGTGCATCTTCGCCCGGGCCGCGTAGGCACCCGCGGGGTCGACCTTGATCACCTTGTCCCAGGCCCGCACCGCCTCCGGGTACCGGTGGCGGCGGGCCAGCGTGACGCCCAGATGGAACAGGGCACCGGAGTGCTCCGGATCGAACTTGAGAATCCGGCGGAACGCTTCCGCCGCGGCGTCCATCCGCTTGTCGTCGATCAGGGCGCGGCCCAGGAGGAGCAGCGCCTCGAGATCGTAGGGGTCCTGCTCGAGCAGGCCGGCCAGATGCGCCACCGCGCCGCGCGCCCGGCCGCTCTTCCGGAGGAGATCGGCCAGGGCCAGGTTCGCTTCGTGGAAGGTCGGGAGGGTCTCGAGGGCGCGCTCGTACGCCCGCTGCGCGTCCTCCCACTCTTCCTTCTCTTCGTGCAGGCGCCCGAGGTCGAGCCACACCTGGACGTACCCGCGGTCCAGCTCGAGGGCGGTCCGGTACGCCGCGAGGCCGCCGGCGCGATCGCCCACCTTGAGGAGGACGTCGCCCTGCAGCTTGTGCAGGTCGGCCCGGCCCGGCGCCCGGGACTGCGCGTCCTGCAGCGCCGTGAGCGCTCCGGCCGCGTCCCCCGCCCCGGCCCGCGCCTTCGCCACCGCGACGAGGGCATCCACGTCGCCGGGCGCCCGGGCCAGCCACTCCTCGGCGAGGGGCGCCGCCTCTTCCATCCGCCCGATGGCCACCAGCGCCTGGACTTCCCCGGCCCGGGCGTCGACGCGCTCGGCGTCCAGGGCGCGGGCCTCCCGGAAGCGCTCGAGGGCCTCACCGTGCAGGCCGCGCTTGGCGTAGCTCCCGCCGATCAGCACGGAAGCCTCGCCGCGGTCCGCGCCGCGGGACACGGCGCGGATGGCCTCGGCGGCGGCGAGGTCGTGGAGGCCCTTGCTCACGTAGTCGCGGGCCAGCGCCAGCGCGTCGTCCTTCGGCTTCCCGTCCGCCGCGGGCGGCGGGGGCGCCGCGGCGGGCGCGAGCTCCTGGAAGATGTTGTCGAGGATCCGCTGGTCGAAGGTGAAGTCGGCGCCCAGGTTCTCCGCGGTCACGTCGGCCGAGATCTCCGGCGCGACCCCGATCGTCCCCTGCTCGTATTGCAGGTCGATGGCCAGCTGGAACTTCTGCGAGACGTAGTAGGGGTCCAGCTCGAGGGCCCGCTTGGTGGCGCGCAGGGCGCCGTCGAAATCCCCGAGGTTGGACAGCGCGAACGACAGGTTGTAGTGCGCCCCCGCGTGGTCGGGCTCCGCCTCCACGGCCCGGGCGAACGCGTTGCGGGCGTCGGCGAAGCGCTTCAGCTCGAGGAGCACGAGGCCGACGCCGTTCCACGCCGCCGCCGATTTCGGCTGCTCGGCCAGGACCTGGCGGTACGCTTCGAGCGACAGCTGGAAGCGCCGGAGATGGAAGAGCAGGAGCGCGAGATTGAGCCGGGCCACGGCGAAGTCCGACTGCACCCGCAGGGCCGAGCGGAACGCCTCGATCGCCTCGTCGGTGGCGCCCTGGTGGCCGAGCACCACGCCGGCGTTGTTCGCGGCGAGGGCGTAGCGGCCGTCGACCTCCAGCGCCTGGCGGTACGCGCCGAGGGCATCGGCGGTCCGCCCCGCCTGGTGGAGCACCACGCCCCGCTCGTTCCAGAGCTTGGGAGACTGCGGCGAGTCCTGGAGGAGCGAGTCGTACAGCTCGAGGGCGGCGGCGAGATCGCGCCGGAGGAGATGCACCTCGGCCATCGCCTGCAGGGTGATCTTCCGGTCCTCGCCCCGGTCGAGCGCCAGCCGGTACTCCCGCAGGGCCTCGGCGTAGTAGCCCTTCTGCCGGAAGGCGAGGCCGAGGTTGTAGTGCGCGAGCTCCCCGCCCTCCACCAGGTCCGCGTCGGGAAGGTCCCGCAGCCGGAGCTGCTGGCTCTTCCGCTCGGCGTTGTAGCGCTCGAGGGAGAGGTTGGCCTGCGCGCGGGCGAGCGGCGGATTCAGCTCGATGGCGCGCTTGGACGCGGCGCGCGCCTCCTGGTGGCGCCCCATGTCTCCGAGCACGAAGGCCATCAGGTAGTGGGCGTTGGCGTTGTCGGGATTGAGCTCCACCGCCTTCTTCAGGGCGGTGAGCGCGGCGTCGTTGAGACCCCGGTTGTAGTAGACCTCGCCGAGGTAGAACTGCACCACGCTGGACGCGGGCTCGAGCTCCTGGGCGCGGAGCAGCCACTCGGTGGCCACTTCGAAGCGTCCCCGGCTCTTCTCGGCCTGGCCCAGCTGGAGCATGGCCGCGGTGTCCTTCGGGTGATGGGCGAGGAGCTGCTCGAACTCCCCCACGGCCGCGTCATAGACGCCGAGGATGTGGTAGGCACGGCCCAGCTCCCAGCGGGCGTCGCGGTCGTCGGGGGCGGTACGCAGGCGCTCGCGCAGCTCGGCGACGAGCTGGTCGTAGTAGCCGGTGTTGTGGTAGGCGATTTCCAGGTTGCGCTGGGCAACCTGCATCTTGGCGTCGAGCTCGAGGGCGCGGGTGAACTCGGCGATGGCCTCGCTCACCATCCCCTTCTGGAAGTACACCACGCCGAGGTTGTTGTGGGCCCCGGCGTCCGAGGGATCGATCCGGCGGGCGAAGGACCGGAGGACGGCGAGGTCGCGTTCGGAGAGCGCCGGCGCCGCCACGGGTCAGGTCACGCGGATGGCGTCGAAGATCGCCTTCAGCGACGCCAGGTCGGGCAGGAGCAGGAAGTGCCCCCGCAGGCCGTCCACGTCGTCGAAGCGGAACTCCGTCTCCACGCAGAAGACGAAGTCCCGGTCGTGCCCGAAGTTCAAATAGGTGGTGGTCAGCACCGCGGCCGAGAGGTCCACGACGAGGCTCGGAACCGACGGCAGGAGCAGCATCCCCATGAAGTCGGACAGGGCGTTCATGTAGGCGCCGGAGAGGATGTTGCCGGCTTCCTTGAGCGCCGACTGCTCCAAGGCGTCGAACGCCGTCGTGACGCCCTCGGTGCGGCGGAGGAGCATGTCGCAGAGCCGGCGGGCCGTCTTCTCCGGGAACAGGAGCAGGGTGCGGCCCGTGAGGTCGCCCAGCATGTGCATCAGCACCGCGGCCACCACGTCCTGCGGATTCCCCAGCAGGTTGGGGACGTCCTCCAGCCGGGTGATGTTGATCTGCGGCACCGAGATCATGATCCGGCGGTTGGTGAGCTGCGACAGCGCCGTCGCCGCATGGCCGGCGCCGATGTTGGCCACCTCCCGCAGGGCGTCGATCTGCAGCGTCTTCAAGTCGCGGACGTCGTCCATGGCCCTGTCTCCGCCTAGAGCAACCCGCCGGCGTCAAGAATCAACGCCGGCACGCCGTCGCCCATGATGGTAGCACCGCTGAAGACGGGCAGCGTTCCCCGGGGCGCTTCGAATCCCTTCACCACGATCTCCTGCTGGCCCAGCATCCCGTCCACGACCACGCCGGTCCGCCGCTCGCCCATCTCGAGCACGATCACCGGGCGGCGCGGCGGCGGCGCGGCGCCGGGCACGTTCAGGAGGCCGCGCAGGTGCACCAGCGGCACCACGCGGTCCCGCAGGACCATCGCCTCGCGCCCTTCGACCGTGGTCGTGGGCACGGCGCCGAACTCGACCGTCTCGGACACGTAGGTGAGGGGCAGCGCGTACCGCTCCTCCCCCACCGCCGCGATCAGCGCCCGCACGATGGCCAGGGTCACCGGCATCCGCAAGACGAACGTGGTGCCCTTCCCCTGCTCGGTGCGGACTTCGACCGTGCCGCCCAGGGCGCGGATCCGGTTCATCACGACGTCGATACCCACGCCGCGTCCCGAGACGCTGGTCACCGCGCTCGCCGTCGAAAAGCCCGGCCGCGCGATCACGCGCAGGAGCTGATCGTCGGTGAGCGCCTCCAGGTGCGGATCCACCAGCCCCTCGCGCTTCGCTTTGTCGAGGATCTTGCGGCGGTCGATCCCCCGCCCGTCGTCCGAGATGGTGATCGCGACGCTGGCGCGCTCCCGGACCGCCGCCAGGACGATCTCCCCCTCTTCCTTCTTACCCGCCTTCCGGCGCTCGGTCGGCGTCTCGATGCCGTGATCGACGGCGTTCCGGAGCAGGTGCAGGAGCGGGTCCCCGAGCTCGTCCAGGATGGCCCGGTCCAGCTCGATTTCCTTGCCCTCCACCCGGAACGAGACGTGCCGCTCGAGCTGGCGCGCGATGTCCCGCACGAGGCGCGGGAAGCGGTCGAACACCTGCCACACCGGCGTCATCCGGGCCTGCACGATCTCGCTCTGGAGATCGGACGACAGGCGCGAGATCTGGACCGCGACGTCGTCCAGCTGCGGATCGCGCCGCTCGCCCGCCAGCTGGTTCAGCCGGCCCCGGGCCGTGGTCAGCTCGCCGATCAGGTCCATCAGGACGTCGAGCCGCCGGAGGTCGACACGGATGTGGCGGCTCTTCCCGCCTTCGACCCCGCCGTCGATCCGGGGCGCCTCGGCCTCGGGCTCACCGACGGCCACCCGTTCCACGTCGCCGGCGGCGCGGAGCGCGCGCTCGATGACGTCGGTCGGCGCCGGCGCGTCCAGGCGGAAGGCGAAGCGCCCGTCGAAATCGTCGGACTCGAACGCCGCCTGGGGCGGCGTCACCGCGCTCACCGCCCCGAGGGCCTCGGCCCGCTTCAGGACCAGCAGCGCCCGCCCGCCCTTCAGGGCCGCGTCGAACCGGAGCGTGACCTGCACCAGGCGTCCCGCGGCCGCCGCGACGATGTCGGGAATCGGCAGCGCGGGCGGCGTGGCGCGGCCGGCGGACACCGGCCCCGAGGTCCGCGCCGGCGCGGCGGCCGCGGGAGCCGCGGGGGCCGGCGTCGCCGGGCCGAGCTTGGCCGCGGCCCGGTCCAGCTCGGCGGCGATCCCGCGGATGTCCGCGTCGCGCTCCTTGCCGGTCACCGCGAGGCCCACGGCGCGCTCGAGCGTGTCGGTGGCGCGGAACAGCAGCTGCAGCACGTCGTCCCCCGGCCGCGTCGACCCGCGCCGCAGGGCGTCGAGCAGGTTCTCCATCCGGTGCGCCAGATCGGCCACCACCGTGTACCCCATGGTGGCCGCCATACCCTTGATGGTGTGGACCGAACGGAACAGCCCGGTGACGGGCTCGGTGGCGCCGGGCGCGCGCTCCCACTGCAGCAGGAGCTGGTTGCACGCGCTCAAGTGTTCGCGGGCTTCCGCCAGGAACAGTTCGGCATACTGCGATAGATCCACGGAAGCCTACCCGAGAACCCGCTGGACGGCCTCGAGCACCCGCGACGGCTGGAAGGGTTTCACCACGAAGTCCTTGGCTCCGGCCTGGATGGCCTCGACCACCAGGGCCTGCTGGCCCATGGCGCTGCACATCAGGATCTTGGCGTCCGGGTCGCCCTTCACGATCTCCCGGACGGCGTCGATGCCGCCCATGTCCGGCATCACGATGTCCATCGTGACCAGATCGGGCTTGAGCTGCTTGTATTTCTCCACCGCCTGAGCGCCGGTCTCGGCCTCACCCACGACCTCGAACCCCGCTTGCGCGAGAATGTCGCTGATCATCGTCCGCATGAAGATGGCGTCGTCGCAGACGAGAACCGTGTGACTCACACGACCTCCCTAGGAAGACAGAATGGGACCGAGCAAACGATCGGTGTCGAGGACCACGAACGCCTGGGCGCCCCGGCGGCCCACCGCCCGGACGATGGTCGGGTCGAGTCCCGGCAGGGACTGCCGCCGCTCCAGCGTCTCTCCCGGCACCGCCAGAAGGTCCACCACCTCGTCCACGGTCAGCGCCACCATCCGGCGGCCGCCGTCCACCTCGAGGAGCACGGTCGTCCCCGCACCCGGCGCCGGCGCCGCCTGCCCCAGCGCCCGCCACCCGTCCACCACCGTCACCAGCGCTCCCCGCACGTTCACCATCCCGGCCACTTCCGGCGGGGCGCCGGGGATCCTCGTCACGGACAGACGCGGCAAAATCTCCCGCACGGTTTCCACTTCGGCGGCGCAGGAGAGCGTACCCACCCGAAACACCAGCAGCCGAACGACCGCCGCGTCAATCATCTGATGTGAAGAAGCCAAGATACTGCAAGGGGTTGCGTTCAGCAAGCAAATGTCGATCGCCGCTCGTTTCGACGAGCGCGTCACGCAAGTCGTCGGGCCATTCCGACCGCACCACCACCGGCGCGTCAGTCACCGGATGCTTGAACGACAGCTCCGCGGCGTGCAGCAGCTGGCGCGGCGCGAGCTCGTCGAGCCGCTCCGCGGCGCGCCGGAGCGACGGCGTGACGCGCCGGCTCCCGCCGAACGAATACTCCCGGTCCCCCACCACCGGATGGCCCACGTGCCCCAGATGCACGCGGATCTGATGGGTGCGGCCGGTGCCGAGCCGGATCCGCAACAGCTCGGTCAGATCGAACCGCGCGATCACCCGGGCGTGAGTCACCGCGTGCCGGCCCCCGGCGGCCACCGTCATCCGCTTCCGGTCCCGGGGATTCCGGCCGATGGGCGCCTCGATGTCGAGCGGGCTCTTCGCCAGGTGTCCCCAGGTGACCGCCGCGTAGACCCGGCGGACCTCCCGGCGCTCGATGGCCCGGGCCAGCCGCCGGTGGGCGAGGTCGGTCTTGGCGAGCAGGAGCAGGCCCGAGGTGTCGCGGTCCAGGCGATGGACGATGCCGGGCCGCCCCTCCCCTCCCCCTTCGGACAGCTCCATGCCCCGTCCCACCAGCACGTTCACCAGGGTGTCGTCCCAGTGGCCGGGCCCCGGATGCACCACCAGCCCGGCCGGCTTGTCCAGCACGGCGAGGTCGTCGTCTTCGTAGGCGAACCGCAGATCGGCGTGGGCCGGCGCGTAGGTGCGCACCGGAGCTTCGGGGGGGAACTCGACGCTGATTTCGGCGCCCCGCTCGAGCCGGGCCGACGCGCGAAGGGCCTGGCCGGCGCATTGGACGCGTTTATCGGCGACGAGTCGGGCGGCCTGGGTGCGGGAGAGGGACAGCTGATCGGCGAGGAAACGGTCGAGCCGCTCCGTCACGGGAACCACGATGGAGAAGGCGACGGTCACGCCGGTCACGGCGCGGCGGCTCCGGCCTCCTTCGCGGGTTCCGGGGCGGGCGCACGCCCTTCGAGCCAGAGCGAGAGCGCCAGCGCGATGGCGCCCACCGTGATCGCCGAGTCGGCCACATTGAAGGTCGGGAACCGGTGCGGGCCGACGCCCACTTCGATGAAATCCACCACGCCCTGCGCCGAGCGGATCCGGTCGATCAGGTTGCCGGAGGCGCCGCCGCAGACCAGGGCCAGGGCCACCAGGCGGAGCCGGTCGCCGGCACGGGTGCCGCGCACCATCGCGCCCAGGACCATCAACGCCACGCAGGCGAGTCCGAGGAAGATCCAGCGGGACGCCGGCCCCAGCGAGATGCCGAACGCCGCGCCCTCGTTGTACACCAGCCGGAGGACGGCGTAGTCCCCCACCACCGGCATCGGGCGCACCGCGAGGTACGTCGCCGCGAGCATCTTGGTGACCAGATCCCCGGCGACGACGCCGAGCGTCACGGTCCAGAACAGCCGGCGGTCAGCGCCGTTTGCCATCTTCTTCCTTCGCCTTGCACTTGATGCACAGGCGGGCGTGCGGGAGCGCGTCCAGGCGGTCGAATCCGATGTCCTCGCCGCACTGCTCGCACCGGCCGAACCGCTCCGGCGTCCGGTAGAGCCGCCGCAGGGCTTCGTTCACGTGCCAGAGATACCGCCCCTCCTGGGACGCGAACAGGAACGCCTTTTCGCGCTCCATCGCGTCGGTGCCCTGATCCGCCATATGGAACGAATAACTCGAGAGGTCCCCATTGGACGCCTGCAGGCTCGAGTTGAAGGACTCGTCGTAATGCCCGAGCTCCTTCATCACCCGGGCCCGCTCCTCGAGAAGGCGCTTCTCGAGATGGGCGAGCTGTTTCTTGTTGAGGCCCTTGCTCGTCTTCGTCGGCATTATCGGGTCCCACCCTTTCGTCCGTCGTGTCGGCGCACGGCGAGCGTCACCGTGCGGCCGTCGATCTCCACGTCCTTCGCCAGGTCGGGCTCCGCCAGCCCTTCGAACGTGATCCGCTTCGCCAGCGTTTCGCCCGCGATGAAGTCCTGGTACGCCTCCCCCGCGCGCACCACGTCGGCGTCGCCCGAGAGTCCCAGCTCGATCCGCGTCGTGTACTCATACCCCGCATCCTTGCGGAGTCGCTGGACCCGGTTCACCACCTCGCGGGCCAGCCCTTCCTGCTCGAGGTCGGGCGTCAGGTGCGGGTCGAGCGCCACGACGTACGCCCCGTCCGACTGTACCACCCAGTCGCTCGTGACCTCACGGGTGATCGTCACGTCGTCGGGCCCGACGTCCCAGTCGCCCGCGCGGACCGTCTCGCCCCGCTCCAGCGCCTGCAGGAGACCCGCGCCGAGCGCCGCCACCGCCTCCACGACGCGCGGCGTGTCCTTGCCGTAGCGCTTCCCGAGCGTCCGGAAGTTGCCCTTGCCCTTCAGGCGGACCAGGTCGTGATCCGACTCGACCACTTCCACGGTCTTCACGTTCACTTCCGAGGCCAGGATATCTAACAGGTCTGCCAAGGCCGGGCCCTTCACGAACGCCGGAACCGCCACCTGCATCCGGGCGAGCGGCTGGCGGACGTTCAAGCCCCGGTCCTGCCGCCCGGCGTGGGCCAGCGAGGCCAGGCGGCGGACCGCCGCCATCGCCCCCATCAGCTCGGGGTCGCGGCGCCCACGGTCGACCGGAAACGACGCCAGGTGGACCGAGGTTCCCGTCAGCGACCGGTGCAGCCAGTCCGCGAGGAACGGCGCGGCGGGCGCCAGCAGGCGGGCCGCGGAGGTCAGGGCTTCGTGCATCGCTTCGAGGGCGAGCGGGTCGGTCGCCCGGTCGGGTGCCCAGAACCGCGGCCGGTTCCGCCGGACGTACCAGCGGGACAAGTCCTCGGTGACGAAGTCGAGGATCGCGCGCACGCCGGCCGTCACGTCGTAGCCGCCCCAGGCCTGGCGGACCGCCGCGACGACTTCGTCGAGCCGGGCCAGCAGCCAGCGGTCCACGAGCGGGCGCTTCTCGAACGGCACCCCGGTCCCTTCCGCGGGCGGCGTCCACGCTTCGGCGTACCGGGCGAAGAAGTCGTAGGTCGAGCGCAGGGTATTCAGGAATCCGCCGGCGAGCTCCGGGATCTGCTTCGCGTCGAAGCGCTTCGGCAGCCACACCTGGCTCTGCCCCAGGAGGTAGATCCGGATGGCGTCGGCGCCGTACTGCTCGATGGCGGACCAGGGGTTCACCACGTTCCCCCGGCTCTTCGACATCTTCTGCCCCTGCGCGTCCAGCACCAGCTCGTTCACGATGACGTGCTTGTAGGCCGGCGCGTCGAACGCGCCCGCCGCGATGGCCAGCAGCGAATAGAACCACCCGCGGGTCTGGTCCACGCCCTCGCAGATGTAGTCGGCCGGGAAGTGGGCCTGGAAGTCGGCGCCGTGCTCGAACGGGTAATGCCACTGGGCATACGGCATCGCCCCCGAGTCGAACCAGGCGTCGATGACCTCCGGCACCCGGCGCATCGTCCCGCCGCAGGATGCGCAGGTCCAGGTGTAGGCGTCGATGAAGGGCTTGTGCGGATCGAAATTCGCGGGGAGGTCCTTCCCCCACCGCGACGACAGGTCGCCGTACCCCCCGACGACGTCCCGGTGCTCGGGCGTGCGGTCGCACTCCCAGACGTTGAGCGGCGTGCCCCAGAAGCGGTCGCGGGAGAGCGCCCAGTCCACGTTGTTCTCGAGCCAGCCTCCGAACCGGCCGCTCCCCACCTCGGGCGGGTGCCAGTCCACCTGCGCGTTCAGCTCCAGCATGCGCGACTTGAAGGCCGTGGTGCGGATGAACCACGAGGACTTGGCGTAATAGATGAGTGCCGAGTCGCAGCGCCAGCAGAACGGATAGGTGTGGGTGATGGGCTTGGTGTCGAGCCACCGGCCGTCCTGCTTCAGGCGGTCGATCACCAGCCGGTTCGTCTCCTTGTCGGTGACGAGCTTGCCTTCAATTTCGGGCCAGCGCGTTCCCTGGAAGGTCCCGTCGGGGCCCACCGGATTCACGAACGCCAGGCCGTACTGCTGGGACACGGCGTAGTCGTCGGCACCGAAGGCCGGCGCCATGTGGACCAGGCCGGTCCCCTCCTCCGCCGACACGAACCCGCCGCCGACCACCACGCCGCGCTGCCCTTCCGGCGGGAGCGGCACGACCTCGAGCGGCCGGACGTAGCGGAGCCCGATCAGGTCCCGCCCCAGGTAGCCCTTCACGCGCGTCCCCGACGTGAGCGGCTTGCCCCCCACGTGCACAGTGGACGCGAGCGCGGACGCCGCGATGTAGCGGGTGCCGTTCAGGTCATACTCGCCGTACTCGAGGTCCGGATGGACGGCGACGGCGACGTTGGCCAGCAGGGTCCACGGCGTGGTGGTCCAGACCACCAGCTGGCGGGTGGGGTCCTTCTCGACCGGGAACGACACGTAGACCGAGTTGGTCTGGACGCTCTCGTAGCCCTGGGCCAGCTCGTGGGACGACAAGGCCGTGCCGCAGCGCGGGCAGTACGGCAGCACCTTGTACCCCCGGTACAGCAGTCCCTTGTCGAAGAGGCGCCGGAGGAGCCACCACACCGTCTCGATGTACTCGTTGGTGTAGGTGACGTACGGGTGATCGTAGTCCAGCCAGTAGGCGATCCGGTCGGAGAGCGACTCCCAGTCGGTCTTGTAGGTGAAGACCGAGTCGCGGCAGAGGCGGTTGAACGCCTCGATGCCGTACTCCTCGATGGCCTTCTTGCCGTTGATCTGGAGCTGCTTCTCGACTTCGATTTCCACCGGCAGGCCGTGGGTGTCCCAGCCGGCGATGCGCGTGACGCTCCGCCCCTGCATCGACTGGAAGCGGCAGATCAGGTCCTTGATGGTCCGGGCGAAGACGTGATGGATCCCCGGGCGCCCGTTGGCGGTGGGCGGACCCTCGAAGAACACGAACGGGGGACCGTACCGGGCGTTCTCCTGAACCTTCTGGAACAGCCGCTCGTGCTTCCAGGTGGCGAGCAGCTGCTTTTCGAGTGCGTCCGGGGTCAGGTCCTGGGGCAGCTGGGGATACTTCACCCGTCCTGCCGCTCCAGTGCCCGCAGCTCCGCGGCCTGGCGCTCGAGGAGCGCCCGGAAGCCCGCCAGATACCCCTGGAACTGCCGCTGCACTTCGGCCACGCGGTCCCGCAGGTCCGCCTCCGCGGCCCGCCCATCCTCCACGATGCGCCGCGCTTCCGCCTCGGCCTCCCGGATGGTCACCTGGGACTCGCGCTCGGCGGCCTCGCGGGTGTCGGCGCGCAGCTGCTGCGCCGCCACCAGCGCCTCGTTCATCGCCTTCTCGCGCTCCCGGAACACGCGCAGCTGCTCGGTGAGCGCGGACACCCGCTCCTCGAGCACCGAGCGCTCCCGGATCACGCGCTCCAGCTCGTCGGCGGCCCGCATCCGGAAGTCCTCGACCCCGAGCGGGTCGTAGCCGCGCAGGGTGCGCCGGAACTCCTGCTTGCGGATGTCGAGCGGCGTGAGGTGGAATGTCTCCGCGGGGTCGGTCACGTCGTCCTCGCCCCGAACAGGGCGGTACCCAAGCGGATCACCGTGGCTCCCTCTTCCACCGCCGTACCGAAGTCGCCGGACATCCCCATTGAGAGGGTCTGCAGCCATACGCCGTCCTCCTTCACGCGATCCCGGATCATCCGCAACCCGCGGAAGGTCCGTCGTTGAACGTCCTCATCCCCGGTGAGCGGCGCGATGGTCATGAGCCCGTCGAGCCGGAGCGCCGCCAGCGCCGCCATCTGCCGCACCAGAACGGGCGCCTCGGCCGGCGCACACCCGCTTTTTTGCGACTCGCCGGCCACGTTGACCTGGAGCAGCACCGGCAGCCGCACCTTCTGCGCCGCCGCCCGCCGGTCCAGCTCCTCTGCCAGCTCGAGACTGTCCACCGACTGCACCGACGCGAACTTGCCGGGCACGAGCTTCGCCTTGTTCCGCTGCAGGTGCCCGATCAGGTGCCAGACCGCGCCCCGGCACTCGGGGTGCTCCATCTTCTCCAGCGCTTCCTGAACCCGGTTTTCCCCGACGTCGGCCACCCCCGCCGCGACCGCCGCCCGCACCGCCTCGGGACCGAACCCCTTGGTGACCGCGAGCACGGTGACCGGATGGGTCCAGCCCCCCGCGTGCTGCCGCCGGGCGATTTCGGCCCGCACCTGCGCCAGCCGGTCCGCGAGCCCGACAAAATTCATAGCCGAGTAAAGTACCGATCCGGGGGGGCCAGAACAATGTGGCGGCTAGTCACTTAGCTACTTGGCTACTTAGCCGCTCAGCTCAGGGCGGGCATCCGGGTGGACAGGCGCTCCGTGCCTTCGAGCTTGGTGGAAACGCCGGACAGGAGGTCGCGCACCTGATCGGGGGTGAGGGGACGGTGCAGAATGCCGTGACTCGCCACCGAGATGGTGGACGTCTCCTCCGACACCACCAGGACGGTGGCGTCGCTCTCCTCGGAGAGGCCGAGCGCGGCGCGGTGACGGGTGCCGAGCGACTTGTCGGCGACCTTGAACTGCGTGAGCGGCAGGACGCAGCCCGCGCCGATGATCTGGTCTCCGCGGATCAGCACGGCGCCGTCGTGCAGCGGCGAATAGGGCGTGAAGATGGTGGTGAGCAGGTCGGCCGAGACCTTCGCTTCCATCGGCACGCCGGAGGAAATGAACTCCTCGAGCCCGATGTCCCCTTCCACGGCGATGATGGCGCCGGTGCCGGCGCGCGAGAGCCGCCCCATCGCCTCGGCGATCTCTTCGGCCACCGACTGCCGGTCGCCGCGCGCGAACGCGCGCATGAAGCGTGACTGGCCCAGCCGGGCGAGCGCGTTGCGGAGCTCGGGCTGGAACACGACGACCGCGGCGAAGGGCGCGACCGCGAAGACGACGCGGAGGATTTCGCTGATCATCGTGAACTGGGCCACCGACGCGGCGGCGTAGACCAGCGACACGATGACGAGCCCCACCACGATCTGCATCGCGCGGGTGCCCACGAGGAACAGGAGGAACCGGTAGATGACGTACGCCACGACGACGATCTCGACCGCGTCGGGCCAGAGCTTCGGGACGAGGAACCGGTAGGCGTCGACGTTCACGCGGGCCTCACGGCGGCGGCGAGCTTGAGCGCCTCGACCGCCAGGGCGGCGTCGTGGACGCGGAAGATCCGGGCGCCCCGCTCCCAGGCGAGCGCGCAGGCGACCGCCGTGCTCCGGTCCCGGTCTTCCACCGGGCGGCCGGTGACCGCGCCGAGAAACCGCTTGCGGGAGGGGCCCACGACTACAGGATAGCCAAGCGCCGAAATCGTGGCCAGTTCGTCGAGGATCCGGAGGTTCTGGTCGGGACCCTTGGCGAACCCGAGACCCGGGTCCACCGCGATCCGCTCCGCGGCCACCCCGGCCCCCAAGGCCCGCCCGGCCCGCTCGGCCAGCTCGCCCGCCACCTCGGCGGCCGCGTGATCGTACCGGGCCAGCGCGTCCATCGTGTCCGGGGTCCCCCGCATGTGCATCACGATCAGGCCGGCGCCCCGGCCGGCCACGAGGGGGGCCAGGGCGGGATCGAAGGCGAGCCCCGACACGTCGTTCACGATCGCGGCGCCGGCGTCCAGGGCCGCCCGGGCGACCTCCGCCTTCCGGGTGTCCACGGAGACGGTCGCGAGCTTCCGCTTCACGATCTCCCGGATCACCGGGACCACGCGGGCCGCCTCCTCCGCCGCCGGGACGACCCCGGCGCCGGGGCGGGTCGATTCGCCGCCGACGTCGAGGATGGCCGCGCCGTCCCGGGCCAGCCGCTCCGCCTGCAGGAGCGCGGCATCGGGATTCGCGTGCCGCCCCCCGTCCGAGAACGAATCGGGCGTGACGTTCACGATGCCCATCACCACCGGCTGGTCGAGCGCGATGTCGCCCCCCGCCACGCTCCAGGAGCGCCGCGGATCGGCGTGGGCGACGACGTAGCGCGCGATTTCGGGCGTGAGGGCGGCCAGCTCGGCCGGCGCGCGGTCGGGGCGGGCCAGGACGGCCAGCCGGCTCGCGGCGGTGGACACGAGCGCCCAGCCCTCGCCCGTGAGGATGTCGGCGCCGGCGCGCGCCCCCCAGTGGACCAGGGCTTCGCGCTCCGGTGCTCCGATGTCGTCGATGAGGATGGTGACGGACTGGACGCCGGTGGCGGCGAACCAGGCGGGCTGCCCTTCCCACCCGCGGGCCGCGAGCGCCGCGCGCACGGCTTGAGGCGTGTGCGCGGCGAGCGCGGTGAGCTTCACGCCCCGGCGGGCTCGGGCGGCGGGGATCCCAGCACCGGCCCCCGGACCGGCAGGGGCGTGGCGCGCGCGGGCGTCACCGGCGACGGCGTGCCGGCGGCCGGCGGCCGGACCTGCGGCGGCAGCGCCTGCCCCGCCACGACCATATCGACCTCGCCGCGGTCCAGGGTTTCGCGCTCCATCAGGGCCGCGGCCAGGTGGTCGAGCTGGTCCCGGTGGTCGGTGAGGATGGCGCGGGCCCGCTCGTAGGCCTCGGACAGGATCCGCTTCAGCTCCTGGTCCACCAGCTCGGCCGTCTTGTTCGAGACCTCGTGCCGCTGCATCACCTCGCGACCCAGGAAGATCTCCGATTCCCGGTCGCCGACGGCGATGGGCCCCACCACGTCGCTCATCCCGAAGTGGGTGATCATCCGCCGGGCGAGGTCGGTGGCCTGCTGGATGTCCTGCGCCGCGCCGGTCGTGATCTTGTCTTCGCCGAAGACCAGCTCCTCCGCCATCCGGCCGCCGTACGCGGTGGCCAGGCGGGAGAGGATGTACTGCTTGGTGTAGTTGTGCCGGTCCTCTTCGGGGAGCCAGTGGGTGATGCCCAGCGCGCGCCCGCGCGGCACGATGGTGACCTTGTGGAGCGGGTCGCTGCCGGGCACGTGCAGCGACACGAGCGCGTGGCCCGCCTCGTGATACGCCGTGAGCTTCCGCTCTTCCTCGGTGAGGACCATCGATTTCCGCTCGAGGCCCAGCATCACCTTGTCCTTCGCGTCCTCGAGATCCGGGTTCTCCACCTGCTGCTTGTTCCGGCGCGCGGCGAGCAGCGCCGCTTCGTTCACGACGTTGGACAGCTCGGCGCCCGACAGCCCCGGCGTCCCGCGCGCGATCTTTTCCAGGTCCACGTTGGGCTGGAGCGGGATCTTGCGCGTATGCACGCGCAGGATCTGTTCCCGGCCCTTCACGTCGGGCATGTCGACCACGATCTGGCGGTCGAACCGCCCGGGACGGAGCAGCGCGGGATCGAGAATGTCGGGGCGGTTGGTCGCGGCGAGCAGAATCACGCCGTCGTTCGACTCGAAGCCGTCCATCTCGACCAGGAGCTGGTTCAAGGTCTGCTCGCGCTCGTCGTGCCCGCCGCCCAGGCCGGCGCCGCGATGACGCCCGACCGCGTCGATTTCGTCGATGAAGATGATGCACGGCGCGTGCGCCTTGCCCTGCTCGAACAGGTCGCGGACACGCGACGCGCCGACGCCGACGAACATCTCCACGAAATCCGAGCCCGACATCGAGAAGAAGGGCCGCCCGGCTTCACCGGCCACCGCCTTGGCGAGCAGCGTCTTGCCGGTGCCCGGCGGGCCGACCAGCAGCGCGCCCTTGGGCAGGCGTCCCCCCAGGCGCTGGAAGCGCTGGGGGTCCTTCAGGAAGTCGATGATCTCCTCCAGCTCCTGCTTCGCCTCGTCGCACCCCGCCACGTCGGCGAAGGTGATCTTGGGCGTGTCTCCGGCCAGGAGCTTGGCCTTGGACTTCCCGAACGCGAACGCGCGGTTGCCGCCCTGCTGCATCTGCCGGATGAGATAGATCATCACGGCCGCGAACAGGAGGAGGGGCCAGAGATTGAGGAGAATCACGCCGAAGGACTGCTTGGGCTCCTTGGCGGTGATGTCCACGTTCTTGGCGCGGAGGGCGGCGGTCCAGGTATCGCTCGCGTCGAAGGGCAGGAGCGACGTGAAGTGCTCCACGTCGTGGCCCCGGATGCTGGTCACGTGGCGGAAGTCGCCCTTCACTTCCTGCTTGTCGGTGATCTCCACCGCCGCGACGTTCTGGGCGTCGAGCTGGGCGGTGAAATCGGAGTAGCTGATGTCCGCGGTGTCCTGCTTCTTGTTGGCCGCGAACTGGACCAGGGCCACCACTCCGACCACGAGCAGCATCCAGAACGAAAAGTTCCGGAGGGTCCGGCTCCAGCTGAATTCCCGCTGAGGAGGCAAACGTGTCGCCATCTACTTCAAGCTCGCTATATAAGGAAGGTGCCGAAAGTTCTCCGCGTGATCCAATCCATACCCCACAATGAACTCCGGGGGGCAGTCGAACCCCACGAACTTCACCTCACGCCCCAGGTTGGCGGCGATGTGCTTGTGCAGCAAGGCGCAAATCTCCAGGCTCCGGGGGCGCCGGGCCGCCAGAACGGTCAGCAGCCGGTTCAGCGTGCGCCCCGTGTCGACGATGTCTTCCACCACCAGGATGTGCTTCCCGTCCAGCCGCGTCTCCGGATCGTACAGGAGCCGCACCGCCCCGCTCGATACCGTGTTCGATCCGTAGCTCGCGGCCACCAGGAAATCTACCTGGATGGGCCGGTCGATCTGCCGGACCAGATCCCCCAGGAAAATGAAGCTCCCTTTGAGGAGCCCGAGCACCAGGAGGTCTCCGTCCGGGTACGCCGCCGTGATCTCCCGGCCCAGCTCGGCCACCCGTGCCGCGATCGTCTCCTGATCGAAAACGATGCGGCCGAGCTCACGGCCGCCGGTCTGTTTCGGTCGCGTGGTCGTACTCGGTAACGTCAAGCCGCACCGCCGGAGTTCCGGGTTCGGGGAGCCGGGCCTCACTGCGACAGATGCCCGGGACCCACACGATGGTTTCGCCCTGCGCCAGAAGCGGATAGCCAACGCGGGCCGCGCGCGGCACCCGCGCCTCCATCAACAGCCGCCGGACCTCGCGGTGCCCCACGCCGCCGAGCGGCGCCAGCCGGTCACCGGCCCTGGGAGCCCGGACTTCGAGACCGTCGCCGTCCGCCACCCAGGTGGTCCAGCCGCCCCGCTCGATCCGGCGCGGCGCCTTTTCACTGCGCCAGTCGAGGCGGAAGTCGCCGAACACGGCGCTGCCCGCGTCTCGTACGGTGATCGGCGCGTCGGCCGGGGCGCCGCTCCGCCCTACGGTCAGGCGGTCGAATGCGGTTTCTCCCACCCACCCTGCTCCCAGCGCCACCCGGCGCCCCGACTGCTTGCCGGCGAGCTCGTGAAGCCGGGCGGCGTGCCGGGGTCCGAGCGGGATCCCGGCCTTCCGGGCGGCGGCGCGCAGGAGCGCCGTGCCCACCGGTGCATCATAGCGGCCGAGGGGGTGGCGAGCAACGCTGAAGGAGCCGGGAGTGACGCGAAGGTCAAGCTCGGGAACGAGTTCGGGGAGCGCGTCCCAGGCCTTCCGGTCGCGCGCGGCGTGGCGACCGAGCGTGCGGAGGTCGGCGCGGAGGGTGGGACCCAGACGCGATTCGAGGAGCGGCAGCAAGCTCGTCCGCACCCAGGAACGGAGATGCTTCGGATCGGAATTGGCGGAATCCTCAAACGGACGAAAGGCGCCGGGAGCCGCGAGCCGTTCGATTTCTGCCTTGGCAAACGGGAGCAGCGGACGAACCAATCCACCCCGGGACTTGGCCGCGATTCCGGCCAGGCCGGCCGGCGCGCTGCCGCGCAGGACGCGCAAGAGAATCGTCTCCACCTGATCGTCGGCGTGGTGAGCGGTGACGAGATAGCGGGCGCCGAGGCGGTCCTTGATGGCGTGGAGGGCCTCGTAGCGCGCCCCGCGCGCTTCGGTTTCGGTCGCGTCGGAGCCGAGATGGAGCTCGGCGAGCTCGAACGGGAGCCCGAGCGTCTTCACATAGTCTCTCAGCCCCTGGGCCTCTTGGTGGCTCGTCGTTCGAATGCCATGATCCACGTGCGCGACGATCAATTCGAGGCCGAGCGCGGGCGCGGCGCCGCGCATCAGCGCGAGCAGCGCGAGCGAGTCGGGGCCGCCGGACACGGCGAGAACGGCTTTCCCCGGGCGCGGGAAGAGGCGGCGCGCCCGCACGTGCTCCAGAAACCGCTCGGCGAGAGGCTTCATATATTCAAGTATGCTCGCTCCCGACCAGGTTTACCAACTCCTGCGGAATCTGACCTCGCCGGTCGTGGCGATCACATCCACGCGCGGGGCGGAGCGGAACGGGATGATCATCGATTCGGCCATCCGGGCGTCGATCGTCCCGACCATACCACGGATTGCGATCTTCATTCACAAGTTCAACTACAGCCACGATCTCATCTACGACACGGGCGTGTTCGGCCTGCACCTCCTCCGGACCGACCAGTACGACTTGATCCGTCACCTCGGCTTTCAGAGCAAGCGGAGCGTCGACAAGCTCGCGACGGTCCCGCACCGCGCCGGCACGCTGCGGGTGCCGGTGCTGGACGAGTGTTACGCGCACTTCGAATGCCGCGTCGTGAACGCGATGGACACGGGCAGCTCGACGTGCTTTCTCGGCGAGGTGGAGGAGACCGGCTTCGGGGCGGCCGCGGCGCCCCGGGGTGAGGTGATGACGGCGGGGTACTTCCGGGCGCACCTGCCGCCGGACTGGAAGCCGGACTACGAGAGACTATTGAAGGAAGCGCAGAGGCACGCGGAAGCGGCGTCGCGCAAGATCACGTACGGAGGGTGGAAGTCGAAGTCCTGAAAGCCCGCGCTACTGAATCCGTCCCGAGAAGTTGCCGAATCCCGAAAAGCACCCCGCCCCGTCGTTGTCCGAGAACGTCCCGCCGATCACCGTGCCGCTGTTGTCGGCCAGCGTGCCGTTGAAGTGCGCCGTGTCCTCGAGCGTGCCCAGGAGGGTGAGCGCCACGGCGTTGTGGAGGTTGGAGCCCGAGACCGTGTAGGTCTCGAGGCCCTCGCACCCGATCGAGCCGGTGACCGAGGTTCCACTCTGCGTGAGCGCGCCGGACCAGATCTCGAGGGGTCCCGCCGGAGCGGTGGTGTACCAGTTCCCGGACCAGTTCCCGGTCAGATTCAGGTCGGGGCCGCTGCTCGAGTTACAGCCCCCGAGAGCCAGCAGGGCGCCGGCTAGACACACGCGCATTCGCATGACCGAGGAATGTGCCCCGGCGGCCCGGTGTGTCAATGCGGCTCAGAGCGGTTTCAGCGCCAGCCGCCCGTACGC
>DATJQI010000053.1:0-2901 GCA_035505915.1 Gemmatimonadales bacterium | reverse complement strand
GACCCCGACCGCCCGGTGCGGGAGCTGTCGGTCGCGCAGCGCCAGCTGGTGGAGCTGGCGCGGGCGCTGGTCCGGGACGCCAAGCTCGTCGCGCTCGACGAGCCCACCGCCACCCTCACGGCCCACGAAGTCGCCCACCTGGTGGCGCAGATCGAATGGCTCCGCGCCAAGCACATCGCCGTGGTGTTCGTCTCCCACCGCCTCGACGAGGTGCGGCGGCTGGCGGACACCATCACCGTGCTGCGCGACGGCCGCCGCGTCTGGACCGGCGCCGCCGGGGACATCGACGAGCGTTCGCTGATCCGGACCATGGTGGGACGCGACGTGGTGTTCGAGCGCCGGCCCGCCGGGCGTTCCGCCGATCCCACGCCGGTATTCACCGCCCGCGGGTTGTCCCGGCAGCGCGTCCGGGACATCTCCTTCGAGCTCCGGCGCGGGGAGATTCTGGGGCTGGCGGGACTGGTGGGGGCCGGTCGCTCCGAGGTGGCGCGTCTCCTCGCCGGCATCGACCGCCCGGCGGCGGGCGCGATGGAGCTCGCGGGCCGCCCCTACCGGCCCCGGTCTCCGGCGGACGCGATCCGCGCCGGGGTGGTCTATTTTCCGGAGGACCGCAAGCACCAGGGGCTGGTACTGGGAATGCGGGTCCGGGAGAACGTCACGCTCGCATCCCTCAGCCGGCTGAGCGGCCGGGGCCGGCTCGGCTGGATCGCGACCGACGTGGAGCGGGACGTGGCGACGGACGCCGCCACCCGCGCCGACGTGCGGCCGCCGGAGATCGAGCGCCGCACCGCCCACCTGTCCGGCGGCAACCAGCAGAAGGTCGTGCTCGCGAAGTGGCTCCTCACCGACGCGGAGGTCCTGATCTTCGACGAACCGACGCGCGGCGTCGACATCGGCGCGAAGACCGAGATCCACCGCCAGATCCGGGCCCTGGCCGACGCCGGCAAAGCGGTCCTGATCATCTCCTCCGAGCTTCCGGAGCTGATCGCGCTCGCGGACCGCGCCGTGGTGATGCGGGAAGGGCGGGTGCAAGGGGCGCTGTCGCAGGCACCGCTCACCCCCGAGGCCCTCATGGCCCTGGCGTTCGGCAGCGCATGAGCCCGATCCCGCGGACCTGGGTGGCGCGCTACGGAGTAGTCGTGGCGCTCGGAGCCTTGTGCGGGGTCGCGTCGGTCTTCGCTCCGGGATTCTTCTCCTTCGGCAACGCATCGATCATCCTCCTCCACGTCTCGATCAACGGGATCCTGACGCTGGGGATGACGTTCGTGATCATCACCGCCGGCATCGACTTGTCCGTGGGCTCCCTCCTCGGGTTCGCCGGCGTGCTCGTGGCCGGGTCTCTGACGGCCCCGGGTCTGATCGCCACCCTGGGAGCCGGCGGGGCGGCGGTGGTCGCCACGTGCATCGGGCTGGCGGTGGGCGCGGCGGCGGGCGTGGCCAACGGCGCCTTCACGGCCTTCCTCGGCATCAACCCGTTCATCGTCACCCTGGCGATGATGACCATCGCCCGCGGCGCGGCGCGCCTGGTGACCGGCGGCGTGCCGATCGGGTTCCCCCCCCTCGGCGATCCGGCCTTTCGGAGCAAGGTGGCGGCCCTGGACGCGCTGCACGCCTTCGGCGGCGGGCGCCTGCCGTTCCCCGGCTCGGCCTCCGGCCTCCCCATTCCCGCCCTCGTGATGCTCGCGCTGGTGGCTCTGGGCGCCCTGGTGCTGACCCGCACGCGGTTCGGCCGCTACGTCTACGCCGTCGGCGGCAACGAGGAGGCGGCGCGTCTCTCGGGCGTGCCGGTGCGCGCCGTGAAAGTCGGCGTCTACGCCATTTCCGGCGCCTGCGCGGGGCTGGCGGGCGTCCTCCTGGTGGGTCAGCTGCGCTCCGGTGGCCCGGACGCGGGGATGCTCTACGAATTGAACGCCATCGCCGCCGCGGTCATCGGCGGCGCGTCCCTGATGGGCGGCGTGGGCTCGGCGTGGGGCGCGCTCACCGGCGCCCTGCTGATCGGCGTGCTCAACAACGCGCTCGACCTCCTGGGCGTGCAAGCCTTCTGGCAGGAGATCGCCAAAGGCGCGATCATCCTCCTGGCGGTGCTGTTCGACGTGTGGACCAAACAACGAAACGGCGGCTCGGCACATGACTAAGCGGTTCTTCGGTGTTCTCGGGCTCGTGGCGCTGGCCCTGTCCTGCAACCGGCCCAAGCACACCCGGCCGCAGGTGGGCGTCACCCTGCTCACCGAAGCCCACGTCTTTTATCAGAACCTGAAGCAGGGCCTCCAGCAGGGGGCCGACTCCCTGGGCCTGGACCTGCACGTCGTGGCGGGGGAATGGGATCTGGCCCGCCAGACGTCGCAGGTGCAGAACTTCGTGACGCAGGGGATGGACGCCATCGTGGTCGCGCCGGTGAACTCGAGCGGTATCGTGAGCGCCATCGAGGACGCCAACCGCGCCCACATCCCCGTCTTCACCGCCGACATCTCCGCGGACGGCGGCACGGTGGTGGCGCACGTGGCCAGCGACAACGTCCAGGGCGGCCGGCTCCTGGGGGAATACGTGGCGAAGCGGCTGGGCGGCGGCGGCAACGTGGCGATCCTGGACCAGCCCACGGTGGCGAGCGTCCGCGACCGGGTGGCCGGGTTCGTCGCGGCCCTGTCCCGGTATCCCAACATCCGGATCCTGGCGCGGCCGGCCGTCGAACGGGGACTGCGGGACGTGGCGAAGCAGAAGATGGACAACCTGCTCACCACCGACCAGCACATCGACGCCGTGTTCGGCACCAACGACGACTGCGCCCTCGGCGCGCTCGCGGCCATCCAGGCCGCCGGGACGAAGAACATCTTCGTCGTGGGCTACGACGCCACGCCGGAGGCCCGGACCGAGATCGCCTCGGGCACGGCGCTGGTCGCGGAC
>DATJQI010000052.1:0-31593 GCA_035505915.1 Gemmatimonadales bacterium | reverse complement strand
GCCCTGCTCGATCGCCTCGAGATCCCAGGAGAGCGCGTCGACGGCGCGCAGCTGGACGTGCGACTCGCTGTCGATGACGTGGTACTCGCCCGGCGTGAGGATCGCGATGTCCCCGTCGTCGAGGTAGACCACCTGGCGCGTGTGCTCGAGAATGGCCGACGCGTCGGACGCGACGAAGAGCTCGTTGTCGCCGATGCCGAGGAGCACCGGGGAGCCCCGGCGCGCCGCCACGACTTTCCCGGGCTCGTCCGCCGTCATCACGGCGATGCCGTAGGTCCCTTCGACCAGCGTCAGCGCCGCGATGACCCGCTCCTCGAGCGACTCCCCTTCGGCGTCTTCGATCAGGTGCGCGAGGGTTTCGGTGTCCGTCTCGGTGCGGAAGTGATGGCCGTCCCGCTCGAGCCGGGCGCGCAGGGTCGGCGCGTTCTCGATGATCCCGTTGTGCACGAGAGCCACGCGGCCGGTGCAGTCGACGTGCGGGTGGGCGTTCTGGGTGTTGGGCGCGCCGTGCGTCGCCCAGCGCGTGTGCGCGATGCCGGAGGAGCCGTGGATCGGCTCGGCGGTGACGAGCTGGCGCAGGCCGGCGACGCGCCCCGCGAGTTTGCGGGTGACGACGCCGGCGCCGTTCTGGATGGCGAGCCCCGCGGAGTCGTAGCCGCGGTATTCGAGGCGCGAGAGGCCTTCGAGGAGAATCGGAGCCGCTTCACGGCCCCCGACGTAGCCGACGATGCCGCACATCAGGCCCTCACGCGCCGCGGCGCCAGCACGGGGTGTCCTTCAGCGGCGAGTCCGAAGCGGGACAGTCCCGCCAGCGTGCCGAGGAGGCGCTCGGTCGGGTCGGGCGCGGGCAGGAGGCGGCCGCAGGAGGCGCAGCACAGAGTGCGAAGACGGTCCGCGGAGTGATCACGGCGGCCGAACCGCCGCGTGACGACCCGCCCCTTCGACTGGCACTCGACGCACTGCATGCGCTCGGACTCCTCGCGAGGGTTCCCAGTCGTCCGGTACAAGTTTGGGACCGACGCATTGGGGAGTTCGAACCTGCACCTAACGGGCCTCGGCGCAAGGCGTTAGCGCTTCCGCACGAGCCGCTCGAAGTGGCGTCGCCGCCTCAATTCAAGAGGCGACTTGTGGTCCCCGCGCACCGTATCGAGGCCCGTCGGGGCGCGCGCCAAGCACGTAAGTACTTGATGCGCAACATCTTGAAAATAGTCCCCGTTGCGCACGACTCCTGCAGGAGTTGTGGGTGGTAGTGGCGGCGTGTAACGTGGTGCGCGGCGCGGACATCGCGCCGACGCCCGAGACACGTGCGCTGGTTGTCAGCCCTAGACCCCAGAGGAATGCCGGTGCCGCCTTCGACGCCCGCAGGCCGACCTCCGCTTGCGCTCATCGGCTCGGATCAGGAATGGTCGATCCGATCCATCGAGAGCATTCTGGGGCCTCACGGCTACGCCGTGCTTCGCGCGTACAACGGGAAGGAAGTGCTCGAGCGCGCGCAGTCGGGCCAGCCGGACGTCGTCATCCTCGATCTCCGGCTGCCGGATCAGGACGGCCGCGTGGTGTGCCGCGCGCTCCGCGAGCAGCGGATCGTCACGCCGGCGACTCCCATCCTCATGATCTCGTCCGGTCATCCCGCGAAGGCCGACCGCTTGAAGGCGCTCCAGGCGGGCGCCTGGGAAGTGCTCTCGCTGCCCCTCGACGCCGAGGAGTTTCTGCTGCGGCTCGCGTCGTTCGTGCAGGCGAAGACCGAATCCGACGCGCTGCGCGAAGAGGGCCTGGTGGACCGGTCCACCGGGTTCTACAGCGTGCGCGGGCTGGCGCGCCGGGCCCGGGAAGTGGGCGCGGAGGCGTTCCGGCGGAAGACGGCCCTGGCCTGCGTGGTGATCGGCGTGGACGCCGTGAACGCGGACGGCCAGGGGGCCGACGCCGATGCCGCGGCCCTGGCGCAGGCGCTGGAGATCGTCGCGCAGGCGTTTCAGGGCACCGCGCGCTCGTCGGACATCATCGGGCGGCTGGGGCGGTCCGAGTTCGCGGTGATCGCGCCCGCGACGGACGCGGACGGCGCGATGCGGCTGGCCGAGCGGCTCGCCGCGGCGGTAGAGTCGCGGCAGCCGGCGCCGGGCACGCGGGTGAGTGGGGTGAAGGTACGGGCCGGGTACGAAGCCGTGGCGGATCTGCACGAGACGCCGGTGGAGCCGGTCGATCTCCTGGTGCGCGCCACCGCGGCACTCCGGCAGGTGCGCAGCCACTCCGACAGCGGACGGTTTCAGCGCTACGAGCCGCAGGGCCCCGCGGCGAACTGAAGGACCCGCTCTAGCTCTTCCCCGCCCCCGCGGGGAGCCGCATGCCATCCCGCTCTTCTTCGGCCTCGTACCCCGCCAGGTAGCCGTAGTACCGGTAGACGCCTTCCGCCTGCACGTCGTTCAACACGGCCCCGAGGATCCGGACCGGCAGCCGGTCCATCATCTCGAGCTTGGCGCGGGCCATGGCGCGGTCCGTCGCGCCGGTGCGCAGCACCACGACGAGGTTCCCCGTCAACGTGGACAGCATGAAGGGATCCACCGCGGCGCCGAGCGGCGAGGAATCGATGAGGATGACCTGGAAGTTCGACCGGAGGCCGAGGACCAGCTCGCGCATCGCCGGCGTGCCCAACAGCTCGGGCGCCGTCTGCTTGCGGGTGCCGCCGCCGATGAACGACAGGAGGGGATAGGGCGTGGCCTGGATGATGGTGTCCCGCGTCACGGCTCCGGTGAGGAAATCAGTCAGTCCCGGCGTGCGGGTGCCCTTGAGCACCCGGTGGAGGCCGCCGCGCCGCAGGTCACCGTCGATCAGCAGCGTGTGGTAGCCGGCGTCCGCGAACGCGATCGCCAGGTTCGACGACAGGAACGACTTCCCGTCCCCGGATCCGGGCGATGAAATGGTGAGCAGGAGGGGCCCCGCGGCCCCGTGGGCGTGGGTGAGGCTCAGCCGGATGGAGCGCAGCGACTCCACGACGTGGGCCATTTCCTCGGGGCTGGCGCTTCCGTTGCGGGACACCCGCGGCAGGGTGCCGAGGATCGGCAGGCCCAGCTCGGAGGTGACCTGCGTGGGATACCGGACCCGCTTGTCCACCTGATCGAGGAGCACCGCCCCGGCCAGTCCCAGACCGAGTCCCAGCACCAGCCCCATCAGCAGGATTTTCGGGGCGGTATTGCTGACCGGCGCCTGGGGCACCATCGCGCGGTCGAGGGGACGGACGTCCGGAATGCTCGACGCCTCGGCCAGGCGGTTTTCTTCGTAGCGCGCCTGGAGATTGGTGTACAGGTTGGCGGTGATCGACACGGCGCGCTCGAGACGCGCCTCTTCGATGGCGCGCTGCGGGATCTGCTGGAGATCCACGGCCGCGCCGGACATCCGCAGGTCGAGATCGCGGGCCCGCGTGTCCATGTCGGCCACGAGCTGCATCGCGAGCTTCGGAATGGTCTGCCGCTCGAGCGAGTCCACCTCCTGCGCCGCCCGGTTCACCGCCGGCGTCGCGTCGGTGTAGTGCGACCGGAGCGTGCGGAGCGTCGCCTCTTTCTGCGTGAGCTCGTTCAGGACGCCTTTCAGCTCCGTCGAGCTGTCCACGGCGGGGATCATCAGCATCGCGTCCACGGACAGGCCGGAGTCCGGCACCTGGCCGAGGATCCGGACGATCGACGCCCGGTCGGCGCGGATATTCTCCCGCTGGACCTTCATGTTGAAGAAGGAGGTCAGCGCGGGATTCGTGGTGACGGACAACCCCGGCGCCACCGGCATCGCCTGATCGGACGGCAGGGTCGCGGTCTTGACGTGGAACGTCTCGAGCGCGTTCTCGGCCGCGGACAGGTTCGACTGGGCGGTGGCCAGCTGCTCTTCGAGGATGCGGGTCAGCTCGGTGAGCTTGGCCTTTTTCAGGTCCGTGGCCACCTCGACCTCCCGCTCCACCACCGTATTCACGATCGACACGGTCCGCACCGGGTCGGTGCCCGTCAGCGAGATGGACAGGAAGGTCCCGGTCTCGTCGGCGTTGACGTTGAGCTCGTTCGACAGCTTGAGCGCCGCCTCGCGCGGCATCAGGATCGAGAATCCGAACGACTCCCCGGGATGGAACGCGGTGGCGGGCGGCATCCAGTCCAACCCGACCGCCGCGCCGATGGAGTCACCCGCCTGCCCCCGCTGCAGCACGGTCCCGTCGCGGGTGGCGAGGACGAACTGCTTGCCGGTGCCGTCCACGGTCAGCTTGTACCGGCCGGGACGGAGACGGTCCCCGATCGTCAGGAGGGCGAGCATCGACGTGTCGGCGCCCCGCTCCGGCACCACGTACAGGCGGACCCGCTTCACCACCTCGTCGAGCACGACGAACGAATGGAGAAGATCCACCCACCCCGCCGACTGCAGGAGCTCGTCCGGGC
Organism: Gemmatimonadales bacterium; assembly: GCA_035505915.1. Taxonomy (GTDB): domain Bacteria; phylum Gemmatimonadota; class Gemmatimonadetes; order Gemmatimonadales; family GWC2-71-9; genus 40CM-2-70-7. The sequence continues at coordinate 27,184 of DATJQI010000052.1, read as the reverse complement.
GGATCGGTCCGGTGTTGAGCTGCTGGCTGTTGCCCTGAATCCAGATCGTCGCCCGCGCGAGATACTTCGGCTTCACCACCCGCGTGCCCGCGAACCCCGCCCCGATTCCCAGGACCGTCATGAGGAGGACGAGCCAGCGGTACCGCTTGACCGCGGACCAGTACCGGGCGATCTCCACCCCGCCCTCACCGGGCGCGGGCGCCTGGGCGTACATATCCGCACCGGCGGCGGGCGTGAAGCGCTGCGCCGCCGCGATGGGGTGCGGTGATTCGTCCGGTTCGTCGATCGGTGGCAAGTCTTTCGGCATCTCGCGGCACGTCCCAGTCTGAGATTCGACACCCCCCGGGACCCGGGGGGATCACAACCTATATAAGCCGGTGCAAAGGTGATACCCGCGTCTGCCGGTACATAACTGTTGCGTCATCGCAACGAATCAGGCATACTTGTGCAGCCAAGCGACAATTACGTCCCCTCTTCACCGCAAAGGACTCCGGAGTGCGCAATGCCGGCGGGTCGGGCCGAACTCGGGGCGTGAGCGGCGGGGCGTCCCCGGGGGACGCAAGCGTCGCGGATCTCGTCTCGTTGTCGTCCGAGGAACGGGCCAAGCTCCGGATCCTGGTGGTGGACGACGAGCGCACTCTCCGCGAGAGCTGCGCCTCCGTGCTCGAGCACGAGGGATACAACGTCACCTCCTGCTCCTCGGGCGGTGAGGCCATCGAGCGCCTGAAGCGCCAGCCCTTCGACATCGTCCTGGCCGACCTTTACATGGAGCCGGTGTCGGGCGTCGAAGTCCTGAAGGCGGCGGTCGAAATCCAGAAGGACATCATCGTCATCGTGATCACCGGCAACCCCACCGTCGCCTCGTCGGTGGAGGTCCTGCGCGCCGGCGCCTGGGACTACCTGCCCAAGCCGTTCTCCGCCACCCACCTCCAGATCCTGATCGGCCGCGCGGCGCACGCCGTGCGGGTGGCGCGCGAATCCAAGGAGCTGCAGACCGAGATCGAGCGCACGCACGGGAACAGCGAGAAAGTCAACGTCCTCGGCATCTCCCCCGCGTTCCGGCGCGCCATCGAGCTGGCGCGGAAGGTCGCGCCCACGGACGCGTCGGTGCTCCTCACCGGCGAGAGCGGCACCGGCAAGGAGCTGTTCGCCCAGTTCATCCACCAGCACTCACGCCGCTCGGCGCGGCCCTTCGTCCCCATCAACTGCGCCGCGATGCCGGAAGGCCTGCTCGAGTCCGAGATGTTCGGCCACGTGAAGGGCGCGTTCACCGGCGCGCTCCGCGACAAGCCGGGCCTGCTCGAGACCGCCAACGGCGGCACGCTGTTCATGGACGAGCTGCTCGAGATGCCGAAGCCCACGCAGGCCAAGCTCCTGCGCGTGATCCAGGACGGCGTGGTGCGCCGCGTCGGCTCCGAGCACACGGACGCGGTGGTCAACGTGCGCTTCATCGCGGCGACCAACGGGGACCCGGAACAGAGCGTGAAGGAAGGCACCCTCCGCGAAGACCTCTACTACCGGCTGTATGTGGTGCCCATCCACATTCCGCCCCTCCGCGAGCGCAAGGAAGACATCCCGGTCCTCGCCAACTTCTTCCTGAAGCACTACTGGGCCCGGCACGGCTCCGGGAGCGGACCGGCGCCCGAGTTCACGGAGTCGGCCATCCGGGCGCTCCAGGCCCACCCGTGGCGGGGGAACGTCCGCGAGATGCAGAACGTCGTGGAGCACACGGTCGTGATGCTCGAGCCGGGCGCGGAGATCCAGCCGGAGCAGATTCCACTGGGCGGCGGCGATACGGCCCCGATGGCGTCCTCCGGGCCGGACCCCCTGATGCCCGCCATCGGCGAGCGGGAGGAGAGCTACCACGCGGCGCGCGACCGGCTGATCGCCGAGTTCGAGCGGCGCTATCTGGGGTGGCTCGTGAACCACGCGGGCGGGAACATGTCGCGGGCCGCCCGGATCGCCGGCGTGGACCGCACCACGCTCTACCGCCTGATGGAGCGGCACGGGCTCGAGCGCGGCACCATCACGCGAGGGGACGGGTGACCGGACAGGTGCGCGAAGCCCCCTCCCCCTCCGACGCCGCGCCCGTCCTGCGGGACGCGGCGCGCGAGATCACCGAATCCTGGCGGGATCTCTACGGCGAAGCCGCGGACCCCCGAGAAATCACCGAGGTCCTGACCGAGCTCGCCGCCGCGGTCTCGGCGCGGATGGCCGGGACGTCGCGCCCGCTCTCCGGACAGGCCGTCTCCACCCTGGGCCGCCGGCTGCTCGACCTGCTGCGGAGCGGCGTGGTGCGGCGGGCCGCCGAGGGCGCCGTGCCCCACGGGGAGCTGATCGGCCTGCTCACGGCGCTCGAGGGCGTCCGGGACCAGGTGGAGCCCGACTGGGCGCGGTACTTCACGTCGCGGCTGGCGGGCCCCGAGGGGCACGAGCTCCTCGTCGAAGTCGCCCACGACCTGCGCTCGCCGCTCACGTCCATCCTCTTTCTGGCCGAAACGCTCCAGCGGGGGCAGTCGGGCGACGTGAACGATCTCCAGCGGCGCCAGCTGGGGCTCATTTACGGAGCGGCACTCGGCCTGTCGTCCCTCGCGTCCGATTTGATCGAGCTGGTGCGCGGCGGGGACCGCCTGCTGGACCAGGAAGAGGCGCCGTTCTCCATCACCGAGATTCTCGAATCGGTGCGGGACATCGTGCGGCCCATCGCCGAGGAGAAGCGGCTCAAAGTGCGCATCCTGCCGCCCCCCACGGACCACCGGCGCGGGCATCACCTGGCGCTCTCGCGGGTCCTGCTCAACCTGACCTCGAACGCCCTGAAGTTCACCGAGGAGGGGTTCGTCGAAATCGTCTGCCGCGCCACCGACCGGTACCGGGTGGAGTTCTCGGTCCGCGACACCGGCAAGGGCATCAACCCCGACGTGGTCACCAACCTCTACCAGCCGTTCCGGCGCACGGGAGGGAGGCGATCCTATTACCTTTCCGGCACGGGATTGGGGCTCGCCATCTGTCGCCGCATCGTCGAAGCGATGGGTGGAGAGCTGCAGGTGGAGTCCCGGCCCGACTGGGGTACGCGGTTCTACTTCGAGCTGAACCTCCCCCCCGCGCAACAGTTCTGAATCCCGGAGGTCACCGTTCCGTCGTGTGCGCTGCGACGGGATGTGGCGTGTACCCCACAACAGCCGACCCCTTGCTACAAGGGTCACAAACCAGTCACGGGCCATGGCCCTTTAAGTGATTATCTGACAACGCATTGTGCATTTTGGGGATTTCAGCATTCCGGTGCACGGCCCTTGCTTAAGTACGGCCTGCGATGACCCGCGTACCCTCTACGGCAACTGCCGCTGACGCTTACGCCGCCGCTCCGGCGGTCGCGCCCGTCCGCACCCACGCCCCGCGCCGTGCGCCCCGCACTGCGGGTGGGAAAGCGGAGGTCCACGACAGTGTCTTCCACGAGCCGGACCGCGAGCGCCCCCGCCGCGTCCTGAACGTGGTCGTGGCCGTCGTCGGCATCGTGCTCTCCGCTCCGCTGATGGCCGCGGTGGCGGCGCTGATCAAGCTGACGTCGCGCGGTCCCATCCTCTACACGCAGACGCGGATCGGGCTCGACCGGCGTGACCCCAAGGTGCGCGCGGTGCATCCGCGGCGCTCCCTCGATCACGGCGGGCGGCCCTTCCGGATCTACAAGTTCCGGACGATGCGGGTGGTGGAAGTCGGCGCCGACGCCCAGGTGTGGGCCCGTCCCGACGACCCGCGGGTGACGACCATCGGCCGGGTGCTCCGCAAGTACCGCCTGGACGAGCTGCCGCAGCTCTTCAACGTGCTGCTGGGCGACATGAACGTCGTGGGGCCGCGCCCCGAGCAGCCCCGGATCTTCGACGATCTCCGCGGCCAGGTGCATGGCTATCAGGTCCGCCAGCGCTGCCGTCCGGGAATCACCGGGTGGGCGCAGGTGAACCAGCACTACGACAACTCGATCGACGACGTCCGGCGCAAGGTCCAGTACGACCTGGAGTACATCCATCGCCAGTCGCTGGCCGAAGACTTCCGGATTCTCCTCCGCACCGTGCCCGTGATCGTGTTCCGGAAGGGTGCCTGGTAAGACCCACCCCCGTCCCGGCACTCGCAGTCCCCGATTCGGCGGCCCGCAAGGCCGCCGAATTCGTTATGATTGGCCGCGTGACCGGTCTGCCCCTGCTCACCGCGGCCCTGCTCTACCTCGCCCTCTTCACCCAGCCCTTCCTGGGACTCGCGCACGACTGGTGGACCGACCCCGACGCCGGCCACGGGCTCCTGCTCTTCCCCATCGCCCTCTGGCTGGGGTGGCGCGCCGGCCGGGTGAACGAGCCCAAACCGCGCCTCGCGTGGGGGGCGGCGGTCCTCGTCGGAGCGGTGCTGCTCCGCTACCTCGGCGGGCTGGCGGCCGAGGTCTTCACGATGCGGGTGGCGATGCTGGCGGCCTTCTGCGGCCTGGTGATGTACTTCCTGGGGACGGCCCAGCTGCGCCGCTGGTGGCTCCCGCTTTCGCTGGTGGCGCTGTCGATCCCGCTGCCCGCGGTGGTCCTGGGCTCGCTCGCCCTCCCGCTCCAGTTCAAGGCTTCGCAGCTCGGCGCCGCCCTCCTCGCCTCACGCCACGTGCCGGTCCAGCTCACGGGGAACGTCATCCACCTCCCCGGGCGCACGCTCTTCGTCACGGAGGCGTGCTCGGGGCTCCGCTCGCTGACCGCGCTGATTTCGCTCGGCCTCCTGACCGGAGGGCTCTGGCTCTCCACCGGATGGGGCCGCGTGGTCTTGCTGGTCGCGGCGGTCCCGGTCGCGATGCTACTGAACGGGATCCGGATCTTCCTGACGGGGTTCTTCGTGTTCTACGTGAATCCGTCCCTGGCGGACGGGTTCATGCACTACTCGGAGGGCTGGGCCATCTTCGTCGTGGCGTTCGCCATGCTGGGCGGGCTCGCCTGGCTGGTGCACGTCGTGGAACGGCGCGTCCGGCGGCCCGCATGAGCTGGCGCCCGTGGCTCCCCGCCATCATCCTCGGCCTCGGGGCCCTGGGGACGCTCGCCCTCCGCCCCGACCGTCCCCTGCCCCTGCGCCTGCCTCTCGATCAGGCCGTCGGCGACACCATCGCCGCGTACGCCGGCACGCCGCTCGTGCTGTCTCCGGCGGAGCTGGCGGTGGCCGGGCCGGACGCCTACCTGTTCCGCTCCTACCGCACGCCGGCGGACACCGCTGGCACCCAGGCGTTCACCGTGTACGTCGGTTACTACCAGCGGCAGATCCAGGGCAAGACCATCCACTCACCCAAGAACTGCCTGCCCGGCGCGGGGTGGGAGCCGCTCGCGTCCGGGACGGACACCGTCGGAACCCGAGAGGGTCCGGTCGCCGTCAACCGGTACCTCCTGCAGCTCCATCAAGAGAAGGCGCTCGTGCTGTACTGGTATCAGGGGCGCGGGCGGGTGGCGTCCAACGAGTATCTGGTGAAGTGGCAGCTCTTGCGGGACTCGGGGCTGAAGCACCGGTCCGATGAAGCGCTGGTGCGGGTGATGGTGCCGCTCTCAGGCGACGACGAGGCCGGAGCCCTTCGGCTCGCGTCGAGCGTGGCGGCGCGGATCATCCCGGAGCTGTACCGGGCCCTGCCGGAGTAGCTACTTGACCGACGTCTCGCCCAGCACCGGCCGCCGGGTCGGCTCCCAGATGGGGTTCAAGTCTCCCCGCAGCGCGCTCACCCAGCTCTGCAATGCCGCGACGTTGCCGCTGACCAGGTAGGCGGCCGTGGCCAGCACCCGGGGCGGCTTGTCGCCGGGCCACCACCAGCCGATGGCGCCCCCCAGCGTCACCAGCACCGCCACCGCCACGATCGCCTGCGCCCACGGGTCCACGGGTCCCAACATCGCCAACCCGATCAGCACCAGCAGGTCCCCCACCGGCAGGAGCCAGCGGATGAGCTTGTGAGTCCAGAGCTCCCAGGCGAACAAGCCGTACTTGAATGGATTGAGCAGGGCCCGCTGGTAGAACAGCGTCTCCAGGCCGCGGGTCATGGTCCGCACCTTGCGGCGGTATTCGGCCTTGAGGGACTTCGTGCGCGGCACGAGCGCGATCGCGTCGTCCACGGACACGGACCGGTATCCGTGGCGCCGGGCGATGAGAGGCGCGGCGAAGTCCCGCGAGAGCGCTTCGGGCACCAGGTGCTGGTGCAGCTGCTTGCGGATGGCGTAGAAACACCCGGAGGCGCCCACGATCCCCGCGACCTGCGTTTCGAGCCCCCGGACCCACATCTCGTAGTCCACGTAGCCCGATTCGCCCTGGTTGGCCTCGCCGTCGAGATTCGCCACGCTGCGGTCACGCCCCGACGCTACGCCCACCGTCGGATTGCCGAACCAGATCACGAGCTTCCTCAGGGAGTCGTCGGGCACGCGGATGGCCGCGTCCGAGTTGACGACGATCTCACCGCGGAGATGCGGCAGCGTGGCGTTCTCGGCGGCGGTCTTGCCGCCCCGCTTGGGAAGCCGCAGAAGCTCGATGCCCCGGGGCGCGAACTCCTTCACGATCTCGTCGGTCCGGTCCGTGGACGCGTCCGAGACGACGAGCACCTGCATCCGGTCCTTCGGGTAGTCCCACGCCAGGACCCGCTCGAGCTTCTGACGGATCTGGCGTTCCTCGTTGTAGACCGGGATGGTCACGCTCACCATCGGCCATTGGGCCGGCTCGGCGGGCTCGTGCAGCCGGGGCATGAAGGCGCCGATGATCTTCAGGAGGACGGGGTAGATCAGGTAGGGGTACACGATGATCGCCGCGCCGGTCGCGACCAGGGTCCATCCGGTGTTCATGCCCGGTTCTCCCGTCCCCGCGCCCCGATGAGGGCGCGATAGAGTTCCACGTGCCGCTCCGCCCAGGGGCCGGCGGCGAATGCACCCGCCAGCCGCTCCCGGGCCCGGTTGGCCCGCTCCCGCGCTTCCTGCGGGTGGTCCCTGACCTGCAACACGGCCCGCGCCAGCTCGGGAAGATCGTCGGACGGCACGAGCAACGCCTCCGCCGGCCCCACCACGTCCGGGACGCCGCCCACGCGGGTCGCCACGATCGGCACGCCCGCGGCCATCGCTTCGAACAGCACCATCGGCGTCCCTTCGGTGCGGGACGACAGGACCAGCGCGTCGAAGGCCGGCATCAGGCGCGCCGAGTCGGGCACCGCGCCGTGCCAGGAAATGTACGACGCGGCGCTCCGCTGTGCGGCCAGCCGCAGCAGGGCCTCCCGCATGCCTCCGTCCCCGACCATCGACAGGCACACGCCCTGGGGGCCGAGCACCGTGATGGCGTTCACCATCACGTCGGGACCCTTTTCGGGAGACAGGCGCCCGACCCAGCCCACGCGGAACCCTTCAGCCTCGACCCCCAGGAGCTTCCGCGCCGGCGCCCGTGCACGCTCCGCGGCACCCGCGTCGAGGATCGGACCGTCCCACGCATTCTGGATCACGTGAATTCTGGGTCCGGGAACTCCGCGCGCCGTCAGGCGGCCGACGATGGGCTTCGACACGGCGATGACGGCATCCGCGCGCCGGTACGACCGCTCCTGGAGCCACTCGTAGAGCCGTCCCTTGAAGCCTCCGCCTCCCGTGAATCCGTGCACCGTGGTCACCCACGGGATCCCCATCTTCCGCCCCACGCCGCCATCCACCACGTCGGGCCGGTAGCCGTGGGTGTGGATCACTTCCATTCTGTGCGTGCGGCAAAGGTCCGTCACCCGGCGCCGCTCGTCCCGATACCCGCGCGCCGCCACCTGCACGACGTCCACGGGAACTCCGGCGGTGTCCAGCGCGGTGACCAGGGGATGCCCGGTGACCCCGGGATCGAGCACAAGGGCGACGCGCACCTCGTGCCCGCCGCGTTTCAAGGCCGACGTCAGCCCGAGCACCACCCGCTCGAGCCCCCCGAACGGCGCGGGCGCGGCCACGTGGAGTATTCTCACGCTTCCCGCTTCCCTCCTCCCTCTTCCCTCTTCCCTCTTCCCTCTTCCCTCTTCCCTCTTCCCGCCTCCCTCACCCGAGTCTCTCCTTCACCCGCCTCGCAATTTCCCGCCCGATGGCGAGCGACGCCGTGGCCGCGGGACTCGGCGCATTGATCACGTGCAGGCTCCCCGCCCCTTCCACGATGTGAAAGTCGTCCAGGAGCTGCCCCCGGGAATCGAGGGCCTGCGCGCGCACGCCGCTTCCGGCCGGGACCAGATCACTCTCCCGGATCTCGGGCACCAGGTGGGACAGTGCCTCCGCGAACCGGCGCTTGGAGAACGACCGCGCCAGCTCGTCCACGCCCACGCGCCACTGCCGCACGACCATTTTCCAGAACCCGCCGTATCCGAAGGCTTCGGCAAGATCCGCAAACGATACGTCGCTCCGCCGGTACCCCTCCCGCGCCCACGCCAGCACGGCGTTCGGGCCGGCGTCCACCTGGTCGTTGATGCGCCGGGTGAAGTGCACGCCCAGAAACGGGAGCGCGGGGTTAGGGACGGGATAGATGGCGCTCCGCACCAGCTCGCGCCGCTCCGGCGTCAGCTCGTAGTACTCGCCGCGGAACGGCACGATGGCCGCCCCCGGCTCCACCCCGCACAGGCGCGCCAGGCGATCCGCCTGGAGACCCGCGCACGTCACCACGAGCCGCGCCGCGACCGGCCCCGCGGTCGTCTCGAGCACCGGTCCGGCCGCGAGGACGCAGGCGGTGACGCGCGCCCCCGTGCGGATGCTCACGCCCATCCCTTCGGCCTTCCGCGCGATGGCCCGCGTCACCACGGCGTAGTCCACCACGCCCGTTTCCGGCACCCACAGCCCGGCCAACCCCCGCACGTGAGGCTCGTGCTCGCGGAGCTCGGCGCCTTCGAGCCGCGTCAGCCCCTCGAGACCATTCGCCCGCCCCCGCTCTTCGAGCCGCGCCAGCGCCGGCAGCTCCGACGGGCTCGTGGCGACCACGACCTTTCCGGAACGCCGGTACGGGACCCCCTGCTCGTCGCAGAACCGGACCATCGCGGCGAGGCCCTCGCGGCACATCCGAGCACGGAGCGTGCCGGGGCGATAATAGAGCCCGGAGTGCATGACGCCCGAGTTGTGCCCGCTCTGATGCGCCGCCAGGCGATCCTCGGCCTCGAGCAGCGTCACGCGCCGCCCCGCCTCCGCCAACGCGAGCGCGGTCGCGCAGCCGACGATCCCGCCGCCCACGACGGCGACGTCTACCCTGCCAGCGTCTGCCAACCGGTCGCTCCTGTTGAACTCGGAACGTGGATCTCGGAACGCGGAACCGCTCGCGATGTTCGGCATTCCGCGTTCCGATTTCCGCGTTTGATCGTGTTGCGTCTTCGCAACAGCAGTGCATTTCCGCGGTGCTATCTTCCGACGTTGCTTATGATAACGACTGGCCTGGAAACTGCACTACCAGCCCCGGTTAGCCCGAAGACGGTCAATCCGGAGACTTGATTTGCGCGACGCGACACCCACCCGCCCCTCGACCTCCCCCACCCCCTCGGCGCCGCCGCCGGGCCACGGGTTCGAGCGCTCCCGCGCCCTGCAGTCGGCCGCGCACGCGCTGATCCCGGGGGGCGCGCACACCTACGCGAAGGGCGACGACCAGTACCCGCTGCTGGCGCCCGGTTTCATCGCGCGCGGGTCCGGGTGTCACGTGTGGGACGTGGACGGGAACGAGTACATCGAGTACGGGATGGGCCTCCGGGCCGTGACGCTGGGCCACGCCTATCCGAGCGTAGTGAAGGCCGCCCACCAGGCGATGCTCCAGGGCACCAACTTCACCCGTCCGTCGCCGCTCGAAGTCGAATGCGCCGAGGCGCTCCTGGGGATGATCCCGGGCGCGGAGATGGTGAAGTTCTCGAAGAACGGGTCGGACGCGACGACCGCGGCGGTCAAGCTCGCGCGGGCGTACACGGGCCGGGACCTGGTGGGGATCTGCGGCGACCAGCCGTTCTTCTCCACCGACGACTGGTTCATCGGCACCACGGCGATGTCGGCCGGGATCCCGGCGGCCATCAAGGCCCTGACGGTCGGCTTCAAGTTCAACGACCTGGAGAGCGTCCGCGCCCTTTTCGCCGCCCACCCGTCCCGCATCGCGTGCCTGGTGCTCGAGGCGGCGACCTCCATCGAGCCGGCCGACGGATTCCTCTCGGGGCTCAAGGCCATCTGCCACGAGCACGGCGCGCTCCTCGTGTTCGACGAGATGATCACCGGCTTCCGCTGGCACAACGCCGGCGCCCAGGGACTCTACGGCGTCACCCCGGACCTTTCGACCTTCGGCAAGGGGCTCGCCAACGGCTTCTCCCTCTCGGCCTTGGTGGGCCGGCGCGACGTGATGCGGCTCGGCGGGCTCGATCACGACCGGGAGCGCGTGTTCCTGCTCTCCACCACGCACGGCGCCGAAACCCACGCGCTGGCCGCGGCGGTCGAAACGATGCGGATCTACCAGCGGGAGGACGTCATCGAAACGCTGTACCGCCGGGGTGAGCGGCTCCGTCGCGGCGTGCGCGAGGCGACCACGGCCCACGGCGTGGCCGCGTCCGTGGACGTCCTGGGCCGCCCCTGCAACCTGGTGTTCGTGACCCGGGACCCCGACGGGCGCCCGTCGCAAGTCTACCGCGCCCTGTTCATGCAGGAGCTCATCCGCCGCGGCGTGCTGGGTCCGTCGTTCGTGGTGAGCTATTCGCACACCGAAGAGGACATCGACCGGACCATCGACGCCGTGGACGGCGCGCTCGCCGTCTATGCCCGGGCACTGGTGGACGGCCCGGAACGCTACCTCGAGGGCCGCCCGCTCAAGCCGGTCATGCGCGCGCGGAACTGAACCCGGTGACCCAACCTCAAACCCTGGCGGAGCCGACGGCTCCGGGCTCGCGGCTCCCGGTATGTCGCTTCTGCGCCTCCCCCCTCACCCACACGTTCGTGGACCTGGGGATGTCCCCGCTCTGCGAGAGCTACCTGCGGGCGGATCAGCTCGACCGGATGGAGCCCTTCTACCCGCTCCACGTCCGGGTCTGCGACCGGTGCTGGCTGGTCCAGCTCGAGGCGTACGTCGGCGGCGAAGAGATCTTCACGGAGTACGCGTACTTCTCGTCCTATTCGAATTCGTGGCTCGCTCATTCGGAGCGCTACACCGACGCGATGATCGAGCGCTTCGGCCTGGGCGCCCGCAGCCACGTGGTCGAAGTCGCCTCGAACGACGGCTACCTCCTCCAGTACTTCGTGGCCCGCGGCATTCCCTGCCTGGGCATCGAGCCGGCCGCGAACGTGGCCAAGGTCGCCCAGGAAAAGGGCGTCCCCACCCTGGTGAAGTTCTTCGGCGTGGAGACGGCCCGGGCCCTGGCCGCCGAGCGGCAACGGGCCGACCTGCTCCTCGGCAACAACGTGCTGGCGCAGGTGCCCGACCTCAACGACTTCGTGGCCGGTCTCAAGATCCTGCTCGCCCCCCAGGGCGTCATCACCATCGAGTTTCCGCACCTCGAGAAGCTCGTTGCCGAAAACCAGTTCGACACCATCTACCACGAGCATTACTCGTACTTCTCGCTCCTCACCTCCGAAAAGATCTTCGCGAAGCACGGGCTGACCATCTTCGACGTCGAGGAGATCCCGACGCACGGCGGATCGCTCCGCATCTATGCCCGTCACACCGAGGACCCCACGTACCCGGTGGAAGCACGGGTGGGGGCGCTGCGCGCCCGCGAAGAGCGCGCCGGCCTGTCCCGGCTCGAGTACTACTCGGCCTTCGGCGCGCAGGTGGCGGAGACCAAGCGCGCCCTGCTCACCTTCCTGATCGACGCCAAGCGCCGGGGCAAGCGGGTGGTGGGCTACGGCGCCCCGGGCAAGGGCAATACTCTCCTCAACTACTGCGGGGTGGGGCGGGACTTCCTGGACTTCACCGTGGACCGCAGCCCCTACAAACAGGGCCGGTTTCTGCCAGGGACTCACATCCCCATTCTCCACCCCGACGCGCTGGCCCCCGCGCGCCCCGACTACGTGCTCATCCTGCCCTGGAACCTGAAGGACGAGATCGCGGCGCAGCTCAGCTACGTCCGCGACTGGGGCGGCCGGTGCGTGGTGCCGATCCCGACCACGCAGGTCCTGTGAACTTCGCCCCCACGCCGCTCTCCGGCGCGTGGCTGGTGTCGCTCGAGCCGCACCCCGACGTCCGGGGCTTCTTCGCGCGCGTGTTCAGCGCGGACGAATTCCGGGCCAAAGGCCTCGACGCGCGCGTCAGCCAGACGTCGATTTCCCACAACCGGAAAAAGGGGACCCTGCGGGGCATGCACTGGCAGGCCGCCCCGCACGGCGAGGCCAAGCTGGTACGCTGTGAAGCGGGCGCGATTCACGACGTGATCGTCGACCTCCGTCCCGCCTCGCCCACCTACACGCGCGCGTTCGGCGTGGATCTCCGCGCCGCGGATCATCTGGCGCTCTACATCCCCGAGGGCTTCGCCCACGGCTTCCAGACCCTGGAAGACGACACCGTGGTGCATTACCAGATGTCGTCGCCCTACGTGCCGGAGGCGGGGCGCGGCGCCCGGTGGAACGACCCGGCGTTCGGCATCCGCTGGCCCCTGCCCGACCCGATCCTGATCGCCAGAGACCGCGACTATCCGGACTTCGTGCCCGAGCGCCGGCCGTGAACGGCAACGAAATGAAGGCGCTCATCACGGATCTGTATCCCATCTGCCGGAGCATCACCGGAGAAGGGCTGCGGGAGACCCTGCGCCGCCTGCAGCGGCTCGTGCCGCTCGAAATCCGCGAGGTGGCGAGCGGGACCCAGGTGCTCGATTGGACCGTGCCGAAGGAGTGGAGCATCCGGGATGCGTACGTCGCGGACGCCACCGGCAAACGGGTGATCGACTTCAAGAAGTCGAGCCTCCACGTCCTGAACTACAGCGCGCCCATCCGGAAGCGGATGCCGCTCGCCGACCTGCGCGATCACCTGCACACCCTGCCCGATCACCCCGACTGGGTGCCCTACCGCACGTCCTACTACAAGGAGACCTGGGGGTTCTGCGCCGCGCATCGCGTGGTGGAGGCGCTGCCGGCGGGTGACTACGAGGTGGTGATCGACAGCACGCTGGCGCCGGGAGCCCTGTCGTACGGGGAGCTGGTGATCCCCGGGAGCACCCCCGACGAAGTGCTGATCTCCTGCCACGCCTGCCATCCGAGCCTCGCGAACGACAACCTCTCCGGGATCGCCGTCGCGGTGGCGCTCGCGGACGCCCTGGCCGCTCTGCCCGGGCGGCGCCTCACGTACCGCTTTCTGTTCATTCCGGGGACCATCGGGTCGATCACGTGGCTCGCCACGCACGAGGACACGATCCCGCGCATCCGTCACGGCCTCGTACTCTCCTGCGTGGGAGACGGCGGCGCCTTCACGTACAAGCGGAGCCGCCGGGGCAACGCGCCGGTGGACCGCGCGGTGGCCCACGCGCTCCGGCACAGCCGCGCCGCGCACACCCTGCGCGACTTCGTCCCCTACGGCTACGACGAGCGGCAGTACTGCTCCCCGGGCTTCGACCTGCCTGTGGGCTGCTTCATGCGCACGCCCAACGGCGAGTACCCGGAGTACCACACCTCCGCGGACAACCTCGACCTGGTGCGTCCGGCCGCGCTCGAAGAGTCCCTCGGCGTGCTCCGCGCCATCGTGGCCGTGCTCGAAGGCGACGGCCGCTACCGCAACACCAGCCCGAAGGGCGAGCCGCAGCTCGGGCGCCGAGGCCTGTACGGCTCCACCGGCGGCGCGGCGCACCTCCCGGGCTTCGAGTTCGCGCTCCTCTGGGTGCTCAACTTCTCGGACGGCGCGCATTCGCTCCTGGACATCGCCGAGCGCGCCGGCCTGCCCTTCGCCACCATCCGTGGCGCCGCCGACGCGCTCGCGGCCCAGGGGCTCCTGGAGGCCCTGCCGTGAGCGCGCTCCGGGTGGCGCTGGTCCAGATGGAGATCGCGGACGGCGAGCCGGCCCGGAACATCGACGCGGCCGAGCGGCTCATTTCGGCCCATCCGGGCGCCGACCTGTACCTGCTCCCCGAGCTGTGGACCTCCGGGTACGCGCACCGGCAGTGGGCGGCCCTGGCCGACGGCAACACACCGGGGGCCGTGGACATTCTGCGCCGGATCGCCGGCACGCACCGCACCGTCATCGGCGGGACCTTGATCTCGCGGAACTCGGACGGCCGGCTGGTGAACCGCTTCTGGCTGGTGGGTGCCGATGGGACGCTGGCGCGCTATGACAAGACGCACCTGTTCCAGCCGATGGACGAGCCCAAGTACCTGGTGCCCGGCGCCGAGCGCGTGCGGGTGCGGGTGGGTCCGTTCACCGCCGGGCTGTCCATCTGCTACGACCTCCGCTTCCCCGAGATGTACCGGCGGGACGCGGTGGACGGCGCGGAGCTTTTTCTCATTCCGGCGGAGTGGCCCGCCGAGCGCGCCGATGCGATGCGCTCCTTGGCCGTCGCGCGGGCCATCGAGAACCAGGCCTACGTCGCGCTCACCAATCGCGTGGGCGTCGCGGCGGACGGGACGCGCTTCGGCGGCGGATCGATGATCGCGGGCCCCGGCGGCGAGATCGTCGCCCTCGCGGGCGTGCAGGCGGCCGTGGTGACGGCGACCCTCGACGCCGGACAAGTCGCGGCCATCCGCGGACCGCTGGCGCATTACGCGGGGCGACGGCCCGGCGTGGACTACTAGGCAGTACCTTAGGGAGATGCCAATGCGTGTGCTGGTAACGGGACACAACGGGTACATCGGGTCGGTGATGACGCGGATGCTCTCCGCGGCGCGGCACGACGTGGTGGGGCTCGATACGTACTACTTCGAGCGCTGCACCCTCGGGCCGGAGCGGGCCGACGTCCGCGCCCTCCGGCTGGACCTCCGGGACGTCCGCGAAGAGCATCTCCAGGGCTTCGACGCCGTGATCCACCTGGCGGCCCTCTCCAACGACCCCCTCGGCAACCTGCACGCCGAGAATACCTACGCCATCAATCACCGGGCGTCGGTGCGGCTGGCGGAGCTGGCCAAGGCGGCCGGAGTTCCCCGCTTCCTGTTCGCGTCCAGCTGCTCGCTGTACGGCGTCGCGGGCGACGAGACGCTCGACGAAGACGCGGCCTTCAACCCGATCACCCCCTACGGGGAATCGAAGATCCTTGTGGAGCGGGACGTGCGGGGCCTGGCGGACGATCGCTTCACGCCGGTGTTCCTCCGCAACGCCACCGCGTACGGCGCCTCCCCGCGGCTCCGCCTGGACGTGGTGGTCAACAATCTCGTGGGCGCGGCGCTCGCCACCGGCGAAATCCTGGTCCAGTCGGACGGCACGCCCTGGCGCCCGCTCGTGCACGTCGAGGACTTCAGCCGCGCGTTCATCGCCGTGCTCGAGGCGCCCCGCGAGCGGATCCACAACCAGGCGTTCAACGTGGGCCGCACCGACGAGAATTACCGGGTGAGCCAGCTGGCGGAGTTCGTCCGCCGCGCGGTGCCCGGCACCACCATCCGCTACGCGGAGGGCGGCGGGCCCGACCCCCGCAGCTACCGCGTCAACTGCGACAAGCTGGCCCGCGCGGTGCCGGCGTACAAACCCCAGTGGCGCGTGCCCGACGGCGTCGCCCAGCTCGTGGAGAGCTACCGCGCCGCGGGCTTCGGCAAGGAGCAGTGGACGGGGACGCGGTTCTTCCGGATCCGCCGGATCCAGGAGCTCTCCGCCGACGGCCGCCTGGACGCGGACCTGCGGTGGACCGCCAAGGTGTCCAACACGGGTCCCCGCCCGGCCCTCGGAGCTTCCCGATCCTAGCCGGGCCCGCCGGCGATCGCGACATCCGGATCGGCCTGATCAGTCCCTGCGGGTGGGGAAACCTGGGCGACGCGGCCATTCAGGATTCGATGCTCCAGGGGATCCGGCGTCACACCGGCAACCGGGCGGCGGTGCGGGCGTTCACGCTCGTCCCGGCCGACACGGCGCGGCGCCACGGCGTTCCGGCGGGGACCATCGTGGGCTACTCGATCCCCGGCACCTACGGCGTCCAGGGCGAGCCGGCCACCGACCAGCCCCTGGCGGTCTTCCGGAGCGAGGCCGCGCACCTCTGGCGCTCGTGGCGGGCCCTCGCCGAGTTGGACCTCCTGATCGCCTCGGGCGGCGGGCAGATCGACGAGGAGTGGGGCGGGCCCTGGGGGCATCCCTATGCGCTCTACCGGTGGGCCAGGCTGGCGGCGATGCGGCACGTTCCGTTCGCGGTGCTGAGCACGGGCACGGGCCGGATCACGTCGGGCCTGGGACGGGGCATGGTGCGGGGGGCCCTCCGGCGGGCCGCCTATCGCTCGTTCCGGGACGACGGCTCACGCCGGCTGGCGCTACCCGCCGGCGCCCGGCCCGACGACCCCGTGGTGCCCGACCTCGCGTTCGGGCTCGCCGTGCCCCCGCTGCGCGCCGATCCGGAACCCGCGCACCGTCCCGTCGTCGGCATCGCGCCCATCGTGTTCGAAAGCCCCCGGCACTGGCCGGTGAAAGACCCCCAAGCCTATGGCGCGTACCTGCGGCGCCTCGCCGGAGCCATCGAGGCCCTGGCGGCGGCCGGCTACGCCTACCGGTGGCTGGTGAGCGACCTGTCCGACCAGGCCGCGGTGACGGACGCCCGGGCGCTGCTCGGTCCCGACGCCCTGGCCGCCGAGCTCTCCCGGCCGCGGGTGGCCGCCGTGGGTGATCTGGTGGATGCGCTGGCGAACGTCCACGTGCTCGTGGCCAGCCGGCTGCACGCCATTCTCCTGGCCTACGTGGTCGGGACGCCGGCGGTGGGACTGTCGTATGACCGCAAGGTGGACGCCCTGATGAGCGACTTCGAGCAGTCGGCGTTCCGCCTGGACATCCGCACGTTCACGCCGGAAGGCGTGCGGGACCTGGTGACACGCCTGGTCCGCGAGCGGTCCGACGCGGTCCCCCGCATCTCGGCCCACGCCTCCCGGGCGCGCGAGGCCGTCGACGCGCAGTACGCCCGGGTGCTGGCTCTGGCCGACCGGAAGGGGGGGCGCCCGTGAGCCCGTCCTCCGCCCCGCTGGTGAGCGTCATCACGCCGGTGTACAACACCGAGGCGTATCTCGCCGAGTGCATCGAGAGCGTGCTGGCGCAGACCTGGCAGGATTGGGAGCTGGTCGTCGCGGACAACCGCTCGACCGACCGCTCGCGGGAGATCGCCGAGTCCTACGCGAAACGCGATCCGCGCGTCCGCGTCGTCACCGCGGACGCCCACGTGCCTCAGGTGCCGAACTACAACCGCGCCCTCCGGCTGATGAACCCCGGTAGCAAGTATTGCAAAGTGCTCCAGGCCGACGATTGGATGTTCCCCGAATGCCTGGCGCGGATGGTGGAGATCGCCGAAGCCGACGCCGAGATCGGCATCGTGGGTGGGTACACCGTGATCGGGCCGTTCCTCTGGTGTCAGGGCCTGCCCTACCCCAGCCGGTCCGTGCCGGGGCGTGACGTGTGCCGCCGCCACCTGCTGCACGGCGGATCGGTGTTCGGATCCCCCACCAGCCTGATGTACCGCGCCGACCTGGTGCGGGCCCGCGAGCGGTTCTACCACGAGACCAGCTACTTCGAGGACAGCCTCGTCTGTTACGAGCTGCTCGCCTCGTGCCGCTACGGCTTTTCGCATCAGGTGCTGACGGGCGCGCGGACCGACCCGCAGGCCATCTCCGCGCCCCTGATCGAGCACAACGCCTGGCTCCTGCACGAGCTGATGCTGGTCCGGCAGTTCGGCGCGCGCGACTTGACGCCCGAGGAATACGGCGCGCGGTGGCGGGAGCTGTCGCGGCGGTACTTCCGGTTCCTGGGCGGCGCGGCGCTCCGCGGGCGGTCCCGGGAGTTCTGGGAGTATCATCGCGCCGGCCTGGCGGAGATCGGCATTCCGCTCTCGCGCCTCAGGATCGCCGCCCTGGCGACGGGCGCGGCGCTCGACCTCCTGCTCAATCCCAAGTCGACCATCGAGCGCCTGCTCGGCCTCCCGCCCGGCTCGTGACCACCAGTCCGGTGCGGCTGAGCCTGATCATCCCCACGCGGAACCGCGCCCGCCGTCTCGATCAGCTCCTGGACGGACTCACGGCGCTCACTCCCCTGCCCGAAGGCCCGTGGGAGATCGTGGTCGTGGACAACGGGTCCACCGACGAGACGGCCGCCGTCGTGGCGCGCCCCCGCCCCGGCCTTCCCGCGCCCATCCGGCGGGTCCCGGAACCGCGCGCCGGTCGGTCATTCGCCCTGAATGCCGGCGTCACCGCCGCGGCGGGAGACCTCCTGGTCTTCGTGGACGACGACGTGACCCTGGAGCCCCGCTGGCTGTCGGAGCTGGCCCGCGCGGCCACCCGGGAAGGCTACGCCGCGGCGGCGGGGCGGATCCTCCCCGATTTCGAAGGCGGAGCGCCCGCCTGGCTGCCCCCCGACCTGCCCTTCCCCTACCGCTTCGACCTGGGGGACGCGCCGGGGGACAGCCACACGGTCTTCGGAGCCAACATGGCGTTTCAACGCCGGGTCTTCGCGCGGTACGGCCTGTTCCGCACCGACCTCGGCATTCAGCCGGGGGACCCGCTGGTGGGCGAGGAGTCGGAGCTGTGCGACCGGCTGGCCGCGGCCGGCGAGCGCATCGCCTATGTCCCGACCGCCACCGTGCGCCATCCCGTGACCCGCGAGCAGGCGACGCCGGCATTTCTGGACCGGTGGTCGTACCACTACGGCCGGTCGCTGGCCCGGCGCGAGCCCCTGCCGGCGGATGCGGCGCTCTGGTGGGGCGCGCCGCGATACCTCTGGCGGGAGGCGGCCGCGGTCTGGGTCCGCCGGTGGCTCGCGCCGACGGTCACCCGGAGGCTCCGGGAGCGCCTGCGCCTGTCACGGCTCGCCGGGGAAATCGCGGAGCGGCGCGCGATGGCGCGGGGACGTCGTATCTTTCCCGGGTATTCCACTCCACGCGGAGAAACCGGATGAAAGTCGTGCTCTTCTGCGGCGGACTCGGCATGCGCCTGCGCGACTACGCCGACAACGTGCCGAAACCGATGGTGCCGATCGGCTATCGCCCGATCATCTGGCACCTGATGAAGTACTACTCGCACTTCGGGCACCGGGACTTCATCCTCTGCCTCGGCTACCGCGGCGACGTCATCAAGCACTACTTCCTGAACTACGAGGAGTCGGTCACCAACGACTTCGTGCTGAGCGAAGGGGGCCGCCGGCGGGAGCTCCTCTCCTCCGACATCGAGGACTGGCGCATCACCTTCGTGGACACCGGGCTCAACTCGAGCATCGGACAGCGGCTCCTGGCGGTGAAACCGCACCTGGCCGGCGAAGAGGTCTTTCTCGCGAACTACGGCGACGGCCTGACCGACCTGCCGCTGCCGGACCAGCTGGCGCATTTCAAGAAGCACGACCGGATCGCGAGCTTCCTCTGCGTCAAGCCGAACCTGAGCTACCACGCCGTGGAGGCCGACCGGAACGGACTCGTCACCGGATTCCGGGACATCGTGGACGCGGGGGTCCGCGTCAACGGGGGCTTCTTCGTCTTCAAGCAGGCGATCTTCGATCACCTGCACGAGGGCGAAGAGCTGGTGCTCCAGCCGTTCCAGCGGCTGATCGCGAAGCAGCAGCTGCTCGCATATCAGTACGACGGGTTCTGGATCGCGGTCGACACCGCCAAGGAGAAGAAGCGGGTGGACGACCTCTTCGAGGCGGGCACGGCCCCCTGGCAGGTCTGGCAGGCGCCGCGGCCGGCGCCGGGCCGCTGATGCGCCCCCTCGCCCTGCCCCCGGGGCCCCTGAACGTGCTGTGCCTGGGCGCGCACCCGGACGACATCGAGATCGGCTGCGGTGGCACCCTCCTGGCCCTGGCCGAAACCCGGTCCCTCACGGTGACCTGGATCGTGTTCAGCGGCTCCCCCGCCCGCGCCGCCGAGGCGCGGGCCAGCGCGGCCAGGCTCCTGGGTGCCTCCGCCAGGGTCGAAGCCCGGGTGGAGGGGTTCCGGGACGGCTATTTCCCGGCGGAGAGCGCGGCGATCAAGGACGCCTTCGAGAAGCTCAAGAGCGGCCCGGCGCCCGACCTGGTGTTCACGCACACCATCGAAGACCGCCATCAGGACCATCGGCTCCTCGCGGAGCTGACGTGGAACACCTTCCGGGACCACCTGGTGCTCGAGTACGAGATCCCCAAGTACGACGGCGACCTGGGGCGCCCCAGTGTGTACGTGCCCCTGTCTCCGGCCATCTGCGAGCGCAAGGTCCAGCACCTCCTCGAGGCCTTCCCCTCCCAGCGCGAGAAGCGCTGGTTCCGCCGCGAGACGTTCCTGGCGCTCCTCCACCTGCGGGGCGTCGAGGCCGGCGCCTCCGAGGGCGCGGCCGAAGCGTTTTACGGCCGGAAGCTCGTATTCCGGGACTCGCGACCGTGAGCGGCGAAGGATCGGATATCCTGCGCCACCGCGACCTGCTGTTGATGCTCACGTGGCGCGAGATCTCGCTGCGGTACAAGCAGACCCTGATGGGGTTCCTGTGGGCCATCCTGATGCCGATGGTGGTGGTGGCGGCGGGCATCCTGGTGCGCGGCGCGTTCACCGCCATCTCCAACAAGCCGATGCAGCTGACGGCGGCGCTCACCGTCGCGGTCAAGTCGGTCCCCTGGGCGTTCTTCGTCGGGGCGATCCGGTTCGCCACCAACAGCCTCATCAGCAACAGCAACCTCGTCACCAAGGTGGCGCTCCCGCGGGCCATCTTCCCCATCGCCTCGGTCTGCTCGCAGCTCCTGGACTTCGCCGTGGCGAGCGCGGTGCTCACGGTCGTGCTCGTCATCGGCCACGCGGGGATCAGCTGGCAGCTCCTCTGGGTGCCGCCGCTCCTCTTGATCCTCGTCGCGATGACCACCGGCATCTCCATCCTCACGTCCGCCGCCAGCCTCTTCTACCGGGACGTGAAGTACCTCGTGGAGGTCTTTCTGACCTTCGCCATCTTCTTCACGCCGGTGCTCTACGACGTCGACATGTTCACCCACCTGCGCCAGTGGCTGCTCCTCAACCCCATCGCGCCGGTGCTGGAAGGGCTGAGTGACGCGATCGTGAAGCACCGGACCCCGCCGCTCCCCTGGGTGGCCTACAGCGCCGTGTTCGCCGCGGTGCTCCTGGCCGTAAGCCTCTGGACCTTCCGGCGCCTCGACCCGCTCTTCGCGGAGCGCATCTGACCGCGTCCGACGTGGTCCTCTCCATGGAGAGCGTGTCGAAGAAGTTCCGCCGGGGCGAGCTGTACGACTCCCTGCGCGACCTGGTGCCGGCGCTCACCCGCCGCCTCCTGCACCCGCCCCCCAAGGGCGCCCTCCTGAAGGGGGAGTTCTGGGCGCTCAAGGACGTGTCCTTCGACGTCGCCCGCGGCGAGGCCGTCGGCGTGATCGGGGAGAACGGCGCCGGCAAGAGCACCATCCTCAAGATCCTGACCGGCATCATCCGCCCCACCGCGGGCGCCATCCGCGTGCGGGGCCGGGTCTCGGCCCTGATCGAGGTCGGCGCCGGCTTTCACCCCGACCTCACCGGCCGCGAAAACATCTATCTGAACGGGACCATCCTCGGGATGAGCCGGGCCGAGATCCGCCGGAAGTTCGACGCCATCGTGGATTTCGCGGGGCTGGCCGAGTTCATCGACACGCCCGTGAAGCGGTACTCCTCGGGGATGTACGCCCGCCTCGGCTTCTCCGTGGCCGTCCACGTGGAGCCGGACGTCCTCATCGTGGACGAAGTGCTGTCCGTCGGCGACTACGTGTTCCAGCGCAAATGCACCGACCGGATGTTCCAGGTGGTGCGCGGCGGCGCGACCGTGGTGTTCGTATCCCACAACCTGCACGCCGTGAACGACCTCTGCTCCCGGACCGTGCTCCTGCACCGCGGCCGGGTGGAGCAGGTCGGCCCCACCGCCGAAGTGGTGCGGACCTATCTCGACCGGGCCCGGCAGCGGATGACCGAAGAGCCCGCGGGAGACGCCTTCATCGCGGGCGTGCGGATGACCGGCGAAGGCGGCGCCGAGGGCCTGGCCTTCCGGGCGGGAGAGCGGGTCCGGGTGGAGGTCGAGGTGCGGTCCCGCGTGCCCTGCGAGCGGTTGTCCCTGGGTGTCCAGGTGTACGACGAAGAGAACTACAACGTCTTCAATACCGCCACGGAGCGCCTGGGCGCCGGCAACTTCGCCGTCACCCCGGACCATCCTTTCCGCTGCGCGGTCGATCTCCAGATGCACCTGGGCGAAGGCACCTACTTCCTCGGGCTCACGCTGCACCGGTACGACATCCAGCGGCAGTATGACCGCCGCCTTCCGGCCGAGACCTTCTTCGTGCGCAGCGAGCAGGACGTGCGGGGAGCGGCCAACCTCTATCCGCGGGTGGTCCGGTTCGGATCGGATCGGCCCGCCGGGGAAGCCTCGTGACCGTTCCGCCGCCGCCGCCCCCGCCGCCCGACGAGCGGGCCTTCTGGAATCGCTACGACACCGAGTGGTACGAGTCCCGCTACGCGGCCCAGGGCCCCGACCCGGTGGCGGCCCGCCGGGGCGACACGGTCCTGCGCTGGCTGGCGGAGCTGCGCCTCCACAATCCCCGGATCATCGAGGTCGGGTGCGCCAGCGGCTGGCTGAGCGATCCTCTCAGCCGGATGGGGACCCTCACCGCCACGGACATCGCCGATGAGGTCGTGCAGCGGGCCAAAGCCCGCTACCCGCACATCGATTTCCAGGGTGGCGACTTCCTGACGATGCCGCTCGCCTCCGGCGGGTTCGATGTGGCGGTGGCCGTGGATCTGCTCTCCTGCATCTCGGATCCCGAGGGCGCCGTCCGCCGGTTCGCCGAGGTGGTGAAGCCCGGCGGGTGGCTCCTGGCGGTGACGCCGAACCGCGTGGTGTTCGAGCGGCGGGAAGACCTGGACCCCCGCGGGCTCGTGCCCTACCGGCGGTGGCTCACCCGCGGCGAGCTGCGCCGGCTCCTGGCGCCCGCGTTCACCATCCGCCGGATCACGAGCGTGGTGCCCGTGGGCCACCGCGGCATCCTGCGCCTGGTGAACTCCTACAAGCTGGACGCCGTGCTCCGTCCCCTGCTCGGGAACCGGCTCGACGCGCTCAAGGAGTGGCTGGGCTACGGGCAGAGCTGGGTGGTGCTCGCGCAGAACCGGAAGTAGTCCGGCGTCACCAGGCGCCGGACACCGTCAAGGCGAAGCGTTCGAACGATCCGCCCGCCGGCACGTTCAACCGCCGCACCATCCGCCACGAGGCGCCCACGGCTCCCGGCGGGTAGCGCCGGGCGGCGTCCCCGATCGAGACACCCCCCGAATACCCGGACTGGTTTGTGACTTCTTCGACTTCCGGATTGCTCCGGCCGTAGGGGAACGAGATCCAGCGCGGCCAACCCGGGAAGTGCGCGTCCATCCAGTCGCGCGCCCGCACCAGCTCGACCACGAGGCGGTACCGGGAGACGGCCGCGAGGTTGGGATGGGTCCACGTATGCGCCGCCAGGGTTATGCCGGGCGTCGCCGCGGCGCGCCGGAGATCGTCTTCGGTTCCGGTCCGGGCCCACGGGGGAACCGGACCCGTGAAATCGATTCCGAGCTCGGAGGCCCACGGGGCCACGCCGGCCTCGTCACCCTCCAGCTCCTCCAGCGCGCGGCGGCGGATGTCGGCGGGCGGCACACCCCGGTAGTGCTCGCCCAGCCGGTCCCACCAGAAGGCGTCGCCGCCCAGGCGGCCGGGAACCACGAAGAACGTCGCCGGAAGCTTCCGCCGCGCCAACTCTTCGAGCCCCACCGTCAGCGCGCCGGCGTAGCCGTCGTCGAAGGTGATGATCGCGATCGGGCGGTCGGCGACGGTTCCGATGGTGGTGAGGGGCCGCACCTCGTGGGTCCGCTGGAGAAAATCGAGCTGGCGGGCGAAGTCGCGCCGGTCCAGATGGAGGGAGCGCTCGCCGAACTCCGGCGCCCCGGCGGGCCGGATGTTGTGATAGGCGAGCACCAGGGTATCCGCCGCCTGGCCGATCAACGCCCGCTCCGCCCGGCCGGCGCGGTAGGAGGCGATCTCCCGGAGGCGCAGCGGAAGCCACGACGTGAGGAAGCTCACCGGTGCTTGCCCGGAGCGAGGGCCCCCATAGCTTCCACGCACCCGCGCATGCCTCGACCCACGGTCATTCTCACTCTCCTCTTCGCCTCGGCCGTCGGGGCCGTCGGGCCGGCTTCCGCCGTCGCGCAGCGTACGGGAACGCCGCTCGCGCCGATCCGTTCCGCTCAGGCCACGGGTCCCCTGCGCGTCGATTCCGCCAATCCCCGGTACTTCATGAATCCCGAGGGGCGCGCGGTGTATCTCACCGGCTCGCACACCTGGGCTTCATTGCAGGACATCGGGCCCACCGATCCGCCTCCCCGCTTCGACTACGACCGGTATCTGCGGTTCCTGGTGGAGCACAACCACAATTTCGTGCGGCTCTGGACCTGGGAACAGGCCAAGTGGACCACGGAAATCAAGGATCCCTACTGGTTCGACCCCGTGGCCTTCGCCCGGACGGGGCCCGGAGCGGCGCTGGACGGCAAGCCGCGCTTCGACCTGACCCGGTTCGACCCCCGCTTCTTCGAGCGCCTGCGCCACCGGGTGGCCGAGGCGGGGCGCCGGGGGATCTACGTCTCCATCATGCTCTTCGACGCCTGGAGCCTCGAGGACAAGGACCACGTGGGCGGCGCCAACCCCTGGCCGGGCCACCCCTTCAACGCCGCGAACAACGTGAACGGGCTGGACGGGGACCCCGGCCGCACGGGGAACGGACGGTTGACCGAAACGCTCCGGTACCCCGCGGTGGTCGCGGTCGAAGAAAACTACGTGCGGCACGTCATCGACGCCGTGAACGACCTCGACAACGTGCTGTACGAGATCACCAACGAGGGAGACCCGGAGTCCGTCGCCTGGCAGTACCATATGGTGGACTTCGTGAAGCGCTACGAGGCCGGGAAGCCGAAGCGGCACCCGGTGGGCTTCACCGCGCCCTGGCCGGAAGGCGACAACGACGACGAGCTGTACGCCAGCCCCGCCGACTGGATTTCCGCCGACGGGCGGGCCGGCCGGGAGCAGCTCCTGTCGGGAAAGAAGGTGGTGCTCTGGGACACCGATCACCTCTGCGCGCCCTGCGCGCCCCCGGGCTTCGCGTGGACGTCGTTCCTGGACGGACTGAATCCCATCCAGATGGACCCGTACGAAGTGACGGACACGGGCATGGGAGTGCCGTCCACATACAAGTTCCTGGACCCGGACTATGAAGGACTGCGGCGGGATCTCGGCTACACGCTCACCTATGCGAACCGTGTCCACCTGGACCTGATGCGTCCCCGGCCCGACCTCTCCTCCACCGGGCACTGCCTGGCCCACCCCGGCCCGGGCGCCGAGTATCTCACGTATCTGCCGGAAGGGGACACGGTGACGGTGGACTTGAGCGGCACTTCCGGCCGGCTCCGGGTGGAGTGGTTCTCGCCGGCCCAGGACCGCCTGGCGGCCGCGGGAGGGGTTCCGGGGGGGGCGCCGAGGCGGTTCCACTCTCCCTTTCCGGGCGCTTCGGTGCTGTACCTCCGGGAGCAGCCCTGACGGCCCCGCTGCATCCAGACATCGGCGTCATCGGCCTCGTTCCCGATGTCTGGGGTGGCCCCTGGATGCCGCGCCAGCACGTGCTGACGCGGTTGGCCCGGCACTTCCACGTGGTCTGGTGCGACCGGCCGGTCGAGTGGCGGCAGGCGTGGCTGGGGCGCGGGCCGTCCGCGGGCCTCCACCGGGTGGCGCAGCCCGCGACGCCTCCGGGCTTTTCCCTGTACCGGCCGGGCCCCTGGCTTCCGCGCTTCTACCGGCCCCGGGCGCTCGATCACTTCACCCGGGCCCGGCGCCTGGACGTGGCTCAGGCGATGCTGCGGCGCCGGGGCGCTCGGCGCTTCATTCTCTATCTCTGGCGCCCGGACTTCGACTACGCGCTCGATCTGCGCCCCGGGATGACCAGCTGCTACCACATCGACGACGAGTTCACGTATTCGGAGGAGGACGACGAATATCTCTTCTCGCCCACGGAGCATCCGCTGGACGCCCGGGAGGCCCGGCTCATCCGCCGGGTGGACGAGGTGTTCATCCACTCGCGCGGTCTGTGGGACAAGAAGGGCGGGTTGAACCCCCACACCACGTTCATCCCCAACGGCGTCGACTACCCGGCCTTCGCCGCGCCGGCGCCGGAGCCTCCGGATCTGCGCGGCATTCCCCATCCGCGGGTGGGCTACGTGGGGATCATCAAGGGGGAGCTGGACATTCCGCTGGTCGCGGGTCTCGCGCGGCGGCACCCGGGGTGGTCATTCGTGCTGGTGGGGCCGTCCCGGCTCGAGGGCGGCGAGGCCCGGGAGCTCGGGGCGATGGCGCAGATGCCGAACGTTCATATGCTGGGCGCCAAGGCGCCGGGCGAGCTGGCCGCCTACATGCAGCATCTGGACGTGGGGCTCCTGCCCTACCGGCGCATCGACTACACGGAGTTCATCTATCCGATGAAGCTGCACGAGTACCTGGCGAGCGGCTGCGCCGTCGTGGGCACGCCGATCAGGTCCTTGCAGGAGTTCGGCCAGGTCATCACGCTGGCGTCGTCACCGGACGAGTGGTCGCGGGCGCTCGAGGCCGCGGTGAGCCCCGCGGCACGCGGCGCCGAGGCTGTGGCGAAGCGCCGGGGGGTGGCTCGGGAACATGATTGGGACAGGCTGGCCGATAAGGTCGCGGAGATTCTCCTGAAGCGCCTCGATCAGCCCCGGAGTACCTCGGCCACGCGTACGGCCAGCGCCTCGTAGTCGATCGGCTCATCGCGCCGCGGCGGGACCGGCCCCCCGGCATCCGCCTCCCGCAGGTACCGCGCGATTCCCTCGACATCTTCGGCGTCGAACGCCACGGCCCCGCCCCCGATCCGGTCCGCCTCGGCAGCGGTCGCACTGTCCGGCTCGGCGATCACGAGAGTCCGGAGCCCGAGGCCCGCGCACTCGTAGAGCTTGGCCGGCACCTGGACCCCCTGCTTCTGCGCCAGGACGATCGACACCGTGGACCGCAGCAGCACGTCGAGCGCTTCATCCCCCGAGACCAGGCCGAGGACCTCCACGTACGGCTCGAGACCGAGCGACCGGATGGTTTCCCCCATCTCCGTGTGCTGG